>JAFQAP010000007.1 GCA_017399965.1 Clostridia bacterium | reverse complement strand
GATGGACGGCGCTATCCTCGTTGTTGCTGCTACCGATGGTCCTATGCAGCAGACTCGTGAGCACATCCTGCTCGCTCGTCAGGTTGGCGTTCCCGCAATGGTAGTATTCCTTAACAAGTGCGACCTCGTAGACGACGAAGAACTCGTAGAGATCGTAGAAATGGAAGTTCGTGAACTTCTTTCCGAGTATGACTTCCCCGGCGATGATATTCCCATCGTTAAGGGTTCTGCAAGAGAAGCTCTCCTTTCCGAAAACAAGGATCCTTCCGCTCCCGAATACGCTCCTATCGTTGAGCTTATGAACGAAGTTGACGCATATATCCCCACTCCCGACCGTCTTTCCGACCTTCCCTTCCTTATGCCCGTTGAGGACGTATTCTCCATCACCGGCCGTGGAACGGTTGCTACCGGTAGAGTAGAGCGTGGTACTGTTAAGCTTTCTGACGAAATCGAAATCGTTGGTCTCGCTGAAAAGGCAAGAAAGACCGTTGTTACCGGTATCGAAATGTTCCGTAAGCTTCTTGATTCCGCTGAAGCAGGCGATAACATCGGTGTTCTTCTCCGTGGTATCGCTAAGGACGAGATCGAGCGTGGTCAGGTTCTTGCTAAGCCCGGCACTATCAATCCTCACACCAAGTTCGTAGGCCAGGTTTACGTTCTTACCGAAAAAGAAGGCGGCCGTCATAAGCCCTTCTTCTCCAACTATCGTCCTCAGTTCTATTTCAGAACTACCGACGTTACCGGCGTTATCACCCTTCCCGAAGGCACCGAAATGTGCCGTCCCGGCGACCACGTAGATATGACCGTTGAGCTCATTTCTTCCATCGCTATCGAAAAGGGTCTCCGTTTCGCTATCCGCGAAGGCGGCAGAACCGTTGGTTCCGGCGTTGTTGCTGAAATCCTTGCATAAGTTAATATAACTTAATATATTTAAGCTTCGGGGCAGGGTGTAATTCCCTACCGGCGGTAAAGTCCGCGAGCCGAAAGGCATGAATGGGTGGAATTCCCATACCGACGGTTAGAGTCCGGATACGAGAGGCAAAAATGCAAAAATATGCGCCCCCAGACTTTCTGGGGGCGTTGTTTTTACTTAAAACACCCCGATATTTTTCTATCGGGGTTTTTCTTTTTTGAGGTTGTTTACATGAAAAACAAAAAATACTTACTTTCACTCACTCTTTGCGGAATAATGGCGGCAATATCGGTGGTTTTACAGCTTCCGTTTTTTGAGATCTCTTTGCCCTTTATTATTCCTGAATTTGTAAAATTAGACCTTTCCGATCTTCCTGCGCTCCTTACAGCCTTTTCCGCAGGTCCTTTGTGGGGCGGGCTTGTCTGCGTGGTTAAAAACACGGTGCATCTTGCATACGGTTCAACGGGCGGTATCGGAGAATTAGCCAACGCGCTTATGGGCGTGGCTTTTGTTGTCCCTGCAGGGCTTATTTATAAATTTTTCCACAAAAAACTCGGCGCTTTTTTGGGAGGCGCAGCAGGCGCTCTGGCGGGAGCTGTTATTTCCTTCCCCGTGAATATGTTTATAACCTATCCTTTTTATATAGGTCTTTACTTCGGCGGTCAGGCCCAGCCCATGCTGGATATGTATAACGTCATCTTCGGCACAAACTTCGGTCTTGCAGAGGTGTTGCTTGTTTTCAATCTGCCCTTTACCTTTGTAAAATATATGCTGTCCGTAATCATAGCATTGTTAATATATAAACCGTTATCTCCCATATTTAAAAAGTTCAAATAAACCTTGACAAACCGCGGATTTTATGGTATTATATCTCCGCTAAAAACAAATAACGCATCATCAAGAGTGGTGGAGGGAACTGCCCTGCGAAGCCCGACAACCTGCAGTGACTGCAAGGTGTTAAATCAGTGAAAGAAATTTCGAAGATGAGAAGACTGTAAATTTTTCAAAACGCCTTCTCGTGAGGCGTTTTTATTGTTGTGAAAAATTTGGGATAAAAAAAGGAAGGAATTAAAAAATTATGGTAAAATATTTTTCCAGCGAATCCGTAACCGAGGGACATCCCGATAAAGTGTGCGACCGCATTTCCGATAGCGTGCTTGACGCTATCCTGGCGCAGGATCCCGCTGCCCGCGTAGCTTGCGAGACTGCCTGCACCACAGGTCTTATTCTTGTAATGGGCGAAATTACCACCACCGCACAGATAGACATTCCCGCCATCGCCCGCAATGCTGTAAGAGAGATCGGCTTTGACAGAGCGAAAATGGGCTTCGATTGCGACACCTGCTCGGTGCTCACCGCTTTGGATAAGCAGTCTCCCGATATTGCTATGGGTGTAGACAGATCCCTTGAATCCAAGACCGGGGAAGACGACAGCGAATACGATACCGGCGCAGGGGATCAGGGTATGATGTTCGGCTACGCATGCGATGAAACCGAAAATCTGATGCCCCTTCCCATATACCTTGCCCACCGCCTTGCATACCGCCTTACCGAGGTAAGAAAGCAGGGAATTATTAAAGGGCTTTACCCCGACGGAAAGACTCAGGTAACCGTTCAGTACGAGGACGATGTCCCCGTGCGTGTGGATTCCGTTGTGGTTTCCACCCAGCATTCCGAGGATACCGACCTGGATTTCTTGCGCGTTCTTCTCGAAAAACAGGTTATCCGCGCAATTATCCCCGAAAATTTGCTTGATGAAAACACCAAAATATACATCAACCCCACGGGACGCTTTGTTGTAGGCGGACCTCACGGGGACAGCGGTCTCACCGGCAGAAAGATAATCGTAGATACCTACGGCGGCTACGCACGCCACGGCGGCGGCGCATTCTCCGGCAAGGACCCCACAAAGGTAGACCGTTCTGCGGCATATATGTGCCGTTATCTTGCAAAGAACGTGGTTGCCTCCGGTATTGCAAAGCGCTGCGAGATACAGCTTGCGTACGCTATCGGCGTGGCAAAGCCTCTGTCCGTTCTGGTAGATACCTTCGGCACCGGCAAGGTTAGCGACGAGGTTATAGCAGACCTGCTCAAAGAGCTGGTAGACCTCCGTCCCGCCGCTATTATAGAGCGTCTTATGCTCCGCCGTCCCCAGTATACCGCCCTTTCTTCTTACGGCCACTTCGGCAGAGAAGACCTTGGCGTTAAGTGGGAGGAAACCGACCTTGCGGACCTTATCGCCGCAAAATTAGGTTAAAAATATGAATCCTCAACTATTTGGAACAGAACACATACTCTATATAATAATATCCGCCCTTGTATGTGGGGGCGGATTGCTCTTAACAAAAATATTTGCAAAAACAGAAAAGACCAAAAGAATTGTATTAAAAACGCTGGCTGTGTTGCTGTTTGTTTTTATTATGCTAAACAGATTATCCCAGGTGTTCAGATACGATGATATCCGCTGGTACTGTATCATTCCCGATAGTATTTGCGGTATGACAAGCCTTGCGTTTTCTCTCGCCGTACTTTTCGGCAAGAAAAACAACGGTGCAATTCATGCGCTGTGGCTGCTTGCACTTTTCGGCGGTGTTTCAACGGTAATATATGCAACTTTTGTGGGGCAGGGACCTACCTTGTTTTACCTTCCCACAATTTCCGGTCTTTTGCACCACAGCTTTTCTGCCACCCTTGCGGTTGCCCTTTTAATGTTCGGGCAGATAAATATTACCTATAAAAAATGGTATTACACCCTTTTCGGCTTTACCGCATACGTAACCGTGGGCGCGTTTCTGATGCAGACCTTTGATATGAGCGATGCGTTTCATATCGCCGAGCCCCTGCTCGAAGGTACGCCCCTCACCATATGGGTAATGGCACCTATGTATGCCGCGGCCTATGCTGTAATATTGCTGGGAGTAGAGCTGGTAAGAAGAAAAAAGAAACTCCGGGGGGAGAATAATGAAAGCTAAACGTATTATAATTTATTCCGTTGTGCTGGCGATCCTCGTCGCCGCCTTCGCCTTCTGCGCCCTTAATGCAGACGCGGCGGAAGAAACAAGCGGCACTTGCGGGGAAACCTTGAATTGGACCTATAATCCCGAGGATAACAGCCTTGTTATCTACGGCTCCGGCGCTATTGCGGATTACGATAGGGGTGAATACCCTTGGTCTGTGTACGCCGAAGAGGTAACGAGCCTTGTTTTCACCGTTGACCTTACCTATATTCCTGATTACGCTTTTGAAAATATGCCTATAGACGATATCTATATACCCGATGGTGTTACGCATATCGGCCACAGTGCTTTTGCGGGTACTGCCTTAAAAAACCTGCGTTTAAGCAGAAATCTGGAGCATATCGGCGCCCATGCCTTTGCTCGCACCGCCCTTCAAAGCGTGGATATTCCCGATACGGTTATAAAGCTTGGAAACGGCGCGTTTAGCAGTTGTAAAAATCTGGAATCGGTACGTATCGGCAGCGGTATTGAAAAGATACCCAATAGTTGCTTTAACGGATGTTCCCGCCTGCAAAGTATAACTATTCCCGATACCGTAACCGAAATACTCGAAAGTGCGTTTTGGGAATGCAGCTTGCTTTCCGAGGTTGACTTCGGAAGCAGTGTAGAAAAGATCGGTATTAATGCATTCAAAGGTTGCGATTTTGAAAAGCTGGTCTTGCCGGATTCCTTGATAGAAATCGGCGGATACGCTTTTTCCGAATGTACGGATCTCATAAGCGTTACTTTCGGGAAAAACGTTCAGACCTTGTACGGCGGTGCTTTTTCCGATTGCACGAGATTATCCGTGGTAACCCTCAATGACGGTCTGAAAAAGCTTATCGGCTCCGCATTCGATGGGTGCACTAAGCTTAAATCCCTTACGGTTCCCGAAAGCGTGGAGCGGTTCGTGTATGATAAGTACGGCTGGAGTATCGAAACTTTGTACGTTAATTCCGCTTCCGCAATAGCGGAAATGGTAAAGGAATGGGATATAACGGAATACAAAGCCCTGAAATACGTATACTTCGCCTGCGATAAGACCGAAGGTATTTCCTGCATAAACATGAGCAAAAGCGTTGCCAACGTGTATATAAAACGCGGCGTTTCCTATTACGAATACAACCTGCAGGACGGCAAAGAATTTCCTTTTTCCCATACTCTTGAGCAATCCTTCGATGAATACGGTCATTTCGACGTGTGCTCGGTGTGCGGATACGAATCCAACGATGATCGGCACGAGTACGTGGATGATAAGATCGTAAGGTTTTCCACCCCCTTCAGACGAGGCTTGAAGCAGGATATCTGCGAATGCGGTTATGCCACCACCGTCGTCTTGCCCATTCTGAAGATCAGCCCCGTAATAACCGTATTGGTTTTGGTGGTTTTGGCGGCGGCTGTCGCGGCGGGAATTGTAATATCGGTTAAGAAAAGAGGGGCGAAACGAAAAGATGTGCAAAATCAGTAACACTATAAAATATACGGTCGTTTGTCTGGCAGTCCTTGTCGCCGTCTTCGCCTTCTGCGCCGTAAACGCAGATGCGGCAGGGGAAACAAGCGGCGCTTGCGGCGAAAATCTTACTTGGAATTACGATTCCGCAACGAAAACTCTCTATATAGACGGCTACGGCGAAATGACAGAGTATTTTATAGGCTTCCCGTGGGACGGCTTAACAATTGAAAACATTGTTTTGCCGGATGGACTCACCACCATAGCCGCTTCTGCTTTTGAAAACTCCATCGTAAGAAGCGTTGTCATTCCCGATAGTGTTACTATTATTGGTAATCGTGCATTCGATGGCTGCTTCAGACTTATGACGGTGGAAATCGGCAGCGGTGTCACTGAAATACGCGGGGAAGCATTTCGCAGCTGTAATATGTTGGAATCGGTGGTAATTCCCGGTAATGTAAAGATAATAGACTTCTTTGCTTTTGCTAACTGTGAAATGTTAAATAGCGTTACTATCAGCGATGGGGTTGAGGTTATTGGCGATTACGCCTTTAATCGGTGCTTCAGACTTAAACAGGCGTATATCGGTAACCAAGTAACCACTATCGGTCAAAAGGCATTCGAGGCTTGCGCTTTGAAAAACGTCGTTATTCCCGAATCCGTCACCACTTTTTGTATGGATTCGTTTGACTCTTGCAATGTCTTAGAAACGGTAACGGTTGAATCTGCCCAAGTTATAAAATTGCTTGCAAAAGAAGGGGAAGCAGAGCTTCCTTGGGGAATAGAAAGCTTGGTCTTGGACGGAAGGGCGCTTCAGCAAGTGCCTTGTATCGCTACCGATATTTCCGGAATAACCACCGTGTTGGGAGATACGATAAGCTACGTATATGATTCCGATGTCTGGGAACAGGCTACACAGGCCCACCGCTATTCCGAGGATTATAATATGGACAGCCAATTTCATTGGAGCTATTGCTTGGATTGCGGAAAAAGCAGCGAAAAAGAATATCACAGCTATTCAATAGAGATAATAACTCCTCCTACTTATGAATCGGAAGGACAAGGAAAGTACTACTGCCAATGCGGTTGGCATTATTACAGTACGATACCTGTACTTGTTCCCGAAGAAAGCGAAGAAGATATTATTATCGAAGTTCCCCTTCCCGTGTATCCGGATACGGAAGAGGAAGCATCCTCTTTTGCACCTGCAACGCTGATTATTATTGTCTGCGCTGTTGTTGTGTGCTTTGGTGCACTTTTGGTAAACGCCGCCATAGTGGTGCTTATAATAGTGCTTGTTAAAAAGAAGAGAAACAACAAAAAAACCTCCGAGTAATCGGAGGCTTTTGCTTTTTTCGGGGTCCCCGAAAAATCGTTTTCAGTGAAACGCCGCGTCTTCTGCAAACGCAACCGGAAAACATTTTTTTGGGGATTTATTCTTCTTTTTCTTTGATAAGCTCTGACATTTCGGACATTATATCGGCAATCTTTATGTTCTGGGGGCAGACCGCTTCGCAGGCGCGGCAGCCGATGCAGGCAGAGGGCTTTTTGTCCTCTTCCAGCTTCTTCACTCTTCCAAGCCCTTCAAATTCCTTGCGGTTGTAAGCCTTTATCAGATCGGGAATATCAAGTCCCGCGGGGCAACCCTCGGTGCAGTAGCGGCAGGCGGTGCAGGGAACAGAATTCAACATTCCCTCCGCGATCTTTGCCAGCGCTGCCTTTTCTTGTTCGCTTAAAGGCTTATATTCGGAGAAGGTATTTATATTATCGGTTATCTGCTGCATATTGGACATGCCGGAAAGCACCATGGTCACGCCCTTTATGCTTTGCAGATATCTGAACGCCCAAGCGGGAATGCCCTCGTCGGGACGGAGCGCTTTAAGAGATTCTTCGTCAGCGGGGGCAAGGGATGCCAGCTTTCCGCCGCGGACAGGCTCCATTACCCAAATGGGAATGTTGCGCTCGTTAAGTAGTTCTACCTTTGCCTTTGCGTCCTGCAGGGTCCAGTCCAGCCAGTTAAGCTGTATCTGCACAAATTCAATGTCTTTTCCGTATTTATCAAGGAAAGCCCGCAGGGTTTCCAGGTCGCAGTGGCAGGAAACGCCAAGATGCTTTATTCTGCCCGCATCTCTCTGCTTGCACAGATAGGTGTAAAGTCCGTACTTTTCATCGTCCATATACCAGCCTGCGTTGCGGGAGAAAAGGTTGTGGAAAAGGTAAAAATCAAAATATTCCACACCGCATTTTTTTAGCTGCTTTTCAAATATTTCTTCGTGGTTAATAACGTTTTCTTCGCTGAATCCGGGGAATTTGGATGCCAGATAAAAGCTGTCGCGGGGGTAATTTTTAAGCATCTGCCCGCAGACTATCTCGCTGTTTCCGTTGTGGTAGCCGAAAGCGGTATCGAAATAATTAATCCCGTTTGAAAAAGCGTAATCAAAGATCTCTCTTGTTTTTTCAATATCTATATTGGCGTAATCATCGCCGACAACGGGAAACCGCATAGTTCCCAAACCCAAAGCGGAAAGCTTTTTGTCTTTAAAAGTGTTGTAAAGCATATTATTAACCTCGCTTTTGTTTAACTTATAATTTATTATACAATATGCAACAGCAAAAAAGCAATAGAATGCTATTCTTTTAATTAAAAGTTTTTACAATTTATCCGTAAAAAACATATTTACATCCATTTTTCGATATGATATATTATAATACGCCACGGGAAGGGGAGTGAAGGTATGAAAAAGGCATTTATCGTTTTGCTTGCGCTGTTGGCGTGTCTTTTGTGGGGCTGCGGCGGAAGCGAAGAAAGCGAAGCGGAGTTAAGTATTCCGCCTCTTTCCACAGACGGGCGCACGGTTATCGTGCTTGATGCAGGGCACGGGTTCGGCGATCCGGGCTGTTCAAGCGAATATATGGTTGGGACCGAAGCAGACGTAACCATAGATATGGTTATGCTTCTTAAAAATGCGCTAATAGAACGGGGTGCCGAGGTCGTACTTACTCACGACGGCGAAAAATACCCCTCGGAGCAAGAGATAATAAACCTTTGCGCCGAAAACGGCATTGATTACCGCGAAGACCTTGTAACCGAAGACGGCGTGTTTTCCGCTTATGAGCGGGGTATATACGTGCTTGCGCTCAGCAAAGACACCGAGATAGACTTTTTCGTTTCCGTCCACGTTAACAGCTTTACCGACCCGAGCGTTGACAGATACGAACTGTATTATTGTAATAAAAATCCACATACCGCCCTTTTAAGCGGACTGTGCGAAACGCTCTCTGCACGGCTGGATAACGCAACCAAAACGGCGGCACTTGATTACAAGGACGCATATATTGTAACAAAATACGGCTCATATCCCTCCCTTTTGGTGGAAACGGGATACGCCTCCAACGAGCAAGCCGCCCAAAAGTTAAATTCGCCAAAGTGGCGGGAAGAGTTTTGCAATATCCTTGCAGAAGAAATAATAAATGCAATATTAAAATCACCCCAAGAAGCCTAACGGCTTCTCGGGGACCCCGATAATAAAAATCCGCCCGCAGGCGGATTTTTTACTATAGTTGCCGGGGTTCCCCGCAAAACCGAAGGTTTTGTGGGGTGGCTTATCGTTCATAGTTCACGCATCAGTCTGCGTCGGGAATATAGTCAACAGCAGATTGCGCCTTTACGGGAATCGCATCGCCGTGGCGGACGAGAAGCATTGTGATAAGCGCCAGACCCACAAACACGGTGGCATAGGGGAACAGAGTACGCATACCGAAGTTATCCATAAAGAAACCGCTTGCAACGGGAGTAAGTGTTTGCGCCGCCATAGAAGCGGTGTAATAAAATCCCGTGTATTTGCCCACGTTTCCGCCCTTGGCAAGTTCAACCACCATAGGGAAGGAGTTTACGTTTATTGTCGCCCAGCCGATACCGGCAAGCGCGAATATTGCCATCATTACGGCGGCGGGAGTGCCGCTTGTCATAAACGCTGCTACGAGGAATGCGCCACCCAGCATAACCACGCCTGCAATTACCATTTTCTTTCTGCCCAGCTTGGTGGATATAATACCAACGGGGATAAACGCAATAAGTGCGGCAATATTTGCCACAAGGAGAGTGCTGTTGTAATCCAGATCAAGCACGTTTCCCGCATAAACGGAATATTTGCTTATAACTGCGTTGTAGCCGAAATACCAGAAAATAACGGATGCAAGCAAAAGAAGGAAGGATCTTCTTTCACCTTTTGAAAGCTTTTTGTTTCCGCCGGTTTCTTGTTCGCTTTCGTCGATACCGTATTTTTTGGATACGTCTTCCATATCCTTAACAAACTTGTTTTCCTTTACGGTGAGCACAAACAAGCCGAGACACAGGAGCATAAGCCCCGCAACCGCAAGGAAATATCCCGTGTAATTCATAAAGGTGTTTTCGGTCTTGCCCGTACCCATAACTATACCCAGTCCCAGTATGCAGGAGCCGCCGATAGTACCCATAAGGTTTATAACAGCATTACCCTTGGAGCGCAGAGGCTTGGGGGTAACGTCGGGCATCAGGGCAACGGCGGGGGTGCGGAAGGTTGCCATAGATATAAGCACCGCAAGAAGCAATCCTATAAAGAATATAAGGGTGGACGGGTCTTTTTCGGTTATTTCGTAGCGGATATACGCCTGCCTTGCGGGCACCATATAATCGGTATATCCTTCGGTCACGGTGCCGTCCTTATACGTGGCGGGCATATTTACAAAGTCTTCCCGCGCAAACTTTTCCGTAAGCACGAACTCCTCGCCGGAAGGGGATACTATCTTTTCGGGATATTCGTAATCGTAAAGTATCTCTCTCACTTCCGCGCTGTTAATATCGGTAACAGCGTTTATCTTTTTAAGTTGGGAAGCATCAACAATAGAAAGGGCAGAGAAGGTTATTACCGCCGCAAGTGTACCTGCAATAATAAAGGGGGTGCGCTTGCCCAGCTTGCTCTTGCATTTATCGGATATTACGCCGAAAATGGGAAGCAAAAACAGAGCCAGCACGTTATCCAGAGCCATTATAACTCCCGAAACCGTCTGTGACATACCGAACCTATCGGTCAGTATCTTGGGGATAATGGTATCATACGCCTGCCAGAAGGCGGTTATAAGGAAAAATGCAAAGCCTACGCAAAGGGTGCGTTTGTAATTAAGCTTCATTTATATATCATCCTTTCCTGTGGTATAGTATTACCAATTTCTATTTTACCATAATGTTTTAAAATTTTCAACTCCCTGCGCCCCTTGATTTTCGCCGATAAGTATAGTATAATTAAATAAATACTTAAAAAGGAGTATTTTCTATGAAGAAAATAGTTTCAATATGTCTTTTAGCGTTACTCATACTTGGCTTTTCCGCCTGCGACAGCGGTGAAGCACAGAACAATTCCTCTGCAGACGATATAAGCGGTCAGCAGAGCGAGCAAAGCGAGGAGGTATCTATCGACTATATGGAAAAAGCAGAGAAGGTAATTTCCTCTTTGGATTATGAAAACACCGGCAAAATGGGGGATGTAGACGGTCCCGCCTTCGCCGTATATTCAAACACGGGCTATTCCGGCGCATCCGCCACCCTTGACCTTGAGGGTATGGAAATAAAAACCCTTATGGACGACGGCAAGTTCTTAAACGGCTACGTCTTTTTGGGTATCGACGTATACGACGGCTCTTGGTGGCAAAACTGTGTGGACGTGGGTCTGTGCTGGTCCGGCACCTCGGGCGGCTGGCATATCTTCTATAATATGTACGAAGCTGTAGGCAAAGATACCCCCAAGTGGTACGAATCCTCCAAAAAGCTTCCCAAAAACGATACGTACGTTATGACACTTAAGCTTATCGAGGACGAAAAAGCCTTGCTCACCATAGAAGCGGCTAACAGCAACTTTAAGGATTCCGTAGAGGTAGAGGTCAAGGGCGCAAAGAAGGACGGAAGCAACACCGCTTTCCTGTTTAACGTAGCTCTTGATTACCCTCAAAACACAAAGGTGGACGTTAACGGCAACCCCAGCGACAACTGGAAGGATATTACCTACGGCAACACCGATAAGGGCGTGTGTCTCAGATCCTTCCGCGCATACGATCTTACTATTTATCAGGGTGAGACCGCTTTGGACTGGACAAATGATAAAAACGCCGCAGTAAGCATCTGGCCCGATAAAAAAGAAGGCTTCGATTACGCTCCCACACAGGTTGGCTTGTTTGACGGCACCGAATATTTTATCAACCTTGATATGAATCGTAAGGATTAATTTATGAAAAAGATATTTATAGTTTTATGCCTTGTTTTATCCCTTGTTCTCTGCTCCTGCGGAGGAGATGAGGTTTCGTCTACTCCTGCAGAAAGCACACCCGTGCCCCCGCAGGAATCTGTGGGCGGAGATAGCTCGGAGCAGGAATCCGTGCCCGATACCCCTTCACAGCCCGACCAAAGCGGTGATATTTCTCTTCCCGCAGATACGGATTACGAAACCGCGCAGGTAAACGCCAGCGGACATTTTCTTTCGGATTACGGCTGTGGCTTGGATATAGAGGTTATCTGGACATTGGAAACCACTTCTCCCGGCAAGGTGCTGTATACGGCGGAGGTGTATCTTATTTCCTATTCCATTAAAGTAGGAGCCCGTTACAGCGATTGTTATCTTACCGTAAACGGTGAAAAAGTATCCTTTACCACCGCCGCAGTAGAGGCAGAAGGCGGCAAGGAGCGCGCCCGCACTCATCTTGCATCGGTGGAAAAGGAAATGGAATTAAGCTATGATACGCACACCTACACCGTTTCCGTTTCCTTCCCCTTCAGAGGAACCTACAACGACGTGGCGCTTCCCAAGCTGGAAGCATCGGCAATTATTAACGTGCAGTCCGACGGAACTGTAGAAAACTAAGTTTGCCCCAAGGGGCAAGTGAAGTTTACTTCGTAAGTGAAGTTATCCTGCGGATAGTGAAGTTTTGCCATTGGCAAAGCGGCAAACTTAACTTCACTTGGGCGAAGCGCAAACTTCACTGTGTATTGCACAACTTCACTTTTGCGTCAGCAAAAACTTCACCGACATATAGTGTCTGACATAAAAAGAGAACGTTTCGGCATTACCGATTCGTTCTCTTTTTATATATTAATTTTAGGAGTGAGCGTTTGCGGAATATACTCTCAACAGTTCTCCGTCAAACTCGCCCACAAAATCTCCGTCAAGGCAGAGGGTGGTATTGTATATTACCCCGTGACGGTCTACAACGGCGTTGTAAAGCCGCAATCCCGAACCGCTGTCTGCTGTAAAGGCGATAACAAATCCCCCTTCGGGAACGTATACTTTTTCGTTCCAGTTGCGTATACTTCCGTCATCAAGGTTGTTTCCGTATTCTTTAATATAATACTTTCCGTCCTCCGCGGGAGCGAAAACCAAAATGTATTTGTAGCGCAGCTTTTGGGTAGCGGAATCAATATATTCCACGCTCTCGTATTTTTCTACCGAGCTCATATCCACAAGATAGGATTTCGCCCCCTCGAAATCGTAAACAGGCGTTTCTTTATCCGCAATACCGAATATATTGTCTTCTATAATAAAGTTGTTGCCGTATAAAAATCTGTATTCGTAAGCATCCTCGGGGTAAATAACGATATTGTGCTTAAACAGGGAATATTCCGTGGGAGTTCCTCTCTTTTTATAGGGAAGCTTATCGGAAAGGAACACGTTGTTTAACATCTCCACCTTGTCGCAGGCGGTGTCTGTTCCGTCCCCTCTGTCCGAACCTCCGTGGGCATCAAAAATGTGGTATATCGCCGTGCCCATATGAATATTATCGTGGGCGTAATAAGAAGAGCCTGCAGAACCGTCCGCCGCTATGGCGTGGCGGTCGAAATTAAACAGGTTTCCGTAAATTTCCACTTCGGATTCACGGTATAAGGTCACACCGTATCCAAAGCCGTTGCGCTGGTTGTGGTGGATATAGCAGTGGGAAACCTTTACGCCCTTATATCCTTCCACCAAAACGCCCGCTTCGGAAAATCCGCTTATCTCGCAGTTGGAAACATTCACGTTATCCCCCCGCACCACAAGCCCGCGGGAAAGGGTAAGAGAATAATAGTAATCGGTGTAAGAGGTTCCTTCGGAGTTAAGCCCGCGTTTAAGGTGGGTCATATGTCTTTCGGTGTCCGCACCCGCAAGGGTTATTCCCGTAAAGGTTGAATTTTGGCTTAGTATCAGACATTCCGTCTGCCGTGTTGCCACGTATATAGTTCCGCCGGCGGAAACGGTGCCGTCCTCAAGCACTCTGCCTCTGTCGGAAGCCAGCGTCACTCCCTCGGGCACCGTAAGGGTGAGCCCCGTAATGCCTATCTTAACACCGCTTGGTATAAACACCGTTTCACCGCTTTTTGCGGTCTTGAGTGCGTTGACAAGGGATGCCGTGTCGGTTACCGTGTAATCCCCTTCGGTGATAATATTATCGTATCCTTTTCCTCCGCCGAGAGGGTTTGAAAAATCTTTAATTCCGTAAACCGTGCCGTCTTTGGTAAGGGAAATCTTATCCTTGTAGTAATAATAATTTGTGGTTCCTGCGTGGGCGGAAAGCGCATCAATAATAAGCTCCGTTTGCCCTGCCGCTATTTTTTCAAGCAAAACGCAGGTTTCATAAACGTCGGCAGGGAACAAAGCGCTTGTGATATCCGGTTCTGCCTGCTCTATCAAGGGCGGTTCCGCCTGCTTTTCGGCGGCAATACAGTTTCCTTCGGGCAGGGCGGGGGAATCGTTTTTATCGGTGCTGTAATGAACGCCGTTTGCAAAAAACAAGTTGTTTTCAAGGGTCACTTGGGATTTTTCTCTGCCTGCCAAGCCTGTTTCGCAGTTGTGTATAAAGCAATGGGAAACGGTGGCTGCCGCATCGGGAAAAACGGTAATACCGCTTTTGCTGAATGAAGCTATTTCGCAGTTGGAAATATTTATTCCCGTGCCGTCCAGGCGTATGCCGTTGTCACCGCGGTTTGTGTCCGTCTTGCCGAAAACGGGTATCACACCGCAAAGATTAAGCCCCGTTATCGTAGCATTGTTGTTGCACACCAAAAGCGTGCCGGATTGGTGGGAAAACTTAAGTACGCCCCCTTCGTTTACACCTCTGTCGGAAGCGATAATAACTCCTTCGGGGATCTTCGCCGTGTAGGATTCGGTGGCGGAAAGGTCCGCAAGGTCGATCGTCACGCCGGAGGGAATAAATATGACCTCCCCTTCCTTGGCGCTTTTCAGGGCGGATTTAAACTGGTCGTCGGTGGTTACGGTGTAATCCCCCTCGGTGTATATCTTGCCCTCAAATCCCGCGCCTCCCGCAGGGGTCCCTTCGTATTCAAAGTTTTTAAGGGAACTCAAAATATTCTGTGCTTCCTTTGCCAAGGTGTCTTTGTCCGCATCGGAAACGTAAAGGGAATAAAGCCGCTTGTAAAGCGCGTTCCCGTCGGTTATAAATATTCGCTGAGGTACGTCCCCGCCGGTCACTTCCTCCTTGCAGGCAAAAAGCAAAGGAAGAAGCATTATTATACATAAAACTAAAGCTAAACTCTTTTTCATTGTGTTACCTTTTCCGTAATTAAGATTACCTATATTATATGATGCACACCCGCTATAGGTCAACTATTTTTTAAATATTCAAACTATTTTCATCCAACAAAAAATTACAAATGCCCATTGTAACAATACCATAATCATTACGTCGGACCTTAATGTTGTCGCGCACCACAATAATTTTCTTGAAAGAATCGTTAATATTTTTCAACGAGTTTTGCTCTTGCTGTAATTTGTCGGTGTTGCTTATCGAAAACGCTGATTGAATATAATATTTTTCACTGCCTTTTGTTGCAATAAAATCTACTTCAAATTGCTTTTTGGTGGTTTTGTGTTCGTTGTTCTTCCCAAAAACCTCTACTATGCCAACGTCTACATGGTAGCCCCTGATCCGCAATTCGTTATAAATAATATTTTCCATTATATGGTTCTCTTCGGTTTGCCGAAAATTAAGGCGAGCGTTCCTGAGACCGATGTCTTCGAAATAATATTTTGCAGGAGAATTAATATACCTTTTGCCCTTAATATCAAATCTCACAGCTTTGCTTATTAAAAATGCGTCCTGCAAGTAATCAATATATTTTTTCAAAGTTTTATCGCTGATAACTTTGTTTTTTACACTTTTAAATGTTTTTGCAAGTTTAGTTGGGTTAGTATACGAGCCCATAGCAGAAGATAAAATGTTTACCAATTCATCCAATTCATCTTGGTTTCTTATTTTATGTCTGTCTACAATATCAGATAAATAAACCTTGTTGAAAAGGGAAGTGAGATAATTGGCTTTGTCTTCCGGGATATCATACATCAATGTAAGAGGTAAACCGCCGTAATTAAAATAATCATCCCATGCTTCATCGGTAGTTCCTTCATAAACAGAAAAATATTCCTTAAAGCTTAACGGATAAACTCTGATCTCGTCCCCTCTGCCTCTGAACTCCGTGATCACATCGGAAGATAAAAATCTTGAATTACTGCCTGTAACGTATACGTCTGCGTTTTTTATGTGTAAAAAGCTGTTTAACACATCCTCAAATTCATTCAGCATTTGAATTTCGTCTAAAATAATGTAGTAGGTTTGTTTGTCGGTAATTCTCCCTTTAACATATTTAAGCATATTGTCGGGATCGCGCAAATCCTTGTTGCTGCGGTCATCCAACGCAATTTCTATTATGTGGTCTTCATCTACACCTTTTTGTGTCAAATAATTGTGGAATAAATTAAAAAGCAAAAATGATTTTCCGCATCTTCTTACACCGGTGATTACCTTTATAAGTCCGTTGTTTTCTTTTCTTTTTAGTTTGTTTAAATATACATCTCTTTTAATTTCCATAAAACGCCCCATCTGTTACCAATTCGGGTGTGTGCACACCTTTTTTCGTAATACAGTATAACTCGTTAAATTGATTTTGTCAATTCATTTTACACATTATTTCTCAAAACTCGCAAAACTTCTGTCAGCAAGATACCACAATAATAAAAAACAGCTTATCACGCACAGATAAGCCGCTCTTATTTCAATTTTCTCGGATAATCAATAAGCCCCAAAAGGTAATCTACGGAAACGTTGTAGAATTCAGCAAGCTTTACGTATTTATCGGCTCCCATCATCTGAACGCCGGTCTCCCACTTGCTTACCTGCTGTCTGGTGGTGCCGAGAAGTTTTGCTATATCGCTTTGAGAAAGATCGCGGTCTTCGCGCAGATCTTTTAATCTTTGATACAAGTTCATCTTCTCGCCTCCCTCGCCCACGATTATAGCACGCACTTTATAAGATGCGCTTGACACGCACCTTAAAAGGTGCTAAAATGTATTGTGTACTTAAAGAAACCAAACAATACGGAGGCAATATGGAAAATATACTTGATGATTTGTGGGATTTGTATTTGTCTGAAAAAGATCCGCAGGCAAGCGACGAAGAAGTGTTTGTAACAGATATGATGGAGCAGGACGAGGAGATGTTGCGAGCAGGCTTAAATGAGAAGCAAGAGATGCTGCTCGGGGTTTTGATTTCCAACAGAGAGCATTTTGCGGAAATATACGGCAAGAAGTGCTTTAAAAAAGGCGTGCAGTTTGCAACAAAATACTTGCTGGAAGCACTTAAAGCAGACGAACGATAAGCAGTTTTTGGTCAGCAGACCAAAAACTTCCTATTGTATCAAACGCACAGTAGTAAAATCAGCGAAGAGCGCATTGAAGCATTTGGATGCAGAATGAATTTTCGCTAGCGGTAGCTGTAGTAATCTACAGCGAGCGACGCGAAAATTTATAGAAACGCAAAATAAAAAGGAATCCGTTTTCGGATTCCTTCATTATTTTTTAAGGAAGAATAATTTGATGCGCCCAAACCACGAGGTTTCGATGCATCTTTATTTATTCTTTTTTGCGTTTCGTTCTGCGCCGAATGCTAAATGCGCATCAAATTATTCCCAGTTGTGGTATACCTGAGTCACGTCATCATTGTCATCCAACGCATCCAACAGTCTTTGCATTTTTACCAGATGCTCCTCGTCGGTGAGGGTGACATAGTTTGCGGGAATCTTTTCTACCTCTGCGCTTTCGTACTTATATCCCTTTTCGGTAAGCGCGTCGGCAACGGATCGAAGGTCTGCAGGGTCGGTATAAACCTCAAACATCTCTTCCTCGGGCACGAAATCCTCTGCGCCGCATTCAAGTGCGTCTTCCATCGCCTTGTCCTCGTCCAGACCCTCGGAGGGAATGTAAATAACACCCTTGGAGGAGAACATAAAGGAAACGCAACCCGTGGTGCCCAGATTTCCGCCGAACTTATCAAAGTAATGGCGCACGTCTGCGGCGGTACGGTTACGGGAATCGGTAGCGGCTTCAACAATAACGGCAACACCGCCGGGACCGTAGCCTTCGTAAACCATTTCCTCGTATTCAACAGCATCCGCGCCGGAAGCCTTTTTAATAACTCTGTCAATATTATCGTTGGGCACGTTAAGAGATTTTGCCTTTTGGATAAGATCTCTCAGCTTGCTGTTGGACGTGGGGTCGGGACCGCCCTCGCGCACGGCGATAGTCATTTCTTTACCTATTTTTGTAAACACTTTTGCACGGGCGGAATCGGTCTTTTCCTTTTTGTGCATTATATTTTTCCATTTAGAATGTCCGGACATAACTTAAATCTCCTCTGTACGGCGCATACCCAGAATATCAAGGCAGTCGCCCAAAATTTGTTTTGTTGCGGCGGTAAGCTTTATTCTGAACTTGCGTGTCGCGCCGCTTTCACGCAGTATGGAACAGTTGTGGTAGAATTTATTAAACGCAGAGCAGGTGTCCAGCATAAAACGTGCCACGTAAGAGGGCTCGTTGTCTGCGCACGCCGCCTTTACACGCTCGGGGAATGCGTAAAGCTGTTTAATAAGGTTGATTTCGTCTTCGTTGGGGCTG
Source organism: Clostridia bacterium (assembly GCA_017399965.1). GTDB lineage: Bacteria > Bacillota > Clostridia > Oscillospirales > CAG-382 > SFLA01. The sequence goes on along the minus strand of JAFQAP010000007.1, from coordinate 12,514 downwards.
TATGCGCCGTCTTCGCCCTCGTCCCCTTCGGTCTTGCGGAGTACGGATGCGGCTCTCGCGTATGTGTACTGAACGTAAGGTCCCGTGTTTCCTTCAAAGGAGAGCGCTCCCTCCCAGGTGAAATCGGTATCTTTTATACGGCTGTTGGAAAGAGCACCGAATATTACCGCACCGATACCCACAGCCTCGGAAACACCGTCTTTATCTGTAAGATTCGCATTCTTTTCTTCGATGATCGCCTTTGCCTTGGCAACAGCTTCGTCAAACACGTCGTTAAGAAGTATAATGTTTCCGGTACGGCTTGCCAGCTTTTCACCGCCGAAGCTCATGGTGCCGTAGGGAATATGCACCAGATTCTTCGCCCATTCCTTGCCCATCAATTCGGTTACCTTAAACCATTGGGCGAAGTGCAAAGACTGTCCCGCGCTGGTAACGTATGCGCATACGTCGAAATTATAGGTATTATATCTGTAATTCGCCGCCGCAATGTCACGGGTGGGATAAAGTGTGCTGCCGTCTCTTTTAAGTATAAGCGCGGGAGGCATATTCCATTCGGAAAGGTCTACAATAGATGCGCCGTCGTCTATCTTTAACAGCTCTTTCTCTCTCAATTCTTCTACTATGGCAGGCATTTTGTCGGTATAAAGGCTTTCGCCGTCCCATACATCAAATTCAATGCCCAATCTCTTGTAGGTTTCGGAATACTCCCGCAGGGAAATGTCCTTGAAGAGCTGCCATATTTCAAGATATTCCTTGTTTCCGTTTTCCAATTCACGGAAAGCGGCACGGGCTTGGTCGTTCAGCGAAGGGTCGTTTTCCGCTTCCTTGCCGAAGAGTACGTATATGCGCTCCAGCTCCTTGATTCCGTCCGCTTCAAGCTGTTCGCGGCTCGACCACTTTTTGTAAGCAACTATCTGCTTACCGTTCTGTGTGCCCCAGTCGCCCAAATAGTTAATGGCGACAGTATCGTAACCGCAGAATTTGTATATATTCCGCACCGCGTTTCCGATAACGGTGGTGCCCAGGTGTCCCAGATGAAATCTCTTTGCAATGTTGGGGGAGGAAAAATCTATAACCAGTCTTTTTCCCTTGCCTATATCGGTCTTGCCGAAATCTTTGCCGATCCCCTCAAGCATAGCGGAATAAATATCCGCTCCCGCAAAGAAATTAAGATAACCGCCAACCGCTTCCGCTTTTTCTATTCCCGCGGGGAGCGTAAGATTTTCTTTTATCTTTGCCGCAATAACGGGAGGCGCCGCGCGCAGCGTTTTTGCAAGACGGAAGCAGGGCAGTGCAATATCGCCGTTTTTGGTGTCTGAGGGGGTTTCAAAATAACCCTCCAGCTCCTCGGGCACAGCCATTTCCGCTTTTAAAAGGGCGTCCTTCACCGCTTCAAAAACAGTGGTTTTAATGTCCATAACAACTAACTTTCCTTTTTTAAAGTCTATCTTTAATAACATCATATTTTATCACACTTTTTCGGTATTTTCAACCCCTGTTCATATTATGTTTAAAAATTTCCATAAACTATTGACAATTTGTTCAAAATTTGTATAATGGTAATTAGGAACTAAACAAGCTGGCTCTTTTGCCTTTCGTTTGTGCACTTTTCACAAATACAATGCCGAGTTTTTGTTTAAACTGTTCTTCGCGGGGCGGCGAAGAGGTTGCTTGTAAATCAAAATTTTCCAAATTCAGAAAGGATGTCATTATGAAATTCAAAAAAAGTATTTCATTTGCACTCACACTTTGCATGGTGCTTTCCTTGTTCGCAACGTTTGTAATTCCTGCATCCGCAGAAGCAACAAATGTAGCTCTGGGAAAAGATTACACTATTTCCGGTTGCGGTAAAGCTTATGGTCAGTACACCGCTTCCCTTACCGACGGTGCCGCACAGGCAAACCTTACTTATGACGGCAACTGGTTTACCTTCTATTGCAACGGAACCGACGCATCTATTATCAATGCTCCCGATCATTTGGGCTATGTTATAATCGACCTTGAAGGTCTTTATGACATTACCTCTGTTAAGGCAAACTGCTATGATGCAAAGGGCGGCTCCGGTATTCTCGGCCCCAAGGCTATCAATGTATATCTTTCCGAAGACGGCGAAAACTGGAGCGAAGCAACAGCGGCTGAAATTCCCGCTCTCGAAACTGCTTCCAACTTTATCGCAGAAGTAACTGTTTCCGGTAAAGCTCAGTATGTTAAGTTTGAAATGGAAACTCAGGGCACTTTCGGCTTTGTAAACGAAGTTGAAGTATACGGCACCGCAGTTGAAGAACCCGTTACCTCCAAGGTAGTTACCGACTGGAACCCTGTATCTTACAAGGAATCTGTTGGCGGCGCAACCGGCGCGTTTATCTATGACGATGCAGATGTTTACGCAAACTGCGGCAACTACTGGTGGATACACGCAGCATTCGCTCCTTCCGCAACAGTTGAAGGCGGCTACGAAGTTGTGGCTCTCAGACCTTCTTCCGGCGATACCGTTCCCTTCCTCACAATTCCCGAAAACGGATTTGTATGGATGGCATGGTCTTCCGCAGGCGATACTCCCGAATCTTCCGGCGCATACGCTCTTGCATTTATGAGCGAACTCGCAGTTGGCGACGTGGTATTCTTCAAAGGCGTTGATTTCGCAAACAAGACCACTGCCGCAGATGCTACCGCAGAACTTTGGGTAGACCCCAACGCTCCCGTTAACGTAGCTCTTAATAAAGATTACACTCTTTCCGGCGAAGAAAATGGTACTTATAACGCTAAGCTTACCGATGGTAACGCTTACGGCGCAATGACCTATGACAACAGATGGTTTGCTTTCACAGGCGCAAACACCGTTGATAAGATTGGTACCGTAGTTGTCGATCTCGGCGCTCTTTATGATATTACCGCTATTCAGGTAAATCTCGTTAACGATACCGGCGCAGGCGTTGCTGTTCCCGAATACGCTAATCTCTACGTATCCGAAGACGGCGAAACCTGGAGCGAAGCAATCGCTCTTACTGTTTCCAATGCAAACCAGGTTGCTTACTGGGCAAAGGCAGAAGAACTTGCAGTTTCCGCACAGTATGTAAAATTCGAAGTAAAACTCGGCGGCACTTTCGCTTTCCTTAACGAAATCGAAGTTTACGGCGCTCTTCCTGCGGAACCCGAAGTTCCCGAAGAGCTCCCTGAAGGCGCAGTAGAAATCGAATATCTCGGCTATATCCACGCTGCACACAGTATGGTAGCTTATGCCGAAGCTGATATGACTCTCGGCGCACTCGTTAATAAGTATCTTGGCGCAGTTAAAGACCTTAACTACTGCAAGGTTGCTATTTGTGATGAAGACGGTACCGTAATGGCTGTTTACCTCACTCTCGGCAGAGAGCCTGCTGAAGGTCCTAACGGCATTAAGACCGATCTTACCATCGCTGCAGGTCAGTTTGCTGTTATTTACAACGCAAACAAGGCAGGTCACGAGGTTATGGACGCTATCAATGTTGGCGATATCGTAACTCTTTACAACGTTGGCGCTCTTAAGACTCACACCGGCACCGCAGTTGCTCTTGAAAACGCAGGCTTTACCGTTGAAGCTGTTGAAGAAAAACCCGAAGCAGGCGCAGATCTTTCCGAAACCCTTTCTCTTTGGGGTTCCGGCGATGATATAAGCGTTCTCACCAATGGCAAGACAGGTGTTGGCGAAATTGTAAGCTGGGAATCCGGCGTTGGCGAACTTTTCGGTATTGCAAACAGCGTTACCGCTGAAGCTGAATACTCCTTCACCGTAGTATTTGAAGAAACCGAATTTAACACCGTAACTGTTTACGCACTTGATTTTGTGAATGGCTTCGTTCCTCTGCCCGGCTCCGTAGTTATCGTAGTTGACGGCGTAGAATATGAAACCGTAGTTACCCCCAATCCCAATGGTATTGCCACATATGTAGCAGACCTCGGCGAAGCAGTTACCGCTTCCTATGTAACAGTTAAAGCTGTTATGGCAGAATCCACTCTCGGCGGAGCTACCTTTAATATGTTCTCCGAAGTTGCAGTTTCTACTGTTGTTGAAGACGACGAATCCTACAAGGATACCTACACATACGTTGACGGTGTTAACAATGGTACCAGCCAGTCCCGTGCAGACGGTTGGGAATCTATACCCGTGCTTGATTTCTGGTATCTTGTTGAAGACGGCGAAAATACCGTTACCATCAAGTACGCAGTAGATGATAAGGTTATTACTGTAGACGACACTATGTTCCGTATCTGGGTTGAAACCTTTGGCGAAACCGAAAAGCCTTGGACCACCCTTTACGACTTCAAGGTAAACGCAGATGGAAATGCATACGAAATTCCTCACGCTACTTCCATTGCAGACGGCTATGTTTCCTTTGAATATTCCGTAGTCGGCAACGATTACTTCTTCACTGTTGTACTTGACAAGGCAGTAGTAGGCATTGACGGCGAATACGCTCTCAACCTCCAGCTTGGTCAGACCGGCTACAACACCCTCCACAGCACCAACTGGGATCCCGTCGACACCGCAAACGTTCCCTGGGTTACCACCGAATTCTACGAAGTATTCGGCAAGGCTCCCGAAGCTCCCGTTACTTCTCAGGTAGTTACCGAATGGAACGCTGCCGATTGGCAGGTTACCGCTACCGGTGCAAACGGTGCATACGTATTTACCGATGCAGAAATTTACGCAACCGGCAACCAGACCTGGTGGATCCACGCTTCCTTCAAACCCACCACTCTTGCAGGTGTTTATGAAATAGTAGCAATCAGAGGCGCAAGCGGCGACGCTGCATTCCTCGAAATCCCCGAAGGCGGCTTTGTATGGGCAGCTCACGATAGCGCAGCAGCAGGTACCGCAGGTGCATTCGCTTACGCATTTATGAAGGCTGCAGCAGCAGGCGACCGTGTAGTCATCACCGGCGTTGACTTTGCAGCTAAGACCACTACCGCAGATGCAACCCTTATCAACGTTCCTACCGCTGAAGATATGGATCTCCTCGTATCTCACAACTACAACTACAGCTGGCACTGCTTCGAAACCCAGATCATCACCATGGCAGTTGGCGAAGCAGGACTCAAGAAGGCAGGCGACGCTCCCAATATGGCTGATTATGTTCAGGATGATGACATCCTCTACATCGTAGAGCTTGTTGACGGCGCATACAAGGTAACCGGCGTTGTAGGCGGCAAGGATGCTATCCTCGCAACCGAAATTCCCGAAGGCGGCTTCTTGTACTACGTAACCTCTAACTGCACCGGCTATGATAAGATCTGTCACGGCGAACTCGTTGGCAAGTATCTCGTACTCGGCGAAATCGATCTCGCAACCAAGTTTGCTATCGATACCTCCAAGGCTACCGCATACACCATGAAGGCAGTTTCCGGCTTCAAGACCGGCGACCTTAACCTCAACGGCGAAATCGATGCTACCGACTATGCAATCCTCAGAAAGCTCGTTCTCGGCACTCTTACTGCTGAAGATATCGGCGATCTCGCATACGCAACCGCAGACGTAAACGGCGATAAGGTTGTTAACGCAAGAGACTACTATCTCGTTAAGCGTGCATTCCTCGGCACTTACGTAATCCCCGGTTGGGAAGAAGACGACGCAGAATAATCGTTCCTTTCTGAATTATATTTAATGTCTCCCCTTTGACGGAAAGACCTCGGCTTAAAAACCGAGGTCTTTTCGTGCATATATGAGGTGCCTTTAAAAAGCCGATAATATCTGCATTTTCTACTGCGGGTAGAGAGCGTGTTACGAAACTCTACTGCCAAAAAAATAACAGTAGGTTGAGTTTTTCGGTAAAATAGGGTAAAATACATAAGACAAAACCTACGGAGGTCATTAGATTATGTCATTACCCGTTATCCCCGTGTTCTTCGCCGTGGACGATAATTACGCACCATTCCTCGGCGTTGCCTTGGAATCCATTACCCAAAATGCGTCCCGCAAATACATATACATTATTCATATTCTCACCGAAGGCTTGAACCATACAAACATATCCCGCCTTTCTCAATATAACGATGTTAATTTCAAAATAATATTCAACGACGTGGCAGAAGGTATGCGCTCCATGAACCACCGTATACACGTGCGGGATTATTATACCAAAGCCACCTATTACCGCTTTTTGATCGCGGATATGTTCCCCGAGTACGATAAAGGCTTGTATCTGGATTGCGATATCGTTGTAAACGGTGATATAAGCCGGCTCTACAACTGCCCTTTGGCAGATAACTTTGCCGCCGTTATGCGCGAAGAGGTTATGACAGCTTACGACGTTTACGGCACCTACGTGGAAAAGGTCTTGGGTATAAACAGAGAGGATTACTTTAATGCAGGTGTTATGGTTATGAACCTGCAGCTCTTGCGACAGGTTGATATTCAAGCCCGCCTTATGGAAATAATGTCGGAATACACCTTCACTACCACCCAGGATCAGGATTATCTCAACGTGCTGTTTTACGGCAACGTGCTCCGCCTTCCCCAGCATTGGAATAAAAATGCGTTCCCCGGCTGTGAAGACGAAAACGACCGCGCAAAGATAGTTCATTACAAGATCAACTGGAAGCCCTGGCATTATGACGGTGTGGGCTACGAAAAGGATTTTTGGCACTACGCAAAGCAGACCGAATATTACGCAGATATCGTTAAAATAAAAGAAAGCTATTCCCCTGCACAAAAGGAAAGGGATGCACAGCAGTTCGAAGTACTTGCCCAAACCGCAAAAAAAGATACCGATACGGCAAGCTTGCCCAATTATCAGCTTCCCTTAAGATTTGCAGTAAAAATTCCCGCAGAGGTTTAAAAGATATGGAACAATCACTTGAACGTTTACTTGTACTTGAACGCATAAAAGAATACGAGAAAAAAGGATATTTCGACCGCGACGTGGAAAACGATCCCCCCACCACGCCCTTAAAACCGGGGCAGGTGGATTATACATTAAAAAAGCTTTCCTCCAAAATCTCTTCGGAAATAGCAAACCGCGTTGCGAAAAATTATTTCGATAAGCTTATAAAGCAGGGACAGCTTATTATCAAAGAGGTTAAAGGGCTGGAAAATTATCTTTCCGTTGCGGATAAAGGCGCAATGATCACCTGCAACCATTTTAACGCCTTTGATAATTACGCCGTTTTTAAGGCTATCGAAAAATCTCTGGGCAGAAAACGGCTTTATAAAGTCATCCGCGAAGGAAATTATACTTCTTTCCCCGGCTTGTACGGATATTTTTTCCGCCATTGCAATACGCTGCCTCTGGGAAGCAATATCGCCGTTCTGCGCGAGCTTATGGTGGCAGTAGACGTTCTTTTAAAGCGGGGAGAAAAGATACTCATCTACCCCGAGCAGGGAATGTGGTGGAACTACCGCAAGCCCCGTCCCTTAAAGGAAGGTGCGTTTAGATTTGCCGCCCGCGCAGGCGCTCCCGTGGTGCCATTCTTTATCACTATGGAAGACACCGAAACCTACGGCGCGGACGGTTTTCCTCTGCAGGCGTATACCGTGCATATATTAAAGCCCATTTATCCCGATACTAATAAAAACGTAAAGCAAAATGCTTTGGAAATGAAACAAAAAAACTACCTCGCGTGGAAAGAAGTATACGAACAGACCTACGGTATACCCTTGACCTATACCACGGTTACGGAGAATAAATGTACTACACAGCAACAATCGCAGCAGCAAATGTAATAATAATCCTTGTAAACACTCTTTGCGCAGGCAAGCTTTGGCAAACCGCTCTTTTTTCTGTGCTGGGCACCGTTTCGGTTATCGCGTTTGACGGTATAACCGCGTTTCTCATACGACGTCTGCCGGAAAAATGGTTTGCTCCCGAAAAAAATGCGTTTAAGGTATTCCGCTTTGAAAAAAGGCTGTATTCCAAATTAAAGGTAAAACGCCTTGCGTCCTTTGTGCCGGAGCTGGGCGGATTTACAAATTTTCACAAGGATAAGCTGGAAAGCGCAACAGACGGCGATTATCTTTCCCGCTTTTTACTGGAATCCAATTACGGCGTGGCGATACATATAGTAAATGCCGTAGGCGGATTTGTTATCGGCTTTTTGCCTTTTTGCGGGGGAGCGGGAATATGGCTTCCCGTGGCGTGCGTCAACTTTGTGCTGAGTATGCTTCCCGTGTTTATACTCCGCAACAATACCCCCTCTTTATTGTTTTTATATAAACGCGCTCAAAAGCAAAAATAAATTTTCTCCTTGATAATCCCGCCGTAATGTGTTATACTGTAGTGTAAACATTACGGCGGAGAATTTTTATGGAGCTTAAAAGTATTATTGCAAAAAATATAATACATTTGCGTCAGATTGCGGGAATGACCCAATCCGAGCTTGCCGAAAAGCTTAATTATTCGGATAAAGCTGTTTCCAAATGGGAGCGTGGGGAATCATTGCCGGATATCGCCGTGCTCAAAAACATCTCCCTCTTGTTCGGCGTTTCTTTGGATTGGCTTACGGAGGAAGAACACGAAAGCTTTTCCGCGGCGGTAGAGGATGTGGAAGCAAAACAGAAACGCAAGCACACAAACCGAGTCGCCGTTACGTCGATGAGCATACTTTTGGTGTGGCTTATCGCCACGGCGGTGTTTGTAATTTTGCAGGCGGTGCCTGCCATAACCCGTTTGCATTGGCTTTCCTTTGTTTATGCCGCACCCGTTTCCGCCATCGTTTGGCTGGTGTTCAATTCCACTTGGTTTAACGTCCGCAGAAATTACCCCATAGTTTCTCTGCTTATGTGGACACTTATCGCCGCTTTGTACATAAACCTGCACCTCTGCGGTATAACCATCCGGCAGCTGTTTCTTATCGGCATACCCGGACAGATAATCATAATAATGTGGTCCGCTTTAAGATTCAGAAAGAAAAAGTAATACATAAAAGAAAAGCTCCCAAAAGGGAGTTTTCTCATAAGGATGTTAAAAAGCACCGACGAATTTTGATTATCTGTCGGTGCTTTTGCTATTCGATAAATTGGAATTTGAATAGCAAGATTTTTTGAGATGTTATTGCATATTCATAACACACAGTAAAATGCTCTAAAACCGCCTTAAATAAAGGATTTTCGGCAAACAACTCATTTCATCCCATCACTATGTGTTACACCGTTTTGCCCTCGCCCGAACAGATCATAAGGGCAAAATCAAGGGCAAGAATCATTAAGATATTATGTTTTAGATTTGGGAAACGAACTGTTGCAATGTGAATTTACAAATGAATTGAGGAATCATCGTGAAGAGATCCAAATTATTTGCAATCACATTGCAGTCGAAATCCGGCCTTATTTTCTTTTTCGTCCTGGCGGCATACAATCTGCTGTTGGGCGTGTATCTGAAAGACTTTTTCGTTCTTTCGCCGATGCTGGTGATGCTCTATTTGCTATCAGCACTGCCGACCTTATTTTTCGTCCTGAAAATACGGTCAACACCTATGCGTGCAATCGTGCTTATTGTCCTATTTTTCGTGATGGTAATGAGCATCGTCTGTTCTCTTTCTTGCCGCAGACTACTGCCGATGCTAACGTTCGTGGTAACGGCTATCGAAATGATGCACTTTGGTATTGCCGATAACAGTTCCGGCAAGGATAAACTGCTGACGAAAATTTGTGTTTTGGTACTAACAGCATTTATTGCAGTACTTCTGTTCTTCTCATATAATTTCGTCTACAAACCGGAGGCTCCGTATCTTTCCAACGGCAGAGATACCTTGTGGGATACCCAAACTGAAGAACTTGCTGACGAAATTTGTGCAAACTGTGATACCAGTGCAGAAAAGGTGCAGGCAATCTATAACTGGATGATAGTGAACTTGGAATATGACTACGACTACCATACCCTACTCCAATACTTTGATGTTCGCCGAACATTAAGTACCCGTAAGGGCGTTTGCTATGATTTTGCCAATCTGTTTGCCGCACTCTGCCGTAGTCAGAACATTCCCTGTTATGTTGTAGACGGAACACCCTATGATCGTTCAACGGAAGATCATACCTGGAACCGTGTTTACTATGACGACTGCTGGTGGGATTTGGACGTAACAAATGACATCTCAAGCACCGCCAACGGAAAAAGTCTTTACGGCTTCCGTGAACTAACAAGTGCCTATGCTTCCGATAAGGATTATTACATAACGAAAATCTATTAAATATATCAAATGCCGGTGGCCAAAATTTTGGTCACCGGCATTTTAGTATAAGAGTCGCTTTTTGATTTAAGCAGTTTCCGTATAATACTGTGCTTGTGCGTGCCAAAGCTCGTAATACTTTCCGTTTTCATCGGCAACGAGCGAAGCGTGAGTTCCTTGCTGAATAACAGCTCCCTCATGGAACACGGCGATCTCGTCACAGAACTTACAAGAGGACAGACGGTGGGAGATATAGATGGCGGTTTTGTCGCCTGCTATCTCGTCAAACTTTCCGTAAATCTCCGCTTCGGCAATCGGGTCGAGAGCTGCCGTAGGCTCGTCAAGGATAATGAACGGAGCGTCCTTGTAGAGCGCACGGGCAATGGCGATCTTCTGTGCCTCGCCGCCGGAAACGTCAACGCCATCTTTGGTATCGTAATCCTTGTAGAGATAGGTTTCCGTTCCGTCCTTCATTTTGATAAATCTGTCTGCGAATCCTGCTTTTTCAAGACAGTCAATGACAAGATCCTTGTCATAATCAACCTTACCGGCAACGTTCTCTCCGAGCTTTAAGCTGAGCAGCTTGAAGTCCTGGAACACAACGGAGAAAATGTCCATGTACTCACGATAATTATACTTGCGAATATCAATGCCGTTCAGCAGAATTTCTCCCTCAATAGGATCATACAAACGGCACAGCAGTTTGATGAAGGTGGTTTTGCCCGAACCGTTCATGCCTACAACCGCCAGACGTTTACCGATCTCAAATTTCATATTGACATTGCGTAGTGCGTAGTTTTCGCTTCCGGGATATTTGAAAGAAACATTGCGGAACTCAACTTGATATTTTCTATCACGGCGTTTTTCAACCGTGAGGCTGCCTTGATACATATTGTTGGGAATATCAAGATAGTCAAATGTTAGTTCAAGGAATGGTGTATTATTACGCATAAGACCGAATCCGGATACAAGGCTTGACATACCGCCCGACACCTTGGTGATTGCAGCAACATACTGTGTTACCGAGCCAAGCCCAAATGCTCCTGCCAATGCTTTGAGGCATACGAAGGTGTAAACAATACCTGTAAAGAGCACGGAAACCGCTGCGGAAGCTGCACCGTACAATCCCATCGGTCCCCAAGCGTAGTGAGCGAACAAGCCATTAGAAGCGAAGGTATCCTCTTTGTTACGATTGTATCTGTCGCAGATCTTATCCTGTCGGTACATTCTGACATCGGTTGCAAGAACGCGAATATGTCCAAGTACACCGAAGAAATTGAATAAGCGATTGCCGAGATTGTGGTCATCTGCGTGTTTGGCATAATAGCTGCCCGCCTTATTACTGAGCATAGGGGCAATAAAGGTAATTGCTAACATAATGATGATAACACCGAGAACTACCCAGGGGTTATTCAGTATAGTCAAAGAACCTGCGTTAGACGGAACTTTAATCACAAACAGCGAAACCGTAAGTGCCAGACCGCCGAGCAGAGTGAAAACAGAGGAGCAAAGCTCTCCGCAACATTCAAGAACTCTGGCAAGCCCCCAACCACCGCCGTTAAAGCTCTGTCGGATGGATGACAGCATTTCAGCAGTATGCGTATCATCAAGATTAACGTAATCGGTATCAAGCATTTTTTCGGAAACGATATGCTCGATCTTCAACCACTCACCCGTGCTTTGCGTGTTCTTCCACTTGTTGAGAAGTGCCGTACCCAAAGCTATCACTGCAGCAGAAACAAGTGTGATGATAACGAGCATTTGGAGCCGCTGTACATCCCTGTTTCCCACAAGCTCGTCGATTACAAGTGCGGAGAGGAAAATGCCAACGTAGGGCGTGAGAGCGTTCCAAACAACGCTTATTAAATGAGAAAGAACCATTTGCGGATAGTGCTCATACAGGAGCATAAATGCTCGATTGTTCGCCCGAAAAGCTCTGCTCAAAGTTACTTTGCTTTCAGTTTTCTTCATTTTCGTCCTCTCCTTCCTTGTAGTATTTACTCTGAACTTCATAAAGCTCTGCGTATTTGCCGCCAGCCTTCAAGAGTTCATCGTGTGTTCCTTCTTCACCGATGCCTCCGTCTGCAATCATAATGATGCGGTCGCAGAAACGTGTGGATGCAAGACGGTGAGAAATGTAAATAGAGGATTTACCGCTTGTCATTTCATTGTACTTCTGATACATTTCTGACTCAGCGATAGGATCAAGTGCTGCCGTAGGCTCATCAAGGACAATGAAGGGAGCGTTTTTATAAAGCGCACGGGCAAGCATAAGACGCTGTGTTTCACCGCCCGAAAGGAGCATAGCATCTTCAAAAACCTCTCGGTTCAGATAGGTTTCATATCCGTCCTTTAAGGATTCGATTTTTTTGCG
>JAFQAP010000017.1 GCA_017399965.1 Clostridia bacterium | reverse complement strand
TTAGAACTCTCGGGCGCAATATTTCATACTACGTCAGACACGGAAACGATTGCGTATATTGTAACCAAAGAGCGACTTAATGCGCCTTCTATCGAAACTGCCGTAAGTAGGGCAATGCAAAAATTGGAAGGAGCGTTTTCGCTCGTTTTAATGTCAGCGACAAAGCTTATTGCTGTGCGTGATCCGCACGGATTCAGACCGTTATGCTACGGAAAAACCGATGAGGGAGGTTACGTTGTCGCGTCTGAAAGTTGCGCCTTATCTGCCGTAGGAGCAGAATTTATAAGGGATCTGCAACCGGGTGAAATGCTTGTGTTCAATAACGAGGGGATAAAATCGTTTACCGATTATTGCGATACGAAAGAGAAGAAAACCTGTATTTTTGAGCACATTTATTTTGCCCGTCCCGATTCTATAATCGACGGTGTTTCGGTGCAAAGCGCAAGAATAACGGCGGGTAAAATTTTGGCGCAAAAGTTTCCCGTAAATGCGGACGTTGTAATCGGCGTTCCCGATTCGGGACTTGACGCTGCACTCGGTTATTCGCAGGAATCGGGTATACCATACGGAATAGGACTTATCAAGAATAAGTATATAGGCAGAACCTTTATATCGCCAGGGCAAAGTGACAGATTTGATAAAGTTCGGATAAAACTTTCGCCCGTAAATACGGCAGTAAAGGGGAAAAGGGTTATTTTGATTGACGATTCAATCGTTCGTGGAACGACGAGCGGCAGAATCGTAAAACTTCTGCGTGATGCAGGCGCAACCGAAATTCATATGCGTGTTTCCGCTCCGCCTTTTTTACATCCTTGCTATTACGGGACAGACATAGATTCCGAAGAACATCTTATTGCTTGTCATCATACGGTAGAGGCTATTGCCAAGATGATAGGCGTTGACAGTCTCGGCTATTTACCCAAAGAAAGTTTATCACAACTTATCGGTGGCAAAAATTTCTGTTCGGCTTGTTTTGACGGTCAATATCCGACTGAAATACCGAAAAATACTTGTAAAAATCGTTTTGAACAGAAATTGTCAGAGAGAAAGAAGTAAGCGAGGTTAACATGAAAAGACCGTATGATAGAAAACTGATTTTAGAGGATGGCACGGAATACTACGGATATGCGTTCGGCGATGGGGAAGATAAAGTAACGGAGATAGTATTCAATACTTCGCCAGTTGGATATCAAGAGATTTTATCCGATCCGTCGTATACGTATCAAACGGTAGTGATGAGCTATCCGCTCATAGGGAATTACGGAATTAATTCTGATGATTTTGAAACGCAAACACCCACAATAGGTGGATTTGCGGTAAGAGAATATAATGATTTTCCGTCGAATTGGAGAAGTGAAAAAACACTTTCTGAAGTAATGAAAGAGTATAAAATCCCTGGTATTTACGGAATCGATACGAGAAAGCTCGTGCGCTCAATTCGAGATTACGGTAGCAGACGCTGTTTGCTTACAGGAATTGAAACGACTGCGGAAGATGGCGTAAAAATCATAAGACGTGCACCGATTTTGACGGATGCGGTTGCAAAGGTGAGTAGAAAGAAAATAACGGAATACCCCGCAGACGGAGAAATAAAAATTGTCGCGATTGATTGCGGAATGAAACAAAATATAGTACGTTCCCTAAATAAGCGCGGCGTTTCGGTTACGGTCGTTCCTTTTGATACAAGCAGTGGAGCGATAGAGAGTTTGAAGCCTGACGGCATATTTATTTCCAACGGGCCCGGAGATCCGACAGATGCAGTTCCCGTAATCAACGTAATCAAAGATTTGAAAGGAAAATATCCTATTTTCGGCATCTGCTTAGGGCATCAGATTATATCGCTTGCATACGGTGCAAAAACGTATAAATTAAAATTCGGACACCGAGGCGGAAATCATCCAGTTAAAAACTTGGCAACGGGAAAGATAGAAATAACTTCGCAAAAT
>JAFQAP010000016.1 GCA_017399965.1 Clostridia bacterium | reverse complement strand
TATGCTAGACCGTAGCAGACCGGCAGAAGCGTATCAAATGCCGGACTTTTCGGGTGAGATAACCGATGTTCGCATTACGGTAAAAAAACGCGATATGGATTATTCGCAATTGACCGGAAAGCCGGAGGAAAAGAATGTTGAAGTTATTCAAATATATTACGGCTATTTATCTGACGGAAAATGGCAAGATATTCCTGCGGAAAATTACGATTTAAAGGATTTATCACGTAACCCTACGGATGGTTGCGCCGCAATGCAAGACAGGCACGTAGTAAGAATTGGCGATTATATTGTGCTTGCCTTTCCTGTGGGGAAGGGTCTAATCTACCCCACAAAGCCGTATGCGGTTATAACTGATACGTTGAATACGGAGGTAATTGAAATTACCGAGTATTATTCAACCTCCACCGAAACTGATAAGTACGATGATTACCGCTTGTTGATTGAAAATATGAGAGAATATGAGACAGAGGATTATTCATACGTCATTATGCACGACGTCGATATTTGGTATTATCTTGTTATTGAAAGCGATAAACTAACCGAAGGATATACTGTTACAGTACAAGAATATCCGACACTTCAAACACAGAAAACAAGCTACACCTATGACGATATTATGGACGCCTTAAACCGCGAATAACACACAAGCCACCCATCAAAACAAATTATGCCCTCCTGAATAAGGAGGGCATTTTGTGCATTTTATATTAGTTTTTATTTGCTTTTTTCTTTCTGTCTGCGATAACGATGACCGCACCGATTATTGCAAGCGCGATCACTCCGCCGACAGCATAGCCCCAAGCGGGGAATACGAATTCGGAAGCGTTTCCGATATCCTCGCTCTCTTCATTTTCCGTTACTTCAACAAAAGTACGGTGATCGTCCTTACTGTTTGCCACTATCTTGTTAAGCAGCTTAAGATCTCTTTTAATTACCTGCTCCGCGGTTGTATCGGAAAATTCGGGAATCTCTTTTCCGAGAGCAATAATTTCATCTGCTTTTTCGGAAAGCTTTCCGACTGCAAGGTCGGTAAGGATAGAGTCTATTTTCGCTGTAAAGGCATTTAAATCCCGGGTATCTACTTCTTGGGACATAAGCTGAAGTCTCTTTAAAATGGCGTTTAACTGTGCTACAGCCGCTTTCTTGCAGTTAAAAGTCGGAGAAAGGGCAGGGGTGTTTAAAACAGTAGATGCTATTTTATCTTCGTAATTGCCGGCAACGTACTGTGCGTAGGAGAAAAATGCAAATCCGTCTGCGCCTGCATTTCGGCTCTGAATGATCTGGTTTATAAAAACGTCGGCACCGTAGTCACCTACGCCGATATAAGAGAACACATCCTCGCCGCAGGCTTCAACGGTGTAGCCTGCATACATTTCCACCACGTTTGTGCCGTATGCCATGGGGAACGCCATATTTATCAAGCCTTCCTCCATCCACAATTTTGCGTTTTGCAGGTGGGATTCCTTGCTGTCTTCAAGATTTGGAGCAACATCGCAGGAAACGGTGGTCATAGGCGAATGCTCTTTTGCCAAGGCGACGATTTTTTTAACCATTTCGGTTACGTGGCCGCTTCTGTAATCAACCCACTCTTGCCACAGTTCTCCGCCATTGGATATATTAACAGGGTCTTTACCGTACTGCTCTTCAAATTCTTTACGTGCAAGTTCGGTATACCCGAATTCCTCGCCCGTGGCAACGGGATAGCGTATGTAATCGAGCTGAAGTCCGTCAAGCTTGTAATTTTTAAGCAAATATTCGTATACGGAAAGTAAATATTCGGTTGCTTCTTTATTTGCGGGGTCTATAAAATATCCGTTGCCGTATTCGTTTGAAACGTAATCAACGCCTTTCTTGCTTACACACAGCCACTGAGGCTTTTTGTAAGCAAGGCTTTCTTTGTAATAAGTACTGGTGGAATAGCTTACTCTGTACACGGGAAGCCAGCCGTGTAATTCCATTCCCTGTGCCGCACATTCATCGATAAACGCCTGTAACAGATCAAAACCGTTAAGGGTAGGGGATTGTATAAAATAACCGTCTTCGGGCAGGGGGCATATAAAAGTGCTGTCGTAGAAAAGTTCAAGACAGATAATATTAAAGCCCATTTTCTTTATCTCCGAAACACGTTCCGCAACAGCGGCTTTGCTTGTAAGACCGGAAGGACGCAGCCACATTGCTCTTGCTTCAACAACGGGAGTTTCTTCGAGAAGAAGGTAAAGGGAATTATAATAACGGTTAAAATTGTTTTCAAAAACAACTGCTTTTGCCACGTTTCCGTCTTCAAGTCCTTGGCACACGGTTGCATAATATCCGCGCAGCTCTTCAATACGTTCCTCTGCGGCTTGGTAATCTATTAAAAGATATTGTTTTTTTGCGTTTTCAAGACGGTTTTCCGCATCTTCAAGCTTAATTCTTACAGATGCTTTCAGGCTTTCTTGGTTATATGCAAAGGTTACTGTCTTTTTACTGTCATCGACCTTGACCTGCAATCCCACAGCGGCGGCACCGTTAAGCTCTGCAATTCTGTCAGCGCCCACAGCACTTATTACGTAACCGCCTTCCGGTATGGGGTTATCGTTTCCGCCGACGGAAATAACGAATCCGTCTTTATCAACGCAAGCCTCGTTACCCCAGATATTTGTACCCGTGGTTTCACCGGAGTTATATATAACTATGGTGTTTGCGGTTCGAGTGCCGTTGTATTTATCGAACTTAACAGTCTTTTCATAAAAAGGATTATAGTTTTCTCCGGCAATTAAAATTACCGAATTTTCGATATCAATAATGCAATAATCACCTTTTTGAATATCTTTAAGCTTGTTTTTATATCTTTCTCCCTTTGCGGCAATAACGTAACCGTTTTCGGGAATATAATTATTATTTCCGCCCGAAGAAGTGACACATCCGTTTTCCACCACGACTTCGTAATATTCTTCGTCCGTACCGGTAGATTCACCGAATTCACCGTCAAGCACGGTAATTCCCGTTGAAGAAAGCAGGACGTTGTATTGGTTGAACTTGATCTCGTTATCTCCGCCTTCCGCAACGGAAACCAAATTTAAGCATGAAATAATAAAAGTAAAAATAAGCAAAAGGATAACAGTCTTTTTCATAAGGCACCTCCGTTTTCTCAATTATAACACAGTATAGAGCGTTGTCAAGATGTTATCCGTTTCGGATCCTTTGCAGAGATACGTTTATCTCACCTCCGATAAGGAGGATATACATACAGATATACAGCCACAGCATTGTAAGCATAACCGTGCTGAGCGAACCGTAAATATCTGCGTCTGTTAAAGACACGTAAATTGAATATAACTCGGTGAAAATTACCCATCCGCATGCAGACAGCACAGCCCCCGGAAGGTGAACGGAAAGCTTGGTCTTTTCAGCAGGCAGAAAATGATATATTATCGCAAACAAGACAGTAAGAACGGCAGATTGGGTTATCATTTTTACTGCTACAAGCAATGCTTTATAACCGAATTTTACTATAGTTGCTTCGATAAACCATTCGCCGAAAAGCATTAGTCCTATCGTAAATACCAACGCGGCAATAAACACGATTGTATACAGTATTGCGTATGTCCGTCTTTTGAGATAGTTTCGTTTTTCGTTGCATTCGTACACTTCGTTCAGTCCCCGCATAAGTGAATATATTCCTTTGGAAGATGACCATAGTGCAGCGAAAGCAGATATTGGGATAAGCTTTGTCTGCTTCGCGTAAAGCTCGTTTATTATGTTTTTTACCGCCGGCCCTATTGATGCGGGAGCAACCGATAGTATCAGTGAAGTAAACTCCTCTTTATCAAAAGGAAGATACTTAAGAGCTTCCAAAACGATCATACAAAAGGGAAAGAAAGCAAGCAACACAAAAAAAGCAGACTGAGCCGCATAAGCAGACAGATTGTGTTTGCCTATTCTTTTTACAAAATAGTTTATTCGTCTTATAAAGACATTCATTTTTTCTCCTTATTTGTGAAAATTTTTCATTGACTAAAAGGTATTACTGTGTTATTATATATCAAATACAAACATTTATCGATTTTTGTTTGTTTTTATTGAATACGGAAACTATTTAACTAAAATAAAGGAGCTAAAATTATGGGAAACGAATACAGTGAAAAGTTTGCTAAATCGGGTCTTACTTACGATGACGTTTTGCTTATTCCCGCAGAGAGTAATATTCTCCCCGCAGACGTAGATATCAGAACACAGCTCACCAAGAAAATAACACTTAACATTCCTCTTATGACAGCGGCAATGGATACCGTAACCGAAACACGCATGGCTATTGCTATCGCACGTGAAGGCGGCATCGGTGTTATTCACAAAAACATGAGCATACAGCAGCAAGCTGATATGGTCGACCGCGTAAAGAGAAGTGAAAACGGCGTTATCAACGAGCCCTTCTTCCTTTCTAAGGATCATTACGTTTACGATGCAAATGCACTTATGGGCAAATACCGCATTTCCGGTGTTCCCATTTGTGAAAACGGCAAGCTTATCGGTATTCTTACTAATCGTGATATTCGTTTCCTTGATAACTTCGATATCCGTATCGAAGAGGTTATGACAAAGGATAACCTTGTTACCGCAAAACAAGGTACATCTCTTGCAGAGGCACAGGAGATACTCCGCAGAAACAAGATAGAAAAGCTTCCTCTTGTTGATGATGAAGGCAATCTTAAAGGCCTTATCACTATAAAAGATATTGAAAAAGCGTTAAAATATCCCAATGCGGCAAAAGATGCACAGGGAAGACTTATCTGTGCTGCAGCTATCGGCGCTACAAAAGATGTTCTTGAGCGTGCGAAGGCTTTGCTGGATGTTGGTGCAGATGTTCTCGTACTGGATTCCGCTCACGGTCATTCCAGAGGAATTATAGAGGCTTGCCGCAAGGTAAAGGAAGCTTTCCCCGATTGTCAGCTTATCGCAGGTAATGTTGCCACCGGCGAAGCTACCGAAGCTCTTATTAAAGCAGGTGCGGACTGCGTTAAGGTAGGTATCGGTCCCGGTTCCATCTGTACTACACGTGTAGTTTCCGGTATTGGTGTTCCTCAGGTTTCCGCTATCTACGATTGTTATCAGGTCGCTTCCAAGTACGGTGTTCCCATTATCGGCGACGGCGGCATTAAATATTCCGGTGATATCGTTAAAGGTATTGCCGCTGGTGCAAACGTAATTATGGTCGGTTCTCTCGTTGCGGGATGCGAAGAAGCACCCGGCGAAACCGAAATTTATCAGGGCAGACAGTTCAAAACATACCGTGGAATGGGCTCTCTTTCCGCTATGAATAACGGCAGTAAGGACAGATATTTCCAGTCAAATAACAAAAAGCTTGTTCCCGAAGGCGTTGAGGGACGTGTTGCTTACAAGGGCTACCTTGCAGACACCGTATTCCAGCTTATGGGCGGACTTCGTTCCGGTATGGGCTACTGCGGCACAGCGACTATCGAAGAGCTTAAGACAAAGACACGCTTCGTAAGAATTACCGGCGCGGGTCTTAAGGAATCTCATCCTCACGATATTTATATAACCAAAGAAGCGCCCAACTACAGCGTTTCTCCCGATAATAATTAATTCTCGTTTTTTCACGGAGGAAAGAATGTACAGCAAAACCGATCTCAATTACCTTTCGAGCGTAACCGAAACTGTTGCCGCTTCTTCTCCCGAGGTTGCAGCAATTATTAATAAAGAGCTTGAACGTCAGCGCGATAACGTTTGTCTTATCGCAAGCGAAAACTTTACCAGCGCCGCTGTTATGGCGGCTACCGGAAGCTGTCTTACCAACAAGTATTCCGAAGGTATGGTTGGCAAGCGTTACTACAGCGGCTGTTCCGTTGTTGACGAAATGGAGCTTTTCTGCCGCGAAAAGTGGCTTGAAGTTTTTGGTGTTACCGAAACATACCATGTAAACGTACAGCCTCACAGCGGTTCTCAGGCTAACTTTACCGCATACACCGCATTCCTTACCAAAGGTGATACCGTGCTCAGTATGTCTCTTGCCAACGGCGGACATCTTACCCACGGTTCTCCCGTAAACAACAGCGGCAAGCTTTATAACTTTGTTCATTACGAAGTTGATGATGAAGGATTTATTATGTACGATGATATCGCCGCAAAGCTTCGTGAGTACAACCCCAAGCTGGTTGTTGCGGGTGCAAGCTCCTATTCCCGTATTATTGATTTTGCGCGCATCAGAAATATTATAGACGAATATACCGCCGAAACCGGCAACACCGTGTTCTTTATGGCAGATATAGCTCATATCGCAGGTCTTGTTGTTGCGGGCGTTCATCCCACACCTTTCGGTGTTTGCGACGTTGTAACTCTCACTACTCATAAGACTCTCAGAGGCGCACGCGGCGGACTTACCTTTGCAAAGAAGGAATATGCGAAGAAGATAGATAGCGCGGCATTCCCCGGAACACAGGGCGGTCCTTTACAGCACGTTATCGCAGGTAAAGCTGTAAGCGCTGTTGAATGTCTTAAGCCGGAGTATAAGACTTATATCGAAAACGTAGTTGCAAACTGTAAAGCTATGTGCGATGAATTTATTAAAATGGGTTACAAGGTAGTTACGGGTGGAACCGACAATCATTTGTTCCTCGTTGACCTTACACCCAATAATGTATCCGGTCTTGCGGTTCAAAACGAGCTTGAAAGACGGGGTATAATCCTTAACCGTAACTGTGTACCCGGTGAAAAGCGTTCTGCTTATGAAACCAGCGGTATCCGTATCGGTACTGCTCCCGAAACCACCCGCGGCTTCACCGCAGAGGATTTTGTTAAGGTTGCTCACAGAATTGATGAAGCTATAAAAGACCTTATAGCGCAGAACAACTAAAAACCAAACAAAAAATTACACCGTAGTTTTTTCGACTACGGTGTATATTTTTGTCGGGGTCCCCGAGAAGCCGTAAGGCTTCTTGGGGTGATTATTCTTCTATTGCAGCTTTTTTGTTCAAAGCACTTTTAAATAATTCGGGGTCGGCTTTGGGCTGTCTGTCATAAGTAAACAGACCGTTTCTTTCCTGCTCGATATCATAAAGCTGTGTATAACAAAGACCGCATATACGTTTATTACGCATCAATACGTCGGCAAGGGAAGTAAACCTTTCCACCAGATCTTCGGCGCTTACGGCACAGCTTCCGTATCCCCAAGCACCTTCTTCGGGATTAACTGCTGTTCCTCCGTATTCGCTCATAAATACGGGAAGGGTACCGTCATAGTTTTGTCTGCCTTTATAAACGTCATAAAGGGGATTGCCGTCTGCAAAAGCATCGTATCTTTCGGAATACACTTTAGGATCCTGCTCGTAATCGTGAAGATCGTAGCAATCTGTTTCGTAATGAATACCGCCGCTTGCATCAATGCAAGGACGGGTAGGGTCATATTCCTTTGTAAAATGGTATATTTCTCTTGTGTTTTCCCCTTGCTTCTCACCTGAATTCTGATCATTCATAGGATCATACATAGTTTCGTTGAGAGGACACCAGCCGATAATCGAGGGATGGTTGAAATCCCTGTCGATAACCTCTTTCCATTCTTTAAGCAAGGCATCTTTTCCTTCGTCATCAGCAACGCTTACGCCCCAGCTGGGATATTCTCCCCAAACTATGTAACCCTGCATATCGCAAATATAAAGGAATAGGGGTTCAAACACCTTTTGGTGTAATCTCGCTCCGTTAAATCCGCATTTCTTGGATATCAAGATATCATTTTCAAGAGCTTCCTTTGTGGGGGCGGTGTAAATTCCATCGGGATAAAAGCCCTGGTCGAGAACAAGACGCTGGAACACGCTCTCACCGTTAAACAGGTATTTTCCGTCCTTGAATTCAGTGCTGCGGAGTCCGACGTAAGAAAGCACTCTGTCTTTTCCGCATCTGATAGTTGCGTAATAAACTCCGCCTTTGCCGATCTCCCAGAAATGTATTTCGGTTAGTTTGATTTCGAAAGTATCTTTTCCTTTGCCGTAACCGCAAAGCCTGCCATGCCAATAAAGCTGAACTTCGACTTCGTCATCGGCAACCACTTCAACACGCACTTTTCCGTTTGCCGCATCGGGATAAAACTTAAAGGAATGCAGGTATTTTTCGGGAACGAACTCCATCCATACAGTCTGCCAGATACCCGTAGTGCGCGTATAGTAGCATCCGTGAGAATGGGGAAGCATAGATTGCTTTCCACTGGGCTGTAGCCGCGAACAAGTATCATCGTCGGCGCAGACAGTGATAACGTTTTCACCGTCATTTAAATATTCGGTTATATCGTATGTAAAAGAGGATTGTCCGCCGTAGTGCTTTTCAAGCTGTGTATCGTTTATCCATACCGTGGTTTCGTAATCACATGCGCCGAAATTCAGCAACGCGCGCATATTGTGGGCAGTGCTTACGTTAAGGGTTCTGCGGTACCAAATTCTCTTTATAAAATCCGTGTTTCCGATTCCGGAAAGTGTGCTTTCGGGCGCAAAAGGTACGTTTATTTTAAGCGGGAAAACGCTGTCTTTATTTAGTACTTTTTCATTATCGATAGCAGCTTCCCAAACGCCGTTAAGATTGTGCCAGCTGTCTCTTATACACATAGGATTTGGGTGCTCTGCTCTCGGTATCTTGTTAATAACCATAAAACGCTTCTCCTTTATTTTGTGTTTTTATTTTATATCCTTTTTCCGGGGTTGTCAATAACAAATTTAAGTGTTATAATATGCTTGAAAAGAGGTTTTCGCTATGGTATACAGAAAAGCTTTAAAATCAGATTGCTTATTTATTTCCGAATGTTTAAAGGATATTCTTTCTCTTCATGCAAAAGGCAGGGCAGACATATTTAAAAATTGCGGCGGAAAATATACAGCAGATGATATAGAAAAAATGCTGAATGAAAAGGATATTCATATCTTTGTTGCTGAAGAATCCGGTGAAAAACTCGGATACGCAATTTGTTATTATAAAGAGATCAAAAACGATCCGGTTTTAAAAGACCGCACTGTGTTTTATCTTGACGATCTTTATTTGCTCCCCAAAACCCGAGGCAAAGGCGCAGGAAACGGGTTTATGGAATATCTGTTTGAATATGCAAAATCCTTAAACTGCCGTTCATTTGAACTGAACGTATGGGAATTTGACGGAAGTGCCACCCCATTCTATGAAAAATGCGGCATGACAACGCAAAGAAGAATTATGGAAAAGAAGTTATAATTATATAAATAATGCAAAAGAGCCTGTTTATTCAGACTCTTTGTTTTCTTTTTTGATCAAATGTAATATATGCAGAAACTCGACCGCCCAGAAAGTAAGTTCACACCAAATAGCCGTATCTTTTTTATGGTCAGGTTCAAGACCGATTTCAACATAAGGATGACCGCTTTTGAAATTGTCTTTAAAGCGACTCTTTTCATATGAAGATGAAAATGATGTGCGCAGTACTCCGTCTTCCGAAAGCATTTCATTTAATGTTGCAACAGATTCTTTAACCACTTGTGTCTTATCACCGCAGACTTTGGCGAGTGCTGTCAATGTTTTTCTCTGGTTTGGCACTTTTTGTGGGAAAGACAAGGGAATGAATGGATTCATATATGCCCAGCCCGGTCCCACTTGCTTGCCGTTTATCTTTACGGCAAAGCCACCAAAATCTTTTGTTATACGGTCGTGGTGATCAATGGCCTTTGCGATTAAGTCTATTTTTCCTTCTGTACGCCAACATTGAGTGTTTGCCAAAGTTTCCAAATGATACTGGCATGGAAAATAGGTATCAGGCGTTACAACAGGATAATTGTATTTTCTTTTCAAATTCGGATTATATGTTGCAATCACATTTAAATCTTCATAATCAAGTAAGCTAATAAAGGCATTGTAAGAAGCATCAACAAAATGCCTCATTTCCAGATCATCGCCATAACCGAGTAATGCCTGACAAGTATATATTGTTACATCAAGGGTTGACCCGCTGTTTATTCCTAGACTTCTTGTGGAAAAACGTACTTTTTCAGGATTATAGTACGAAAACTCTTCTTCCAAAATCTTATCGTCTCGTAGTGCTTTCACAAAGTTTTTGACGATTGGCATTTCTTTGGGAATTCTGTAATTATGCAGTAATCTTGCCGCATTTTCTCCGTCATCTAAGGGCGAAGCTTTGAATTTTTCCCATGAATGCATACCGATACCTATATACCCATTCGGCTTTACATGCGTTAAAAGCAACTTATAGTCAGGTGTTTGCATTACTTTTTCTAAAAGTTCATTTTCCTTGGTTTCGGTCAAGTCACAGAGTATCTCTTTATGTAATCGGTATTTAATTACATCTCTTGCATTTTCCAAAAGAAAAGATATGGATTTCGCATATTTATCTGTAAACATAAAAACACTCCTTAGTCAACAACATTCCAGATTGCACGCAACAAAGCATAAGTCAAATCGCATTTTGCAGCGGAGCGTTTTCTGTAATTAGGTTCTTTACCGGATACTCTGCGGAAAGCACTAAACACTCTGTCGGGGATAGCGTCGAGATTATTCTCTTTTTCCAAAAAATCGGCTAAAACCAAATATGTTTCATCCGATTGTCTGACCCATTCGGGAACACCGGATACCGCGCCGAGCCAAAAAGCAAATTGAAAGTTGTATGGATCGTTGATTATCTGATAAAACTTTTTTTCATCAACTGGCTTCAACGCCCGCCAATTATAGTTAAAGGGACCAACTACGCTGCCGCCGAATTCTTTCGGCTTTTTAAAGGTTATGAATTCATCAAAATCCTTCATCAATTCATAAGCATGTTTCATCGAAGCTTTTGCAATTTTCATTTTTTCTTCGGTTCGCCAACTTTTTGTTGCGTTAAGCAGCCCAATGTGATTTGCGCCGGGGAAGCGTGCAAAAGGTTTATAATATCTTTCGTTTTTTCCTTTTTTGGTAAAATCATCGACAGATTTATAACCAAGAACAGCTTCTACATGTTCCCAAGAGAGCCCAATCTGTTCTGCCAATACAGGGTAGCTTTCATCATATCCCACCCAAGAGAGAATTGATGCTATAATCGCATTATTACCGCCACGACCATCTGCATCCAAGCCATCGCCGCCGTGAAACCAGTTTTTATGCTGTGATGCAATTTCAGGAGTAATAAGAGCATATATAGCTTTTTGAATAGCCGGGTGCTCTATCTCAACGCCCGCGTTCAAGAGAGTGCCGATAGAGCGCTCCATTCCGTATTCACCGCCGTGAAGTTCTTCTCCAAACCAACCGTCCGGATGTTGGCAAGCAAGGTGTTTTTTAATATTTTCTTGTTCCAATATCTCGCTTCGCATTATTTGCATAAACGGTTCTGTTATAGGCGTTTTAAGAAAATCTCGGTGAACAAGAAATTTAATGCTTGTGCAAGCATTTTCGATAAGAAAATCTATATGCGTTTGAAACTTCATTTTATTTCTCCACAAAATAGCAATAATCCAGAATAATTTTTCCGTTTTCGTCGGGTGTAGTGTATCTAGGGCAAAGGCAATTTTCAAATGACCAAGTGCCTCCGTTTTCGTCCTTCCAAATTATCATACCGTTTTTAACCACTTCAGATTGGCACGCTGAGGTATCGTGAATATCAGCTTCATAACCGTATATCCAGCAAGTGCCTAAAGATAATCCTGCAAAATCCTTATATTCAAAACCGTCGGGAACAGAAGTTTCGGCAGGTGTAAACATACCGATCCAATATTCAAAAACGGATTCCGGAGACCAATGCTCAAGACCAACATATCCTCCGCCGTTTTCCCAAATGTTGAGTATAGCATCTGGTCCGCCCATCGTTTTTTCAAGAATTCCAAACCAATCGTTTGCCCAGAACTCATCCCAATGACCAAACTCTCCGTACTTCTTGCCTATAAAACGCATATTTGGGATTTTTTCCTTGAAAACTTTTTTGATCTCTGCCATTTTTAATCCTCCTTAATTAACGGAACGTAGATGCGCTCCGAGTAATCTTTGCTTGATTCCATATATGATTCGAGTTCATAAGCGTCTTTTCGTTTATAACCGCTTGTTGGAAGCCAAACGGTGTTTATCCACTCCCAAGTTTTTCTTATTGTATCTACAAATTCGTGCTGGGTAGTCGGAACGGTTTGAAAAACTGCATATAGCCCGCCTTCTATTTCAATTTCTATTGTAGTGTCGAGGTTTCCTTTCGCGAGTTCTGTTGGAATCCCGATATAATATTCAAGGCATTTTTTATTTTTGTTCCATCTCATTACACCGAAATCTTCGGTTAGAACACCTCCGGAAAGTGTCAGAGATCGCTTTTCCGAATTATATTTATTCCAGCAATTTGGTGGAAAAGTATCACCGAAATTATATGCTGTCAAGACAAAACCTTCGAGAAATTTCATTGAAACTACGGGAACGGGGTAAATCTTCTCAAATTTAAATGGTTCAAACAGGCGTAAACTGCAATTTGTACTTTTAAACTCAGTAGGTAGAATACTATGTTCGGACTTAAATGCACGAGTGAAGTTTTCCTTGGAATTGAAGCCGTATTCAAAAGCTATATCTGAAACCGGTCTGTTACCGCCAATACGTTTAACTATTTCGGAAATTCGCCGTTTTCGTATGTAATCAGCGGGAGTTAAACCAACGAACTCTTTAAAAATTCTCAAAAAATGAAATTCAGAATAACCTGCAATTTTCGATAAAGAAGTAATATTAAGTTTTGTGTCGTCTTTCAAATGATTTTCAATATAATCTAAAACCCTTGAAATATTACTTTTTTCATTTCCGCTCCATCGATAATTTATGAATGTCATTATAACACAAGAAAAAAGAATAGTATTGATAAAAATTGCGTTTATAAACAAACAGCCTATGAATCATAAGAAATTCATAGGCTATTTTATGTTTAATTAATTAACCGTTGTAAGCGTCCTTATCGCAGATAAGTACAACGTCGGGGTGAACCTTAAGAAGGGTTGCGGGACACTGGGTGGTGATACGGTCGTCCTGCATCTTAACGATAACGTCGTGCTTGCCCTTGCCGCTTGCAAGAACGATGATCTTCTTTGCCTGCATAATGGAGCCGATACCCATGGTTACTGCCTGGGTGGGAACGTCTGCCTTGGAGGCGAAGAAACGGGAGTTAGCTTCGATAGTGCTGTCGGTAAGGCCGGTGAGGTGGGTACCAACGTAAAGCTGGTCTTCGGGTTCATTGAAAGCGATATGTCCGTTGGGGCCGAGGCCGAGAACCTGAAGGTCGATACCGCCTGCAGCCTTGATAGCTTCGTCATATGCTTTGCCCATAGCAGCGGGATCTTCAGCAAGACCGTCGGGTACGTTAGTGTTAGCCTTGTCGATATCGATATTATCGAACAGATTGTGGTTCATAAAGTAACGGTAGCTCTGATCGTGATCGGGAGCCAGGGGATAATATTCATCAAGGTTATAAGAAGTAACGTCCTTGAAGGTGATCTCGCCTGCTTTGTTCATCTCGGTAAGGCACTTATACATACCTACGGGAGTAGAACCGGTAGCAAGACCGAGTACGCAGGAAGGATTAGCCTTAACGGTTTCCGCAATTATTTCTGCGCCCGCTTTGGACATTTCTTCGTAGTTTTCACAAACAATAATTTTCATAACAAAAGTTTCCTCCGTTTATGTTTGAATTTACAAATTGGAT
Organism: Clostridia bacterium; assembly: GCA_017399965.1. Lineage (GTDB taxonomy): Bacteria > Bacillota > Clostridia > Oscillospirales > CAG-382 > SFLA01. Next base: position 195,239 of record JAFQAP010000016.1, on the reverse strand, counting down.
TTTAGCACATTCTTTTATATTTTTCAAGATATATGGGCAAATTTTGTAAAAATAATGCCGGCACACTTTAAGTACCGGCAAATATTTTTAAGCTTTTTTATCCTTTAAGAGAGTAAGAAGGTACATTACACAAACGATAATAGCGGTTACAAGGAAAATACCGAACATACCGAATCCCATAATCTCAAGAGATCTGATTGTATTTGCGTATTTACCGTCTTCATTGTTTTCGGAAACGTCTTCGCTGACCGTTTCGGATACTTCTTCAATAACCTCGGATGATTCGTTAACGGAAACCTCGGTTTCGCTGCCTTCCGCAAATACGGGAACAGCAAAAGAAGAAAGCAGGGAAAGAGTAAGAATAGCTATGAGTAAAGCAGAAATTATTTTTTTCATATTGCGTTTTCTCCTTTAACCCAAAATACTGAGAATAATTCCGCCTGCGATAACGGATGCGACCTGACCGGAAACATTTACGCCGATAGAGTGCATAAGCAGGAAGTTCTGGGGATCTTCTTTAAGTCCCATTTTGTGTACAACGCGTGCTGACATAGGGAATGCGGAAATACCGGACGCACCGATCATGGGGTTAACCTTCTTTTTGGTAAAGAGGTTGAGGAATTTAGCAAAGAGAACGCCGCCTGCGGTATCAAAGATAAATGCAACAAGACCGAGACCGATAACGATAAGGGTATCCCAACGGAGGAAATCGCTTGCTTTCATAGTGAACGCAACAACGATACCGAGAAGCAGGGTAACGAGGTTTGCAAGAACCTTTTGAGCAGTTTCGGAAAGGGAATCAAGTCTTCCGCATTCACGGATAAGATTACCGAACATAAGGAATCCGATAAGAGATACACACTCGGGAGCGATAAGACCTACGACAATAGTAACGATAATGGGGAAGAATATACGAGTTTTTCTGGAAACACCCTTGGGAGAATATTCCATACGTATAAGTCTTTCCTTTTTGGTAGTAAGAAGCTTGATAACGGGAGGCTGTACGATAGGAACAAGCGCCATATAAGAATATGCGGCAACTATAATTGCGCCGATATACTTTGTGCCGAACTGTCCCGCAACGAAAATACTGGTAGGACCGTCAGCGGCACCGATAATTGCAATGGAAGCAGCGTCAGTAATAAGGAATCCTTCGCCAAACAGACCGAGATCGCCAAGCAGAGCGGCGAGGAAAAGTGTCATAAATATACCGAACTGTGCCGAAGCACCGAACAGCATAAGCTTGGGGTTGGAAAGCAGAGGACCGAAATCTATCATTGCGCCGATACCGATGAACAGAAGCAGGGGTAAAAGCTCGTTTTCGATAGTAGCTTTATAAAGAGTTTCGATAACCTCGGGTGCGCCTGCCACGGGAAGATTTACAAGAATTGCACCGAATCCCATAGGCAAGAGCAAAGTAGGCTCCATATCAAATTTGATAGCAAGGAAAATGAGGAAAGCGCCTATAATCCACATTGCTATCATTCCCGGCTGTTCTTTAACAATTTCAACAGCGTTTTCGTAAATGAATTCCAAAAAAACATCTCCTTTAATAAAAATAGACTTCCACCGCCACCAAATGACGGTAAAAGTCTTGCAATTAAATGTCTGCGCGGACCGTATAGGCCGTATTGACGCTGTAGACAACGGCATATACCGCCTGCTACTCCCTTTTACTTCCGCGAGATTATAACATATTTATTTATATTTGTAAATACTTTATTCAAAAAATATTTACTTGATACTTAATTTGTGGTATAATACAATTATTATATCACAGGAGTTAAAAATGAACAATTCGCAGGGAAAGAAGCCGTCTTCAAAACTCACGGCAATATATATCGGAATTATTGCACTTATTATCACCGGCGTTGCTGTATATATTGCCGTTCAGTACGATGCTGTTGAAGTTCTTTCTACAATCAAAAATATCGACCCCGTTTTTGTTTTGCTTGGAGTTGCTATGACATTTCTTCAGCTTTATTCAGAAGCAGGCTGCTTAAAGTTACTGTTTTCGGTTTTGGGCAAAAAAATATCGTTTTTTTCGGCCGCGGGATATGCGGGAACAGATCTTTTATATTCCAACATTTCTCCTGCTCAGCTTGCAGGTCTTCCCGCCGCAGGTTATTCTATGTATAAAGACGGTGTGGACACGCCCTCCGCTTGCAACGTGCTTGCAATATACTCAATGTGCAACCGTATCGCCGTGGTAATCGTGGCAACTGCCGCAGTCTGCGTTTTTCCGCTCTTATTGAATACAGGCTCTGCGCTCTTTATCACCTTATTTATCTACGGAGCAATAGTAAATCTGTGTATCGTTTCCGTTTTCGCTATCGCTTTGTTTACTCCTTCTTTTGCACGCCTTATGATACCGGGCGTTGTTCGTTTTTTCTCTCGTTTTAAATTTCTCCATATAACCGAAAATACTATTGAAAAATCACGAAAAAGTGCGGAAGATTACATTTCCGCATCAAAGATAATACGTTCTTCTCCGTTAACGGTTGTTTTTGTACTTTTAATTTGCATAGTAAAGAGAATAATTAACTTTTCAATTGTCTACTTTGCATATCTCGCTTTTGGTCTGAGAAACGAATCTTTTGTTTTTATTATTGCCGTACAATCAGTTTTAGCTGTTTCGTCCGAGTCTGTGCCCATCCCGGGTTCAGCCGGTGTAGCCGAAAACGTATTTACCATACTTTACAGCGGTGTTTTCGGTCCCAGACTGTATATTCCCGCAATGATAGTTACAAGAGCTTTAAATTTCTTTGCTTTGCTGGTAGTAAGCGGCGCCCATTCTCTCGTTTACAGTCTTTTGGGCAGAAAGGAAAATAAAAAATGAAAAAAATTCTTTTCGCTGCGTTTTCTTTTATCTTAATATTTTTCGGATTTAATTTCCGTGTTTTTTCTTCAAATGAAGTTTTTATAAATGTAGACGACGGAGATACCGTGTCGGGCGAATTCGAATTCCTGGCTCACGGCATGGAAAACCTGCAGATCAACATTGACAATATTTCTATCGGAGCAGGTATAGGCAGCCCATACTTTTCTTTTAAAGCCGAGGGACTCGATTACGGCGGAGGAAACGTGTATTACGAAGATGTTTCTTTAACAGCTCTGCCTTCGACCTCCGGTACCTTTACCATGTTGTTTGATGAAAATATTTTGAAAAGCGGCGACGCAATACTGACTTATGTTGCAGCATCCGGCGGATTTACATATCCCGAACTGCCTGTATACGGCACCTACAACCTTGACGATCAATCTATTGCAAAAGTATCTGTAATCTTACCAAACGGAAAGCCGGTTACACCTGATACCATCATTCTTTATTATCCCGTCGAAGGAACAAATGAAGTGACTGCGGTTACCGAAGAATACGATCCTGCAAAAACATATAATATTGGCGACGGATGGAACGCTTCCACTAACCTTGGCGGCAGCACACCCAATGTCCCTATCTATGTCTCATTTGTATTTTCGGATCTGCTTAATGCCATTAAAACTCAGACCGGCTCTGTTGCCGTCTTCGATACATCTTCTCTCGAAGACGGGGAACATACTTTAACCGTTACGTCCGAAGGCGAAAAAGTCAAGGAAATTAAATTCTTTACCGATAACACCGGACCTTCCATAAATTTTGATTTAAAGTTCGGAACCGTTATTTATAAAGATTCCGTTTTGGAATTTTCTGCGGAAGATAAATCCGGCGAAGCAAAAATAAAAGCGGATATTGACGGTGAGTTTTATCATTCGGGGCGCACACTTGAATGGATTTCCGAGGGCAGACATCTGCTGACACTTACTGCAACCGATAAATACGGAAACACATCCACCTTCTGCACAGAATTTGTTATGTGCAAGCGTACAGACAGCGTTATAAACAACAATATGCAGATGCAGACGTCTGATCCCGTTATAGACGGCAGGGGAGAGGAATATACTTTTGATATAGGAAATTCAAAGTATTTTGTTTTTAAATACAAAGGCTCCACCTCCGAAAACAGATCGGTTTCTGTTTTGGCATACGATTGGGAAGCCGAGCAATATGTACAGATAGGAACTGCAGAAAGCAAAGCGGAAGCAGAGATACGTGTTGAAGACTCAAAGTATTTTTCCGAAGGCAAAGTTAAGATAACCGTTAAACCCAATATTTACGTATCCGAATCGGATACTGTGGTTTGGATAACCGATACACAGTATTATTCGAATTTTGAGGACCTTAACAGCGTATACGAACTTATACTCAATTACAGTGTTGACCTTTATAAAAACAAAGAAGCGGGCTATCTTATTCATACCGGCGATATTGTGGATACGTACATCCCCGCTGACAAAGCACAAAAAGAATGGAAATTTGCGGATAAGATACACGAAATTATCGATGCCGCAAATATGCCAAACGGAGTTCTTGCAGGAAATCACGATACAGGCAACACACCCGCAGATCTTTCCAATTTTAACCGTTATTTCGGAAAAGGCAGATTCTTTAGAAATAATTGGTACGGCGGCAGTTTGGATAACAATTCCTGCCACTACGATCTTATCACGCTTGCAGATACAGATTATCTGTTCTTATTTTTAAGCAACGGTATTGAGGCAGATGAGCGCACCATTGCATGGGCAAACGCCGTTTGTAAAGCGTATCCCGAAAGATCGGTTATCCTATGTACACACTCTTACCTGGATACTGACGGAACCTACGTAAGCAATCCTCAGGATGTAAATGCATACAACCACTCACGTGCAAAAGAAATTATGGAAAACATTATCGTTCCAAATAAAAATATTGTTGCGGTTTTGTGCGGTCACGTTCACGGTGCCTGCCGTGTTCAGCGTGATCTCGGTAACGGCAGATACGTGTGGGAAATACTTTCGGATTATCAGTACGCCGAAACGGGCGACGCTCCCACTCATACAGAAAACGGCTGTGATCTGGACGGAGAGGGATATATCCGCCTCATTTCTTTCGGCAAGCAGGGAATGATGAGTCAGACTACTTATTCTCCCTTACACAATGATTATAATTTCTTTAAGGATGCTGACGATACCTTTGAAGTAACGCTGCAGACAAAAAGCAGCACAGTGAAGCTTGTTACCGAAACGGCGGAAATTTATTTTGAACCCGAAGCCGAATTCAATACGGCTGTATTAGTAATATTTATAGGTGCGGCGTTGTTGATCGGCGTGATATCCGCACGTATTATACGCAAAAAAAGAAAGGAGTAAACAATGCTCGGACACAATACGATTAATAGATTAGTTGATACTTATACGGAGCTTTGTGTTTCAAACACCTCTACAGACCCTTCCTTGTTTGAAAAATATGATGTTAAACGCGGATTAAGAGATATTAACGGTGTGGGCGTTCTGACCGGCCTTACGGGTATATCCGACGTGCGCCACGAAGGTCAGCTTTTATACCGCGGAATTGATATTGAGGATATGGTAGCAGGCTTTACCAACGAAAAAAGGCTTGGCTTTGAGGAAGTAATTTATCTGCTTTTAATGGGTAAACAGCCTACCGCAAACCAGCTTAATGAATTTAAAAAAGTTTTGGCTGAATACCGCGTTCTGCCCCGTAATTTTGTGCGGGACGTTGTGCTTAAAGCCCCTACTGCCGATATAATGAATGCTCTTTCCAGAGAGGTGCTTACGCTGTATTCATACGATAAAGCTCCCGAGGATATATCTCTTTCCAACGTAATGCGCCAATGCCTGCAGCTCATCTCGGTATTTCCTCAGCTTGCTGTATATTCTTTTCATTCTTATAACTACAAAAAGAAAGGCAAAAGCCTTATAATCCATATTACCGACCCTCACCGTTCCATTGCCGAAGATATACTCGCTTTGCTTCGCAACGACGAGCAATATACTCCGTTGGAAGCACAGGTGCTGGACACGGCATTGGTACTCCACGCTGAACACGGCGGCGGTAATAACTCTACTTTTACGACCCGAGTAGTATCTTCTACCGGCACAGATACTTATTCCGCCATCGCTTCTTCTTTGTGTTCTCTTAAAGGCCCAAAACACGGCGGCGCCTCGCTTAAGGTTATGGAAATGTTCGAAAACATCCGTAAAAACGTAGAGGACTGGAACGACGAAGAGGAAATACGTGATTACCTTTCCAAAATGCTGGATAAGCAGGTATTTGACCGCACGGGACTTATTTACGGTGTCGGTCACGCCGTATATTCAAAAGCAGATCCCCGCGCAGAAGTTTTCCGTTCTTGTGTGGAATCTCTCGCTCACGAAAAAGGAAAAACAAAGGATTACAATTTGTACCGCGCAGTAGAAAAACACGCAATAGATCTTATATCTCAAAAACGCCGAATTTATAAAGGTGTTGTTACCAACGTGGATTTTTACAGCGGTCTTGCATACAGTATGCTGGGCTTACCCAAGGAACTGTATATACCCATTTTTGCTACCTCACGTCTGGCAGGTTGGTCTGCCCACAGAATGGAAGAGCTTATCAACGCCAGCAAGATAATCCGCCCCGCTTATCACACCACCTGTGAAGAGCAGAGCTATATTCCTCTTGCAGACAGATAATTGTTGACAAGCGTAAATCGCTGTGATATAATCAAGCAAAATTTCAAACGAGGAACAGTATGTATATTAACGGCAAAACATTTTCAGCTAATACCTCCTATCAGCGCGCTTTTGCAGCCGGACGTTGGCAGCATATCGCGCTTATGCCGTTATACTCGTTTTTCGTTATATCTTAACTTATTTTATTAAACGAAAACAGCGGTGTAAGCATTTTCAGTGCTTATACCGCTGTATTTTTATTTGTAAGGAGTAAGAATATGAATACCTTTGAATCGCTGACTAACTATTACAACACAAAAGACGAACATCAACGCTTATCATCGCGCCACGGCAGCGTTGAATTTCTTACAACGGTAAGATACGTTGAAAAATATCTTTCGGAAAACTGCCGTATTCTTGAAATAGGCGCAGCTACCGGCAGATATTCACATTATTTTGCGCAAAAAGGATATGAAGTAGATGCCATTGAACTGATACAACACAATATTGATGTATTCAATTCTCTTACTTTACCGAAAGAAAAAGTAACGGTAAGGCAGGGGAATGCTCTTGATCTTTCCCACATTCAAGACGAAACGTACGATATTACGCTGTTGCTCGGTCCGATGTACCACCTGTATACGGTTGAAGAACAGCTTAAAGCACTTTCGGAGGCAATAAGGGTTACAAAACAAAAAGGAAAGATATTCGTGGCATATTGCAATACCGATATGACAGTTTATCAGTATTGCTTTAAACGGAATATGGTAAAATACGAGCTTGACAGAGGAATGATAGATCCGGAAACTTTTAAGCTTTATTCAACAGCGGAAGAAATATTTCAAATGCATCGCAAAGAAGAAGTATATAAGCTTACAGAACAATTTGACGTTACTCGTCTTCACTATGTGGGAACGGATATGTTGACCAGATTGATCGACGAAACAATCGATAATATGGACGATTCCACCTTTGAGTTATATATGAAATATCATTATATCGTATGCGAAAGGGAAGATATGGTTGGAGTTACAAACCATATGCTTGACATACTGGAAAAAAACTAAATTTTACCGTTCTGTTCCAGATATTCATCAAGAATTTCCGCGGCGGTTCTTATGCAATCAATACAGCACACTCTTTTGGAATAATATTCCGCTGTCCTTTCACCCGGAACAGGGGATGTAGACTTTCCTTCCGCGCCCAGTATCTCTCTGCAGGTGTAGCTGCCGTTAATTTCGGCGAATTTTTTAACAAGTCCCTGAATGATAGCGTAATGGTCTGTCTTTGCGCTTCTGTCAGCGATATCGTCATATCCGAAAATCGCTCCGGCCGCAAGACACATACCTAAACACGCACCACAGGTTTCACGCAATCTGCTTATTCCTCCGCCGAACGAAGAGGCTAACCGGAAAGATGTTTTTTCGTCAAAACCTGTAATATCACCAAAAGAAGCAAACACCGCCTGAGAGCAATTTGCGCCTTTTAAAAACAGATTTATGGCAATATCGGAATGTTTCATAATACAAAATCCTCTTAAACATATAATTTAATTAATTTAATTATACATAAAAGCAAAAATAAGTCAAATATATGTTGAAAATAATAATAATTTGTGTTATACTCCAAAGTCGAGGTGTTATTTGCATCTTGTTAATTCGATTAATAAAATTTATCATATTTTTAGAGGTGTTATTATGCTTACAGCAATTGCCGGTATCAACTGGGGAGACGAAGGAAAGGGAAGAATGGTTGATCTTCTCAGCGAAGACTATGATATAGTTGTTCGTTACCAGGGCGGAAATAACGCAGGTCATACCGTTGTTAACGAAAGAGGTAAATTCATACTCAATCTTTTACCCTCAGGTATTCTTCGCACTACCACCGTTAATGTTATGGGTAACGGTATGGTTATAGACCTTAAGCATCTTTGCGAGGAGATGGGTCGTCTTCGTGACGGCGGAATCGAGATCACTCCCGAAAATCTTAAAATAAGCGACCGCGCAGTTATCTGTATGCCTTACCACGTGCGTATGGACTGTCTTGAGGAAGAGCGTCTTGCAGATAAAAAGTTCGGTTCTACCCGCCGCGGTATCGCGCCTGTATACGCAGATAAGTATTATAAAAAGGCGTTCCGCATGGGAGACCTCAGAAATATCGACGCTTTGGCTTCAAAAGCGGAATCTATTGCAGAATGGAAAAATCTTACCGTAGCCTCCGGTTACGGCGATACTCCCGTAAAAGGTGAGGATATTATCGCTTACCTCCGGGAATACGGCGTTCCTCTGCTTCCTTACGTATGTGATACCGGTCTGTATCTACATAATGCAAACGAGCAGGGTAAAAAAATTATGTTTGAAGCACAGCTCGGTGCACTTCGTGATATTGATTTCGGTATATATCCTTATACTTCTTCTTCTAACACCATCGCCGGCTATGCTCCCGTTGGTGCAGGCGTACCCGGTCTCAAGCTGGACTGCGTTATAGGCATTATGAAAGCATATTCCTCCTGCGTAGGGGAAGGTCCCTTCACTTGTGAAATGTTCGGCGATGAGGCTCATAAGCTTCGTGAAGCGGGCGGAGAATACGGTGCAGCTACCGGCCGTCCCAGAAGAGTCGGCGGATTTGACGCTGTTGCTTCCCGTTACGGTGTAAGAATGCAAGGCGCAGATGTTCTCGCTCTTACAAAGATGGACGTGCTTTCCTGTTTTGATAAAATCCCCGTTTGCGTTGCATACAAAGTAGACGGCGAGCTTGTATACGATTTTCCCGTGGGAGAGGCGCTTGATAAAGCAGAGCCCGTATACGAATATTATGAAGGCTGGGGCTGTGATATAAGCGGTTGCCGCAAGTTTGAAGAGCTTCCCGCAGCAGCACAGGATTACGTTCGCAAGATCGAAAAGCTTTCCGGCTGCCGTATCGGATATGTATCCGTTGGCGCAGGCAGAGAGCAGTATATCGTTTGCGAATAGTTTTACGGAGTTTTGAAATGTATAAAATTGGATTTGATAATAAAAAATATATCACTCTCCAATCCCAGCAAATTCGTGACCGTATAAATCATTTCGGCGGTAAGCTTTATCTGGAGTTCGGCGGCAAGCTTTTTGATGATTATCACGCTGCCCGCGTGCTTCCGGGGTTTGAGCCGGACAGTAAGCTTCAAATGCTGCTTTCTCTCAAAGATGAAGCTGAAATAGTTATAGTCATCTCCGCCGATGACATAGAAAAAAATAAAGTGCGCGGCGACCTCGGAATTACTTATGATGCGGAAGTGCTCCGTCTTATAGATGCATTCCGCCTGTGCGGTCTGTACGTTGGCAGTGTTGTTTTTACTCAATATTCATTACAGCCTGCCGTTGTGGCTTTCGAAAAACGTCTTGAACGGTTGGGAATAAAGACCTACCGTCATTACCGCATAGACGGTTATCCTTCCAATACGGCGCTTATTGTAAGCGATGAGGGGTACGGCAGAAACGATTATATCGAAACCACCCGCTCTCTCGTTGTAGTTACAGCACCGGGACCTGGAAGCGGAAAAATGGCTACCTGTCTTTCTCAGCTTTACCACGAGCATCGCCACGGGATAAAAGCCGGATACGCAAAGTTCGAAACATTTCCCGTATGGAATTTACCTTTGCGCCATCCCGTTAATATTGCTTACGAGGCGGCTACCACAGACCTTGATGACGTTAATATGATCGACCCCTTTCATCTGGAAGCCTATGGCAAGACTTGCGTAAACTATAACAGAGATATTGAGATTTTCCCCGTTTTACATGCGATCTTCCAAAAGATATACGGCGAATGTCCATATAAATCTCCCACTGATATGGGTGTAAATATGGCGGGATACTGTATCTTTGACGAAGAAGCGGTTTGCGATGCTTCACGTCAGGAGGTTATACGCCGTTATTTTGCGGCAATGTGCCATCAAAAAAAATCTATGGGCGACAGCGACACGGTTTATAAAAACGAACTGCTTATGAACCGTTGCGATCTTCGCGTAAGCGACAGAAAAGTAGTTACCGTAGCCCGCGCAAAAGCAGAAACTACGGGAATGCCCGCAGCAGCTTTGGAATTACCCGATGGTAAGCTTATAACCGGCAAGACATCCGATCTTTTGGGCGCATCCAGCGCAATGCTGCTCAACGCCCTCAAATATCTGGCAGGGCTTGATGATGACCTTCTGCTTATTTCCCGAGAAATAATCGAGCCTATTGCAGAGCTTAAAGTGGGTCACCTGGGAAACAGAAACCCCAGACTTCATACAGACGAAGTTTTGATCGCACTTTCCATTTGCGCTGTTACCGATGAAAATGCGAAGAAAGCGTTGGATATGCTTTCAAAACTAAAAAATGCAGATATGCATTCATCAGTTATTCTTTCTCAGGTTGACGAAGGCTTGCTGAAAAAACTTGGTATTAACCTTACGTGTGAACCTGTATATCAGACAAAAAAGCTTTACCACAAATAAGGAGCTGTCTTATGAATAAGATCACCGAATATTTCGGCACAATGGTATTTAACGATAACGTACGTAAAGAAATGCTTCCTCCGGAAGCTTATAAAAGCCTGCAGGAAACTATTGAAAACGGTACGAGCCTTGATATATCTCTGGCAAACGTTGTCGCTTCCGCGATGAAAGAGTGGGCAATTGAAAAGGGCGCTACTCATTATACCCATTGGTTCCAGCCGATGACAGGTATTACTGCAGAAAAGCACGATTCCTTCTTCTCTTTGGAAAAGGGAACCGGTAAAATAATCGTCGGCTTTTCGGGTAAAGATCTTATCACCAGCGAACCCGATGCATCGTCTTTCCCTTCGGGCGGTCTTCGTGCTACATTTGAAGCCCGCGGCTGCACTGCTTGGGATCCCACTTCCGATGCTTTTGTTAAAAACGATACACTTTATATTCCTTCCGCTTTTTGCTCTTACGGCGGTGAATGTCTTGACAGAAAAACGCCTCTCCTTCGTTCGATTCAGGCATTGGACTTTCAGGCGAAGCGTTTGCTCAAGCACTTTGGTATGGATGCCCGCCGGGTTGTGCCTATGGTCGGCGGCGAACAGGAATATTTCCTTGTAGATGAAGAAGTTTACCACAAACGGGAAGACCTTAAGATCACCGGCAAGACCTTGTTCGGCGCAACCGCTCCCAAGGGACAGGAACTGGACGATCATTATTTCGGTGTTATTCCCTTTAAGGTTAAAAACTTTATGACAACTCTTGACAGGGAATTATGGATGAGAGGCATCCCCGCGAAGACAGAGCACAACGAAGCGGCTCCCTGCCAATATGAATTGGCACCGATCTTTACCGATTGTAACCGCGCTATTGATCAAAACCAGCTTACCATGGATATAATGAAAAAGGCTGCAAAAGAAAACGGACTTCGCTGTCTGCTTGCTGAAAAGCCTTTTAATTCCGTTAACGGAAGCGGTAAGCACAACAACTGGTCTCTTTCCGCGGACGGCAAAAATCTTCTTGCTCCCGGTAAAGATATGCCCTCCAACAAGCTGTTTTTGTTGATGATCTGCGCAGTTCTTAAAGGTGTGGATACTTATCAGGATCTCATACGTATATCTGTTGCGACCGCAGGAAACGATAAGCGTCTCGGCGGATACGAAGCACCTCCCGCGATAATTTCCATATTCCTCGGTAAACGTATTACCGATACTCTTAAATCATTCATTAACGGTTCAAGCGTTTCTGCAGACGAAAGCCAGCAGCTTCCTTTGGGTGTTAATGTTCTGCCCCAGTTTGCCAACGATGGCGAGGACAGAAACCGTACTTCTCCTTTTGCTTTTACCGGAAACAAATTTGAATTCAGAATGCCCGGTTCTTCTATGTCCATTGCAATGTGCAACACCGTTATAAATACCGCAGTTGCAGAATCTCTTTGCGAATTTGCCGATATTCTGGATAAATCCGAAGACGTAACCAATGCAATAGACTCCATAATCGCAGATACTTATTATAAACACAAACGCATTGTTTTTAACGGTAACAACTACTCCGAAGAGTGGGTGAGAGAAGCGGAGCGCCGCGGTTTGCTCAATCTTTCAGACACCGCTATGGCACTTCCTCATTACATTGCCGAAAAAAATATAAAGCTCTTTGGCAAACACGGTATACTTAACGAAAAAGAAATGCTCTCACGTTACGACGTTATGCTGGATGAGTATTCCAAAACAGTAAACGTAGACGGTGCTACAATGGTACATATGGCGCGCCGCCAGATATTGCCTGCGGTTTCTTCTTACGTTGCTTGCGTTTGTGATAACGCGGAAAAGAAAAAAGCTATGTCACTCTCTTGCAAGGTAGAGTACGAGCTTGCGTTAAAGCTTAACGATTGCGCTGTTGCAATATACGATGAATGCGAAACCCTCTCCGTTTTACTTGAAAAGGCAAAGGGAATTTCGGATAAGTTAGAAAAAGCACAGCTTTTTGCTTCCCGTATAATTCCTTGTATGGACAAATTGCGTGCAGCCGCCGACACAGCCGAGTTGTACGTACCCAAGGATGTTTGGCCTTTCCCCACATATACAGAAATACTTCTTTGATATTTTTAAAATCTCCGGCAAAAAATACCGGAGATTTTTTTACTATATTCATATTGTGCTTGAAAAGTTCATAATTAAATGTTACAATATAATTACAGGAGGGAGAAATATGAATATTTTCCAGTTCCTTACGCCGAAAAGCAACGTCGCGTATGTAGATATTAATTGCACACTTCGTCAAGCACTTGAAAAAATGCGTTTTCACGGTTATACCGCTTTACCTGTTATTGACAGCGAGGGCAGATATGTTGGCACCGTAAACGAAGGGGATTTTCTTTGGGATATTGTTAACCGCAATGAATCCGATTTAAAAAGTCAGGAAAAAAGAACTGTTTCGGAAATTCTCCGTACGGATTGGAACCCACCCATAGATATTACCGCCTCGCCTGAAGAACTTCTCCAAAAGGTTCAAGCGCAGAATTTTCTGCCGGTTATAGATGCACGAGGAGTTTTTGTAGGCATAATAACCAGAGGCCGTATTATCAAATATTTCACCGGCACATATCTTACTGTATAAAACAGCAAAAATATTCACCCCAAGATGTCTGTCGCTTCTTGGGGTGATCAATTAAAAGGATTAGAAAATGGTATCATTAAGCGAATCAAAAGAATTTGATTCCATCGAACAACTAACACTTTTTGTAAAAGAAAAATTAGACTCTCTTTCGTATGAAGTGATCTGCGCCGCATACTTGGATAATGAAAATAACTTGATTGCTCTGATAGAGCTTAGCGGCGGAACTCAAAATAACGTTGATGCAAATATTGAAGAACTTATAGCCTACGCCTTCTCAATAAACTGTAAAAGCATAGTGCTGTATCATAATCATCCCTCGGGCTCATCCGTCCCCTCCGAATCGGATATCGTTGCCACAAAACGGTTATACAAAATAGCGTTTGTAAACGGAATCGTGTTAAAAGATCATATCGTGGTATCCAAAAGCGGATATCATTCAATATTCTCCGTTTCGCCCGATATTACCTTGTGGTAGGCAATACGCTCTTCTCCGTTTTCGAGATAGATAATTCCGCATTCGGAAAATCCGTGCTTGCGCAAAAAGCTTCTCATAGGGATATTATCCTCGTGAGTGTCGATACGCAGGTTTTTGTATAGGTTTTCGCCGTATTTTATGCATTGGGAAGCGACACCGCGTCGGTTGCTGTTAACAGCAATACGATGTATCACACCGTAATCTTCGTCGTTAAGCCAACCGTTTCCTTTTATATAGGAATATGTCTTATCGGGTCCGTCAAGGAGAGAAAAGGCACCGACGATTTCGCCTTCTTCCTCGCAAAGCATACATACTCCCGCGTTTATATCGTTAATTATCGTACTTTCAAACGGATATCCGTCTGCCCACTGCTTTGTATTTCCGTTTTTTCGCATATATGCGCGGGCATTATCGAATATTTCTTTTATTGTGTCAATATCGCTTATTTTAGCTTTTCTGATATTCATTTTAACTCCGTAAATGTATTATAGGGATTTATATGAAATATAAAAATATTACCTTCGGAACCTTTTTGGAAAGGTCAAACAGATTTGTGGGAACCGTATCTGTAAACGGTATTCCGCATACCGTTCATATAAAAAACACGGGACGGTGTAAAGAGCTTCTTGTTCCCGGAAGCCGTGTGGTCTTATCTGTTTCCGATAATCCAAACAGAAAAACCAAATACGATCTTATCGCCGTATATAAGCAAGGAACGCTTCTCATCAATATGGATTCCCAGCTTCCAAACGATCTTGTTGCGGAATGGCTGCCCAAAAGCGGAATTTTTTCCGAAAATGCTGTGTATAGCAGGGAAGTAACCTACGGAAATTCAAGGTTCGATCTTTGTGTTAACGATAAAGCAAACGTAGCTTTTATCGAAGTAAAAGGCGTTACTCTGGAAGAAAACGGGCATTGCCGTTTTCCCGATGCGCCTACGGAGCGGGGAATAAAGCATATCAACGAACTGAAGGAATGCGTAAAACATGGTTATAAAGCATACCTGGTCTTTGTAGCGCAGTTTCACGGTGCAAAAAGCGTATCTCCAAACTATGATACTCATCCCGAATTCGGCGATGCACTTAAAGATGCAATTTCAAACGGAGTAAATGTGATAGCTGTTGATTGCATAGTTACTCCCGATGAAGTGTTTGTAAATAAAAGGATTTCCTTAAATCTGTAAACCGAAAAAGTCTTTAAGCTTTACGTATCAATTCATCCAACCGTCTTGCGGATTCCGCAAGCTCGCAAACACATTTATAAACCTCGTCTGCGGTTTTTGCGCCGCAATTTGCAACGTATCTGTCCGCTTCAAGAGTGAGGTAACCGTTGTATCCTGTTTTTTTGAGAGAAGCGGCAACCGCACCGAAATCTATCTGCATAGAAAAAGGTATATTGTGTGAATCATACTTTTTGTCATTATCGTGAATATGGAGCGCCTGCAGATGATTTCCCAACGCTTCTATCATTTGAGAAGCAGATGTATCTTTACCCATCATCTCCGCGTGACCGATATCCAGACAAGCAACGAAATATTCGTCATTTACCGCATTAAGATGAGCAAGAAAGCTTTCTGCAGATGAGCAGGCTGCGTGATCCGCGCAATTCTTTTCATCCGACCAATTCCACATATTTTCTGTTGCGATCTTAACCCCGTATTCCTTTGCAAACGGGAGCAATTCGAAATACATTTGTGCGTTTTCCTCGGGAGAGCGGTAGTTATCGGGGTGAATAACACAAATGCTTCCTCCCGCCTCTGCAGTGCATTCTATGGCTCTTTTACATCTGTCCCGTATCTCTTTGCAGTATACGGGAAAAGGTGCGTGGGATTGATTACAGCGGATGCCGTAATCTTCGCCGATACGCTTCAATTTTCTCGCAAAAGCAAGATATTCATTGCTGCTTAATGGGTGGTCAACGTTTTTTATACATTTATTTTCCCAATCATAAACGCCCATTTTAAACATAGAAAAATCCCAAGCGTCAAAGCCTGCTTTTCCCACAAGCTCTAAAGCCTTTTCTTCGCCCACAACATTGGCAATAGAAGCAATCTCGGTAGATATAAGCATAGGTGCACCTCGTTTATTTGTTTTTATAATTTTACCAAAATTATATATTTAAGTCAAGAATCAAAGGAGAATTTATATGTTAACCATTGGTACAAAAGCACCGGACTTTACACTGATTGATAAAGAAGGAAATAACGTTTCTTTATCAGATTTTCTCGGTAAAAAGATAGTTTTGTACTTTTACCCCAAGGATAATACGCCCGGTTGCACAAGGCAGGCCTGCGCTTTTGCAAGTGCATACGAAGACTTTAAAACAAATAATATCGCAGTTATCGGTATCAGCAAGGATAGCGTTTCTTCCCACAAAAAGTTTGCGGAAAAATATTCGCTTCCCTTTGTTTTGCTTTCCGATCCGGAGCTCGTGGCAATAAAAGCCTACGACGTATGGCAGGAAAAGAAAATGTGCGGTAAAGTGGGCATGGGCGTAGTACGCACCACGTTTATTATAGATGAAAACGGCAATATCGAAAAGATCATGCCCAAAGTTAAACCGGACACAAACGCTATGGAAATACTCGAATATCTCGTTAAATAAAATTACGGCGCTTTTTATAGCGCCGTTTTTGCTTAGTTATGTTATTCTGCCCACTTGTTTAACATATCAACGTATTCGGGGAACTCCCTTAAGGCAGTAAACTGCGGATGCGGGGAGCTCAGTAATCGGTGTGATTCAAAAGCAATAATATCTTGCGTCTTATAGGTGCTTTCAATGACCGCTTGTAACACTTCGTCCGTCTGCGCCAAATTCATAATCCGTTTCATAGCGCAAAACTCTTTGTTTCTTATCCTTATAATTTCGTCTATCGAAGCATTTTCTGCAGTAAGCATACCGGCAAGTATTGCGTATACTGCCTTTTCGCAAATACAGAAAGCGCCCATATCCTTCCTTTTGCTCATTTCATAAAAGGTTTCGCCCATAGGTTCGATACGGGCGATTTTTTCTTTAACTGTCAGCGTGTTGTCAAAACGGATCGTCCGTGCAAGCTTTATTGCCGCCACATCGAGCATACCGTAGCAATTTCGCTTGTTCCAAAAACGGAATTCTTCTGTGTCTTTTTCAAACAACTGCTCGATCATTATTTTCGAATGCCAAGAGGAAAGTGTTGATAAAAGCGCAATTGCTTCATCCGTTTTTCCGTTCGCATGCAATAACTTTGCTTTCATATCCACAGCATCTGCACGTATGGAATCCTGAGTGCAGCCCGATAAAATACAATCACTAATCTCGTTTAGCTCATCCTTATTTTCTTGCAAGCGCTTTACATCATTTCCCGCCCTTCCGCCGGCAACAATCCACATTCGCCTTACCATAATTCGGTAATCATAGGGATATTTAATTCCTGCGGCTCTTATAAGCTCACGCTGTTTGTCGAAATCTCCGATAACGCCGAGCTTATGATATTCGTTTACTATTTCGTCGATCTCGGCATTTGCTTTTTCTTCATCATAACCAATAAGATGGTCGATGCTTACATTGAATATATGCGCAAGTGGAAAAAGCATAGTAATGTCGGGATAGGTCACCTTAAGCTCCCATTTGCTAACAGCCGCGTGAGAAACACATAATAGGTCTGCAAGCTGTTCTTGGGTAAGACCTTTTGCGATACGCAAACGTTTTATATTTGTTCCAATATTCAATTCCATTGTATTCACCTCAAAATATTTTAACGGACCGTTTACAATACTATTATATCACCGGCATAATTAAATGCAATGGAAACATAGGTGATAATAATTCAACCTACAGTTAAATCAAAACATACGGTCTATCGCTTCAAATGTGCAAAAAGTTTTGTTATAATGTCAAAGTAATAAAAATATGGAGGTAATTATGAGAGAAACCATAGGTGATATAATAAAAAAATTGCGTAAAGAAAGGGGATTAACACAAGAAGCCCTTGCGGAACAGCTTAACATTTCTTCAGCCGCAGTTTCTAAATGGGAAAACAATATCGGTATGCCGGATATCTCAAATGTCGTCCCACTGGCAAATCTTTTCGGAGTTTCAGCAGATGTTTTGTTCGGAATTAATAACGGCAACAAAATTGAGGAAGCGGAAAAAGCACTTGATGAGATCTTTAAAATGCAAGAAAACGTAAAACCGGAAGACGAAGCGGAAACGGGACTTAAAATTATCGAAATGTACCGTGATGCCATTCGCCGTTTTCCGGGTAATTCAACCATACTGTGTAACGCATTCTGTTTTTCGGAGATGCTTGTCGAATGTAACAGTGAAGAAATTATAGATTTGATCGGCAAAGACGGAGTAGACAGCTTAATTCGTCAACGGATCTCCTGGGCAGAACTGGTTATTAAGTATTCTAACGATATTAATGATATTCTGTGCGCAAAACGAAGCTTAACCGATCTTTATGCGCAGCAAAGCCGCTGGAACCTTGCATCGGAGATTACAGAAAGCTTTCCAAACAATATCTCAAACACACGTGATATACGCATGGCTGATCTGATGTGGAAGGCGGGAGATAAAGAAAAACAGCAAACCCTTCACTGTACAAATATTAAACATCTTTTAGAGGCGTTGGGACATCAGATTATTATGCTTGCAAATCTTTACAGAGAAAGAGAACAATACGAAGAAGCTCTATACTGCTACCAAACTGTAAAAGCTCTTATTTCGTCGGTTTACCGTAATGACGAGTACATTCCTCCTTTTCACGATAAAGGTTACCCCCTTTATCTGTTCCCCGCATATTGCCTTGTGAAACTAAACCGTTTTGAAGAAGCCGTAGATTTGCTCGAAGAATGCGTGGATTATTTTAAAAAACAAGCAAAGCACTACAACCGAACAAACATACTCAATTCACCTTTGTTAAAAAAATACAGTTTTTCGTACGGTTATGAAGGAACCGCGGTCTACAAGGACCCAGTAAAAGCAGCAAAAGATATAATTTTTAATCCTTGCTTTGAATGCTTAAATAATATTCCGCGATACAAAAAGTTAAGAGAGACGCTTTAAAACGTCTCTCTTTGCATTTAATTTATTACTCGTAATAGCAGCAGCAAAACAGCCATGCATAATCCTGATATTGGTAAACGGGTTTGTCGCCGAAAATATAGTCGTAAGATTCGGGAGAAGACCACCACTGTTTATATTCGCCTACATTCTTAATCATCTCGGCAAGCTGGGGGTTAAGAGGACAAACACCGTTATCATCGCATATCTCTTTATATTGGTAAACGAGATCGTTGTAACGTTCTCTGTATTCGAAGTTGCCGTCATCATCGTAAAAATATGCGCCAAAGGTACTGGTATCGCAAATATCCGCTAAAGAAGCGTAAAGATAATCTATATCAGAATCAATGCGTACCAAAACCAGAGGTCCGTCTTCGGAACCGAGGTGGTAATATCCGTCCTCTTGGTTAATAACAACGACAGGTTCTTGTATAACATCGATATTTACAAGAGTTTTATTTTTTTCACCATTATATTTAACAAGATATTTTTCGTTTGCAACTGCATCCTGCCACGGTTCGTCTTCAATTGACCAAGAAGGTTCACCGGTGCGGTCAACGTGCAAAATACAATTTGTATCACCGCCGTTTTTAGCCTTTACACCTATAACGTAAGATGTGGTGGTATCCTTTGTGGAGCCGATATTGTAATCATGAATATCAAATTTTATCTTACCGTCCACGGGCTCATACAGAGTATCCTGCAGAACAAGGAAAAGAGAACCGTAAAATCCTATCTCTGTTTCCGTATCGGCTTCCGCATATATCTCATATGTGCCGGGAAGGGCGGGAACAAACAGAAAATATGTCATTTCACCGCCCGTAACGGGAGCAAAATACAGTCCCTCGTTTACCTCATAATAATCGTATTCAACGAAATCATTGGAAGGGGAGTAAGCCTGCAGCTGACCCGAAGCACCATTTTTCTTTATAAGAGTAAACGTAACAGAAGTTTCTTCTTCGGTTAAGTTGTATTCATTACGAACGCAGTAATATTTATCGGAAAAATTAATTTCTACTTTGTATTCGGCTTTTTTTACGGTAAATTTAGCAATTCCTTTGCTGTTTGTGGTAGTGAAAGCCTGAAATACGCCGCCGGAAAGAAGAACGTTAACATCCTCAACCGGATTTCCGGTACCGTCAACCACGTAAACCAAATATTCACATACTTCTTCGGAAGATGAAACGTCAGGCTCCGAAACACCATCCTCCGTAGAAATTTCCTCAAAAGCATCGCTTTCGGTATCCGAAACGGGTGAAGAAGTATTGCTCGTGGTATCGCAAGCGGCAAGCAACAGTAAAACCAACGTAAAACAAAGCAAAATATATTTAAAATCTTTCATAAAAGACCTCGTAACCTTGAATAGTAAGAAAAACGCTATTTTTCAAAGATATAGATGTTATATCATATTATCTTGTCTATATATTGTACCATATTCGTTTATGGCAGTCAAGATTAATATGCTCAAAAATTCAAAAAACGTGTTGAATTTTACAGATAAATATGATATCATATTAAAAATTGTATGCGGAGATTTTTGATGTATTACAGACACGACCTTGATTATGAATATCCCGAAAAGTCCGATGAGCATATGATCACCGTAAAACACCTTCGGGATACGAATTTTGACGAGAATTATAATTATCTTGACGAAACGCCGTTCAACAAATTCAAGAGGGGTGTTCTGTTTGCTTTGTTAAATACCGTTGTGTTTCCTGTTGTTACCATACGCCACGGGTTAAGAATATATGGTAAGGAAAACTACAAAAAGCACAAAGCCGCATACAAAGACGGGGCAATAACTATATGCAACCACGTTTTTATGTGGGATTATCTATGCGTGCTAAAGGCTATCCGCCCTCATATGCAGTATTTTCCCGCGTGGAAAACAAATTTTGAAGGTCCCAACGGACCGCTTATCCGCTGGGTAGGCGGTATGCCCGTTCCCACCCATAATTTCCGTGCTCTTGCGAAATTCAACAGAGCACTTAATAAAGGCTTGGCAGACGGAAAATGGATCCACTTTTTCCCGGAAGGTTCAATGTGGTTTTATTATCCCGATATCCGTCCTTTAAAAAAGGCGGTTTTCCAGTACGCTGTTTCTCACAACAAGCCTGTTATCCCTATGTCCATTTCTTTCCGTGAACGAAAGGGGATAGGCAGACTTTTCTCCAAAAATCCCTGTGCGGATCTTCATATCGGCGAGCCGCTGTTTCCTGATCAATCTCTCCCGCCCAAAGATGCGACCGATGTTTTACATAAGCAGGCATACCACGTTATGCAGGTTATGAACGGTATTAACCCGGGCGATCCTACATACAACGAGGATCAAAATATTAACAATTACAAAAAGACTATTTAATAAAATTTCAGGCAGAAGATTATCTTCTGCCTTTTTGTGTGTTGACAAATGTATTTGAACGTGATATAATAAATAACACAAAGCGGAGTTTTCAATTAATAATCTCTTCGCTGTAAAAACGAAGCCGTAACACAGACTCCGTACTTTTGCGGATAAGTCTGTGTTTTTTTTGTGTGGTTATCATATTAACGTTGTCGAAAGGAGTTTCTTTAACATTATGAAGTACAGAACAATTAAGCTGTTTTCCGTTTTTCTTTCAATAGTCGTTATATTGCTCTGTTTCCCTATTTCCGGTAGTGCAAATTCTGCACCGCGATACTGGAGCGGAGTAACAGCCTCCGGAATTTTTATAACGGAAGGCGAGTGCCCTTTAATCGTTGAAAAAGAATATCTTTCATTTGATCTTAACGAAATCCCGAAAAATGATTATGAAAACGCCGAATCTTTTTTACAATACGACGGTAAAGTTACGGCGGAGTATTATTTTTATAATCCTACAGATTACACGGTAAACGCAACATTGGTTTTTCCTTACGGTAATCTTCCTAATTACGCATATATTTATGATTCTTCCGGAAAGCATATCCCGATAATCGACACAGATAAGTACGATATTACCGTAAACGGTACGCATATAGACAAAACAACCCGTTATACATATTCAAATTCAACTTGGTATGAGTTTTCCATTGAAGATGGTCTTAATTCACTTTCAGACGGATATATCGATGATGAACTGCTGACTTTTGAAACTCCCGTAACGCTTTATTCTTATACTTTAAACTGCAAAGAAAGCAATCCGAAAAATGTCCGTATTACCGCCACGTTTGAATGCGACAACACTAAAACCATTTTTTATGTAAAAAGCAGATACGGCGGTTTCTCATTTTCAGAAGACAAAGGCAAAATCAGCATCGGCGCGGATGATGACGGTACGATCGAAGTATACTTTATCGGCGAAGCTCCGGATGGTGATTTTGATTGGCAGCTTACACGCTTTAACGGAGATGAAGTAGACGGAGAAGTTATCTTTAATAAAGACAAAACACAGAAAATTACATTTGAAGAATACGTCTTTGCAAACTACAATTCTGATTCGGGCATTATGCGCCACGATTGGTATAATGCAGCCGTGTGCTTTTTTAAAGATAATGTTATAAGCAGCGAAAGATACGGTTATTTTGATACACACTTTGACGATTATCTCACCCGTTGGTACGAATATGATCTTACGCTTGAACCGGGGGAACGGCTGGTAAACTCCGTAACCGCACCCATATACCCGGAAATTGACGGAACCTACACGCCGTTTGTTTATACTTACACGTATCTTTTGTCGCCTGCAAGAAAATGGGCGGATTTCGGTTTGCTTGAAGTTGTTATAAACACGCCGTTTTACCTCACCGACAGCACTGTTTCCGACTTTACAAAAACAGAAAACGGTTATACAGCTACTTTTAATGGTCTACCCGAAAACGAATTGGTGTTCTGTTTATCAGAATCCGAATCTCCGGAGAAAAGCAAAAGTATATTCGGCTTTTTAGGCGATGCATTCTTTTTCCTTTTCCAATTCTGCGGACCTATACCGTTTTTTGTTCTTTTAATATTTTGCGGAGGGTTTATCACACTTATCGTGGTATTAATTAAAGAGCGCCGAAGAAAAGCCAAAAGCAATACGAATTCATAGCAAAAGCCCCGCATTACGCGGGGCATTTCTTATACAAAAAAAGATATTTTTCTGTTTTTACGTATGAATTCGAACTCCTGCAAAAATAATGATATATCGCTGACGCGATATGATACACGGCAAGCCGTGTGATATACTTGCTTTGCAAGCATGATATAATATCCGTTCCTTCATATGCCGCAGGCATATATCACCCACCGAAGGTGGATATCATATCGAAGATATATCACCCGTTCCGCAAGGAACGGATATCATTGAAAAACGACAAGTTTCTGTCGAAACTTATCGTTTTTCATGGTGGAGGCGAGGGGAATCGAACCCCTGTCCGAAAACCCATCCGCTCCGCTTTCTACGAGCGTATACGGCTTATTGATTTCCCGCCGTTAACCGCGAACCGTCGCGCTGAAAACAGCGGTAGCTTCATTAATACCTGACACGGGGCAAAGCTTGACCGTGTTCATGTTCACTGCTGTGTCACGCCATAACCGAAGCCGCAGTACTCTTCGGTATGACGGCCGCCATAAGTTAGGCAGCGATAGCTAAATTATTGTTAGCGTTTATTTTTAAAAATTATGCGTTTTAAAGAAGTCGCACGCTTCTGCTCGCTTACAAAGCCTCAAGATCCCCGTCGAAACCTTTACGCCCCCAAACGTGAGCATATTATACCACAGACCGTGTTAAAATTCAAGACCTGGTTACAGATGCTCTTTCTATATCTCGCTGTGCAGTTTTTTTGGCTTCTGTTTCACGTTTATCATAAAGCTTTTTACCTCTGCACAGACCGATCTCAACTTTTACCCATTTTCCAACAAAATACATCGAAAGGGGTATAACGGAATATCCCTTTTGACCGACCTGACCGAACAGCTTGAGTATCTCCTTTTTATGCATAAGCAGCTTTCTGTCGCGGTAAGGCTGTCTGTTGAATATATTTCCCTTTTCGTAGGGGCTTATATGCATACCGTGAACAACTATCTCGCCGTTTTTTATAATACAAAAGCTGTCCTTCATATTCACTGCACCCTGGCGCAGAGATTTTACTTCCGTACCGCACAGCTCAATACCGGCTTCGTAGGTTTCGTCAACAAAGAAATCGTGGTATGCTTTTTTATTGGTAGCTATTATTCGTTTGGAATTATTGCTCATTGTTTACTCCTGAATTTAACCACTGCCTCAAACGAATATTTATCACCGTTTTCAGCACGCAGTCTTGCAACATCATCTTCAAAAATGCCGGACACTGTTATTGATTCGCCTTCAAAAATCTCGTGCAGATATGATATCTGAATGTGGGAGAGAAATCTGTCGCAATATCTGCCTTCGACAGCTTTGGCAACAAAATCCTGATAATAGGTGTTGTTCACGTGTCCGTTTTCGTCTATATAACTGCTGTCGATCAATATATCGCAGACGGGTTCAGGACTTTCATCCTTTGTAAACACTCTTTTTTCGTATTCAACCTGCTCTTTAAACAAATTAAGGGTAGGGGGATAATGCTCAAGCGCGGTAGGACGCATAATACGCCGTGTGCCGAGATTAAGCAATATCCATATCGTCGTAGCACGGCAGCAGTATCCTTTTTGCGAGGTTATAACAAATTCGCGCACAAGGCTGATACCTTCTATATGATCGTGGGCGGTGAGAACCTCCACAACATCGCCTGCGCATATTTCATTATAAATATCAAAAGCCACACGGGTTAAAACAAACGCCATGCCGTTTTTGCGCATTTCCGATCCTGTTATACCGTATGAATCAAAATCTTCTCCTGCGCATTCCTGCATAAACAGCTGAAGAGCGGAAAGCTTGATTTTGCCATCTTTATCGCAATGATTTTCATTGACTGAATATTTCTTTATAAGCATTTTATTTCCTTTTGTTTGCAAGGGGATTTTTTTCCATTGCCTGTTCTATTTGTCTGTCGGATACGTGTGTGTATATCTGGGTGGTATTAAGCTGCTCGTGACCGAGGATTTCTTTAAGTAATCGCACATCAACACCGCCATGGTCATACATAAGCGTTGCCGCGGTATGACGAAGTTTATGCACCGAATATCCTTTTCCGCTTAAGCCGGATTTTTCAAGGTATTTATTAACCGTCCATTGTACTGTCTTATTGGATATGCGGCTGTTTCTGCTGCTAAGAAACAGCGCATTTTTATCCTTGATTGTATCTCCGTGTTTGGTAGCGTTGCGTCCGCGGACGTTTAGGTAAGCACGCACCGCGTCTTTGCAAGCCTGATTAAGGTATATGTTACGCTGTTTGCTGCCTTTACCGGTAACGGTAAGCTGTGTAAGGTCATGGCTCAGATCGGAAAGATTAATTCCAACAAGCTCGGAAAGACGCATACCGCAGTTTAAAAAAAGAGTAAGTATGCAATAATCACGTTCACCGTTGTCATCCGACATATCCACAGAATCCAACAAAGCGTTTGCTTCTTCCAGCGACAGAAATTTCGGAAGCTTACGTTTAACGGAAGGGGAGTCTATATGCTCGGACGGGTCTGTTTTGATCAAATGGGATTTTGCCGTGTGATACTTGAAAAACGCACGTATAGCCGAAAGTTTTCTGGATCTGGAAACAGCTTTTACGCCCTTTTCGGCAAGCCACAAAAGATAATCGTATATATCAGCGGTTGTAACAGATTCCACGTACGAAATGTCAAGCGATGAAATATCCACGCTTTCCAATTCGGTCTCATCGGTATCACCGCGGTTAAGGAATAAAAACCTAAAAAAAGTGCGTAGATCAAGGTAATACTCGGAAACAGTTAAGGGAGAACGGTTTTGTATGTTCAACTTATAAGAAAGAAAAGAGCGGATGATCTCGGGTGCATCTTCGAACATATTTTTCACCTCTAAACAATTATAACCGTTTTGGATTGTATTTTCAACAGTTTTTTTGTTTTTAATTGACATTCAGCGTAAGATATGTTATATTTACAAAAAAGATTCCGGAGGTAAACAAGATGGATAACAGAAACAATAATCAAAGTGATTACGTCCTTGATGAAATGAAAAAGCTTATAAAAAGACAAAACGCACTTATCGTTAAGCAAAATAATATGATAAGCAAGATGATGAACGATTACCGTCTTATGCGTATCCTTTGTTATACCCTTATTGCGGTTACAGCCATAGTTTTTGCCCTGGTTCCCGCAGGATATCTTGTTTATGACGGTTTAAAAGGATTTTTGGAAACACCTTCTCTCTGGGGCGCGGTACTTATTGTTGCTCTGCTTGCATTTATGGTACTTTTGCTGGTTCTTGCAGGCTTTTTGCGTAAACACAGCACCGATTACGAGGAGATCATAGAGATCGAAGAAGACGAAAACGACGATAACTAAACCGAGAGAGGATACAGGATATGCAATATATCGTTAAAAGAACAAACGTAATTGATTGGGCAGACATTCCCAAAGCACAAATTAATTCATATGTTTGGGGAAAGGAATATACTCCCGAAGCATACGCACAGCTTGCGATGATAAACGGCAAAGGCTTTGTTTTGAAGATGACTGCGTTTGAAAAAGATCCTCTAACCCGTTATTCCAACTACGGCGATCCCGTTTATACCGACAGCTGTCTTGAATTTTTTGTTTCCTTCAACAATAAATCTCCTCTTTATATGAATTTTGAAATGAATTCCGCAGGAGCTTTTCTTTCCGCCATACGCACGGACAGAAAGAACAAAACTCCCATAGATCAAGTCGTAACAGAGCTTCCCGTTGTTACCTCCGAGCACAAGGACGGCTGCTGGACGGTTGAGGTTGAATTTTCCTTTGCGTTTATCGAGCAGTTGTTTGGCAAATGTACATTTGGTAACGGCTACACTTTTAAGGGCAATTTCTATAAGTGCGGTGACGAAACCGAAATTCCTCATTTTGGCAGCTGGTCTCCCATAAGCCTTGAAAAACCCGATTTCCACAGACCTGAATTTTTCGGAACATTGACCATAATGTAGGTGATAAAATGGATGCTATCAAGGCGCTCAACGACCGCGTCAGCGTTCGCTGCTATAAAGAAGAACAAATTTCCAAAGAAGAACTTGAAACAGTGCTTGAGGCGGGAAAAAACGCTCCCACCGGAATGAACAGACAAAGCCCTGTATTTATCGCTGTTCAGAATAAAAAAATACGGGATGAGCTTTCTGCCCTTAACGCCTCTTTTATGGATAGGGAAGGTGATCCCTTTTACGGCGCTCCTACCGTTATCTGTGTTCTTGTAAAGGAAGGCATAATCACAAATATCGAAGACGGATCTCTTGCACTGGGCAATATGCTTAACGCCGCATACGCTATCGGACTCGGTGCTTGCTGGATACACCGTTGTAAGCAAATGTTTGAATCTGAATACGGCAAAAATCTCTTGGCGCAATACGGCCTTGAAGGATATGTAGGCGTAGGCTGCTGTATTCTGGGCTATCCCGCAGACGGTTTTCCCGAAAAGAAAATAAGAAAAGCAGATTACGCTGTTTACGTAGGTTAATATGGAATTTACTACCACGGCACTGAATGTGCTGATAATGTTGGCATATTCGGTGCCGGGTTTTATTTTTGTTAAATTAAAAATGATAGATCAGTCCCATATCGCATCATTTGCGAAGGTGCTTCTCTATGTATGCAGTCCCGCACTGTCCATCTATTCCTTCAACTGCGTAGATTATACAAACGAGCTGCTTATAAACCTTGGATTATTTCTCTTGCTGTCATTCGTGCTGCAGATAATTGTTCTTACGTTAATGTGGCTGGTGCTTAAGAAAAAGGGAGATAAAGATCCCGGTTACAGGGTTTGCTCAGTGGCGTGCGTATTAAGTAACGCCGGATTTTTCGGAGTACCGCTCTTACAGTCTCTTTTACCGGATAACCCCGAAGCGGTTGCTTACTCAGCAGTTTACATAGTGGGAATGAACATTATCTCCTGGACAGCAGGTTCAATGTTTATTACAGGCGATAAAAAATATATGAGCGTTAAGAAAATAATTCTTAATCCGCCTGTATTGGCTCTGTGTTTTTCGTTGCCTTTGTTTTTGCTGGAAATAAAGCTTACACCGGTTATAGATAACGCAGTATCCGTGCTGGGAAAAATGTCTACACCTTTATGTATGCTTATTCTGGGCATGCGGCTCGCAACCGTAAGGGTAGGGGAGCTTGCAAAAGATAAACATGCATATCTTTCCTCGGCGGTAAAGCTTCTTGTGTTTCCCATAATCAGCTATCTGCTGGTGTATTTCCTGCCATTGGATTACGGGTTCAGAGCATCATTCTATATTTTGTGTTCGTGTCCCACGGCGAGCGTAGTGCTTAACCTTTCCGAAGTTTTGGGAGCCGGACAGAAATCTGCCGCAAACGCAGTACTTATCTCAACTCTGCTTTGTGTAATCACCATACCGCTTCTAATGTTACTTGCATAGAATTTTAAGAGCCTCAGAGGGGCTCTTTTCTTATTGTGCAAAATGACGGTGGGAATTATGTTCAGTTGTGTATGCAAAGAAAAGACGAACTATATATTGATATCCGTTATCAAAAAACACCCATATTATGAGCAGGTTTGCATAATTTACATAATTCAGTTTACATAACACATAGTCATAATTAACAATTTTACAAAAGAGTGGAAAATGTACTTGAAAAATTATGTAAATTGTATTATTATATTCTTGTTCCAGATTTGCGTGTGTTTTGCATATGGTCACGCCGTTTTCCATATATTTTCCTATGGAGGATTTGACCATGAATACAGAAATTACTTTATTACCCGTTCCTGTAAGCACACCCATGCCGGACAAACCCAAACGCGAAAAAATACCTAAAAAATATAAAATCATTTTTCTTGTTTTTCTCGCTGCATATTTCATCTCAACGCTTCTCGGCGCCGCGCTCGTTCCCGGAAGATTGGATATAGAGTCTGCTTCTTTTGTGCTCTCAATCACCGAAAACGGCGTGTCTCTCTTTTGCGCAGAGCGTTGTTTTTTCGCCCTTTTTCTGTTTTTTGTCGGTTTTTCTTTCTTGCGTTATCCGGTTTCCTTGCTGTTTTTAATATGCGAAGGTGTTATCACCGGAATAACTATCAAGCTGATCATGTATCAGTACAGTGTTTTTTCTTCTTTGGTTTTTGCTTTTCTCACGTCTTGTCTGATATTGCTTGATATTTTTATTATTTCCTTTTGTTTCTCTTATGTTTTTCCGCAAAAAATACGTTTTTTTCCGATTCTGTACAATGCTTTGGCTTACATATTGTACGCTGTTTTTTCCCTTTTGTTTTCTTATTTAATCACCTTGCTGTTTTAGCAAAGTTTTGAGGTTTAAAATCAATGGAAGTTGTTAAAGACAAAATGACATCACAATATACTGAATATATTAACTACTTAAGAGATGTCAAGAAATCTTCTGACAACACTCTTCAAGCCTATGTGCGTGATCTTAAAAAATTTTTTGATTACGCTTCCGTTGCAAAGATCGATGATTTCTCTTCCTTAACCGTAGATGATGTTGCTGATTACAAACAATATCTCGGTAATCTTGGGTTATCTCCCGCCTCTGTCAGCCGTTCTCTTTCTGCTTTGCGTTCTCTTTTTCAGTTCCTTATAAGTAACGGAGTGGTTGAGCATAATCCCGCCCGTGAAATCCCCAACGATAAACTTGAAAAAAAGGGACCTCAGGTTCTTACCTCCAAAGAGATCGAGCTGCTTTTGGCTCAGCCTAACGTTTCTGATATCAAAGGCAAGCGCGATAAAGCTATGCTGGAACTTCTTTATGCTACCGGCATTAAGGTTACTGAACTGGTTTCATTAAACATTGACGACGTTAATCTTCAACTTGCATTTATCCGATGCGGCAACGGCGAAAAGGAACGTTTCGTTTCTTTGTATCCTATTGCTCTCCGCGCTCTTTCCGTTTATATCGAGAGCTCAAGAAAGCTTTTGGTGCTTCATCCCGATGAGAAGGCGCTGTTCGTTAATGTTCAGGGCGAGCGTATGACACGGCAAGGTTTCTGGAAGATACTCAAATCTTACGCGGAAAGCGCAAAGATTCAAAAAGATATAACCCCTCACACTTTACGCCACTCTTTTGCGGCGCACTTGCTGGAAAACGGCGCGGATATCCACGATATTCAGGAGATTTTGGGACATTCCGATATTTCCTCTACGATGCGCTACGCACAGCTTATCAAAAACAAACTTAACAGCGGTTATATTAAATTCCATCCCCGTGCTTAATTTATGAGGTGACCGATTTTGGCAAAAAACTATATTTATAATTTCTTTAGCGGTAACAATAAACGGGACAGAGGCTATTCCAAGGATGACGCTTCTAAGCATCCTCCGTTTGGTTTTGTTCATTATTTCTCTGCTATCTGGAATAATATTACCAAGCTGACTATTGCAAATCTTTTATTCTTGCTCACCAATATTCCCATTGTCTGCTTCGCCGTTGCTTTCCCTTTGTTTACCAGCATCAATATGCCTGCCGATTCCATTTATCCCATATATTACGGCGTTTCTCAGTACGGCGGCAGCCCTTTGATCTCCGCTTTTCTCACTTTGAGCAGTGCTGTGCGTCCCACCTCTGTTCACAACACAACCACGATCGTTCTCTTTTGTATAGGTGCTTTGGCAATTTTTACCTTCGGTCCTTCCTGTGCGGGACTTACCGCAGTTTGCAGAAATGCGGCCCGCGGTGACTGCAACTTTGTTTGGAGCATTTATTTTGACGCATTAAAACGCAACTGGAAACAAGCGATGCTTTTCGGTGTTGTTGACGTAGCTTTGATTTTCCTTCTCGTTTACGATATCATTGCCTATAATGCCAACGCCGCCAACAGCACAATGTATCTGTTCTTGTACGTTTTTTCTATTTTTATTTCATTTGTTTATTTCGTAATGAGATTTTACATTTATCTGCAAATGATAACTTTTGATCTCAAGATTAAGCAGATACTCAAAAATTCTCTGTATTTCGTTACTCTTAATTTCAAGCGCAACGTTGTTGGAGTCCTTGTTTCAGCACTTTTGCTTGTTATCGAGTATTATATGTTTGCATCGGGTGTTTTTGTATCGGTGAGCCTTATACTGCCGATGATAATTCTTATATCTTTGTTAACTTACACATCCGCTTTCTGTGCTTGGCCCGCTGTCAAAAAACACGTTGCCGATGCATATTATAACGATCATCCCGAGGAGGATCCCGAAAGAAGCATCGGAGATGATGACCCCGTCTTCACCGACCGAGGTTGATCTTTAAATATCCCCCAAAAACAGTAAACAAACAAAAGCGACCGTATGCTTAACGGTCGCTTATCTTTTAAAAATAAGAGGTTATTATGTTTGAAATAGAAAGAAAATTTTTAATAATCAGACCGGATGATAACATTCTTCGCGGTTATGATTTCAGCGATATAGAACAAACATATCTTGTCCCCAAAGGACGGGTGCGAATGAGAAAATACGTGGATAAAACCGTGTACACACATACGGTAAAAACTTCTGTAACAGACATCACACGCGTAGAAGAAGAACGGAAAATAACCCAAAACGAATACTACGAATTGCTCAAAACAGCAGATGCGGAAAGATGTCCTGTTTTAAAACGAAGATATATTATCCCACACAATGGATTTGATTTCGAGCTTGACGATTTCGGCGCAGGATACACTCACGCTTTGTTGGAAATTGAGCTTCCCTCAGAGGACAGTGAATTCCGCATTCCCGATTTTATTAAGGTAATACGAGAAGTAACCGGCGAAAACGAATATAAAAACAGCGTTATTGCCGCCAAAGGATTTTCCGATAAATAATCACTCAAACAACTTTATAAACTCCGGCGTTTTTGCGGTAATCTTTTTGCCGTTAAGATAATTCAGAATTCCTTTGTCTGTTTTAAATATAAACTCAACGGAATATGAACAAAGCTGTTGAAAGCTGTATCCTTTTTTTCGGTCTTCTTTGTTGACGGCATATTTTCCGTCTCCTAAAAGGGGATGGCCTATCGCAGAAAAGGTGGCGCGTATTTGGTGGGTTCTTCCCGTTATCAGGTGTATCTCCAAAAGCGAAAGGTCTTTTGTTTCTCCGATCACTTTATATCCGGTTACGGCTGTTTTTGTATCTGCGTTTGATTTTTTACGAACCTTAACAATATTTTCATCCTGCTTTTTTTCAAGATACATTGTTAAAACATCTTCTTTTTTGTCCAAAACACCGTGCACGGCGGCAAGATATGTTTTTTTAATTTCACGATCTTTGATAATGCCGTTCATTATCCGAAGCGCTTCGGCATTTTTTGCGGATATTACCAAGCCTGATGTGTTTCTGTCGATTCTGTTGCACAAAGCAGGGGAGAAGGTGTTTTCCTTTTGAGGGTCAAATTCTCCTTTTTTATATAGATATGCTTTTATGTTATCTATAAGCGTGTTGTTTTCCTGCTTTTCATCCGGCTGTACGGAAACGCCCGCAGGTTTATCTGCAATAAGTATGTTCTCGTCCTCATAAACCACGGACACGTTAGGTTTGAGAGAAGTAAAATCACTTGATTTTTTAACAAAAAACTCATCGGATATATAATACGTAATAATGTCGCCTGCATAAACGTATGTGTTTTCTTTACCGTGAACACCGTTCACCTTAACACATTTATTGCGAATATACTTATATAGGAGAGATTGCGGCATCGTCTTAAACCGTTTGGACATATATTTATCCAAACGTTGATTACCGTCATTTTTATTTATGGTTTCAGTTCTCATACCAAACGCCTTCTTTTGTTATTTAACGGTATTATACATTATAATTTAATTTTTGTAAATAGAAAAGCGACGCATTCGTCGCGCCGCTTTACATTCATAAAAATCTTTTCAGCCTGTCAATATTTTGCTCTTCCAGCTTTATAAGCCCCAAAGCAAGGGCTTTGCTGTTTTTATCGGCACCTTTGCAGGCGGATAAATGTCTTCTTAAATCCGTTGCTCCGGCAACGGTTCCCATTAAAAGCATTTCCGCAAGATGAGAAACACTATCATCCTTAAAGGCGCCTAACTTTATCATGGAAGCCGTCCTTAATGCGGCGATAGGGGACATATCCCAGTTAAACGGTTTCTTTTCCGGCATAATACTTTTGGACATTCTGTATATTTTCATATAATCTTTATATTGTCTGCTTGTTTCTGCTATGAACTTTTCGTTCTCCGTTTCGGCATTTATACGCGGAATTGTGTACATACCGGTTTGAGCGGAGCGGTGAACACAAGCAAGAAGCGTATTGTTGTTCAAATTGATACACCTCCTCTCCATATATTTTGTTACTTATGCAAAAATATATGTAAACAATGCTATAATATTTTTTAACAATATTTTGTATTTTTGTATTGACATTTGGAGTTTCAGGTGATATAATAACACCGTTGCGTATCTGGGTGTGGCTCAGCTTGGTAGAGCGCCACGTTGGGGACGTGGAGGCCGCTGGTTCAAATCCAGTCACTCAGACCAACAAACGCACTTTTGCTTTTGCAAAAGTGCGTTTTTGTTATTTATTCGGTCAAAAGGAAACCGACAATGTTTTTATAATGTAAAAATCACTAAAACAATACCCTGCCAACAATAAAATATGTTGCATATTTATGCTTGACGATATCTGTTTTTTCGTGTTATAATATACTAATTTATAAAATATAATGATATTTTATTCAATAGGCGGTATTGAAAATGAAAAAAACACTTATTCTTAACGGTTCACCCAGAGTAAAGGGCGATACGGTAAGCCTTATCGACATTATCACCAAAAATCTTGACGGTGAATACAAAATTGTGAATGCATATCGTTGTTCAATAGCGCCTTGTATAGACTGCCGTTATTGTTATGAAAAAGAAGGCTGTGCAATAGTCGACGGAATGCAGGAGATTTACGATTATATTCAGGATTGCGATAACGTCATCATTGCTTCTCCCATATATTTTTCAGAGCTTACAGGCAAGCTGTTGGATGTTGCCAGCCGCCTCCAGACATATTTCTGCGCACGTCATTTCAGGAATGAAAATCCCGTTCCCAAGTCCAAAAAAGGCGCCGTATTATTGGTTGGCGGCGGCGACGGAAACATGGACAAAGCTTATGATACGGCATGTTGTGTGCTTAAGCATATAAACTGTAATGATGTACATAAACTTATCTACAGTAACCGCACGAACACAAGACCGGCTGCAGAGGACCGGGAAGTATATAACGCCATACTTTCTGTTGCCGAATTTCTTAATAATTAAATTTTACGTTTCTTTCAATTTCTTAAGGAGATTTTACAATGTTTAAAGTTGTCTCTAACGATGCTCTCAATCCTACCGTTTTCAGAATGGTAGTTTCCGCACCCGCAGTAGCAAAAAAAGCTCTTGCCGGTCAATTCATTATGCTTCGTACCGATGAAAACGGCGAGCGTATCCCTCTCACCGTAGCTGATTATGACAGAGAGCAGGGCACAGTAACCGTTATTTATCAAGCAGTAGGCGCAACTACCATAGCGCTGTCCCACAAAAAAGCAGGGGAGTATATCGCAGATTTTGCAGGCCCTCTCGGTAACCATACCGAAATCGAAGGCATTAAGAAGGTGTGCGTTATCGGCGGCGGCGTTGGCAGTGCGATCGCATATCCCGTTGCCAAAGCGTTTTCCCAAAACGGCGCGGAAGTTCACACCATTGTTGGTTTCAGAAGCTCGGATCTGGTTATTCTCGAAGAGGATTTTAGGGCTATTTCCGATAAGTTCATTCTTATGACAGATGACGGTTCAGCAGGTGAAAAAGGACTTGTTACCGACGCTTTGCGTAAGCTTTTGGAAGCAGGAGAATACGACGAGGTTGTTTGTATCGGTCCCCTTATAATGATGAAATTCGTTTGTATGGTAACAAAAGAATTCGGCGTTAAAACTATCGTAAGCATGAACCCCATTATGATAGACGGTACCGGTATGTGCGGCGGTTGCAGACTTTCCGTCG
Organism: Clostridia bacterium; assembly: GCA_017399965.1. Classification (GTDB taxonomy): domain Bacteria; phylum Bacillota; class Clostridia; order Oscillospirales; family CAG-382; genus SFLA01. The sequence continues at coordinate 160,089 of JAFQAP010000016.1, read as the reverse complement.
GCGGAAAGACAGTATTTGCCTGCGTAGACGGTCCTGAATTCGACGGACATATGGTGGATTTCGATTCCGCTATCGCACGCAGCAGAATGTACGGAGAATTTGAACGCCATGCACGTGAAGCAACCTGCAACTTATTTTCCAAGGAGGTAGAATAAATATGGCTAATATGTCGCAAAGCAAAACACCTATGCCCGTACTCGATCCTATTGAGCGCGGCAAATGTTTTGAAGAAGTAGCTATAGGTTATACCGAAGAAGATGCTTTTAACGAAGCACAGCGTTGCCTTAATTGTCCTACCCATCCATGTGTATCCGGTTGTCCCGTCGGTATAGATATTCCCGGATTTATTACAAAAATTAAAGAAAACGATCTTGAAGGTGCAAAAGCAATAATCAACGCTTCCAGCTCACTTCCCGCAGTATGCGGCCGCGTATGCCCGCAAGAAAACCAGTGCGAGAAATTTTGTGTGCGCGGTAAAAAAGGTGATCCGGTCGGTATCGGACGTCTCGAAAGATTTGTTGCAGATAACGCAAAATCTTCTAATTCAGCAAAAGCACAACCTAACGGAAAACGTGTAGCTATCGTAGGCAGCGGTCCCGCGGGACTTGCTTGTGCGGGCGCACTCGCTTCCAAAGGATATGCTGTAACAGTATTTGAAGCCCTCCATACTCCCGGCGGTGTTCTTGTGTACGGCATTCCTCAGTTCCGTCTTCCCAAAGAAATAGTTGCAAAAGAAGTTGAACAACTTACCAAGATGGGTGTTGAGATCGTTACCGACTGTATCGTAGGCAAAACCGTAACCATTTCCGAACTGCGCGAGGATTATGACGCAGTATTTATAGGAAGCGGCGCGGGACTTCCCAGATTTATGAATATCGAGGGTGAGAACCTTTGCGGCGTTTACTCCGCAAACGAATTTTTAACCCGTGTTAATCTTATGAAAGCCTATAAGAGCGACAGCACCACACCTATTATGCGTCCCAAAAAAGCGGTGGTTGTTGGAGGCGGTAATGTGGCAATGGACGCCGCACGCTGCGCTTTACGCCTGGGCGCTGACGAGGTAAGTATTGTTTACCGCCGCAGCGAAGAAGAACTGCCCGCACGTAAAGAAGAAGTGGAGCACGCAAAAGAGGAGGGGATCATATTCCGTCTTCTTACAAACCCTGTTTCCATTCTCGGTGAAAACGGTTACGTTTCCGGAATCGAATGCGCTGTTATGACCTTGGGCGAGCCCGACGAAAGAGGAAGAAGAAAGCCTGTTGACAGCGGTGCGCGCTTTAACCTTGAATGCGATTGCGTTATTATGGCTATCGGCACCTCTCCCAATCCTCTTATAGTGCGTTCTGAGCCCGGTCTTGAAACTACTAAACACGGCGGTATTGTTGTTGACGAAAACGAAAAAACATCTTTAGACGCTGTTTACGCAGGCGGTGACGCTGTCACGGGATCTGCTACGGTTATTCTCGCTATGGGCGCAGGAAAAAAAGCCGCAGAAGAAATAGATAAATTGCTTTCCTGATCAAAAATATTAATCCGGCAGATCATCTGCCGGATTATTTAATAGAAGGAGTTTGATATGATAATAAGACAGGCGATGCCAAATGATGCAGAACAGTTAAAATGTTTATATTTTGAACATCTGACAAGCTTCCCGCCTACCGAAGAACAGAATATGCAAAACTGGCAGGCTATAATACAGCATTTTTATGATGACGATTACACCAAGCTTCTTGTATGTGAAGTTAACGGAGAGGTAGTTTCTTCGGTTCACATAACGGTTATAAGGAACCTTACGCATAATTTACGTCCTTATGCGGTAATTGAAAACGTAGTAACCCACTCAGATCACCGGTGCAAAGGATATGCATCCGCCTTGCTTTCCGAAGCAACGGAATTTGCAAAGCAGCATAACTGCTACAAGGTGTTTTTGGAAACCGGATCGAACAAAGAAAGCACACTCAATTTTTACAAAAACAACGGATTTGCTATAGATGTAAAACATTCCTGCTTAAAAAGATTGTAATCTCTTCAGTGTCTTGCGGTTTGTACCTCGGTGTATTTCACCAGAATTATATCTTCGCCTATACGTTCTATGTTTTCCCATCGGATATATATTCTGCTTTTCCCGGGAAATATCCCGCCCTTTGCGGGAATAGCCAAACGGATGATTTTTCCGCATTCCGTATCAATATCCGCATCGCAAACATAGCCCAATCTTTTTCCGTCACATAAGTTTATCACTTCTTTATCGCTGAGATCTGAAAAGCTTATTACCATAATGTGATCCTATAACAGTATACAGATAAGTCCGCCGCTGCCTTCGTTTATTATTCTTTCCAGGGTTTCGGAAAGCTTACCTCTGGCATCCTCGGGCATATGAGCAAGTTTTGCATTTATTCCTTCTCCAATAAGTTCGTACAAAGACTTCCCGAACATATTGGAGCCCCAGATTTTTTTGGGATCTTCTTCAAATTCACGAAGCAGGTATTCAACAAGCTCTTCCGATTGTCTCTCCGTGCCAACGGTAGGGGACAGCTCTGTCTGTATATTCGCCTTTATCATGTGAATTGAGGGTGCAGATGCTTTAAGCTTAACACCGTATCCACCGGGTTGTCTTACAATTTCCGGCTCGTCGAGGGTGAGATCGTCCACGTCGGGAGTAACTATTCCGTATCCCGTGCGGTTTACCTGCGCAAGTGCTTCCGATACCTTTGAATACTTATCATTTACCGTTTTCAAATATGCCAAGGTTGAAAACAACGATTTTTCATCTGTAATTTCAAAGCCCGAATGCTCGCCCAAAGCGCCAAAAAACAGTTCGTCCGGCACTATTACGGAAATTTGTGTGGTGCCATCGCCCAGATCTACCTTTTCTATATTTGCTTTTCCGCCGTTTTCGGTAGTAAAATTTCCAAAGGTCTGCTTAACGTCACCAATTCTTTTGATTTTATTAACAGTATCGGATATATCCTTATACAGTTCATTTTTTATTTTTCCGCTTTGCTGAACATCGATCCACGCAGGTAAAGCGAATTTAATTTCTCTCACGGGAAATTCATATAATACAGCGGTCAGGATGTCTTTTATATCCCGTTCATCCATTTCCGAGCAATTAACGGGTATTACGGGAACATCGTAGCTTTCTTCCAGCTCCTTTGCCAACGCAAGGGTTCTTTTTTCAATAGGGTATGCAGAATTGAGTACAATAACAAAAGGCTTGCCGGTACTCTTCATTTCCCGCACTATTCTGCTTTCCGCATCAATATATGCACTTCTTTCGATCTCTCCGATACTTCCGTCGGTGGTTACGAGTATTCCGATAGTGGAATGCTCGCTTATGACTTTTTGTGTACCCAATTCGGCTGCGGCTTCAAAAGCCATAGGAGAATCTGACCAAGGTGTCATTACCATTCTGGTCTCCCCGTCTTCAACGTGTCCTATAGCACCGGGAACAATATAACCAACGCAATCTATCATACGCATACGGAAAACAACGTTTTCATCAAGCTTAATTACAGCCGCTTCCTCGGGAACGAATTTGGGTTCAGTTGTCATTACCGTACGTCCGGAAGCAGATTGGGGCATCTCGTCCCGCGCCCTCTCTTTCTTTGCGGGAGAGTCCATATACGGCAAAACCAAAGTCTGCATAAATCTGTTTATAAGAGTAGATTTTCCTGTTCTGACAGGACCTACAACACCGATATAAATATCTCCTTCGGTTCGCCTTGAAATTTCCTCATATATGCTCAAATCAGCCATTTTCATTCCTCCATAGATAATTTTTCATATAATTTTGTTTAAAGATATTCAAAAAAACATAAGTATATGACAAATCACCAAAAAATGTTTGACAAAATATGTATCAAGTGCTAAAATTACAGTATAAATTTATGTATTTTCGGAGGTTTACCGATGACAGAATTCAAAAGAATAGGCGTGCTTACTTCCGGCGGTGACGCACCCGGTATGAACGCCGCTGTTCGTGCTGTTACAAGACTTGCTCTGTACAAAGGCGTTGAAGTATACGGAATATATAACGGCTATCAAGGACTTATAGACGGTCAGATAAAGCAATTGGGCGCTCGTGATGTTTCATATATCATAAATCGCGGCGGCACTATGCTTTATACCGCTCGCTGCCCCGAGTTCAAAACCAAAGAAGGCGTAGAAAAAGCTGCAGCAAAAGCTCGTGAATTCGGCCTTGACGGTATCGTAACCATCGGCGGTGACGGAACCTTCCGCGGTGCGGTTGATCTTACCGATGCGGGCATTCCCTGTATCGGCATTCCCGGTACCATAGACAACGATATCGCTTCCACCGAAATGACCATAGGCTTTGATACGGCTATGAACACCGTTGTAGATCTTGTTGATAGGCTTCGTGATACCAGCGAAAGCCATTCCCGCTGTACCATAGTTGAGGTTATGGGCAGAGACGCAGGAGATATAGCTTTGAATACAGCGATCGCTGTAGGTGCCGTTACTACCGTTATCAAAGAAATTCCCACGGATTTTGACCACGTATTTGAAAAAATGATAGAAGCCCGCAAAGCAGGAAAACGTAATTTCATCATTATAACTGCTGAAGGTATGGGAAGAGAATACGGCGAAGAGCTTACCGAACTTATAGAAAAACGCACGGGCATCGAAGCGAGATTTGCCCGTCTGGCTCACATCCAGCGCGGCGGAAGTCCTACGCTGCAGGACAGAGTACTTGCCACCAAGATGGGATGTGCCGCGGTTGAAAGCCTTGTTTCGGGTCAGATGAAAAAGGTTGTTTGCCAGCGTCACAACAGTATCATCACTATGGATATCCACGATGCACTTCAGGTAGATAAGCTTATGAAAGGCAAGCTTTCCAAGGATGAACAAAACAAGATACCGCCCAATATTCTGTACGATATGAAAAAAATCGTTGCGGAAAAAGAAGCTTACAAGCAGTATCTTAACTATATCATCGATCATATTACACTTTAATCATTAATTGACAGACAGCCTTTACGGCTGTCTGTTTCAAAAACGGAGTATATTTTGAAAAAAATAATCTGTCTTTTATTAACACTTGTGCTTGCGTTCGCTTGCTCTTGCAGTAACAAAAGTGAAAGCAGCTCGGAAGTTTCGCGTGTTTCTCAGGTTTCATATTCGGACGTTATTTCGGAAGAGGAGTTATCACACGCAGAAGAATCGGCGCAAGAAACAAGTGAGGAACAAGAAGTCAGCGAACAACCGGAAATTAAAAATATCACCGTTTCGCCCGAAAACATTACTGCGGATACGGTGTTTGCATATTGTATGGATTCTCATTTTTTCGCGTATGAAAAAAACACGGAAGCAAAAATCAATCCTGCAAGCATAACCAAACTGCTTACCGCGCTTTATGCTCTTGAGATCGCACCGAAAGAACTGATAATAACAGCAGGGGATGAATTAAATCTACTTTTGCCGCATTCGTCCCTTGCAGGAATAAAATACGGAAAAAAATATACTCTCGAACAGCTTATTATAGCAATGCTCCTTCCTTCGGGAAACGATGCGGCGTATGTAGTTGCCGCAGGAACCGCAAAATATGCTGTGCAAGAAGATTTAAGCGGCAAAGAAGCGGTAGAGTGGTTCATATCAAATATGAATAATTACGCAATTGATCTGGGTTGTAACGATACTCATTTTACCGTTCCCGACGGCTTGGCGTACGAAGATCACTACACTACGGCGGCAGATCTTGTTATTATCGCGGAAAATGCTTTAAAAAATGATATTATTTCAAAATACATAGCTTTATCGGAGTTTACTTTTATATCCGAAAGCGGAGATGCATATTCGTTCAAAAACACAAATGCTCATTTACACCAAGAATCTCCTTATTATCTTGAGTGCGTTACCGGAATGAAAACCGGCTCTTTGGGAAAATATTCCTTACTCGTCAGCGTTAAAACAGACGAAAAAACATATATTGTCGGTATTCTCGGCGCATCAACTCATACGGAAAGGTACGAAAATTCAAGCATCATTATTAATGCATTGATAGAGGCGGAAAAAGCAGAAAGAACAAACAGTGAAATAAGATCGTATGACAGAGATTAAATGCAGAATTACAAACAATAAATTTATATCCGCAATTTATTTCGCCTTACTTCAATGCGGATATGATTACCATCTGATCGGTAAAGAGAAATCGCTTGAAAGCGAATTTAGCGTCTTTTACAAAAAAGAAAATTTTCCCTTCTTTTCCTACGCTAAGCAGAACACCTGCGACAGCTATTCATATTGGCCGAGAGCTGCTCTGTTGGAAACGGCTTGCTACTATATCAATACCGATATTTTTGAATGGAATAATTTTGGCGAATACAAAGAATTTATAATGAAAGCAAGTAATCTTACAAGTGAAGAACGTAACGATAACTTTTTAAAATGGGTTTACGAATTCCCGCCGGCGCTAAAAGAAGTTGTTCAAAACCGTCTTTTTAAATCCTATTTGGATTGGGAAGACAAATGGATAGCAAAGCAGAACGAAAATCATAAAGACGATCTCGCAACTCTGAAAAAGCGCATTGAATTTTGCGCCGAATATTACGGAACCGCATATACAAATTTGGAAATACTGCTTTCGCCCATAAAATGCTTTTATTCATGTGATCACCATTTTACAGACAAAACCTTCGTTTTCAGCTCGGGTAATTTCAGCATTGATGGAATAACCCATGAGTTTTTACATCATATCATTCATCCAATCATAGAAAGAAACAAAGCAAAAATTATTAACAGCTGTTGTGATTTTTTCGAGATTGACCCTTCTTACTATCTTTCGGGTGGTGATACGGGAAAACTAAATTCTTTCGAAGAACAGACCGTGCGAATTATAACCCAAAGATTTGCGGATAATCTTCCGGTCAAAAGTATTGATAGATTCATTTCAGATATGCTAAAATAACAATCACCCCAAGAAGCCTAACGGCTTCTCGGGGACCCCGATAATCACCCCAAGAAGCCTAACGGCTTCTCGGGGACCCCGATAACAAAAACCGCAGAGGATAAACTCTGCGGTTAAATTTTATATATATCTTCTTGGCACACGGTTTTTGACTGAGCACACTATTTCATAATTTATAGTGGAAGAGAGGGAAGCCAGACGCAAAATATCACTGTTGTTTTCAAAAACGATAACCTCATCTCCGACAGCGCATTCCACGTCGGTTACGTCAACTACACACAAGTCCATACAAATATTGCCGATAACGGGACAATCACATCCGTTAATACGAAGTGTAGCTTTGCCGGAAAGAATACGGGACAATCCGTCTGCATATCCGATAGAAACAACGGCTTTTTTTATTTTGGTCTTAGGTCGGAAATTTCTTCCATAACTGACCGTATCGTTTTCGTTTATTTCGGAAACGGATGAAATTCTGGAAACAAGGCGCATTGCGGGCTTAAGCATTTCATCGTATGTAGCTTCAGAAGGGGAGAGACCATAGAGAATAATACCGGCTCTCACCATATCAAGCTGCATTTCCGGATAATTCAATATTGCCGCGCTGTTACAGCAATGACGGATGCCAACAGAAATATTCCGCCTTGCCAATTCGGAAATCAAAGCTAAAAAGCATTCAAACTGTGCTTTCGTAAAATCACTGGCGGTATCATCGCTTTCCGCAAAATGTGTAAAGATTCCTTTAATATTTATATTATCAAGTTTGGATATCTTTTCTATCTCGTTTGCCGCATTTTGAATATCATCATCACGGTGGCAATATAGACCTAAACGACTCATGCCTGTATCGATTTTGACGTGTACGTTTATAGTACCGTGCTTTGAGAGGGCGTATGCATAATCATAGCTATCTACTGTTTGCGTAAGATCGTGTTTTATTAAGGCGCTTGCATAGCTTTCATCTGTAATACCGAGTATCAAAATATTACCTTTGATGCCACCGTCACGTAAAGCAATAGCTTCTTCAATGCATGCAACAGCAAATTCAGTAGCGCCGTTTTCCTCAAGCATACGGCACACTTCAACAGAACCATGGCCGTAGGCGTCCGCTTTTACAACAGAAAGAAGCTTTGTTTGGGGATCAAGCTTTGACCGTATATAATTGTAGTTATTCAAAACAGCGCTCAGGTCGATCACTGCTTCAACTCTTCTTTTAATCAATTTTTTCCTCCGAGGTTACAACCTTATATTCAAAACTTCCGTTTTCTGTTTCAGCCACAAGCTTTTCAACTTTTTCTGCCACCGGATTATAATACACCAAAAAACGAAAACTGTCAATAAGCAAAGCATATGCGCCGTCATCGTTTTCAACAGCTGTATCAAAGTTTTCAACATATGCACAGAACAAAAAATGAAACAGCATAAGCTGCGGAAAAGAATAAGGATTTGTACTAATGGAAAAATCTTTAAAATTAACGGTACAGTCCGTATCTGTAAATAATAATTCCATTCCCGAATAATCGCCGCTTAATACCGTAAATATTCTGCTTTGACTATTATATTCGTATTTTATACCCAGAGTTTCGAAAACAACGGTTTCGTTGAAAAAATCCCTAAGTTTATCGCCCGTGCTTGATTTACAAGAACATATACATATAACGGTGAAACATAACCAGATACAAAAAACTCTTTTCATCAACATCGCCTTATCAATATTTATTGAAAGACAAATTCACCCCAGTAGTTTTCCGATAACTTTGGGTAAATCGGAGGGGAGCACGCCGGAACAACCGTAATCTCCGGATAACATTTCTCCGGCTTTGCCGTGGGCGTATGCACCGATAACAGCCGCGGTATGAGTGTCATATCCTTGTGCAAGTAATGAGCCGATAACTCCCGCAAGCACATCGCCGCTGCCGCCCTTTGCCAAAGCAGAATTGCCGGTGGAATTTACAACGGTTTTATTATTGGGAGTAGCAATAACCGTATTATGACCTTTCAAAACAACTGTACAATCGTATTCGCGGGAAAAAGCCTCTGCGTGTTCAACTCTGTTCGCTTGAATCGTGTCAATATCCAATCCTGTCAAACGGGAAAATTCCATAGGATGGGGGGTTAAAACAATACCCGCATTTGTCTTTCTTAATATATTAATATTCTTTGCAATATAATTTATTCCATCCGCATCAATTACGCAAGGGCAATCAAGAGATTCTATTATCAGTCCCAAAGTGTTTTCGTATTCATCAGAGATGCCGCATCCGATAACGGCAGCGTTTGCTTTTGTTTGTTTAAAGTCCTGGGAAGGGCAGTTTATCACTTCCGGAAGACCGATTCTTACAGGCAGCAATACACTTTCATCAGCAAACAACTTGACAAGACCGCATCCGCTTCTTAAAGCGCCTTCACTGCAAAGAAGTGCTGCTCCCGTGTACTTTTTACTTCCGCACAGCAGCTTAAGTGTACCAAAAGTTCCTTTATGTGATTTTTCGGGTCTGGGTTTTATGTACTGAGATAAAAAATCCATTATCTTACCTCCTTTACTTAAGATAGTAACACTTTTGATTCCGGTTGTCAATTATTTGTATTTTTTATTAATTTTACTCTATCTCTATTGAACTTTTTACATTTTAAGGATATAATTAAGGAAGGAACTTGAAAGGAATACAGAATATGAAAAAATTAATAGCTTTTTTCAAGCAAAACAGCAAGCTTATAGTCGATTTTTGGGTGAATCAGGTCGTATGGTCCGTTGTAGGACTTATGGTTTCCTGGCCTATGTCTATAATGCTTAATAAGGATCCTAACTATTCCTTGTATATGGGACTTGCCGCTGCATTTACTGCGGGAATTTTTTGGTTCAGAATATACGATATGTTAAACCAGCACGGTCTTAAATATGCAATAAAAAGAAATAAAGGTTCAAGCGAACAATTGAATATTCCTTCGGATTCTTTCGGGCTTAAAATCGGTCTGTTCGCCTATGCTCCTACCATATTACTTGTACTTATTTTTGCAGCATTCAGTATTTTCAATTTCGAAAGCGGCCGTGCAATAATGGCAGCCGTGATTTATATGATTCCTATACATTCAATATATAATGCAGGATGGCTGGCATTATCCGATTTGGGTGAAACGGTACTGGTAATTTTCACTGTACTTACATTGATTCCCATTCCTTGCTTTGCTTGGCTTGGTTACTACCTCGGCGTAAGAGACAAGGGCGTTATTGCAAGAGAAAAGGTTAATAAAGAATAATTTTTTAAAAATCTTCATAATGTTTTTTGGGTGATTTCATTATGAACGAATATAAAGATAAAAAAATCTCTTTATTTATCGCAATTTTTGTGTTTGTTAGTCTTGTTTCTTTTTTCTGCTTTGCCATGCTGTTTACTGCGGCAGGATATAACACCTTTTCTTTTTCCGAAACTGTAAACGTGCCTATTACACAAACGAAAAAGAAAACAGTAGTTATAGATCCCGGTCACGGCGGTGAAGACCCCGGTGCCGTTATAGGCGACGTACGGGAAAAAGACATAAATCTGGATATCTCTCTGCTTTTGGGCGAGCTTTTTGAAGCAGGCGGATATAATGTAGTATATACCCGCACAGAAGATAAAATGCTGTATAAGCCGGGTGAAGAACACCGCAAAAAGCATTTTGACCTTTATAACAGAGTATCTGTTGCAACCGATCAACAAGATTGTATACTGTTGAGTATTCACGTAAACCGCTTTTCCTCACCAAAGTACAGCGGTGCACAAATATTTTACTCTTCCAATTCACCTGAAAGCAAAAAACTGGCTGATCATATTCAAGCAACGTTAAAAACTCTTCAACCGAATAATAACAGACTTTCAAAAGACAGCGGAAGCAGCATATATTTGCTTGACAAATTCAAAGGAACCGCCGTTTTGGTAGAATGCGGTTTTATTTCAAACGAAAACGAATGCAAAAATCTGTGCGATGCAGTTTACAAGCGTAAATTTGCAGTTTCGCTTTACATTGCAGTTACAGAATATTTAAACGGAGATGTTTAAATGAAAACTAATTATGTATGTACATCATGCGGATATTATTCCTCCAAATGGTACGGAAAATGTCCCGAATGTAATGAATGGAATACCTTCGAAGAGCAAGCGGTAGAAAGCACGGCATCTACAAAAACAGCTGTAAAACGCCGCAAAACTTATGATACACCGCCCGCAGCTTCAAAAGCCAAGAAGATTTCCGAGATCGGCATTTCTACAGACCGACGTTTTATTACCGGAATCGGTGAATTCGACAGAGTTCTCGGCGGCGGGCTTGTAAAAGGAAGTGTTGTGTTGCTGTCCGGTGAGCCCGGTATCGGTAAATCCACGCTTTTACTTCAGCTTTGTCAGACGGTGGGTACCAACGGTTCAATACTGTACGTAAGCGGTGAAGAATCCCCTTCACAGATAAAAATACGAGCCGAAAGGGTAGGGGTAGACACAGAAAATTTAAAAGTTTTGTGTGAAACCAACATCTCATCCGTAATACCCGAAATGGTAGGAATTCAACCGGATATTGTAATAATTGACTCTATTCAGACAATGTACGATGAAGATGTTGCATCTTCTCCGGGTAGTGTTACCCAGGTGAAACAGACGGCGCTTGCGCTTATTAACAAAGCAAAAGAAGAAAATATATCTATAATTCTTGTCGGCCACGTTAATAAGGATGGCGCTATAGCAGGTCCCAAAGTACTGGAACATATGGTTGATGCAGTCTTGTATTTTGAAGGCGACAGACAGCACGCCTACAGAATAATAAGAGCCGCAAAAAACCGCTACGGCTCCACCAACGAGATCGGCGTATTTGAAATGGTTGACGACGGTTTGTCGGAAGTTGAAAATCCTTCGGAAATGCTTATGTCACAGCGTCCGGTAAACGTAGCGGGAAGCTGTGCGGTATGTGTTGTAGAAGGCACCAGACCGATTATAACGGAAATTCAGGCGCTGGCTACTCCTACAGTGTATCCGTCACCCAGAAGATTATCGGCAGGACTTGATTATAACCGTGTAGCACTTGTTCTGGCGGTCTTGGAAAAACGTCTCGGTATTCGATTTTCTACAACCGATGTTTATATGAACGTTGCGGGCGGTTTGAGATTGGATGATCCTTCCGTTGACGCTGCTATAGCAATGGCACTTATATCCACCCAAAAGGATATTCCCATTCCGGAAGATCTTATAGTGTTCGGCGAGATCGGTCTGGCAGGCGAATGCCGCTCCGTGACAGGCGTAGAACAGCGTATAAACGAAGCGGAGCGATTGGGCTTCAAACGTATAGGCTTGCCAAAAAAATCCATAGACAAGCTTAAAAAACGCTCAAGACAGATCGAGCTTTGTCCGATACGAAGCGTTTATGATCTTTTAAAGCTTGCGGAGAATTGATCACCAGTAACGGACAATTGTTTGTGAAGGACACAAGACTACCGTCATCCTTCATACAATTGTCCTTTTTACATTCGCCATCATAATTATATTTACAGTCTTCAAGACACGGAATAAACAAAATTTATCACCTCAAAACAAATCGTTCCCAATTTGTTAATATTTTATTCATATTCAAGCGTAAAAGGAAAGAGCAATGAGATCTTGCGTACCGAATTTACCTCAAAACAGCGTAAAAAAAGCGTTTATATCCGAAATAATGCCTGATGAAATCAAAGAAAATTTGTATAATTTTGGTATAGAAACCGTTACCGCACCTGTATGTTCGGCATTAACGAGCGAACTGAAATATCATCCGGATATCGTGCTTAACAATCCCGCGCAAAGCATTTGGTACTGTATAGGTGATACAAATGTGAATAATTTGTTAACAAAAGGGGAAGCAACGCTTGCAGATAAATATCCGAAAGACTGCGCGTATAACTGCTTTATTATAGGCGGAGTATTGTACGGGGGAAAAAATGTAGCTCAGGAAATTAAAAAGCATTCCGAAAGGCATATAGTAATCGCTCAGGGCTACACCAAATGTTCAACAGTAATACTAAGCGCAGAAAGTTTTATAACTTCAGATATTTCGGTTTACAAAGCGCTTGTAAATGAAGGAAAAAACGTACTGAAGGTTAGCAACGGAGGAATATTGCTAAACGGATATTCCTGTGGCTTTATAGGAGGCTGTACAGGTGTACTGGGCAACAAAATTCTGTCAGTAACAGGAAATGCAAAACTGCTTGAAGATTACGATTTGATTCAAGGTTTTTGTAAAAACATTGGATACGATGTAGTTTCTTTGTCAAAAGCACAACCGTACGATTACGGCGGAATATTGCCGATCTGCGAGGATGATTAAGTAAAACACCTTAATTTTTTTCGGTTTCACTTCCCTTAATTATACAAAATTTTCATTTTGTATAAACATTACAGTTTTTAATATAGACCTAATATGTCCCCTTTCTATGAAAAACACCGCCGAAAAACATCGGCGGTGTTTACTGTTTAAAATATAATTCCCGTTATTATACCGGTTAAAACTCCGCATACGTACAAAATAAACGTAAGTAAGAGGTTTTCTTTAATACCGTCATTTGTCCTGAAAAGAACAATAAGACCAACTCCCGCATTTACACTCAATCCGGAAATCAATTGTCCCATTGAAAGTGCGTTCTCTACATAAAGGTCTGTTAGAAAAACGGATGCAGAGCAATTCGGTATTAATCCTACTATACCTGCCACAAGCTCTCCCAGCACAGGTTTTGTTACCACCAGTTGCGTTAGTCGTTCTTCGCCCAAAAGTTCAATACCGACGTTTAAAACCGCCGTTACAACGAACACGAGTGCTACGATCTTGAGCGTATGTTTTATGGCAGAAGCAAATATCCCGTGGCGTTCGCAATGACAGTTTTCTTCCTTACACATACATTCGATCGTAGCAGACTTCTTACGCCTGTATATAAGATCCACCACAATTCCAAACACAGCGCCGGCAATAACTTTCACTGCAAGTATTACAAATATCTCATTTGCGGGTACGGATGCCGATATAAGAATGGGCAGCATCTCGTCGGACGTGGCAAGGAATACTGCTATCAATGTTCCGGCGGAAATCGTGCCTACAGCAAACAAGGAAGCGGCGGCGCCCGAAAAACCGCATTGCGGCACTATACCTGCGATACTTCCGAGCAAAGGACCTGCTTTACCTGATGCTGTCAGTATTTTAGTAACTTTTTCTCCTGCTTTGTGTTCTATAAATTCAATTATAAGATACGTAACAAATAATATCGGTAGTATTATCACAGTATCTTTCAGAGCGTGAACTATTGGGTGTAAAATGTGCGGCATTTCCTGCTCCTTGAATATAATAACGTACCCCTGCCCTGCCGAATCCGGCAAGGCAGGGGAAAATTTTTTTTATTTTACTTCGTGAATGTTTACGTGATACTTAGCATCTGCTGCGTTTGCAAGCGCTGCGGCTACCTTATCGCCTTCGTTTCTCTTTTCAAAGAACTTGGTTGCAACCTGATCGAACAGAGCATAGGAAAGTACGTCTTCGTCCTGCTTAGCGTACTGAGCGCACTTTTCACGGAGAGTCTCAAGCTCGGGCTTGAGGTTATCAGCGGGACGGCAAGTGATTGCGGGTTCATCGCCGATAATCTTCTTTCTGAATTCGGGATCGATTTCAACGGGAGTTCTACCGTAATCACCGCGTACAACACCCTTGAATTCTTTGGTAACGGTCTTGTAACGCTCACCCATAAGAACATTGAATACAGCCTGAGTACCAACGATCTGAGAAGTAGGAGTTACGAGAGGAACCTGACCCGCATCGGCGCGAACTCTGGGAACTTCTTCAAGAACCTCCTGAAGCTTATCTGCTTTGCCTGCCTGCTTAAGCTGAGAAAGCAGGTTGGAAAGCATTCCGCCGGGAACCTGATATATAAGTCCGTTTACGTTGACTTTCATCATCTTGGGATCCAGCTGACCGGAAGCAAGATACTTTTCACGAAGAGTGTTAAAGTAATCTGCTGCTTCGTTGATCTTACCGAGATCAAGACCGGTATCAAAAGGAGTGCCCTGGAAGGTAGCCACGATAGGCTCCGTAGGAGGCTGAGAAGTACCGCCTGCGAGAGGAGAAAGTGCGGTATCAACTACGTCTACCCCTGCCTCAACTGCCTTCATAATGGTCATAGAAGCGATACCTGCGGTATAGTGGGTGTGAAGCTGAACGGGAATGTTGCAAATAGACTTGATAGCGGTTACGAGATCATATGCATCGTAAGGCTTGAGAAGACCTGCCATATCCTTGATACAAATGGAATCTGCGCCCATTTCTTCAAGAGTCTTTGCGTATTTTGCAAAGTATTCGTTGGTGAACACTTCGCCGGTGGTGTAAGAAAGACAAGCCTGAACGTGTCCGCCCTCTTTCTTGGTTGCGTTTATAGCGGTCTTAAGGTTTCTGGGGTCGTTAAGAGCGTCAAAAATTCTGATTATATCGATACCGTTTGCGATAGACTTCTGAACGAAGTATTCAACAACGTCATCTGCATAATGTCTGTAACCGAGAATATTCTGACCGCGGAACAGCATCTGGAGCTTGGTGTTCTTAACGTGAGAACGGATGGTGCGGAGTCTTTCCCAAGGATCTTCGTTCAGGAAACGAAGGCAGGAATCGAAAGTAGCGCCGCCCCAAGCTTCGAGAGAGTGATAACCAACCTGATCAAGAAGCTCCAATGCGGGAAGCATTTCTTCGGTGGTCATTCTGGTAGCTATAAGTGACTGATGAGAGTCACGAAGAATGGTTTCAGTTATTTTAAGTGCCATATTAAAAACCTCCGATTATCTGAATATTGTAAGGAACACGCCGGCTGCAACAGCAGAACCGATAACACCGGATACGTTGGGGCCCATTGCGTGCATAAGAAGGAAGTTGGAAGGATTTGCTTTCTGACCAACGGTCTGAGAAACGCGGGCTGCCATAGGAACTGCGGAAACGCCGGCAGAACCGATAAGCGGATTGATCTTTCCGCCGGTAATGATGTACATAACCTTTCCGAAAATTACACCTGCAGCAGTAGCGAATGCAAATGCGCAAAGACCGAGCACAAGAATACCGAGAGGGCTGGTAAGAATAGTAGCAGGATTGCTGAAATCCAAAGAGCCGAAGAATGCATCTGCGGTAGCGGTTGCACCAACGGAAACACCGAGAAGTATGGTAACTATGTTGCAAAGCTCGTTCTGCATAGTTTTTGCAATTCTGTCTACAACACCGCTAACCTTTGCGAGGTTACCAAGCATAAGAGAACCGATAAGCGGAGTAGCATCGGGAAGGATCATACAAATAACCAAGCAAGTTACAACGGGGAACAAAATTTCTTCGGTTTTGGAAACGGGACGGAGCTGCTCCATTTTTACAGCACGTTCCTTCTTTGTGGTAAGCATCTTCATTATAGGAGGCTGGATAAGAGGAACAAGTGCCATATACGAGTAAGCGGCAACCGCAATAGCACCCAAAAGCTGAGGTGCCAGGTCCTTGGTAACAAGAATTGCGGTAGGACCGTCTGCTCCACCGATAATACCGATAGCGGCTGCTTCAAGAGAAGAGAAGCCGAGAAGCATCGCGCCTATAAAGGCAGCAAAAACACCGAACTGTGCAGCAGCGCCGAGAAGCAAGCTCTTGGGGTTAGCGATAAGAGGCTTAAAATCGGTCATTGCGCCTACACCCATAAAGATAAGGCAAGGATAAATACCCAATTTTACACCGAGATAAAGATAGTCAAGCAGACCGCCGTGTGCGGCAAGTTCTGCCCAATTAATATTTGCGCTGGCTTCCTGAACAAAATAGTTCATATGGAAAATTTCACCAACAGGTATATTTGTGAGGAACATACCGAAAGCTATAGGAAGCAGAAGCAAAGGTTCAAACTTAAACTTAACAGCAAGAACCAAAAGAACAAAGGAAATCGCAATCATTATTATATTGCCCACTTTGAAGTTTTCTGCTCCGAATGCAGATGAATTCAGTATGCCCAAGATGGTTTCAACTATAAACATCTGTCAATCTCCTTAACTCAATCTTATGCGGTAAATTAACCGATAACGTAAAGAAGATCGCCGGAATTAACGGTAGCACCTTCGCTTACGGAAACGGAAGCAACGGTACCGTCTACGGGAGAAACGATATCGTTTTCCATCTTCATTGCTTCGATAACGCAGAGAACGTCGCCGGACTTAACAGCCTGGCCTGCCTTTGCAACTACCTTAAGAACGGTGCCGGGCAGAGGAGAAGTAACTTTTTCTCCGCCTGCTGCGGGTGCTGCTGCGGGAGCAGGTGCTGCTGCAGGTGCGGGTGCTGCTGCGGGAGCTGCTACAGGTGCAGGTGTTGCTACGGGAGCGGGAGCTGCCTTGGGAGTGTATACTTCGTTGGGGTTTGCATCCTCAACGACTACTTCATATTTTGTACCGTTTACGGTGATAATGTACTTTTTAGCCATTTTTAAAAACTCTCCTTAATCAATTTGTGTAATGGAAATAACATTAAACGCACATTCGCTTTCACCTCTTGCGGCGGCGATGGCGGCAGTAGCGACAGCAACGATCTCTTCCTCATTGCCGGTTGCAGCAGGAGCTGCGACGGGTGCGGAATCAGGTGCAGGCGCAGGAACGGATTCTTTAACAGAAGCAGACTTCTTTGAGGATTTTCTTCCAAAAATCCACTGGAAGATATAAAGAACGCCCATAAGCACGATCAATACTCCGAAGACCACGAGCATGCCTACCAATGTTACTTTTCCTCCGTGAGCGAGTCTTTCCATGAAAGTACCTTCACCGTTTTCGATAATTTCGAAAATGGTTTCACCGTTATTGTTTGTTACGGTGGAATTCTCTGTCATGGATTCTTCTTGTGAAACATCCTCGGAGCTCTCTGCAAATGAAACAACCGAAGTTATGCAGATCACCATAACGAGAGCGATGAGAACGCACACAAGTCTTTTGTAATTGAATGACAAATACGTACACTTCCCTTCCGGACAGAACGGCATTTCTCTTTCCCATTCTATCCCATTTTATTTATGGTTTTATAATACACCAGATGAGCAAAAAAATCAATACAATTTTTACAATATATTGTATTTTTTGTAAAAAACACTTGTCTAAAACCAAAAGATATGGTAATATGTTGTAAAATATTCACAAGGCGGTAATTGACAATGCACGAGCTTGAGCAAAATATAGACCATATTCTCCTTACCGAGGAGCAAATTCAAAGCAAAGTACGCGAAATTGCGGAACAAATTTCAAAGGATTATACAGGAAAGCAGTTGCTTCTCGTCGGCATACTCAAAGGCTCCATGCCCTTTATGGCAGACCTTATGCGTTATCTTACCATCAACGCAAAAATAGACTTTATGAGCGTCTCTTCATACGGTAACGGCACCGTTTCCAGCGGTCAGGTAAGAATTATTCTCGATCTTAATAAACCTATCGAGAATTATGACCTGCTTATTGTTGAGGATATTCTCGACAGCGGCGCAACCCTTTCATATATAAGAGAATGGCTTTCTATAAGAAAACCCCGTTCTTTCAAAATTGCTACTCTGCTCGATAAACCCGCACGAAGAAAAGCCGATATATATGCCGATTACAGCTGTTTTGTTATACCCGATGAATTTGTTGTCGGATACGGTCTGGATTATGCGGAAGATTACCGTAACCTCCCCTATATCGGTGTATTGAAAAGAGAAGTTTACGAAAAATAATTTTACGAAAAAATACAGCACGGTTCATTTAAAGTTCCGTGCTGTTTTTAATTATTTGATAAGTTCGGTAAGATTTCCGTCTTTGGAAATGTGAAAAACACCTTCTGAGTTTATACCGACTAAAAAATCATCGCTATAAAGCATCAGTTCGTAGAAGATCTCATCACTTATCTTTTCTTTTTGCATGGTTGACAAATCGATCATCCACAAACCGTTGAATTCAGATTCGGCAGTTGATGTAAGCGACCCGTTATATTTCAACGCTTGATACGAGACAAAAGCGTATCTGTCGTTTAAAATATACACAAAATTATCTACTGTCGTTCGGTCGGATATTTTGACCTCTTGCGTTTTCCCGCTATTCAGGTCATAGAACATTAAAGCATTATCTTTTTCATAGACCATAGTTTCATCAACGACCATAAAATAAAAAGGATAACTTGTTATATGAAATTCCGAACTGCCGACGTTAACGCCGTCCTCAAAAACGGTAAGTGTTCCTTTGGATAACGCACCTCCGTCTGCCAAAGTCAAAACATAGATTTTGTCATTGCTTGCGCAAAAAACGACCACTTCATCAGCCGTGATCAGCTTTGTATGTGTCATCGTTTCAAGATCGTACAAGTACAAGCATTCGACATCGCCGTTTTCAGATGAATATAAAATACTGTTTTCAAAAACCATAAACTCAGTTACGTTTTTTGCAACAGTGAGTGATTCGTTATTTTCATCAGTTATCATTAATTCGTGGAATTGCAGATAAACGATACCGTCCTTATACAGCTGAAAACTATAATTACCCCACCACCGGGTAGATACTGTGCCGGCGTCATCAACAACCGTCAAATCATTTCCGTTACGCCAGGCAAACTTCCCGTATCTGTAATCAAGTGCTCCGTTGCCGGCAACATAATTGTTGTAATTAACACCAATATCACTTTCGGGCGTGAATGTTAACGTGTCTGCATCGAAAAAAATCTTTTTAACAACCACTACTCCAATAATCAAGAGCAAAACACATAAACATATAGCTGAAATCAATATAATACCTTTGCGTTTTTTCAACGGTAACACCATCCTTTCAACATAGTAGGCAGATCGGGTTGAGGCTGCAATCCGACACAAATATTCTAACAGATCAAATGCATTTTGTCAACATTTCTTTTCCTTTTGACAAATACGGTTAAATATGATAAGATATAAACAACTCAACTCACAAACGGAGCTTAATATGAAAAGAAAACCAAACGCTTTTGATATAATCACTCTTGTTTTACTGCTCTACGCTGTTTTATTAAATATATTTGTTTTTGCGCCGACGCTTATAGAACAGATAACTTTCGGTACAGGAACACAGTACGAAATGGGAGTTTTGTATTTTTGGCTGGTTCAGATACTCACAGTTCCTGCATTGTTAACCGGAACGATATATACCATTGTTGCATTTATCAAAAAGTTTAACAAAAGTCTTTTTATTACCAACGCTTCTCTCTTAGCGGTATCGCTGTTATTTATAATTCTTTCAAATATTTTCATTTTTTATTAGGAGATGCTCATGGCGGTTCTTGATGTCAGAGATATTAAATTATCATACGGAATCGTAGATATATTGACTTCGGTCTCTTTTACTGTTAATAAAGGTGATAAGATCGGTGTTGCCGGTGTCAACGGTGCGGGAAAAACATCTCTGTTTTCCATAATCTGCGGTACGCTCACCCCAACTTCGGGAAACGTATATATTTCAAAAGATACCAGTATCGGAATTTTAAAGCAGCAAAGCGAAAATGATTTTGGCGATGAAACCATTTTCGAGGTCGCTGTATCGGCTTTTGCGCAGCTTTCCGAAATGGAAAAAAGACTGGAAAAGCTTACTGCTGAACTCCATTCGGGGAAAGAACACGTTATAAAAGAATACGCGGCGTTATCAGATGTTTTCTCTTCCCGCGGCGGATATGACTATAAACAGCGCACGAACGCTATGCTGAACCGTTTCGGTTTCAGCGGAGAAGAGCTTTCCCGTCCCGCAAGACTGCTCAGCGGCGGACAGAAAACAAGATTAAATCTGGTTACCCTGCTTTTGAGAGAGCCCGACCTCATACTGTTGGATGAGCCTACAAATCACCTCGACATTTCCGCTATAGAATGGTTAGAAGGCTTTGTCAAGCAATCCAAAAAAACCTTTCTCATTGTTTCTCACGACAGATATTTCCTTGACCGAGTAACCAACCGCACGTTAGAGCTGGAAAACGGCGTTTCCGCTATTTTTGACGGCTCGTACTCTGTATTCCGCGAGAAAAAAGACAAGCTTCGCGAAGACCGAATGAAAGCTTATCTTTTGCAGCAAAAGGAAATAAAACGTCTGGAAGCGTTTATAGAACAGCAAAGACGCTGGAACAGAGAAAAAAATATCATTGCCGCAGAAAGCAGACAGAAAGCCATTGACAGGATGGTAAAGATAGAGCGTCCGCAGGATAAGCCCAAGTCTATAAAGTTTTCTTTATCTTCCACAAACTCCAAGAGTTTTGACGTTTTGTCTGTTAGAGGGCTTTCGAAGAGTTTTCCCGGTCATAAACTGTTTAATAATTTATCCTTTGAGGTAAAGCACGGCGACAGACTGTTTGTTCTGGGTGAAAACGGCACCGGAAAATCCACGCTTATCAAGATCCTCACCGGCAGAGAATATGCCGATTCCGGCGTGTTTGAGCTTGGATATAACCAGAAGATAGGATATTATGATCAGGAACAGCAATTACTGGATGAATCCTCCACGGTGCTTGAAGAATTGTGGAGCGAATATACCAATCTTACCGCAACACAGGTCAGAACCGAACTTGCGAAGTTCGGATTTATAGGCGATGACGTTTTCAAAAGTGTTTCTGTATTGAGCGGAGGAGAAAAAGCCAGACTTTCCATCTGTAAGATGATAATGACCGGTGTTTCCCTGCTCATACTTGACGAACCCACCAACCATCTTGATATGGCATCAAAAGAAATGCTCGAAAACGCTCTGCGCGAGTATGACGGTACTGTTATTGCTGTTTCTCACGACAGATATTTTATTTCCGCGCTGGCAGACAGAATATTGGAGCTTACCGCAAATAATGGATATTCCTTCCACAAGTGCGGATACGATAAATATATAGAAGGAAAAAATTTGCTTGCCGAAACCAACGAAAAAGGCGCTATCTTTTCAACAGTATCCGAAAGAAAGCAGAACTACGAGCAGGTAAAAAAGGACAAAAACCGAAAGCGTGCTATAGAACGCCGTCTTACACAGCTTGAAAAGCGCAGCGCAGAAATTGAAACGGAATTGGAAGAGCTTACAAAGCAAGAACAGGACAATCCTGCAAACTATGAGCTTTTGGCTGCTATATATGATTCCAAAACCGCTCTTGAAGACGAGCAGTTATCCATAATGGAAGAACAATTCTCGCTTGAAGAAGAATATGGCGGCTTTGCAGAATAAATAATAATTCTCCTTAATATGATTATAAGGAATAAAAATATTAAGGAGAAAAGTTATGTTTATTTACACTCTTAAAGCGACGAATATTAAGTTTTTTGCTGCTTTGGTGCTTTCCGCCGCAGTTCTTGTTACTGTTATAACAGTAATACCCGAATATGACGCTTCAACCTTTGCGGCTGCTGCAAGCGCAAATTACTCGGGTATAAAAACCGAAGAAGACAGGATTGAATTTTTAAAGGGCTTTGGATACGAGATAGATCCTACCCCCGTTGAAGTGGAAGATGTGGAGATTCCTACGGAATTCGACAGCGTTTACACAAAATATAACGATATCCAGCGTTCTCAGGGATTAAACTTAAGAAAATACAGAGGTAAAACCGCTACACGATACACGTACCGCGTTACAAATTACGATAATTACGAGGGTACCGTGTTGGCTTCAATAATCATTTACAAAAATAAAATCATTGCAGGAGATATATGCGGCGTGGACAACAACGGATTTGTTCACGGATTTTCAAAGGACGGTAATTAAATAATGTCTGAAGTTTATAATGAAAGAATTGACAAAATAGTTTCTGCTATGGGGCTTATGTCAAGAAAAGATTGCGCACGGGCGGCGCGTAACGGAAGAATTACCTTAAATGGTTCAGTTATAAAAGCCGTTGATAAGAAAATAACTCAAAATGACGTTTTGTGTCTCGACGGCGAAGAAATAGTATACGCCAAACATATGTACATCCTTATCAACAAGCCTCAAGGTTACGTATGTGCCGCAGAAGACGGAAGATACCCCACCGTTTTTGAACTGCTGCCGAAAAATTATCTAAACCTTGGTCTGTTCACTGTGGGAAGACTTGATATGAACACAACCGGTGTTCTTATAATAACTAACGACGGTGAACTTTCCCACAAGCTTTTATTACCTAAAAATAAAGTAGTAAAAACCTACCGTGCTGTTACAAAATTTCCGGTTTCCAAAGAAGATATTGCAAAAGCAGCCCGGGGCATGCAACTGGATGAGGGGGATACTTCCCTGCCTGCAGAAATTACCGCTGTTGACGAGCATACTTATGATATAAAAGTATGTGAAGGAAAGTTCCATTTAATAAAGCGTATCTTTTTGGTTCTCCACAATCAGGTCAGAGAACTGGAGCGAACAGATTTTGCGGGAATCGGCTGCACGGATCTGGAAATCGGAGAATGGAGATTTCTGGAAGAATGCGAAATTAACGTATTAAAAGGGGCTGTAACCCGTTAAATACCTTATATTTGTGAAACTATTATGCAAAATGTATAAAGACGGGGCATAAATTTTGGGTATTTAATCACTTACATATTTCATATTTTTTTGGTATTATATCAAAAGAAATTAAAGAGGCACAATGCCACCCTCAGGAGGTTCTAAATGGCAAGCGTATTATTCAAACATATTTATAAGAGATATCCCGGCGGAGTTACCGCTGTAAACGATTTCTCTCTCGAAATCAAGGATAAGGAATTTATTATCCTTGTTGGTCCTTCCGGTTGCGGTAAAACCACGACTCTTCGTATGATCGCAGGTCTTGAAGAAATCACAGAAGGTGAACTCTTCATTGAGAACAAGCTGGTTAACGATGTAGCTCCTAAGGACAGAGATATCGCCATGGTTTTCCAGAACTATGCTCTGTATCCCCACATGTCCGTATTTGAAAATATGGCATTCGGACTTAAGCTCCGTAAGGTAAGAAAAGAAGAAATCAAAAAGAGAGTTGAAGAAGCTGCTCGTATCCTCGACATAAGCCACCTTCTCGACAGAAAGCCCAAGGCTTTGTCCGGCGGTCAGAAACAGCGTGTTGCTCTCGGTCGTTGTATAGTTCGTGAGCCTAAGGTATTCCTTCTTGACGAACCTCTCTCCAACTTGGACGCTAAGCTTCGTGCAGCAATGAGAACTGAGCTTACCAAGATCCACCAGAGACTCCAGACCACATTCATCTACGTTACCCACGACCAGGTAGAAGCTATGACCATGGCTACCAGAATCGTTGTTATGAAGGACGGCGTAATCCAGCAGGTTGATACTCCTCAGAACCTCTACGATAAGCCCGTAAACATCTTCGTTGCAGGATTCATCGGAACTCCTCAGATGAACTTCATTAACGGTAAACTCGTTAAGAAGGACGACGGTCTTTACTTTGACTTTGAAGACTCCGAATTCAAGGTTCCCGAAGACAAGGCTAACGTTCCCGCACTTCAGGAATACGTTGGCAAGGAAGTTATTGCAGCGCTTCGTCCCGAACTTATCCACGACGAGCCTATCTTCCTTGAAAAGTTCTCTGATTCTATTATCGACGCTTACGTTGAATTTACCGAACTTATGGGCGCTGAAATTTATCTTTACCTCAAGATCGGTGAAGAAACCAATGTTATCTCTCGTGTTTCCAGCCGTTCTCAGGCTAAACCCGGCGATACTATCAAAGTTGCTATTGACACTACTCATATCCACTTCTTTGATAAGGACACCGAAAGAGTTATCACTCACTAAGCAATACATAGCGGCTCCATACGGAGCCGCTTAACTTTTATTTTATAAGAAGGACAGGCAGACGATTTTATGCAAATTCCCGAAAAATATTCACCGTACTTTACGAATCTGGATACCCCTTCCGTTATCGCGGACAATGATTTGAAAATCGTTTGGAAGAATAAAGCTACTGATAGCCTTATGTTTCATATCAGAAAAGGTGCATCTGTTAGATATTACTTATCCAAGCAGGAATTCAGCCGTCTTAAGCGTTTAAAGCCGGGCGAATATATGTATCTCACATTTTTACTGGACGAGCCTACAAACGGATTTTGTAAAAGAAAAGACGATTGCTTTATTTTCAGGATAAGCAGGTTTAACGCTGCGGCACATAAACGCATAAGAGAGCTGTTTGATGTTCGTTACTCCAATTATGCTTCCGTTGCATCTTCCCTGCCGGATTCCGCAGAACCCCATCCGCTTATTACAAGAAAACGAATGGACAGATTGGCGGGAATTTTTGAAGGACTATATATTGAAGGAAACGAGCGAAGAGAAACGTCGGCACCTTTGGCTTTATTCGCCAAACAAGCCACTTACGCTTTGGCAGGAATAAATGTGAATTACATTTCGGATTCAATAACTATCTTCGCCGATATCAACGTACACGATTTGTATATGGCGTTATCCGCTATGGCCGTGTGCCTAATTTCCTTTACACCCGGTATTAAAGATATTATCCTGGAAAGAGAAATGCTGGAGACCGACACGGTGATAAAAATGAGTTGTTCCGGCACGGGATTTGCAGCAAATCTTGCAGATGTATATAAAAACAAAGAAAAACTGGATATGCTTTGCGAATATGGAGCGCAATACCTTAATCTTTTGCTGATAAACGTAATTTGCGACAATTACGGATGGGAATTCAATGCTGTTGAGGAAGATGGCAACACTGTGCTGTCTTTAACGATCTCTGTCATTTGGGATAATAAATCCCGCATTGCGTTATATGACGGTGATATGAAAGATGAAATTATTGATACGTTACTTTTGCCTTTTCGAACAAATTGATTATTTAAAAAATCTCTTGGCTTCAAACCAAGAGATTTTTTTGATCACAATAACTTATTAACCTGTTCACGCAGTTCCAAAATAAACTCATCGTTTTTGGGATATTCGCTGAAGGTCAAAAGATATCCCGCTTTTGAATCTATAATTTGGTTTACCGCATCTCTGCCGATCTTATCTGCCAACGCTTCAAGGGCGCGAATATCACGTAAAGCCTGAGTAAATACGCACAGATGTATCGTTTCATAAGCCTTGCCCCCGGGCGCAGGGTAAACGCTGAAGGTGTCTCCGGAGGGTGCAAAGAATTCCCCGTCCGTAGTGCGATAAGGGTCGATTGGTGCTATTGAATATTGGTTGTTATAAAAGTTATACCCCCAGTGCAAAAAGCCCTTTATATTGTATCTGAACATCTGTAGACCGATAATTCTGTTACGGGCGGAAGGCATAGATAAAAACCTGTTGGATACGTTAACGCACTCACCACAGCAATAATATGTCCATAGGTTTTCGACGTTGTTATCGATAAAAGGCTGAATATGGTCTGTTGCCACTACAGGATTATCGACAACACCGGAAGAATAAAATTCGTAGTTGGAAAGCGCATCTATTATCTTGCATCCGCTAAGTGCTTTGGCAACTGTATTCTTAGCGTTTTTATAGCTTTCAAGCTGTGCCGCAGACGGTTCGTCCGAAATATGAAAAACACACTTATCTTCAATATTTTTCAAAGATAGAAAAGCGCGCAGTTCCTTGATAAATTGGTTCAGGAAGTCCACGTATTCAGTACAGCAGGCATCTGTTTCCCAACCGAATATTTTTTGTGTTTTTCCGTCAATTTCAGCTACGATCTTTGGTGCATGAGCGGCGCCCCATTGTGTGAAAAAGTGCGCTATTTCAAAATACTCAATACCTTCAGAAGAGCATAGGTCTATCCATTTTTCAAGCAAAGAAAAGTCAAAATAATAATTATCGTTTACTTTCTTTATCTGAACAAGTTGAACGGTAAGCCTTTCGTGCCCAACTGCAGTATCCAAAGCCGGAGTAAACACAGGCGTGAGTATCATATTGATGCCGTTTTCAACAGCAGTGCGAATAAAGTTTCTTACTATCTCCCAGTATTTTTCCGAAAAAACATCTACATTATAATAATTGGCAAGGCAATCGCTATGGAACCATTGAGTATAGATAAGCTTTTGTTTGGGGAGAACTGCGTTACAAATTTTAACAGTAAACTTACAAGCTCCAACCTCTTCCCCGTCAGTCTTTTTAAATTTAACGGTAACATCGTATTCGCCGCTAACTGCATCTGAGGGAACGTCAATATCCACCCAAAGTGAATTCAGCTGTTTGGAAGCAACGTAAATATTAGGATTGTCAGATAAAGGAATAAGAAGATCGGGATATAATCCGGGTTCCTTCCGGAGATAGTTATCATCGTTCCATTCCCTGAATACAGGCATTAAAGATGGAACATGATGAACAGAAGAAAGGCGCACGTAATCAGATATTTCTGATTCCACCACAGTATTGCAAACTAATTTCCCACCGGGAACTTCTTCGTCCGAAGAAAAGCATATTTGAAACGATAGCTTGTCGTTTTTAAGCACACTTGCGTTAAGATATTCTTTCTTTTGGTTTATATCTTCATCCCAAAAACATTTTTCCAACGCGGAGATACATTTAAATCTAATCATATTATTGCACCCTCAAATTTTATTTTATCCACCATTCGGGAGTTATTTCACCAAGCTTAACAATACGGGAAGCAGAATAATCAAGCATAATTTCAATATCATAATACTTTCCCGCCATTAGCTGAACCATAAGTTCACGGCAGGCACCACAGGGCGCCCCGTTGGAACCATCGGGAAGGATACAGATCACCTTGTCAATTTCTTGTTCGCCATTGGTGATCATATTAAAGATGGCGTTTCTTTCTGCGCAGATGCCGAGAGTGGAACAGGTATCTACGCACACGCCTGTATATATCCTGCCGGATTTTGAACATATTGCAGCAGCCACTTCCCCACAGGTAACGTATTCGGATATTCTGCGTTCATTCAGCACAGCCTTTGCGGCTTCATACATTTCTGTCCAGATCTTTTCCACAAATACCACCTCACGCAGATTATAACACGAACAAAAAATAAAAGCAACGCTTTTATGTATATCATTTTGCGTTCTCCTTTGCGGTATTTAAGGATACGATCAGCATTCTCTTAATTTCTTCAGCAAGAGATAGGAGTCCATCAAAGTTATATTCTATCAGATTTGTTCTTTTCAGAAGCGTGATCCAATACCCACCTTTTCTTCCATCTCTTCCCTCTTATCTTGTATCCGGAAACGACAATTTGAGAGAAGAGAGAAGAACTAAAAGATAAGATCGAAGAGAACAAAAAGAAACGACGATCTTCTGAAAGAAAATTGTCGTTTCTTTTTGGCCCGCCCTGGGGGATTCGAACCCTCGACCATCGGAATCGGAATCCGGTACTCTATCCGGGCTGAGCTAAGGGCGGTTATTGAATTTTTTGTCTAATAAATATTTTAGCCAAAATATTAATGTAATTATAACGGATGCGATAACAAAAATCAAAGACGCCATTCCGGTCCAGCTCTGTCCGCCGGAAAAAACAGATACGGCAACATCTGTAAGCACTGCGGAAACCGAAAACGGCAAAAAGACAAACAGCAGATCATGAATAACACAGGATTTTATCGTATCGTCCGCACCGTGGCGAAGTTTATAAGATGTGTAAAAAAAAGGAACACAATAAAATAATATAAAAAGAGCAAAAAGATACACAACATTTATATCGAGATTAAAGGAAGAAATAAGCGTGAAACATACAGGTAACAACGCTTCGAACACCGCTTGTGTAATTTTTGCTTTTTTTGAATACATTTCAGACACCTTTTAAAAAATAAAAAGCAGGTGCCGAACACCGTTCGGCACCTGTGTGGTGATCCATCGGAGAATCGAACTCCGGACACCATGATTAAAAGTCATGTGCTCTACCGGCTGAGCTAATGGATCATTCAGACCGCCCGATAAGAATACCACATTATCGGGCGTTTGTCAATAACAAAATTAATAAAATCTGAAATTTGCAATTACTACACCCAAAACTACTACGTCTGTAGTGTAGATAGGCTTCATTTTGGAATTCTCCGGCTGAAGCCTTACTCTGTTTTTTTCGCGGAAAAAGCGTTTCACGGTTGCTTCATCGTCTATTAAAGCCACAACTATCTCGCCGTCCTCCGCATAGCGGCGATTTTCAACGATAACTATATCGCCGTCAAGAATGCCGGCGTTTATCATACTTTCGCCCTCGACGCGCAAAGCAAATAAATTGCCGTTGCCACGGGACATACTGGCAGGATAATCCACGTACCCTTCACAAGTTTGTATGGCAGTAATAGGCACACCTGCGGCTACTTTTCCCAAAATGGGAACACGAAGCATTTTATCAGGCTCACCTTTGCGCTCTATTTTGACAGCACGGCTTTTTCCCTGTTCTTTCTGGATATACCCCTTTTCTTCCAAACGACGCATATAAGCGTGTACAGTGGAAGTGGAGCGAATGCCTAAAGCCGCACCGATATCGCGGACAGAAGGTGCGTATCCATCGTATGTAATCTTCTCCTGTATAAACTCATAGACATTTCTTTCGTTTTCGGTGAGGTCAAACATTTCCATTTCCTCCTAAAACCAACAAATTGAACAGTTCCGTAGCACGCTCGGTTTCACCCTTAACGTATAGATAGCCGAACAAACTTTCAAGGCCGGTAGCACGTCTGTACTGAACGGCTGCCGCACTTTTGGGCGTGTGTGCGGAATGTGCATTTCTACCCCTTTTATATGCGGCAAGCTCGGTTTCGTTTAAATGGGGTAGCAACATATCCACCATACCGCTTTGCTTAACAGCGGTAACGTATTCCTTGGCCCGTTTGTTAAGTTCGGACGTAGGCATATTTCCCAGCTCCAGCAAATGGGCGCGCACCAAAAGTTCGTAATACGCATCACCAAGATAAGCAAGCGCAAGAGGGCTGTATTCATTTACATTCATATGCGCTTCCACTTAGGTCCTTGAGAGGTATCCTCAACGACTATTCCCATATCCTTTAACTGATCGCGTATACTGTCGGCAAGGGCAAAATTCTTTGCCTTTTTAGCCTCGGCACGCTTGTTTACAAGCTCGATAATAGGCTTATCTTCATCGCTTACGGAAGCTTCCTCCGCTTCCGCCTGCTTTTTAAGATCATCTTTATATTTTTCAACAGCATTCATCAAGCCGAGAGAAAGAACCTTTTCATAATCCTTTATGAGTGCGATCTTTGTTGAATCGGAAACTTTTGCCTTTAACGCATCATATACTGCGGTTATAGCCAAAGAAGTGTTAAGATCATTGTCCATAGCGGCTACAAAGCCTGCTTTGACAGCGTTGAAATCGTTTTCGTCCACTTCGCCTACAGGATTCAAAGATGCGATCTTTGCAACCAACTTGTTGTATGCGATAACGGCATTATCAAGACCTTCCCAAGAGAAAACAAGGTTTTTACGGTAGTGGGATTGCAGACAGAAGAAACGGTACACAAGAGGATCATATCCGTTTTCCTCAAGCAATGAAAGCGTAAGAGCTTTGCCGGAGGATTTGCTCATCTTGCCGTTTGCAGTATTAAGGTGAAGAACGTGGAACCAATGCTTGCACCAGGGATGTCCCAAATAAGCTTCGCTCTGGGCGATCTCGTTGGTGTGGTGAGGAAAAGCGTTATCGATACCTCCGCAGTGAATATCAAGATATTCACCCAAGGTTTTAACGGATATAGCGGAGCATTCAATATGCCAGCCGGGATAACCGTAACCCCAGGGGCTGTCCCACTTTAATTCCTGATCTTCAAATTTTGATTTGGTAAACCACAAAACAAAGTCTGTCTTTGTTTTTTTATTGCTGTCAACACCTACGCCCTCTCTAACACCTTCTTCAAGATTATCGGCATCGTGCTTGTTGAAAACATAGTAATTTTCAAGCTTGGAAGTATCGAAATAAACGTTTCCGCCTGCTTCATAGGCATAGCCTTCTGCAAGCAGCTTTGAAACCATGTTTATAAAATCTTCTATACAATCGGTGGCAGGAACAACGTATTCCGGCTTTTTGATATTAAGCTTTTCACAATCGGAAAAGAAAGCATCCGTATAAAAACGTGCAATCTCCATAACAGATTTATGCTCCCGCTGTGCGCTTTTTATCATTTTATCATCGCCGGTATCACCGTCCGAAGTGAGGTGTCCAACATCGGTGATATTCATGGTTCTGGTAACGTCATAGCCCGAATAAGCCAGATACTTTTCAAGCACATCTTCCATTATATAGGAACGAAGATTTCCGATATGGGCAAAATGATAAACGGTAGGACCGCAGGTATACATAGATACTTTTCCCGGAACGTGAGTCCGGAATTCATCTTTTGTTCGTGTAAGTGAGTTATAAAGCTTCATAGAATGCCTCTTTAACTGTCAGATTTTATATAGGGCCAATACGCCTTAAGATATGAGAGTCCTGACCAAAGTGTGAATACGGTCATGACAATGCAGGAAATAAAAGATATCAAATTACCGCAAAACGGTAAAAGAATAGGCTCGAGAATTATACAGCAAACACAAACTATCTGTGTATTGGTTTTGATCTTTCCGAGCATATTTGCAGAAACAACAATGCCGGATGCGTTGTTTACGACAAGGCGCATGGAAGTAACGGCAAGTTCTCTGAATATAACTATAATGCCCGACCAAAGGAAGGCTTGGTGCAATACCTCTTGGGAGATTATGCTGCCATCGGAAATTGCAAAATCAGATGCAAGTATCGCAACGATAGCTCCGAAAATGAGAAATTTATCTGCCAAAGGATCCATAAATTTTCCGAAATTGGTGATCTGACCGTTCTTACGGGCAAGGTACCCGTCCAGAAAATCCGTAACCGAAGCTATTATAAATATAGCGGCAGAAACTATCCTGCACAACATCTCTTTTTCACCGCCAAAGATATTGTAAAGCAGAAAGACCATAAAGAACGGTATGAGCACTATTCTGAAAATAGTAAGTTTGTTTGGGGTATTAAACTTCATTTATCAAACCTCTTACTTTACAACACGTCCGGTGAGATCATAATCAAGAACTTCGTTTACCAATACGTCAACGAATTCTCCCTCTCTGAGACGGCGGGGAGAAGAATAATATAACTTTCCGTCTATTTCGGGCGCATCTGCAAAGGAACGTCCGTAATAGCTTTCGGCAACCTGATCATAACCTTCGTTAATAACCCGTATGATCTTGCCTACACTGTTTTTGTTGATAGAATCGTGAATACGCCTTTGTTCACGCATAATAGCATCATATCTGCGTCTTTTCAGCTTTTCGGGAACCTGATCGGGCATATCGTATGCCGGGGTTCCTTCTTCTCTTGAATAAATGAAAGCGCCGAGACGTTCAAAACGAATTTCTTTTATGAATGAGAGAAGCTTATCAAAATCCGAATCCGTCTCGCCGGGGAAGCCGGTAATAACTGTAGTTCTTATATACATACCGGGAACGGCATCTCTGAGTTTTTTAACAACATTGCGTATGGATTCCTCTGTGTCCCTGCGATTCATACGCTTGAGAACAGGAGTAGAGATATGCTGAATAGGCATATCTATATACTTAACCAGCTTGGGATTGGTTGCAAATTCATTGATAAGACCGTCGGTAATTCTATCAGGATAGCAATACATAACTCTTATCCATTCAATACCTTCGATCAGGGAAATTTCGTGAATGAGGGAATCAAGAGAATAAACACCGTAAAGATCTTCACCGTATCTGGTGGTATCCTGCGCAATAAGGCACAGTTCTTTTACGCCGAGATCTGCAAGGTTTTGCGCTTCCTCAAGTATATCGGACATAGGTCTGCTCCTGAAGCGGCCTCTTATACCGGGAATTACGCAATAAGTACAGTGGTTATCGCAACCTTCTGCGATCTGCAGATAAGCAAAATATTCGGGAGTTGTAATAACACGCTCACCGCCTAAGTTGCAGGTGTTCTTATCTTCGAAGGAAGAGTACTTTCTTCCTTCATAAGCAGCCTTTACCGCTTCGCAAATATTGCCGAAGGAGCCGGTACCGAGAATACAGTCAACCTCTGGCATTTCTTTAAGTATCTCTTCTTTATACCGCTCAGGCAGGCATCCGGTAACAACGATACCTTTGAGGGTGTGGTTTTCTTTAAGCCAAGCTACGTCAAGAATGTTATCGATAGCTTCTTTCTTTGCACTTTCAATAAACGCGCAGGTATTTATAACAATTACATCCGCTTCAACATCTTCTGCAACTATCTCAAAACCGTTTTGTGCCAATATTGCAAGCATATTTTCGGTATTAACGAGATTTTTGGGGCAGCCGAGAGAAACAAAACCTACTTTGATGGGCATTTGGGTTACTCCTGATAAATCATATTTATAATTTCGTATATGTCAGAGGATTCGTATCCCTGACGATAGAGATAAGCCGCCGCCTTACGTGCGGTATCTCTATCCGATAATTGCGATTTTGAATATTTAGCTTCCAATAAAGCTCTGATATTTTCGCTGTGATCAATATTATCAAACTGCTCAATAGCGTTATTAATATCGGACGAGCTGAACCCACGGGCATAAAGCTCATTCCTTATACGGGCAGGCCCCCATTTTTTGGAAGAATAAAAGCTCTCCGCATATCTGTGTGCCAACGCTTCGTCGTTGAGATATCCTCTTTCCAAAAGCATTTGGATAACCGTTTCCGTTATTTCTTTTTCGTACTTTTGTGTAAGCTTCCTTTTAAGTTTACCGGAAGACATGTCATTGTACGAAAGCATAGAAAATGCCGATTTTATGCAGGAAAGCTTTTTCGCGGCATATTCCAGAGCTTCTGTTTTTTCATCGGAGAGAAAATCTCCTTCCTCAATTTCAAAATGGTTATAGTCCGATTGAGTTATAAGATAATTCTCGCCGGAACATTTTACCGTTACTTCACGCTTTTCTTTATTCTCAAGTACGGCGATGACAAGCATTATTCTTCGCCGTCCTCTTCATCAAATCCGTCCACAGCGGAAGGATCAAATCTTGCACCTACGTTCTTTTCACGGATCTTTTCTTCAATCTCTGCTGCAAGAGATTTATCGGAGGTAAGCATATCACGGACATTATCTTTACCCTGTGCAAGCTTGCTTCCCTCATATGAGAACCAGCTGCCGCTCTTTTCGATAACTCCGCAAGCAACACCGAGCTCGATCAGTTCGCTCTCCTTTGAAATTCCCTTTCCGTAAAGAATATCGAACTCTGCGGTTCTGAAGGGAGGAGCAACTTTATTTTTGACAACTTTGCACTTTACGTGGTTACCTACGATTTCCGCGCCGGATTTTATCGCTTCTGCTTTTCTTATATCTATGCGCACCGAAGCGTAGAACTTAAGAGCACGTCCGCCTGTAGTGGTTTCGGGGTTGCCGTAAACAACTCCTACCTTTTCACGAAGCTGGTTTATAAACACGACAATGCAGTTGGATTTTGAAATTGCGCCGGAAAGCTTTCTCAAAGCCTGCGACATAAGACGGGCGTGAAGGCCGACATGAGCAGCGCCCATATCGCCGTCAATTTCGCTCTTGGGAACAAGAGCTGCAACCGAGTCAACCACGACTACTTCAATAGCTCCGCTGCGTACCAAAGCTTCGGTTATCTCCAAAGCCTGCTCACCATTATCGGGCTGAGAAACAAGCAGAGAGTTAATATCAACGCCGAGAGCCTTTGCGTATACGGGGTCCAGTGCGTGCTCAGCATCTATAAACGCTGCTTCTCCGCCGGCTTTCTGCACTTCGGAAATTATATGTAAAGCAACAGTGGTCTTACCGGAAGATTCGGGACCGTAAATTTCAATAATACGTCCTTTGGGCACACCGCCTATGCCAAGTGCCATATCCAGAGAAAGGGAGCCTGTGGGAACCGCTTTAACTTCCATTCCGATATTATCGCCGAGTCTCATTATAGAGCCCTTACCGCACTGTTTTTCTATCTGTGCAAGAGCGGTTGCCAACGCTTGCTGTTTACTGTCAAGCTTTTTATCGTTTGTAGCCATATTTTTGTCCTCCAAACAAATGTTCTATTCGACTAATAATAACACAATATATACCGTTTGTCAACACTAATTGATGTGTTTTCACACCAATTGTTGATAAGCATTAATTTTTTTTTGCAAAAATGAAGATTTTGTTAATAAATACTATATACAATTCAAAAAAAATATAGTAAAATAACATCGTATTATGTTAAAAACCTTTATAAATTGTTTTTTTGAAAGGAATTGTGAATATGTCTGAAAGAAAACTCGGCTTAATAGTACTCAGCAACTGCAAAGAACAAGGCAGGCTTGTAGATGAGAGAATTAAGCAGCTTCGCGGCGAAGACCCTTCTTCCGAAAGCTACATCATCCCCATCGAGGAGGTTCGTTTTAACAACGGTGAAGGTAAGATCCGTATAAACGACTCCGTGCGCAGCAAGGATATCTATATTCTCTCCGACGTAGGCAACTACAGCTGTTGCTATAATATGTTCGGTATGCAGCATAACATGGGTCCCGACGAACATTTCCAGGACATCAAGCGCGTTGTGAGCGCTATCGGCGGAAAAGCAAACCGCATAACACTTGTAATGCCTCTTCTTTACTCCTCCCGCCAGCACAAGAGAAAGGGCCGCGAATCCCTTGACTGCGCAATGGCTTTGGAAGAACTTGAAAGACTCGGCATATCCACTATCATTACTTTTGACGCACATGACCCTACGATTTACAATTCCATCCCCAATACATCCTTTGAAAACGTTTATGCAAGCTACTCTATGCTCAAAGCGTTTATAACAAACGAGGGCAACAGCATCGACAAAGATAACATGGTTGTTATCTCTCCCGATACCGGCGCTATGGACAGAGCCATCTATCACGCAGGCATCCTCGGTGTTGACGTCGGCATGTTCTATAAAAGACGTGACCATACCCGCATTGTAAACGGTAAGAACCCCATAGTTCAGCATGAATATATCGGCGGCGATCTTAACGGTAAAAAGGTTCTTATCGTTGACGATATGATCGCCTCCGGTGAATCTATCGTGGACGTTATCCGCCAGACCTCTACCAAGGACGTTACCGCCACTTACGTTGCTGCTACTTTTGCTTTCTTTACCGAAGGACCTGAAAAGTTTGATAAGCTTTACGAAGAAGGCAAACTTACAAAGATATATTCAACCAATCTTTCTTACATTCCCGAAACTATCAAAAAGCGTCCCTGGTTTGTTGAAGTTGACCTTTCCAAATTTATGGCGAAGATCATCAACACACTTAACCATGACGATTCCATCTCTCCCCTGCTCGATTCCACCCAGAGAATTAAGCGTCTTTTGAAGAAAAATATGTAAATAGCTGTTGACAACAGCGAAAAAATGTGATAAAATTACTCGGTTTCAGAAAATCGACAATTCGGTTTTCTCCTTGCTCCGATATTTTTCGGGGCCTTAAAGTCCAAAAGGAGGTGCTAATATGGAACAGAACAAAACGCTGTACGAAACCGTCTTCATCGTAAACAATACTCTTGGTGAAGAAGCAGTAAAATCTCTCGTAGAAAAGTTCACAGGTCTTATAGCAGAAAACGGTGCTATCGAATCTGTTAACGAATGGGGCGTAAGAAGATTTGCTTACCCCATCGAGGATCTTACCGAAGGTTATTATGTGCTTGTTAAGTTTACATCTGCTCACGATTTCCCCGCAGAGCTTGATCGTATCTACAACATCACAGACGGCATTCTTCGTTCGCTCATTATAAAGTGCGAACAGTAATCGGAGGTCAGTTATGTCATTTAACAAAGTAATTCTCGTCGGCAACATCACCGCCGATCCCGAATTGAAGCAGACCCCTAACGGAGTTATGGTCTCTACCTTCTCTCTCGCAGTGTCCAGAAAGTTCACTCGTACGGGAGAGCAGCCTCAGACCGACTTTATCAACGTTGTCTGCTGGCGTCAGACTGCCGAATTTGTTTCCCGTTATTTTACCAAAGGCATGCCTATGCTTGTTTGCGGTTCTCTTCAGACCAGAACTTGGACAGATAAAGACAACAACAAGCGCTATGCCACCGAAGTCGTCGCTGATGAAGTATCTTTTGTAGAACGCAAGTCTGCTGCAGACGGTTCAAGAGATTATTCAAGAAGCGTACCTTCTTACAGCTCTCCCCGTGCGGATTCTTCTTTTGAAGAACTTTCTGCCGATGACGAGCTGCCGTTCTGAAATCTGAAAAAGGAGGAATTTTTCCATGGATAACGTTAATGTTAATGCTCCTGCAAACACTGCCGCTCCCGCAGAGGCAAGAGAGCCCCAGAAGGCTTTCCGTCCCCGCAGAAAGAAGAAGGTTTGTGTTTTCTGTGCAGAGAAGATAGAAAACATTGATTACAAGGATGTTAGCAAGTTCAGAAAGAACCTTTCCGAAAGAAGCAAGATCCTTCCCAGAAGAGTTACCGGTACTTGTGCAAAGCATCAGAGACAGCTTACTGTTGCTGTTAAGCGCGCAAGAACTCTCGCTCTCATTCCCTACGTATCTGACTAATAGATATTCCAAGCCGCCGTTTTATAACGGCGGCATATTTTTTAACATAGCAGGTGTATTGTGAAAAAAATATTTAAAAACAAAAATATAACCGAATACGCCGTGATCCCATTTGACGAAGCGCTTGTGATCAATCCCCGTCTTTTGCCCGAGGAAAAAATAAACAGCATTGTGGTTTTTTTGGTTCCCTACAAAAGCACAAATATTCCTAAAGATAATTACGGCATTTCCGCCTACGCCCGTGTGAAAGATTATCACGGATATATGAAAATGCTGTTTGCAGAGCTCGTTCCTGAATTATCAGAAAAGTTCGGCGTGAATTTTTACGGATTTGCAGATCATTCGCCGGTTAATGAAAAGCTGTGCGCCGCTTACGGCGGTTTGGGAGTTATAGGTAAAAATTCTCTTTTGATCAACGAAAAGTATGGCAGCTTTGTATTTATAGGCGTATTTTTATCACCTCTAAAAACCGAAAATAAAGCAAAAGAAATAATTTCTTGTATTAACTGCGGAAAATGCGCAGAGCATTGTCCGGGAAAGGCGATAACCACAAACGGAATAACGGCGGAAAAATGTCTTTCAGGATTATCTCAAAAAAAACGGTTAACCGAAGAAGAACAACAAATAGTTACGTATGCAGGTTTATGCTGGGGCTGCGACATATGTCAAAACGTGTGTCCAATGAACGAAAAAGCATTGTTTTCGCCAATAGATTATTTTACGGATACATACCTCGACAACGTATCAACGGAACTTATAGAAAGCATGGATGACGAAGAATATTCAAAATATGCTTTCTCTTGGAGAAAAAAAGAGGTAATACTACGCAATATGCACTCAGCAGACCTTAAAAATAAAAAATAATTCGTCATATAAAACAATACAATATTTTGTATTTTTATTGACAAATTCACATATATCTGCTATTATTAAATTGCAGATATTTGGAATGTATGTGCGGAGGAAGATCAGATGTCCGATTTTGTTAAAAAGAAAAAATACGGGCAGAACTTTCTTACTTCGGACCGTATTCCCGCTCGTATAGCTGCGGAAAGCGGAATTACATCCGAATGCGGCGTTATCGAAATAGGTCCGGGCTTGGGTGTGCTCACAAAGCAGCTGCTTTCTGTTGCTAAAAAAGTTGTTGCAATAGAGATAGACGAAGAGCTTATTCCTATTCTTAACGAAAAATTTGCTGAATACGATAACTTTCTTTTGATAAACAAGGATATACTTGAGATAGACTTGGGTAAACTTATAGAAGAACAGTTTTCAGGGATGTCGGTCTGCGTATGCGCAAATCTTCCCTACTACATCACAACTCCTATTCTTATGAAGCTTTTGGAAGGTAAGCACGGTTTCCGAACCATTACCGTAATGGTTCAAAAGGAAGTGGCGCAAAGGCTTTGCAGCAAGTGCGGAGACAGCGAATACGGCGCGATCACCGCTTCTGTAAATTATTACGCATCTGTAAAGCGGTTGTTTCCCGTAAAATCAGGCAGCTTTTCTCCCCCGCCGAAGGTTGATTCGGCTGTGATAAGATTTGATCTTTACGATACTCCCCCTGTCACTCCGGCAGACGAAAGCACATTCTTTGCGGTAGTGCGAGCCGCATTTGCACAGCGGCGGAAAACCCTTTTAAATGCGTTACACTCCGTTTTCGGCGATAGGCTGTCCAGAGAGCAGCTTGCGGGTTTTATACAAGACGCCGGACTAAAAGCGGATGTGCGCGGTGAAAAAACAGATAATAAAACTCTGTGTTTTATTTCAGATAAAATATTTTTTAACATAAACGGAGGCAAACAAAATGAGCACTTACACTAAAAATGCAAAACTCAATGCATGGCTCGACGAAATGATCGAACTGTGCAACCCCGACAATGTTGTTATTATCGACGGTTCCGAGGAACAGATCGAAGCACTTCGCGCAGAAGCTTGCGCAAGCGGCGAAATGTTCAAGCTTAATCAGGAAAAGCTTCCCGGTTGCTATCTCCACAGAACTGCAGTTAACGACGTTGCACGTGTAGAAGGCCGTACCTTCATCTGCACTCCTACCAAGGAAGAAGCAGGCCCCACCAATAACTGGATGGATCCCAACGAAATGTACGCAAAGCTTCTCGCTCTTTACAAGAATTCTTACAAGGGCAGAACTATGTACGTTATTCCCTACTCCATGAGCGTAGTAGGCAGTGATTTCGCAAAGAACGGTATCGAACTTACCGATTCTATCTACGTTGTTCTCAACATGATCATTATGACCAGAGTTGGTACAGCTGTTCTTGAAGCTATGGGCGAAAACGGCGACTTTATCAAGGGTCTCCACGCAAGAGCTGATATGGACGAAAACAACAAGTATATCGTTCACTTCCCTCAGGACAACACCATTATGTCCATCAACTCCGGTTACGGCGGAAACGTTCTTCTCGGCAAAAAGTGCTTCGCACTCAGAATTGCTTCCTACCTCGGCAGAAACGAAGGCTGGATGGCTGAACACATGCTTATCCTCGGTATTGAAACTCCCGAAGGAGAAACCAAGTACGTTGCAGCTGCATTCCCCTCTGCTTGCGGTAAGACCAACTTGGCAATGCTTATTCCTCCCAAGTCCTACACCGACAAGGGTTATAAGGTATACTGCGTAGGCGACGATATCGCTTGGATCAGAGTAGGCAAAGACGGCAGACTCTGGGCTTGCAACCCTGAAAACGGCTTCTTCGGCGTTGCTCCCGGTACCAACGTTAAGTCCAACCCCAATGCACTCGCTTCTACTATGAGCGGCACCATCTTTACCAACGTTGTTCTTAACAATGCTGATAACACCGTTTGGTGGGAAGGTCTTGATAAGAATCCTCCCGTTGACGCTGTTAACTGGAAGGGCGAACCCTGGAACGGCAAAGAATCCACCGAAAAGGGTGCGCATCCCAACTCCCGTTTCACCGCTCCCGCAAAGAACTGCCCCTGCATCTCTGCAGAGTTCGATAATCCCGACGGTGTTCCCCTTTCCGCTATCATCTTCGGCGGCCGTCGTGCAAAGACCGCTCCTCTGGTATACCAGTCCTTCGATTGGAAGCACGGTACCTTCGTTGGTTCTATCATGGCTTCCGAAACTACCGCTGCAGCTTCCGGCGCAGTCGGCGTAGTAAGAAGAGATCCTATGGCTATGCTTCCCTTCTGTGGCTACAACATGGGCGATTACTGGGCACACTGGCTCAAGATGGGCGAAGTTACCCCCAATCTTCCTAAGATTTTCCACGTTAACTGGTTTAGACTTACCGATGAAGGCAAGTTTATGTGGCCCGGCTTCGGCGACAACTTCCGCGTTCTCGAATGGATCCTCAAGAGATGCGAAGGCAAGGTTGACGCTGTTGAAACCGCTATCGGTTACGTTCCCAACGCTGAAGACATCAACCTCGAAGGTCTTGATTACGAGATCGAAGAAGGCAGAAAGTTCGATATCAACGAGCTCAAAAACATCCTTACCGTTGAAAAGGATTACTGGCTTGCAGACTTCGAAAACATCAAGGAATTCTATGCAAAGATCGGTGATACCGTTCCCGCAGAACTTCGTAAGCAGTACGAAGATCAGCTTGCAAGACTTTCCGCAATGTAATCTGACTAAAAATCATATTTTTAAGGCGTCCCAAACGGGACGCCTTTTTATATACAAAGGATGATCAAAACACTATTCGGCATTAAAAGAACCGATCTCAACAAGATTATCTTCCGGATCTGCAATATAGCAGGTTCTCTGGCCCCAAGGACAGGTTATCGGAGCAACGACGGGCTTTCCGCCTTTTGCAACGATTTCGTTATACGCGACATCAACTGCGGCATAGTTATCGACTTTCAATGCAATTTCAAAATGTCCGTTTAATTTAGCAGTATAACCCAATTCTTTACCGGTAAATATTTCAAACTCGGCACGGGGATACAACATAAATAACGTCCCGTCCTTTATTAAATAAACATTTCCCGTATTCTCGGGTTCTTTTATCTCGAATCCCAACACATCGCGGTAAAAGCGAATCATTGTCGGCATATCTTTTACCATAATTCCTATTCCGTCAAGTTTAATGTTCATATTTTTTCCTTTACAATTTTAAATTAATTAAAAGTTTCTCACCAGTTCTCGCAAGAATTCTACCCCAAAGAAATCTTACCGTCGGAAATATCGGATAGCACTTCAACCAAAAAGCTATGTTCTCTTTCAAGAACTCTTGCAGCCAGTATTTCAGGAGTATCATTTTCCAAAACAGGCACTTTTGTCTGAGCGACGATCTCACCGCTATCATATTCGGCATTAACGCGATGAATAGTTACTCCGGTTTCCTTTTCCTTGGCTTCAATTACAGCGGTATGTACGTTCATTCCATACATACCTTTGCCGCCAAACTTAGGAAGCAGAGCAGGATGTATATTAAATATTCTGTTGTTGTATTTTTCCAATACCGTGATATGCAACATTCTCATATACCCGGCGAGAAAGATCATATCAACTTTATGAGTCGTTAATACAGCAAGAATTTCTTTGGCAAGTGTTTCTTCACTTCCGAATTTTTTCGCGCTCAAATAATATGCCGGAACTCCCTCGTTAAGCGCTCTCCGTAATGCCATAGAATCGCCGTTATTGCTTATTACTGCAACAACTTCGGCATTTATCTTGTTGCTCTTGCAGCCGTCGATAATGGCTTGTAAATCACTGCCTCCGTGAGAAGCGAAAACTGCTATGTTCATAATTAAGTCCTCCGTTCTGCTATAGTACAGTAATAATACCTTTGCCAAATGAATAGATGTCTTCACGCTTGAAACCATATAAGGACCCCGGCAAGCTAATATGCGGTTCAAAGGTAAATGCTTCTACAGCAGATAATTTTTCTGTATTGCCTTCTTCGATGTAAACGCGGTGTTTCTTATCACTAACTATAGAATGACCCAAATTCCCGAGAAAATCAAGGTTAACATATCCACGAGATTTGATACGATCGTTTATATAATAGAACAATTCCTCGAAAGTTGTATTCTCGTTTACAAAAGTAAGCATACTTTCATGCAGGTATTCCTCCATGATAAGACCATTTCGCCATTCAACGTTTTGAATTCTACCAATATTTTTGACGATACTACCGTTTTCTATGATCAATGTACGCGCGTAGTCGCCCCAAACATAGTTTTTTTGAGGACTCAGATCAATAGTGATAATATCATTAAACCCAATTAGACGGTCATCTGTCTTATACTCAAGGCCGGATACAGAAACCGTAGTTTTATCACCGGAGAAAACAAAAGCGCCTATATCCCAATACCAAAAAGAATCCGCTCCATGAGAAAGCATATAAGCTTCACACAAATTGCGAAGTTCAACAAGAGACATACCGGGGACAATAATTGTTGATGCATAATCAATAGTGGCACGGTTCAAATTCTGCATTTCGTGAATAGTCATTATCTATTTCTCCAAACCAAAATGATTGATCAATTTTTGTAAAGTTTCTTCACGTGTATCTGTTTCAAAATCGGAACGTGTAACAGTGTAAAAGCCCGTGTTATTCCAGTCGGTCTCGTTTTCCGGATGATACAACACCCACGAATTGAAATTTGCAAGGGTAGCCTCCGGGTCTTTACATTTTTGTATTTGTTCATACATAAACTTCTTTTCCGGGTCTTCTCTGTCAAAAAAGCGGGTATGGCTTATATCCGGAGGGTCACAAAGCATTATTGCCACGTGATCGTAATCCGAGATTTTACGTAGTATTTCCGGGGAAATATTTGTATCTACAATAATTTTCTTGCCGGTTGCAGATAGTTTTATAAGTTCAAGAATTTCAATTTCCGCACATTCTTCGGAAACCGCCTGCATCCAGTTATAGTGCTGTTCCGGTGTCATATTAAGCCACTCTTCCCAACCGTTCATTGTCTCAAAATAGCAAAGACCGGGCTGATCCCAGCGGGAAAGCTTTTCACGGGGAAAAACATCGTGGTAATTTTCGCCGCAATGGATCATATCGTATCTCTCGGAAAGCATTTTTACCATTGTAGATTTTCCCGCATAGCTGTGCCCGTTAATAAAATACACGTTTTGAAGGTAATGTTTTATTAAATTATCGTTTATCGTGATTTTCATAAATTTCCCTTTACTAATTGAACGCCTGAAAAAGTATCAGGCGTTCAAATTTTTTATCACTGTGCGGTTTTCGCTTCCATACGAAGGTGGAGGATAGAAAGGTTATAATCCATCTCCCCTACCTCGCGCTCAAGGGCGTTTTTAAGGCTGCTGCCGGCATTTTCAGCTTCTGCGAGAATTGCCTCGGTTCTTTCGAGAGCGTACACCAGAAGGGCTTTCTGCTCCTCTACGGTAACATATTCCTGTTTTTCTGCTTCAACCTTTATTTCGGTGAGAAGTTCTTTAACCTTTGCGATAACCTCTTCTTCACCTTCGGTGCGCTGTGAGTACACACCGTCGCACTTTTCCAAAAGATCGTTTGCATAAGCAAGAACTGCGCCGTCAACATCAAACAAGGATACAGCCTTGGTGCGGTAAGCGTGGTTTATAATGATATTTTCATATTCTTCAAAGCCCAAAAGGGAACTTAATGAGAAGAATGCCTGACCCGTTGCGCCAACTTCACGAACACCTCTTATCTG
This sequence comes from Clostridia bacterium, assembly GCA_017399965.1. Lineage (GTDB taxonomy): Bacteria > Bacillota > Clostridia > Oscillospirales > CAG-382 > SFLA01. The sequence goes on along the minus strand of JAFQAP010000016.1, from coordinate 116,108 downwards.
GCTGAGCAGTTCTTCACCGGAGTTGCCCGAGAACAGCGTAAGACCGGTGGAATAAAGAGCCTTATCTTTGCAAGCATTAATAAAGCTTTCCGCATTATTCTTAACATACTCTGTGCCGTTGGAATAGGTCATAGAGAATACCTGGTCAATATAGCCAAGCTTAACCCACTGGGAAGTGTACTGGTAAATCTGGTTGGGAGCATCGGTAAGAGAAGGATAGCAAGCCGCAGTTATCCAGACTTCGGGTCTAACTTCCTTAACCAGATCGTTAACCTCTTTCACAAAAGTAGTGATCACATTTTGTCTGAAGGCGATCCAATCTTTGTATTCTTTGGAACCGGCTTTATAGTTATGAGGATCGGTCGTATATCCGTATTCTTTTTGGAATGCCTTTATGGTATCTTCGTTATAACCGAAATCCGCATTTCCGTTATGTTCGGGATAACGTATATAATCCAAATGCAGTCCGTCGATATCGTAATTTTCAAGAAGTTCGCGGTAAACTTCGAGAACGAGATCTCTGCATTCACGGTTTTGAGGATTAAGGAATACAAAGTTGCCGTATTCGGGAGAAATATAGTAATTCTTTCCGTCTTTATCCAAAAGTATCCAGTCTTCGTTGTGGTGTCCTACGTGGTCGGGATCGCCGGACATCTGGGAAGTAGTACCGATAAAGAAGTTTTCAACCCAAGCGTGGATCTGTATTCCGTGCTCGTGAGCTATACGGACAAAACCTTCCAAAGCATCATAATCGCCGTGCTGAGCGGTATAATGCTGAATAAGAGGATTTTTGGTAGAACCGATAGTCTTTCCGTTATACCATGTTTCAACGTAAATGGCGTTTATATTGTATTCAACGCACTTATTGATTACAGCCAATACGTCTTCATCGCTCTTTACGTTGGAGCGATACCATACGGAGCGTTCTTCAACAGCCTTTTCGGTGATCATGGCTTCTTCAAGATCTGCAAGCTGGATGGTGATCTCGTACAAAGCGTTGACAGCATTTACGGGATCTCCGTCTTTTGCAGAAGATTCAACAGATTCTATCAAAGTTTTGCAAGCGTCAAGCTTTGCGGAAATAAACTGATAATCAATATCGTAAAGAGCGTGCTCTGCCTGAGTAAACTTTTCCTTGACGTTGTTGAGCGCAGCGGTTACGTCAGTCTGTATAGAGAGAGGCGTGGAATAAAATACAACCTTTTTCTCGTCTTTTAAAAGCTTAACTGAACCGCCGTAAATATAGTTAGCGGAGATCGCATCATGCATCTTGCCGTGACCGGATATTACAAATCCTCCGTCAGGAACCAACATATTGCCTAAATTGGAGCAGGAGATCATTTTGCCGTCCGCATCTACGCCGATCTCAAAACCATACTGGTTGGTGCCTGTGCGAGTGTTGCTTTTATCGTAAATAACAAGGAAATCTGTATAACGAACATCGTTAAATACGCTTATATCAAGCTGCTCTAAGTTATATTCACACTTATCCAAAGCCACACGTGCGGGGTCACCTGCGTTAACAGTCTTACTGTTTGCAAGATTTATGCCTTTAGCGGGAAAACAAAGAACGTATCCGTTTTCGGGAATTTCCGTATTTCCAACAGAGGTGGTAACGGATACAACCTTTCCGTCTTTAACGGCGATCTCAACTACGTTGCCGGAAGTACCGGTAGTTTTTCCAAAGTTGGATGTAAAAAGCACGGGAACATCTTTTACAAAAATGTCTATATTTTCAAAGGAGTAGCAGTAATTATTTATCTTTACAAATTTTTCGGGAGTGTTTTCGGGGAAAATAAGCATTTCTTCGACAGAATCGCCCATAGTATAGTTTTCAGCCAAGGAGATGCTGTCACCACAGAACAATAAAACATATCCTGTGTTGGTGGGAATAACCAATCGCTCGTTCTTTTCGCCGGTGTAAACAACTACGCCGTCATTAACTGCGATTGCGATGAAATCTTTTTCGCTCTTTGGGGTGGCGCCTGCGGAATATGCAGAATCATAGAGATATATGCCGTCTTCTTCAGGAGAGACATTGGTATGTTTTTCGCCGATTTTATAAACGGTATCATTAAGTTTTATAGCCGCTTCGTGGCAAACGGAATTTGCGGAATCAAGATCGGAAAGCATTACAAAGGCTCCTTGCTTTAAAACTGTCTTTGCATATTCGCAGTTGTATTTTCCGTTGAAAACTATGGCGCAAGTTCCTGCGCTCAAAGTTCCCTCACTAAGAATTTTTGAAACCGAATAGCTGTTTGAATTCTTTTTCTCAAGCTTTGCGGCTATCACACCGTTACCGAGAGTAATATCCTTGCCGAATTCTTCGGAAACGAAATATATTAGGTCTTCAGCAGGAATTTCGACAGGATCAACATAATAAATACGGCGGGCAAGGGCAGAATCTGTAGGAATAAAAGAAGCCAAATCCATACGCTCGCACTTTTTGGTATCGTAACCGATAACAGTGACAACCTGTGATTCTCTTACTCTCAAGCCCTCAAGCATAGCGTTAGGGATACTTGCAACAAAACCGTTTACGGGAATAAGTGTTTCTGCTTTTTCGCCTTCCGAATTGTCAATAGCCAAAACGGTAAATTCGTTATACGAAGGGTTGTAACGAACTGTGACCAAGGTTCTGCCGGTATGATCTCCACCGACAAAAGCAGTGGCTTCCCCGTCTATCGTATAAAAACGGTCAAAAAGCGCAATATCTTGGTTTGTAAGAGGCAAGTTAAGTGTATTCACGGAAAAATCTGTTTTGTCAAGAACAAATGTTATGCCGCTATCCTCGCCGCTGTAATCAGCCGGTGTTTCTTTACAACCGCTCATACCCGCACCCAAGGAAAGTAACATTAAAGATGCCAAAAACAGTGAAAAAATCTTCTTGCCCATACAAATCTCCTTTTTATAATCAAACGTGTTCCCGTCTGTATTTTTTTATCTTATTGACAATAAACATTACAAGCAAAAACGTAATAACTACCGCACAGAAATAATACACAAAATCTGTTGAACTTTCTTCTGTGGACTCAATCTTCAGGCTATTCCAGAGAGAGTTCATGGTATTAAGTGTTTCGTCAGGCAGGTCGCGGAAGTAATAGCCTCTTACGTCTATCCCGCCGTAATACTCGCTCATATCCATATAAAGAATATCATACGCTTCGGGATGAAGTTCATCCAAAAACTCAAGATACTCTTCGTTTTCAACAACCGCAGCGTTGGGAGAAGCGTAGCATATCATATATGCGTTTTGCAAAGCAACGTTGGGGTCCATCAAGAAATTGATGTAAAGCTCCGCAGCTTCTTTATTTTTTGTGCTTGCGGGAATGCAAACCGAATCCACAAATATGTTGGTGCCTTCTTTAGGATATACGAAATCGAGATCCGGATTATTCTCGTACATACTGAAATAATCGCCGGCATAATAAGGAGCGATAGCCGCCGCACCGCTTTCCATTTTGTTATAGATTTCATCCATAACATATGCCTTTACAAAAGGCTTTTGCTCGGAAAGCTTGTTTTTGGCAATTTCCCACTCCGCTGCACTTTGAGTATTTATGTCTATTCCCTCAAGAAATTGCGCTACACCGAATGCATCGCGGGGATTATTGAACATAAGTATCTGACCGTCGTACTTTTCGCTCCACAAGGCGCTCCAGCTGTCCAGCTCTTCTTTTACGATAGACATATTATAGATGAGTCCAACCATACCCACGCAGTACGGCACGCTGTATGCGTTTTGAGGATCGAAATACAGATCTTTATACTCGGAAGAAATATACTTGTAATTGGGAATATTTTTAAAATCCAATGGGAGAACAAGCTCTTCCTTGATTAGCTTTTCGATCATATAATCCGAAGGAATGATAATATCATAGGAAACGCCGCCGTTAACTATCTTGTTATACATATCTTCGTTACTGGTGAAGTTGGTATAGTTAATTTTTATACCGGTCAATTTGGTGAATTCCGCGTTAATATCCACAGAACCGTCGCTTCCGTCAGAAATATACTCACCCCAGTTATATACGTTAAGGGTAACCCCTTCGTATTTGGAGTAATCTATGGAAGCGGTGTCCTCGGTTACGAAAAATTCAATTTCTTCTTCGCCATCGGAACAACCGCATAAAAACGGACACAAAATTGCCGTAATAACGATAAAAACCGCAAAAAACTTTTTGGACAATTCTTTATCTCCTTTAAATAATCAGTTACGTGCCTTTCTTCTGCTGTTTTTGCCGAGCTGTCTGTCTGTGGCAAAATTACGAACAAGCAGCAGAACAAGGATCGTGATAAAGATGATGGCACACAACGCATTCATATCAGGCGTTACGCGCTTTTTGGTTTGTGAATAAATGAATATAGGCAATGTCTGGAAGGTGTTACCTGCACAAAAATAACTTATAACAAAATCATCCAGCGACAAGGTGAATGCCATAAGCAATCCCGAAAAGATACCGGGAAGAATTTCATGGAACTCTACCTTAAAGAACGCCTGAAGAGGAGTGCAGCCGAGGTCCATTGCCGCTTCGGGCAAACGCGAGTCCATCTGCTTAAGTTTGGGCATTACAGAAAGTATTACGTAAGGAATGTTAAACGTAATATGAGCGATAAGCAATGTCCAGAAGCCCAGAATACCAAAGCCGATAAGCGTACCGCAGAGAGCAAACAACAACATCATAGAAATACCGGTAACAATATCCGGATTCATCATAGGGATGTTGGTTACGTTCATAACGGCAGACTTAATGTACTTTGAACGCATTTTATGTATTCCCACAGCCGCTACAGTGCCTAAAACCGTAGAAATTATTGCGGAAGAAAATGCGAGTATAAGAGAATTAAGCAATGCGGATATTGCCGCATCGTTATTAAACAGCTCTTTATACCACTTAAGTGAAAATCCTTCAAAAACCGCCATACTGTTTGAAGAGTTAAAGGAAAACACGATCAAAACAACTATGGGAGCATATAACAGAAGGAAAACAAGAGCCATATAAAGCTTGGATCCTATCTTCATACGATTATACCTCCTTTGGATTCATCATCGGAGAAGTGGTTCATTACCGCCATGCAAATAAATATCAGGATCATAAGAACCAAAGAAATTGCAGATCCGAGATGATAAGAGGATGCGGCAGAGGATTTGAAATAGGTTTCGATAACGTCGCCTATCAAAACGAAATCCGTAGGTCCCAACTGCTGAGAAATATAGAAGGTGCTGACAGAGGGTACAAACACCATAGTTATACCTGAAACGATGCCAGGAAGACTAAGCGGCATTATTACTCTGGAAATAACCCGCAAACGGTTGCAGCCCAGATCTTCTGCAGCTTCTATAACATTTTTATCTATCTTCGATATAACGGAATGGATAGGCAGGATCATATAAGGCAGGAAATTATATACCATACCGAAAATAACCGCGCCGGGAGTGTTAATAAGAGAAACACCGTCAATACCTATTGAATTAAGAATATTATTCAAAAAGCCTGTGTCTTCCATTAAAAAGGAGAGAGCGTATGTACGAAGCAAAAAATTCATCCACATCGGAAGCATGGAAAGCATAACCAAGGTGTTTTGAGTTTTTTTGCTGGTTCTTGAAATAAAATACGCCAAAGGATATGCAACCACAAGACAAATACAGGTGGCGCAAAAAGCAAACGCCAGAGAAAGCGTAAACACCTCTACGGTACCGTCGTTAAACAGCTTGGAAAAATTGGAAAAAGAAAAGCTAAAGGATGAATCCGTAAAAGCGTAAAAAACAACAATGGCAAGAGGCGCCACTATAAACAGCACCGACCATAAAATATGGGGCGCCGCCAGCAAACGCTGAGCAAGAGTATTGTTCTTTTTCATTATTCCTGCTCCTCGTCGTTAATAGACATTTCTTCGATCTCGTCGGAGAAGGTGCTGTAATCGCCGAACTTGCCGGAATATTCGCTCTTTTTCATAACGTGTATTGCATCGGGATCTATTTTAAGACCGATATGAGCTCCCACCGGCTGATAATCGGTAGTCTGGATCATCCACTTGAAGTTACCGATATCCACGATGATTTCGTAATGAACGCCCTTAAAGGTAAGGTTGGTTACGGTACCGCATACCATGCCCTCTTCAACGGGGACAACATCAACATCCTCCGGGCGGACAACAACGTCTACAGGCTCGTTCTTTTCAAAGCCTGTATCAAGACATTTGAATTCCTTGCCGGAGAAAAAGCAACGGTAATCATCAAGCATCTTTCCGTCAAGTATATTACTTTCGCCGATAAAATCTGCAACGAAAGCGTTTTTCGGCTCGTTATAAATATCAAGAGGTGTGCCGATCTGCTGTATCTCACCGTTATCCATAACCACAACGGTATCGGACATAGAGAGGGCTTCTTCCTGATCGTGAGTAACGTAAATAAAGGTAATTCCCAATCTTTGCTGTATCGACTTAAGTTCGTTCTGCATATCCTTACGAAGCTTAAGGTCCAATGCTCCCAAAGGCTCATCCAACAGCAAAACACGGGGACGGACCGCCAGAGCGCGGGCGATGGCAACTCTCTGCTGCTGACCGCCGGAAAGAGAGTTTATATTTCTTTTTCCAAAGCCCTTTAAGTTAACCAGCGAGAGCATTTCTTCTACTGTGTTCTTTATCTCTTTTTCGGGCATTTTTTTAAGGCGAAGACCGAATGCTATGTTCTCGTAAACATTAAGATGAGGAAACAAAGCGTACTTCTGGAAAATTGTGTTTATCTCTCTTTTATAAGAAGGAATATCATTGATACGCTTGCCTTCAAACAATACGTCGCCGGTGTCAGGATTAACAAATCCGGCAATAATACGAAGCGTGGTGGTCTTGCCGCATCCGGAGGGGCCCAAAAGTGTAATAAACTCACCGTCACAAATATAAAGGTTTATATTTTTAAGGATAACCGTATCGTCAAAACAAACCGAAATATTTTTCAAATCAAGCAATTTATTGCTCATTTCAGACCTCCGAAAAAACAAAAATTTTTACAAGTAAAATATACAGTTTTTTTAAGGTTTTGTCAATAATTACGGCGAAAAATAATAAAAAAACCGACCTATTTTTTGCTTCTTTCGGCACGATGTTCAAAACACTTTTCAAAACACAAAAATGTTAACATTTTGTTAACCAATTTTGTGCAAATTATTGATAAAATATAAGAGACAATAAACTTATGAGAGGTTTAAAATGCTTACAAAATCTACCGAAATTCTTGCAAAAGATTTAGGGCTTAAAAATATTGCTTTCGGCGGCACAAAGGACGAGCGTGCCTTCGGCATTTACCGAAATTATCTGCTCGCTATAAGCGAAAAGGACGGAAAGAAAATCGCCTTTTTCGGCTGTCCTTTTAACACCGATGAGGATTCCGTGTTTGCCTTTGAGTTTTCACAGGCGCTAACCGAAACAGTAAACGAATTTGCAAAATGTATATGTACCGTTGAATCAGACGGAATTACGGTTTCCGCAAGTTGTGAGCTTACGGAATTCAGACAAATTATTGATGCAACGGCAGATATGCTGATTGCCAACGAAATTCCTTACTCCGATAAATGTATCAAGTGCGGAGCATCATTTGCCCACAAAAAGATTATGGTTATGAACGCGGACGGCGTACTTTCCCTTGTTTGTGAAAGCTGCGCATTAAGCGAAAGCCTTAATAACAATAAAAAGAAAGCCGCCGAAAAGGCAACAAAGAGCCAGAGCATTAAAAGCGTACTTGGTGCCTTTATCGGTGCTGTTGTCGGTACCGGTGTGCTTATGGGTGTTGCGCTCGGTTTAGGAAAACTACTCTCCTTCGGCACTGCTTTTACATACGGCTTTTCCCTTCTTTGCTTTGTTTCCGCTATCATAACCTTCTTGTTTGCAAAGTTAATAGGCAAAAAGAAGTGCCTTGCTTCCACTATATCGGTTTGCGCATTTTCTCTTTTGTTCAACGCTGCGGCACGTATCCTTATTTCCGCATATCAGGTGCTTAATCAGTACGGCTATTCTCTTTCGGTTGCTTTGCGCACCCCCGCATCCTTTATACGCCTCCCCTTCTCTACTCCCGTTGACGGCTTAAACATTTATCAATCGCTCATAATCGATGCGCTGTTTGGTCTTGTCGCTCTTGCGATATTTGCTTTCGGTCTTTTCAATTCCGAAAAGAAATCCGGTTTTTCTATTGAGCCCTTTGTAAAATAAAACCATATAAAAACAGTTAAGAGTGGACAATAATCGTCCACTCTTTTTTGTCGGGGTCCCCGAGAAGCCGTAAGGCTTCTTGGGGTGATTTGGTTACTGAAAATCCGATAACTTTTTGGGGCAAATTTATAATTGTTTTCTTATTTTTTCCAATGCTCCTTTTTCAAGGCGGCTGACCTGTGCTTGGGAAATGCCTATTTCTGCGGAAACTTCAGTTTGAGTTTTTCCGCGGTAGAAACGCAAGAGCAGTATTCTTTTTTCCCTCTCATTAAGCGTAGCTATAGCTTCTGTCAGAGCTATTCCCGTAAGCCAGCTTTCGTCCGTATTTTTAGTGTCCTTGATCTGGTCCATAACGTATAAAGAATCCCCGCCGTCAGAATATATGGGTTCGTATAACGAAACCGGTTCGACAATGGCTTCCAACGCATTTACAATATCTTCTCTCGAAAAGCCCGTTTCTTTTGCTATCTCTTCGATAGTGGGATCGCGGTTAAGCTTGTTTGAAAGCGCTTCCTTCGCCTGCAAAGCGCGATACGCCATATCGCGCACGGAACGGGATACACGAATGGTGTTGTTATCCCGAAGATATCTTCTTATTTCCCCCAGTATCATAGGAACTGCGTAGGTAGAAAATTTAACGTCCAAAGTGGTGTCGAAATTATCAACTGCTTTTATTAGTCCGATACATCCTACCTGAAACAGATCATCGGGATTCTCTCCTCTGCCTGCAAAAGATTGGATAACGCTTAAAACCAATCTTAAATTTCCGTTTATCAGTTCATCTCTGGCGTAGGAATCACCCTCGTGGGCACGTTTTAACAATTCTGCCTTTTTAGCGTCCGAAAGCATGGGCAGCTTTGATGTGTTAACACCGCATATTTCAACTTTATTATACATATTCATTGCCTCCGTTTTTGCTCAAATCTATTTTTGCCAGAAAGAGAGCTTGGAATACCGATAAGACAAATCATTAATAAAAATGTAATAATGTTAATATTATTTTCCGGGGAGAGATATTTATGAAAAAGATAAAGATAGTTCTTGTTATTATTTGCCTGTTTACAGCGGCGAGCATAATTCTTATTACCATACGTATAGAGAAGCACTTTCCGGAAGTAGCGTCCCGTTATTGCGACCAGGTGATCGTAAGAGAGATAAGCAGGCTGATAAACAACCGCATATTACACACCTACGAGGATTACAACAAAGACGACGTGTTGATAATAGAAAAAGATCAAAACGGAAATATAGCACTTATTGATATAAACACAGAATACGTTAATCTTATAAAAAGCAGACTCACCCTTGATATTATAGAAAAGCTTACGGAATACAAATATTTGGATTTCGGTATACCTTTGGGAAATGCATTAAACAGCTACGCATTCTCCGGCTTGGGTCCGGAAATTCCCATAAGAGCGACTCCTGTCGGAAACGTGGTTTCAAAAACAAAAAGCTCGCTTGTGTCCGGCGGTGTTAACCAGACAAAATACGAGCTTTATATCGAATTTATTGCTTGTGTGGAAATATCCGGTCCGTTATTCACGGAAACCAGAGAAATAAAAACCGAACTATGTATTGCCCAGACAGTCATCATCGGCAAGGTTCCCGGAATCGTCTGGGGGAGCGATGATTGAGCCTATCTGAAACGCGATAATATTTGCCGCCGCAGAGGCAGACAAGGAATACTGACAGTTTCTGGGGTACGGTATACTTAAAGTAATATCCGCTTTTTCCAAAACATTTTTGGAGATCCCCCGCTTTTCCCCGCCCAATATAAGACAAAGAGGCCTTGAAAGGACTGTGTTGTAAACGCTTACGGAGTTTTCACTCTTTGCAGTGGCGGCAACTGTATATCCTGCGGCGGAAGCCAAGGAAACAGCAGCACCCAGATCGTCGGTAACAGCTACCTCAAGATATTCGGAAGCCCCTGCGGAAGAACGAATTACAATATCCGAGGATACAAAGAAATTCCGTTCCGGCAAAATAACACCGTCTGCTCCGGCAGCATATACGGTGCGCAAAACGTAGCCGAAGTTGTATGGGTCTTCTATGCCGTCAATAACCAGGATATAGCCTTTTTTATTGCACAACAGTTTTTCAGGACGGCAAAATCTGCGCTCTCCTACCTCTGCCGCAATTCCGCCTGCAGTATCTCCCGAAGTAAGAGTCAAAAACTCATCGGGTGAAACGAAATCAAGCTGTATGCCGCTTGCTTTTAAAGCGGCGTATTGCTTTTTTTCGTTATAGTGGTACTTACTGCGCATAACTTTGTTATATCGCTCTGTGTCAAGTATAATGCGGTCTATACGGCGTTTGCCGCCGCGTATGGCGGCAGACACCGAAATGTATCCGCATATAACAGTAGTATCATTCATTTTTATACAGCCTTTCAATATTTTCGCAAAAAACAGAGCTGTTTGCATTTGTCGCATAAGACAAAAACAAAACCGTGTCTGAATCTATATCAATATCATCGGTGCCCTTCAGCATATTGGGATTGTACAAGGTGATCTCTTTATAATGAGGCAGTAAAAACGGAATAAAAGCATGGGCGGATGTATCACCGATTATTGCAAGTGTACCGCCTTTGGATCTGGTTTCAAACTTATATACAGGCTTTTCATCCCCTACAAATACATTGTATCCCGATGCCGCCGAAATCTCGGTACCGATATATTTGAGAGTGTGAGTCATATATCCATCTTCATAAGACGTGATATAACAAGGGTGTTCTTTCTCTATACGATAATAAACTATAGTATCCGCATTGTCAAGAAGCATTTGGCTTTTTGTTGCTGTATAAAACCAGCCCAGATAGTTATCAAGCTCCACCGTTTCGTAATTCTCCAAAGGCACCGGTTGTAAATTTGCAGCTTTGCAGAATTCTCTGTATGCGTAATACGCACCCAGCGCTGTCCAGTTATAATCGGTACGGAAGTAGATGTATTCATCCTTGTGAGCGTACAAAACGTCATAAATATCAATATTTTTTACCTTATCCATAGCAAGCGAAGAGGCAAACACGGCTTCCTTTTGTGAATTACAGTAAAAATTATCCTCTGCCATTACTGCTATGGGAATATCAAGATATTCCGCTTGGGTGGGCACGGTAATGCTGAATATTTTTGTGCAATCGGTTTTCTCTGCAAAGCTGTTCAAAACATCCGCATAACGCTGTCCGGTATATACCGTACCGTTAAACTGCTGAAGCGCTCTGTCATAATACAGATACGAATATCCCAGGCTGTTGATAACCCAGCCTCTTTCTATGGCTTTTTCATCCAAAACCGAATTATCGCTTGTTTCATCTCCCCCGCTGTTCGGAAGAGTATCCTCCGGTTGATTACCAAAAATTGCGATTGCAATAAGTATTACAAAAATGATTGCCAAAGCAGTAATAAGGGACGCGGTAAATAAAGTTTTTTTGTTCATAACAATACCTCTTTTCTTATATGGTATTGTTTACCGTTTTTGCGAAATTTATCCTCAATAATCACCCCAAGAAGCCATGCGGCTTCTTGGGGACCCCGACAATCACCCCAAGAAGCCATGCGGCTTCTTGGGGACCCCGACAAAAAGACAGTGCGTATCCGTTTAAGATACGCACTTAACTTTTATTTATTAGTGAGGAATTACGTCTTCGTTTTTATCTGAATCCTCGGGATCCTCTTTATTTTCCTCGTTTGCTCTCAATTCTTCGCGGCGTTTTTCGTTTGCAACACGGATACGCTCGGTCTTTTCATCCCGCATCTTCTCCAGAATTTCCAAACTGCAGTTTTCTTCAAAAACGGCGTTGAACTGTTCTTCGTCCATAATTTCGTAAGCCACAAGATATTCCACAATAAGATTGAGCTTATCCATATTTTCGGCAAGTATCTTTTTAGCCTTATCGTGCGCTTCCGTAATTATGCGGTGGATCTCAGCATCTATTTCGGATGCGATCTCTTCGGAGTAATTGCGCTGAGTGGAATAATCCTTACCTAAGAACACCTCATCGTGTCCGGTGCCGAATACGATGGGACCGAGCTTATCGCTCATACCGTAAGTTGTAACCATTTTACGGGCAATTTCGGTAGCACGCTGAATATCGTTGGAAGCACCGCCGGAAATATCGTCACAGCAAAGCTCCTCCGCAACACGTCCGCCCAAAAGCTCGGATATCTTATTCTGAAGCTCACCGCGGTAAACACTCCATCTGTCTTCCTTGGGCAAAGAAAGAGTGTAACCCAAAGCGCTGCCGCTGGGAATAACGGATATCTGACGTACAAAATCATCGGGATTAAGCACACGGGAAATAATAGCGTGGCCGGCCTCGTGGATAGCGGTCTTGCGCTTTTCTTCGGGCTTAATGATTCTGGAACGCTTTTGAGTACCGACAATAACCTTGATGGAAGCCTCTTCGATATCTTCCATAGAGATAACGGCTTCACCCTTACGTGCAGCAAGGAGAGCGGCTTCATTAAGCAGGTTGGAAAGATCCGCACCGGTAAATCCGGGAGTGGACTTAGCTATGGTTTCAAGATCAACATCATCGGAAAGAGGTTTGTTTCTTGCGTGTACGGCAAGTATTTCCGTACGGCCCTTGATATCGGGATATGATACCGTTACCTGTCTGTCAAAACGACCGGGACGAAGCAACGCAGGGTCCAAAATATCGGGTCTGTTGGTAGCGGCAATAACAATAACACCATCGTTAACGCCGAAACCGTCCATTTCAACAAGTAACTGGTTAAGCGTCTGCTCACGCTCATCGTGTCCGCCGCCCCAGCCTGCGCCTCTGTGTCTGCCTACAGCATCGATCTCATCGATGAAAATGATACAAGGTGCGGTTTTTTTTGCGGTCTCAAACAGATCTCTTACACGGGACGCGCCGACACCAACGTAAAGCTCAACGAAATCGGAACCTGACAAAGAATAGAAGGGCACGGAGGATTCACCTGCAACTGCTTTTGCCAACAAGGTCTTACCTGTACCGGGTGCGCCTACCAAAAGCACGCCCTTGGGAATTCTTGCACCCAAAGAACTGAACTTTTTGGGGTTTTTCAAAAATTCAACAACTTCACGCAGTTCTTCTTTTTCCTCGTCTGCACCTGCAACATCGGTGAACAAAACCTTTTTGGATTCATCGGAACCGAGCTTTGCACGGGATTTGGAGAAAGAGTTCATTCTGCCGATACCGCCCATACCGCCGCCGGAGGAATTACTTGAATTCATTCTGGCGAAGAAGAGCCACCAAAGCACGATCATAACGATGACCACGAGTATTATAGGCATAAACTTAAGCCATGCCGGTGTTGGCGTGGGAGCCTCATACTCAAAGGTTTTTATAATTCCCGAGGAATGCTGTTCTTCTATAAGTTCGCTGAAATCATAGTAGAATATAGACAGATCGCGAAGATTATGAGAAACGGTCTCACCGTTTTTAAGCTTCATAGTAAGCTTATTTGTCTTTGAAACGGTAAATTCCACTACTTGCTCATCGTGGAAATACTCGCTTACCTTCGCGTAGTTAATCGGTTTGCTTGATTCGGTTCCGCCCATTACAAAAGCGGCAACTATTATGGCTACTATAGCAACAAGCCAAAATAATCCCCAACCGGTGTTACTTTTTTTCATTATTCTTCTCCGTTTCGGAACAGAGCAGCCCCAAAATATGCCGCCCTGAATTTGAAAACACTCTGTCGTCTGCACCGATATATGGGACGTAAACTATTCCCTCGTCATCGCAAATAACGGGAATATCGTTGCGGACGCAAAGCGGTATTTTTTTATTTATAAATTCTTTTCGCACGCTTTTGGAAACGCCGAACACTTTTATTCGGTCCCCTTCCATTCTTGGACGTGCGTACAAACTGCCAACTATTTTACCACAATCTACCGCCACTGATGTTGACAATTTGTAAACATTTTCGTTTCCGTAAAAAATCTTTGTGTTTTTTTGCGGAATTTCGGTAATTCCCGCTGTTACGGGAATGCGGTATTGGGCAGAGACCATACGTTTTTCAAAAGAATAGCCGCCGTAATAAACGTAAACACACACTTTTCCCGGAAGATCGAAGGTGGTGCAAATACGTTTTTTTACAGCTTCGGCTATTTCATTAATATGTGAAAAATCCAAAGAAAGACCCGTTTTTGCTTCGTAACGCTTTGATATCTGCCTTGTTAACAAAGATAACGGCAGGTCAGCCGGTAATTTATCTTCGCTATCCGAAAGAGCTTCTTCAAAAAAGCTTTTATCGTTTTTAACCGATTCGCACAAGCGGGAAACGGCGGTAACGACAGAAGGATTTATACTGCGCAATACCGGCATTACGGAATGTCTTATTTTGTTGCGGGTATAGCTTTCGTCGGAATTGGTGCTGTCTGTTACGTACTGTAATTGAAGTTCTTTCAGATATATGTCTATCTCTGCACGGGTGCTGTTAAGAAGCGGTCTTATTATTCTGCCTCTTATTGCGGGAATACCGCAAAGACCATCGGCACCACAGCCCCGAACAAGGTTAAATATAACTGTCTCTGTATTATCATCACCGTTATGAGCAGTAGCAATATAACGGGATTTTGTTTCGTTTGCGGCATCCTCTAAAAGCTGATACCTCACAACACGGGCTGTTTCTTCAAGTCCTTTCCCATACTCTTTGGAAAGTGCGGGAATATCGACCTTTTTTGTATAAAACGGAACAGAAAGTTTTTCACATAGCCTGCGGCAAAAGTCCTGATCTCTGTCCGCTTCTTCTCCTCTTATACCGTGGTTAAGATGGAAAGCGCATATATCCGCCCCCAGTCCTTTAAGAACGGAAAGCAGACACACGGAATCTCCTCCGCCGGAAAGCGCCACTAAAATTCGCCCGTTTTCTATACGTTCAAGAAACGCCGAAACGCTTTTAATCGGGTTCATTCGTATCCTCATCAACAGAAACGAAACGGAAGGTACTTCCGTACCAAGCAAGCTTGGATATACCCTGCGCGCCGTGTCTGTTCTTTGCAACAATACATTCCACCGCCTCAAAATCACCTTGTGTGGGAGGCGCATTTTTATCGGAAGCTGTTTCTTTGTTAAGAAATATAACCATATCCGCATCCTGCTCAATGGCACCTGAATCGCGCAGATCGGAAAGCATCGGGCGCTTTTCGTTGCGCTGCTCGCTTCGTCTTGCCAGCTGGGAGAGAAGAATAATGGGAACACCGAGATCCTTGCCCATAAGCTTAAGATCACGGGTGATAGCGGCAACTTCCAGAACCTTATTATCCGTATGGCTTTCTCCGCGGATAAGCTGGAGATAGTCGATAACCACAAGCCCGAGATTTTTGCATCTGCGAAGCTTTGCTTTCATTGCAGTTGTAGTGATATCGGACGTATCATCAATGAGAATATCCAAAGAAGACAGAGATGATGCTGCGGTAGCGATTCTACTCCATTCCTCGGGCAGAATTCTGCCTGTACGGAGCGCAGAGCTGTGAACAGCCGCCTCTGTGGAAAGCATACGGTTTACAAGCTGATCCGCTGTCATTTCCAAAGAGAATATGGCAACTTCTTTTCTGGAGGAGCGGGCGATATTGGATGCTATATTCAACGCAAAAGAAGTTTTACCCACACCGGGTCGTGCACCCAGAATAACGAGATCGCCGGGGCCGATACCAAGCAGATATCTGTCCAAAGAAGAAAATCCGGTTTTATGTCCTGTTGCACCTTCGGGGTTCTTTTCCAGTTCGTGATAATTATCCAATGCCTGAACGATAGCCTCGCGGATATGCATAAAACGATCCGAATATTTGTCTGCGGAAATATCGTATATTGCTTTTTCTGCCGAATCAACGATATCTCTTACTTCCCCTATTTCGGAATATGCGTTATCGGAAATATTCCGTGCGGCGTCAATAAGCTGTCTGAGTACAGTCTTATCCTTTATAATGCGTACGTATTCATCAATATTCGTAGCAGCGGATGACATATCTACCAACTGCTTTATATATTTCGCCGCGTCGCCTTCGGAATAGGAACCCATCTTGGTTATCTGCTCAATAAGGGTGACTATATCGATCTCCACATTGCTGCGAAACATACCTGTCATCGCATTAAAAATTACCGCGTGACGTTCAAGATAAAAATCTTCCGCTTTTACTTGTTCGCTTATTTTTGCGATCTTCTGCGGGTCTACGAGAATTATTCCAAGTATGGCCTGCTCTGCTTCCAGAGAGTATGGCATTTGTCGAATAGAATCAATTTCAGCCATTTTTATCTTCCGTTTCTTAGTTTTGTACTATAACTTTTAATTTTGCGGAAATTTCGGGATAGAGTTTTACGGTTACGTTGTATTCACCGACATTTTTAATATTATCGTTAAGAACAAGCTTGCGCTTATCTACGTTGATACCGAAGGTTTCGTTTATTTTTTCGCTGAGATCGGATGCGGTTACAGCCGCATAAAGTCTGCCGTCCGCACCGCCTGTAGCCTTATAAACGATGCTTTTTCCGTCGATCTTTGCGGCGGCTTCCTGTGCCGCTTTTTTATCTTCGGCTTTTTTATGTGCTTCGGATGCCTTTCTGTTTTTATATTCGGTAAGTATCTGGGGCGTTGCCTCTACGGCAAGTTTACGGGGTATGAGAAAGTTCCTTGCGTATCCATCGGAAGCTTCGATAATCTCACCCTTTTTACCCTGACTGCGTACATCTTCAAGAAGCAGTACTTTCATCTTCTTTCCTCCTTAACTTTCCTTCGCAAAAATCATCTATTGCGTTTTCCAATTGTTTTAAAACTTCATTTGTTTCTGTGTTTTCTATCTTACAAGCCGCCGCGTCAAATCTGCCGCCGCCGCCGAAATAGGTCATTACCGTGCCGACGTTAAGTTCGTCGCTGCGGGAACGTGCGGAAATACGCACATCATTGCCAACCTGGCAGACCACAAAGGATGCATCCACATTTTCAATGGTAAGCATACGGTCCGCAACAGTACAGCACAAACGGTAATCCACGTCGTTTCCTATTCCGTCAAAGAAAGAAACGGCAATATTATCTTTATAACGGTAAATATTTCGCTCGATACGGGCAAGTTTTATATACTCATCCATATCGTTTTTAAACAGTTCCTTTGCCTCTCCGGGGTCTGCGCCGAGACTGCGCAGATAAAAGGATGCACCAAAAGTGCGCACACCGGTACCGCGGGTAAAGTTTTGCGTATCCAGCAAAATTCCGGAAAACAGCAAGACCGCTTCTTCCTTTTTCATAGTTCCTGCAGAAAGCTTTTCTTCCAGTATCTCGCTTATAAGCTCGGATGCGGAAGATGCGGAAGGATCTATAAATTCAAGAGAAATGGGCTTTGTAAAGTCTTCTTTCTTTATATGGTGGTCGATTATAACCACTTGAGAAGCGTTATTATATACCTCTGCGGAAGCAAACATATCCACGTTGTTAACGTCTACGATAACCAATAATGCAGAAGGTGTAATAAGTTCCTGCGCGTAGATATCGTCAACAAACACATTCTTGTATTCGGGCAGTCCCGAAATCAAACGTAAAGCAGGAGCGATATCCGCATCTCTGTCGCCGGTAATAATAAAGGGGCGCTTGCCGTGCATAAAAGCAAGTCTTGCGATACCCACGCATGCCGCAATAGAATCGAAATCGGGATTTTTGTGGCCCATTATTATAACGTTTGAACATTTTTCCATAAGATTGGAAAGGGCAAAAGCGGCATTACGTGACGGACCTTTACTGTCTTTCTTTGCAGCTCTTATTCTTGCGCCGTAATTGCGCGCTTGAGTTCTGTCACGAACCACAGCCTGCGCGCCGCCCTTTTGCAAAGCAAGCTGAAGCGCCTGCATGGCGATCTCTTCCTTTTCGGAAAAAGCGCCATCCGTTGCAGCAACGCCTATAGATATAGTCAAAGGCGCGCCGCCGTCAGATGCTGTTACCGCAGAAACCAGATCAATAATGTCAAAATCCGATTCGATCATATCGGCAACGTACTGCTCATCAAATACACAGATATATTTATCGCGCTCAAACTCTTTTATAAGACCGTTAAAGGTAGCCGCCCATTCGGTAAGAACAGAGCTAACCTTTGCTGAGGAGGCGCGGTAATTATCCTTAAGTCCCTGTGCGAGTTCGGAAAAGTTGTCCACAACAATATACATTACTGCAGGATTATGCATTTTGATATACTTTTTGCTTTCAAACAAGCCGGTATCATCATACATAATGCAAAGATCGTATTTTTTAGCCGAACCGAACACAGGATAATGCTGGACGGTAAAATGGCGGTTATCTGCCATATACTCGTAAGGTTCCTCATCGTTTTTACGAGGCAAAAGAACACCGTCAAAAAGGCCGCTTACATTAGCACCGTGCTTTGCGGATTTGGATTTGTCAATTGCAGAAAGTGCTTCGTTGTGCCAGATGACCTTACCGTGATCATCTATGAGGAGAGCGGGATGCTCAAGTTTCATCAAAAAGCTAACGGTAAGAGCAGAAATGGATTTTTCTGTTTGCTCCGGCAGCTTCCATCTGGATTTGATCAGCCGCACGCAAACCACTATAACGGCAAATACCACCGCAACGGCAAGACATATCCACCCCGCCGCGATATTCTTCGCAGCAAAAGAAACCAAGGCTGATATCAAAAGTGCCGAAAATGATAAAATTTCCGCAATATAGTTTGAAAATACTTTCTTCAACGTGAACACTCCTTTCCGATAAAGTTAAGTTTAATTAGATCAACGACATTTGGTTAAGCTCGGGATCGTCATCCTCGAAAAGTCCTCCGGTAGAAGGCAATGTGGATTTACGATATCTGCTTTCTTTTTCCAGCGCACGTACGCTTGGATCGTATACGGATGCGCTTACAACGGTATGACCTTTTTTGAGTGTCATAACCGTTGCGCCGGAAGCACTTCGGGTGGATTTTTCGGTAATTTGCTTTTCTTTTATAAGCAACGCTCTCGAAGCGGAAGAAATAATAAGATATTCCTGTTTTTCGTTTCCGCCTCTGAATACACCGACTGCTACGGATCCTGATGCAAGAGCATTGGTCAGTTTTTTACGGTTTGTAACTGTTTTATAAACCTCTGCCGGGAATTTAACGGCTTTACCGTTTTCATAGAATACAACAAAATTACCGTTGAAATCGGACATTGCATGTGCCGCAATAACCTTTTCGCCCTCGTCAAAGCCAAGCTTTGCAGGCACGTATTCGCCCAATGCAGATGCTTTGACATCGTCAAAATCATACATATGAGCCTTGTAAACTTGGGCGTGATTGGTAAAGAACAGCACTTCCGCACCGTTGGTCGTTTCGGTGCTGATAAGCAATTCATCGCCTTCCTTGAACTTTTGCACGTCACTTCCGCGCAAGGATGCGGGAAGACATTTTTTGAAATATCCTTCCCTGCTTACGAACATAAAGCAAGGATAATCTTCAAATTTAGGTTCATCGGAAACAGCGGTAACGGATTCGGAGCTGAGCACCTCGGTTTTACGTGGCTTGCCGTATTTTTCCTTTATCTTGCCAAGCTGTTTTATAATTACGTTTCGTATCTTACGCTCGGAAGCAATAAGGCTCTTAAGATTTTCAATCTCTTTTTCAAGATCGCCTATCTCTTCCGTGCGGTTGAGAATATATTCTCTGTTTAGATTTCGAAGTTTAATATCTGCAACAAACTCCGCCTGGATCTTGTCGATATCAAATCCGCTCATCAAATTGGGAACAACGTCTTTTTCGTTTTCGGTATGGCGGATAATGGCAATAGCCTTGTCGATATCCAGCAGGATCTTGCGCAGACCGTATAATAGATGGAGCTTATCGCTCTTTTTGCCCAGATCGTAAATATAATTACGGCGAAGACATTCGACTCGGAATGCGCTCCACTCTTCGATGATATCGGGAATTCCCAAAGTACGGGGAACACCGCCGATAAGGATATTGAAATTACATCCAAACGTATCCTCCAAAGGAGTGGACTTGCACAATTTAGCCATAAGCTTATCCGGCTCGGCACCGCGCTTAATATCAATGGTAAGAGTAAGACCGTTAAGACCGATTTCATCACGTACATCGGAAATTTCCTTAACCTTGCCTTCTTTAACCAGCTTTACAATGGAATCTTTTATTTTTTCCGCAGTGGTAGTGTACGGAATCTCGTATATTTCAATATGATTACCCTCTACACGCCACTTGGAGCGAACACGGAAGGTTCCCACACCTGTGGAATAAATATCCGCCATTTTATCCTTATCGTAAATAAGCTGACCGCCCGTAGAAAAATCGGGGGCAGGCATTATTTCCAAAAGCTCGGGCACGGTAATATTGCCGTTTTTGAGATACATTGAGGTCGCATCGCAAAGCTCCGCCAGATTAAAAGAGCATATACGGCTGGTCATACCGACAGCAATACCGTTGTTGGGAGCAACGAGAATATTGGGGAACGAAACGGGAAGAAGCGTAGGCTCCTTCATGGTTCCGTCGTAATTATCCACAAAATCAACGCCGTCCCTGTCTATACCGTCAAAAAGCTCTTCGCAAATGGGAGCTAATTTACATTCGGTATAACGGGAAGCGGAAAACACCATATCGGAATACTGCTTTCCGAAAGCACCCTTGGATTCTATAAGAGGATGCAAAAGAGATTCTCTGCCCGTAGTAAGACGGACGAGAGTCTCGTATATAGCGGCATCACCGTGAGGGTTGAGCATCATTGTCTGTCCAACTACTTTTGCGCTTTTTACCTTTTGACCTGTCATAAGTCCCATTTTATACATAGAGTACAAAAGCTTTCTGTGAGAAGGCTTAAGACCGTCTATTTCGGGAATAGCGCGGGAAACGATAACGCTCATAGCGTAGGGCATATAGTTGCTTTCAAGTATCTCTGTAATGGGAGTATTGACAACTTCGGCAAGTTTGATAGGAGCCGGCTCGACTTTTTTCTTTTTAGCCATAGTTATACCTCCCTATCAATAATCCGCAAGATCAAGATATCTTGCGCCGTTTTCGGCAATAAACTGTTTTCTTCCCGCAAGGTTATCACCTAACAAAACATCGAACATTTCATAGGTTTTAGCCTCGTCAGCCGGAGTGATACGCACAAGCTTTCTGGTAGCGGGCGCCATAGTAGTGCGTGACATCATATCCGCATCGTTTTCGCCGAGACCTTTCGAACGCTGGATCATGTACTTTGAATTTCCTATCTTGGAAAGAATAGAAGCTTTTTCCTGCTCATCATAAGCAAAGAATGTATCGTCCTTTGTTGTTATC
This sequence comes from Clostridia bacterium, assembly GCA_017399965.1. GTDB lineage: Bacteria > Bacillota > Clostridia > Oscillospirales > CAG-382 > SFLA01. Next base: position 94,652 of record JAFQAP010000016.1, on the reverse strand, counting down.
TCATACAGAGGAGTTTCCGCAATATACACCCTGCCCTCTCTTATGAGAGTGGGAAGAAGGCGGTAAAACAAGGTGAGAATAAGAGTTCTTATCTGGTAACCGTCTTCATCAGCATCGGTACAGATAATTATTTTTGACCAGCGCAAAGCGGCAAGATTGAATTCGGTAAGATTCTTGCTGCCCTTTGCCTTTATCTCTACACCGCAGCCGATAACCTTGAGAAGATCCACTATAATATCGCTTTTAAAGATAGCCTCGTATGACGCTTTAAGACAGTTAAGTGTCTTACCGCGTACGGGAATAATTGCTTGGAAAGACGGATCTCTTGCAAGCTTACAGCTGGTAAGTGCCGAATCACCCTCAACTATATACAATTCGCATACCTCGGGGTCCTTGCTGCGGCAGTTTACGAACTTTTCAACCGTGTTGTTTATATCCAAAGTCGTAGTAAGCTTTTTCTTTACGTTAAGACGCATACTTTCCGCAGATTCACGGCTTCTTTTGTTGACCAATACCTGCTGGCAGGCTTTATCTGCCGCCGCGGGATTTTCCGCAAAATACACCTCAAGCTTTTGCTTAAAGAAATCTGCCATAGCATCGGCAATAAACACGTTGGTTATGGCTTTTTTCGTCTGGTTGGAATAGGAAGTTGCCGTGGAAAAGCAGTTGGTTACCAGCACCAAAGAATCCGCTACGTCGTTCCAGGTAACCTTGCTTTCGGATTTTGTATATTTTCCGTTATCTTTAAGATATTTATCTATTGCGTAAACAAATGCTGTCTTGGCAGCTTTTTCGGGAGAACCGCCGTGTTCAAGAAAAGACGAGTTATGATAATATTCTATAAAGTTGGACTCGTTTGAAAAACAAAACGCAAAATTTATAAGCAGGCTGTAATCGGGCTGATCAGCTCTGTCTCTGCCCACACGTTCACAGGAATACTGGACGGGCTCTGTCAAATATCCCATACCAACATTTTCATTGATATAATCCATTATTCCGTTGGGATACAAATATTCGTCCTTTTTCCAGCTTCCGTCACCGTTTTGCCAGTTAAGAACCAAGGTAAGTCCTGCATTTGCAACAGCCTGACGTTTTAAAACCTCTGTAAAGAATTCGTAAGGAATGGAAATATCGGTAAATACATCGTAATCAGGCTTCCACTTAACGGTGGTACCGCTTTTTCCTTTTGCGCAGGGCTCTTTCTGCAGTTCGCCTATAGGATTGCCTTTGGAAAATTCCATAGTGGATTTTACACCGCGGGAGCAGGAGGTTACTGTCATATACTCGGAAGCATACTGAGTAGCACAGGCGCCCAAGCCATTGGTACCCAAAGAGTATCCGTAGGGACTTCCGCCCTGTTTATCGTACTTACCGCCTGCGTAAAGTTCACAGTATACAAGCTCCCAGTTATATCTTCCCTCTTTTTCGTTCCAATCAAGAGGGACTCCCCTGCCGAAGTCTTCTACGATCATAGCGTGATCGTTAAATACGGTTACATTTATTACGTTGCCGTAGCCTTCTCTGGCTTCATCTATTGAGTTTGAAAGTATTTCGAAAAATGAATGCTCGCAGCCCTCAAGACCGTCACTTCCGAAGATGACCGCAGGACGCAAACGAACTCTGTCTGCGCCTTTGAGTGATGATATTGAATGGCTGTCGTATTCGGGCTTTTTCTTGGACACGAAGACACCTCAAAAAAATTATTTATCTGTGGAATAAAAGCCTACCTTGCGGTAAACCTTGGAAAGAGTACGTCTTGCAAGATAAGACGCCTGCTGCGCACCGTTATCCAGAACGGAATTAAGATATGCTTTATCCTTAAGCAGTCTTTCGGTTTCTTCTTTTACGGGACGGAGCAATTCCACAACAGCTTCGCCCACAAACGCCTTGAAATCTCCGTAACCCTTGCCGGCGAACTGATCTTCTATCTGTTCGAAAGACATTCCGGTAGCGGCGGAGCAAATTGTCATAAGGTTGGAAATTCCCTTTTTATTCACGGGGTCAAAGCGCACGCAGGTTTCGCTGTCGGTAACCGCGCGCTTAAAGCGAGCCATGATATCCTCCGGTCTGTCAAGAAGAGTGATACATCCGGAATCGCTTTCGGATTTACTCATCTTGGATTCAGGGTCTGAAAGGCTCATTATTCTCGCGCCAAGCTTGGGAATAAAAGGCTCGGGCATTTTAAATACGTCGCCGTATACGCCGTTGAAACGGTTTGCGATATCGCGGCAAAGCTCTACGTGCTGTTTTTGGTCCTCGCCTACGGGAACAAGATCAGTTTGATAAAGAAGAATGTCTGCAGCCATTAAAACGGGATAATCGTAAAGACCTGCGTTGATATTATCGGCGTGCTTTGCGGATTTATCTTTAAACTGGGTCATACGGTTAAGCTCACCCACCATGGTGTAGCAATTGAGCACCCAACCAAGCTCTGCGTGAGCGGGAACGTGGCTTTGTAAAAAGAGTACGTTCTTTTCGGGGTCAAGACCGCAGGCAATATACTGAGCAAGCTGCATAATGGTGCGCTTTCTTAAAAGCGCAGGATCCTGCCTTACGGTAATAGCGTGAAGGTCAGCAATACAGTATATACAATTGTAATCTTCTTGAAGCTGTTTCCAGTTGCGGATAGCGCCTATATAAGAGCCCAGTGTCAATTCACCGGAGGGCTTTATACCGGAAAGTATTGTCTTTTTTTCTTTTGAAAATTCCGCCATAGCATTTACCTCTTTACAAATTCGTTAACGGTAGCACAAAAAATTTCCGTTCCCCGCGTTATCTGTTCGTCGGTGGGCATGGAGTAATTAAGTCTTACGGAGCTGCAGGACGCAGGCTGCGGCAAAAACGCCTTTCCATCTACCACTGCGACATTTTTTTGAATACACGCTTTGAAAATTTCACTTGAATCCGTTTTAGGTAAAGTAACCCACAGGAACAGTCCGCCCTCCGGCTTGGTAAAACCAACATCTGCCGAAAGACCGTTTTCAAGTCCGTTTATCATTAACGATGCTTTTCTTTTGTATAATTCTTTTATTGTTTGAATGTGTTTATCTATATCATTATCTTCAAGATATTTCGAAACCAGCATTTGGAAAAACAAATTGGTATGAACGTCGTTTGCCTGTTTAACTACCACGCATCTGTCAATAATCTGCTTGGGACCGCACAAATATCCCACACGCATACCCGAAGAGAGTATCTTTGAAAAAGAGGAGGTGTATACCACAATACCCTCTGTATCAAGAGATTTTATGGTAGGAACATCTTCCCCCGCAAAACGCAGTTCGCCGTAGGGGTTGTCCTCTAAAATCAAAACGCCGTATTTAAGTGCAAGACGGTATATTTCTTTGCGTTTTTCCTGACTTGCCGTTATTCCCGTAGGATTGTGAAATGTGGGAATAAGATATATAAATTTGGTGTTCGGATTATTCTTTAACGCGTTTTCCAAACCTGAAACGGAAATTCCGTCAACTTCCATATCAACGCCCACGGTATTTGCGCCACAGACGCGGAAAGCGTTGAGTGCGCCGATAAAGGACGGACTTTCGCATATTACGGTATCGCCGGGGTCAAGCATAACTCTTGCAAAAAGGTCGATTCCCTGCTGACCGCCCGTGGTTATTATAACTTCGTCATTTTCGGTAAAGGAAGAAAACTTGTTTATAAGACGGTTTTTAACCCAATCCCGTAAAGGTGTGTGTCCCTCCGTCGTTCCGTACTGCAAAGCGGCAGATGCACTGTTTTGAAAAACAGCGTCTGATGCTTTTTGCATTGCTTCCGTAGGAAATGATTCGGGAGAAGGATTGCCGGCGGCAAAAGAAATAAGCCCGGGAACAGACAAAAATTTGAATATTTCACGTATTGCGGAAGGCTTTACGTTCCTAACATTTTGTGATATCCTGTAATCCATAATACTACCCCACATTAATATCCAAATTATATTACCATATATTATGAAAAAATTCAACAGTTTTTTGCATTTTGTTGTTTACAAGAACAGCATTTTATAGTATAATACTATGAAAAATAATGTAAGGAGATACAATATATGGCAAACACAGTACTTGTGGAGACCTCCGCACGCCACGTGCACCTTTCCGAAGCCGACATACAAACCCTTTTCGGCGTAGGACACGAGCTTACCGTTAAAAAAATGCTGTCCCAGCCCGGTCAGTTTGCTTGCGAAGAACGTGTTGACGTAGTAGGTCCCAAAAACACTATTAAAAACGTTTCCGTTCTCGGTCCCGCACGCAAAGCTTCTCAGGTTGAAGTTTCTCTTACCGATGCAAGAACACTCGGCATAAGCGTTCCTGTGAGAGAATCCGGCGACCTTAAGGGAAGCTCACCCGTAAAGCTTGTCGGTCCCGCAGGAGAAGTTGAGCTTACCGAAGGAGCTATCGCAGCACAGCGCCACGTACATCTCACTCCCGAAACTGCAGAAAAGTTCGGCGTTTCCGATAAAGAGATAGTTTTGGCAAAGCTTGATACTCCCCGCGCTCTTATTTTTGATGACGTTGTAATCAGAGTAAGCCCCTCTTTTGCAGACGCAATGCATATTGATACCGACGAATCCAACGCCGCAAATGCGTTTGGTTCTTACACCGCAGAAATTATTAAAAAATAAACATAAACCAGAAAGGACTAAAAGTATGATCAACTATTCAAAAGAAGTCGAGCATATGTGTGTCGTAGCCAAGGGTCCCAACCACGGTCCCGCTCCCATTCCCGAGGAAGGAAAATGGGTAAAGGCTAAAGAAGTAAGCGACATTTCCGCTTTTACACACGGTGTAGGCTGGTGCGCACCTCAGCAGGGCGCTTGCAAACTTTCCCTTAACGTTAAAAACGGTATTATCGAAGAAGCTCTCGTAGAGACTATCGGTTGCTCCGGTATGACTCACTCCGCAGCTATGGCAGCAGAGATCCTTCCCGGCAAGACCATTCTCGAAGCTCTCAACACCGACTTGGTTTGCGACGCTATCAATACCGCAATGCGCGAACTCTTCCTCCAGATCGTTTACGGACGTTCCCAGTCCGCTTTCTCTGATGACGGTCTTTCCATCGGCGCCGGTCTTGAAGACCTCGGCAAGGGCGCACGCTCTCAGGTTGGTACAATGTACGGTACCAAGGCAAAGGGTGTTCGTTACCTTGAAATGGCAGAAGGCTATGTTACCCGTATGGCTCTTGACGAAAATAATCAGGTTATCGGCTATGAGTTCGTTTCTCTCGGCAAGATGACCGATTTCATCAAGAAGGGCGACGATCCCACCACCGCTTACAACAAGGCTCTCGGCCACTACGGCAGATTCGATGACGGCAAGACCTACATCGATCCCCGCAAACAGTAAGGAGGTAACGAAATATGGCACTTTTTGAAAGCTATGAACGCCGCGCGGACAAGATCCTCGCTGTGCTTAAAGAATATGGTATCAACTCCATCGAAGAATGCAAAGAGATCACTCTTGCAAAGGGTATCGATTGCGATAAGATCGTAAGAGAGACCCAGCCTATCTGCTTTGAAAATGCAGTATGGGCATACACAGTTGGCTGTGCTATCGCAGTTAAGACCGGTTGCGTTAAAGCTGCAGATGCTGCTGCCGCTATCGGTATCGGACTTCAGTCCTTCTGTATCCCCGGTTCTGTTGCTGAAAACCGTAAGGTTGGTCTCGGCCACGGTAACCTGGGCAAAATGCTTCTTTCCGAAGAAACCGAATGCTTCTGCTTCCTGGCAGGACATGAATCCTTTGCTGCAGCTGAAGGCGCTATAAAGATCGCTCTCAATGCAAACAAGGTTAGAACTCAGCCTCTCCGTGTTATCCTCAACGGTCTCGGCAAGGACGCTGCCTTCATCATCTCCCGTATCAACGGCTTTACCTATGTTCAGACCGAGTTTGATCCTTACACCGAAACCGTAACCGTTGTTTCCGAAACTCCTTATTCCAACGGTCCCCGTGCAAACGTTAAGTGCTACGGTGCAGATAACGTTCCCGAAGGCGTTGCTATAATGAAGCTGGAGAACGTTGGCGTTTCCATTACCGGTAACTCCACCAACCCCACCAGATTCCAGCATCCCGTTGCAGGTACCTATAAGAAGTGGTGTACCGAAAACGGCGTAAGCTACTTCTCCGTTGCTTCCGGCGGCGGTACAGGACGTACTCTCCACCCCGATAATATGGCTGCAGGTCCCGCTTCCTACGGTATGACCGATACTATGGGCCGTATGCACTCCGACGCACAGTTCGCAGGCTCCTCCTCCGTTCCCGCTCACGTAGAGATGATGGGACTTATCGGTATGGGTAACAACCCCATGGTTGGTGCTACCGTTGCTTGTGCAGTTGCAGTTGAAGAGGCAATGAAATAAGCTTTAAGTAAAACAAAGCGACAAATCACCCCAAGAAGCCTTGCGGCTTCTCGGGGACCCCGACAATCACCCCAAGAAGCCTTGCGGCTTCTCGGGGACCCCGACAACAAAAAGGACACAATATCCGTCAAAAACGGGCATTGTGTCCTTGTTTTTTATTGATTTCTAATCGAAATTCCGCAGTACGTCGCAATTGAAATCTTCGGAAGGCATTTTAATCTGTCCCCTGCGTTGCCAACAGTTAATTAAAACCGCATACAACGAAAAGAACAAATGACGGGTAAAAAAGTCTGCTTCGTCCTTCAAATGCTTGGGGAACAGCTTTTTGTAGCCTGCAAGAAGTGAATCCACACACTGCGCGTATTCCTCGCCCAAGGGGAAGAGATATTTCTCGGTAAGACTGAAAAATTCGTCCCTTTGTTCCTTTTTGAAAAGCGGAACAGTAACAAACAGAGAACCGTTTTCGTTACGCTTGATATATCCCTTTTGAATAGCATCAGCCACGCTTTCCGTATCATCACTCTTGCCGTGAAGAACTATATCAACACAGGCGTTTATCATATTATCGGTCATAAAAGGACGGTAGCGGATGCCTCCGAAATGGCAGTATACGTCGTGGGAATATCCGCCGTTTGTTCCGTAATTACCGCAGCGGTTTACTGAAAGTCCTATCCTGGGATGGGCGCCGGTTTCGACACTGCCAATATACGCCCAGCGGTAGCCGTCGTATTTGGGCTTTATCTCTACATGGGGAATTTTACAATAAGCGGGACCCATATAATTAAACGCTTGTACGCCGTAAAGATAAAACAGATCATCTTCACTTTTGCCGCCTCTGTAAAAATCGATATTTTTCGCTTCTTTTGCTATCATTTTTAAAGCATCAAAAAGCTTATCCATCATAGGAAGCAGGCATTTTTCCGCATTTTCTTCAAGATAAATGCCGTATTTATCCGACCAGACGACAAAATCCGTGCGGTACTTCCCCTTTGTTTGCTCTATGACCGCATTTCGTTTAACAAGATTATCTACACGATCCTCGATATAATATGCGGGAACACCGCAGTATTTGGATAATTCCTCGATAGTATGAGCTTCTTCGTAGCAATAACAAAGTATATTCTGGGACAAAGCATCATCAATATAAACCGTGGGGAACGGAACGGTGATACCGTTATAATTTCCGTTACCGTGAATATTAATATGCATTGTTTTAGGTCTGAGAGCTGTTTCGTTCATTTCGTTACACTCCTTTGTAAGCTTTCGCCGCGCTTCTGAAAGGCGCCACGTTACCGTGCCCTCCGGAATAGACAGGCGTTCAGAGATTTGCTTCACCGAAAGGTTATCGTAATAATGAAAAACAATGATATCACGGTATGCTTTTGAAAGCATTGCGATTTGAGCTCTTAATACAGAAAGTTCTTGTTCACTCTTATCGTCGGTGCCGTCGTCGTAGACGATATCTTCGGGAACGTCATAAGAAAACATCGCGCGCTGTTTTCCCATTTTACGGCTGAAGGCTTTTGTTACATTGCCTGCTATACCCCAAAGCCAAGGTTCAAAGCTTTCTTCATTTTTAAGCTTGTGAAGTTCCTTTATTGCAGTTACGAGTATTTCTTGAGAAAGCTCTTCCGCCTCATCGTAATTAAAGGTACGCTTTAATGCATAAGCAAACACTCTTTCGGTATACTCGGCAATAATACCGTTTTCCATTGTTCTCACCGTCCTTTCGTTTATTAAGTGCTTCAAGGAGTGGTTTTATTGGGTAAATTATAAAAAAATTCTAAAAAGTGCGTACATTTTAAAGTACGCACTTTGATGTTACTGCTTATATCGGACGACACGCTTCCATACTTCTTCCCTGCCCAGACCTTTTTCGGAAGAGAAAAGTATACATTCGGTTCCGTGTCGGATGCGCAGGTCCGAAACCAGCTTTTGAGCGGAGGCTGCAAGAGTGGTTTTATTGAGTTTATCGCACTTGGTAGCCACTATTGTATAAGGTATCTCATAGTGATTCATATATGCGATCATATCAGCATCGTCGGCAGTTATGCCGACCTTGATATCTATAAGCTGTAAAACGTGGCAAAGAGCGTTGTTATCTTTAAAATAACCTTGTGTAAGGTTGGACCAACGCCGTTTGTCACTTTCACTTCTTCTTGCAAATCCGTATCCGGGAAGATCCACAAGATACAAGGATTTATCTACAAGATAAAAGTTTACCGTAATAGTCTTTCCCGGCTCGGAGCTTACGCGGGCAAGCTTTTTTCTGCCCAGCAAGCAATTGACCAGAGAGCTTTTTCCCACGTTGGAGCGTCCCGATAAAGCTATCTGGGGCAAGCCCTCTTTTAAAAGCTGTTTAGGTGCGCCTGCGGTAACGTCCAACACGGTATTATGTAAATTAAGTCCGCTTACGTTCATTTCCATAAACGTTACCTCTCGTTAAGGGCGGTCTTAAGTACCTCGCCAACTTCGGAAACGGGAACGAACTCCAGACCTTCTTTAAGCTCGGGAGCAAAATTTACGGTATCCTTAAGGTTATCCTTGGGGATAATTACCCGGGTAATACCTGCTTTTTTTGCCGCCATACATTTTTCCTTCAAGCCGCCGATAGGAAGTACTCTGCCGGTAAGTGTTATTTCGCCTGTCATAGCAACGGACTGCTTTACGCTCTTGCCCGTTAGTTCGGAAACAAGGGCTGTGGTAATGGTAACACCTGCAGAAGGTCCGTCTTTGGGAATTGCTCCTTCGGGAACGTGAATATGAATATCCAATTCCTTGTGGAAATCCTTGCTTACACCCAAAGCATCTGAGTGCTTGCGGATATAGCTTACCGCCGCTTTTGCGGATTCCTTCATAACGTCGCCAAGATGACCCGTGAGCTCCAATCTGCCGGTGCCTGCCATAGTGACACATTCCACGCGGAGCATTTCTCCGCCTAAAGAGGTCCACGCAAGACCGTTGACAACGCCCACCTCGTCCTTATCGTATATAAGATCGGGCAGATATTTTTCGGGGCCCAGCAAAGCAATTACGGATTTTTCGTCCACACGGTAGGATTTTATTCCCTCGGATACCATAAGCTTTGCGATCTTACGGCAAACGGAGGCTATTTCTCTGTCAAGATTACGAACTCCGCTTTCCTTGGTATATCGCTGAATTATCATGGCGATACCGCCGTCCGTAAAGCGAACGGTGCGGCCGCTCAGACCGTGTCTTTTCAGCTGCTTGCGTATAAGGTGATTTTTTGCTATGGACATTTTTTCCTCAAAGGAATAACTGTCCATAAATATAACTTCCATTCTGTCAAGCAGAGGTTGAGGAATGGTTTCTACGGTGTTCGCGGTGGTTATGAACATACACTCGGAAAGATCGAAGGGCAGTTCGATAAAATGATCGCGGAAAGAACGGTTTTGTTCGGAATCCAAAACCTCCAACAGTGCGCTGGTAGGATCGCCGTGAGCATCGCGGGTAAGCTTATCAACCTCATCCAGAAGCATTACGGGGTTTCTTGTTCCCGCCAGCTTCATACCGTTCATAATTCTGCCCGGCATAGAGCCGATATATGTCTTTCTGTGACCTCTTATCTCCGCCTCGTCACGAACACCGCCCAAGGAAATACGCACGTATTTTCTGTTGGTGGCGCGTGCTATGGATTTTCCGATAGAAGTCTTACCAACACCGGGAGGGCCTACAAGACAAAGAATTTGTCCGTTGAGCTGGGGAGAAAGCTGGCGTACAGCCATATATTCAAGAATTCTCTCTTTAACCTTATCCAAGCCGTCATGGTCTTCGTTAAGTATCTTTTCCGCCATTCGTACGTCGGATCTGTCCTTGCTTAAAGAATTCCAAGGCAATTCCAGTACGGTCTCTATATAATTACGTATTACCGTGCCTTCTGCGGTACCGAAGGGCATTTTGCCTAATTTGGTATTTTCTTCATAAAGCTTTTGGCGTACTTCATCGGGAAGATCTGCAGATGTTATCTTTTCGTAGTACTCATCGCCGTCGTCATCGTCATCATATCCAATTCCCAGCTCTTGCTTTATTACGTTGAGCTGCTCGCGTAGATACATATCCTTTTGTGCTTTCTGAAGACGGACTCTTACCTTTTGCTGAATTTCGTTTTCCGTATCCAAAAGCTGGGTTTCACGCTCAAATATTTCAGCAATAACTCCCAGACGGCTTACGGGCTCCAAGGCGTTCAGCGCTTCCTGTCTGTCCTCGGATTTAACCAAAAATTCGTTTGCCAGAAAATCCGCAAGCTCATCTGCGCTGTCCATAATTTTAATACGCTCAAGAACATCGGGAACAGGCTTTGCAATATATTTCACGTATGAAGAGAATGCGGCCATCACATCGTGAATGGCATCTCTTTCATCTTCTTCATGGCTTTGAGGGTTATCGGAGTTATAAACGGTAACGGTGGAAACATAGCGTCCTCCGTCCAAAACCACCCGCTCTGCAATTCCTCTGGATAAACCGTCCACCATTACCTGATAATTACCGTTGGAAAGCTTGGAAAAGTGTGTGACACGGACAACGGTACCTACGGTGTGCAGGTCCTTCGCTTTGGGTTCTATCTCGGATGCGTCCTTTTGGCAAAGCAGGAAAAGAAGGCCGTCTTCATTGACAGCCTCTCTTACCGCACATACAGATGCTTTTCTGCCTATCTCAAAGGTTGCGGATACTCCGGGAAATATTACGATACCGCGCATACACACGGTATTGAGTATGAGCAGCTCTGCTGCTATTTCTGTAAGTGACATTATTTTCTCCAAAAATTAACTGTTGTTTATAATCCCAGCATTGCGGCACCGATAATGCCGGCATCGTTACCAAGCTGTGCTATACGAAGTTCCGTCTTCTTTTCACAGCTTCTGGAATACTGCTCTCTTTCTACTATTTCACGCAGAGGAGCAAGCAGGTATTCTTTTTCGTTGCTTATACCGCCGCCGATGGAAAGTATCTCGGGCTGGAAAATATTTATGATATCGGTTACGCCGCAGGCAAGATAGCTGATATATTCGTCAACCGCTTCTTTTGCGGAAGCGTCGCCCTTGCGCATGGCATCGAAGGAAGTTCTGCCGTTAACAGCATCAATATTGCCGCCGCATTCTTCCCACATAAGACTGTCCTTGTTTGCAAGCATTTTTTCCTTGGTGGTCTTTATAAGACCGGTAGCGGACGCATAAGCTTCAAAGCAGCCTTTTCTTCCGCAGTTACACTGTCTGCCGCCATGGCTTATAACGATATGGCCGATCTCTGCGCCTGCAAAGTTAAAGCCGGTGAGTATCTTTTTATCTATAATAATACCGCCGCCAACACCGGTGCCCAGCGTAACAAACACGGAGTCCGAATAGCCCTTTGCCGCACCGCATACAGCTTCGCCTTTTGCGGCCGCATTGGCATCGTTGGCAACCAAAACCTTATCTATTCCCATTTTTTTTGCAAGCACATCGCAAATGGGATAGTTAACAAACGTGGGGAAATTGCAGGAATAAACTATCTCGCCGTGGATTGGGTCTGCAATACCGGGGGACGCAATACCTGCGTAAGCTATATCGGAAACGGAAAGACCCGCTTCGGCAATAAGATCAAGGCAAAGCTTTGCCATATCGTCCATTATAAGGTCTGCTTCGCGCTCGGGAAGTGCGGGAATGGATTTTTTTAATATGATCTTACCGTTTTCATCGCAGATTCCTGCTGCCATATTTGTACCGCCGAGGTCTATACCAAGATAAAACATAATAAATTCTCCTTTATTTATCGTAACTGATTATTTTTTTATTTAATTCCGCAGCCGCATTGTATCCCATCTTTTTCTGACGGTTGTTCATAGCCGCAATTTCTATAATTACCGCAAGGTTTCTGCCGGGCTGAACCGGGACTGTGATGGAAGGAACGGAAATTCCCATTATTTCGGTGGTAATTTCGTCCAATCCCAGACGCTCGTATTCTTTTCCCGGTTCCCAGTGCTCGAAATTAATAATAAGCTCTATCTTTTCGGAATTCTTAACGGAACCCATACCGAATATACGGCTTACATCAACAATACCGATACCGCGAAGCTCTATATAGTGACGTATAAGCTCCGGCGCTTCGCCCACAAGCGTGGTAGTGGAAACCTTTTTGATATCAACGGAATCATCGGCAATAAGACGGTGACCGCGCTTTACAAGCTCTATGGCGGTTTCGCTCTTACCGATACCCGAATCACCCAAAATAAGCACGCCTTCACCGTAAACCTCTACCAAAACACCGTGAACGGTAATTCGCTCTGCCAGCATAACGTGAAGTCTGTTGTTCATTGCGGCAGTGATGTCCGAAGTGGATGAAGAAGATGAATAAAGGGGCACTTTATACTTTTCCGCAAGAGAAAGCATTTCCGGATAAGGAACAATACCGTTGGTAAGAATAAGACAAATCAAATTTTGTGAAAAAAAGGTATCCAAGGATTTGTACCTTGCTTCCGGCGAAAGAGATTCCAGATAACTGTTTTCCATATTACCGATAAGCTGAATACGCTCGTTTTCAAAATCCTTGTAAAAGCCCGCAAGAGGCAAACCGGGACGGGAAACGTCCGGCCGCACCACGTAGATATCGTCTGTATGGGGAGGTTCGTAAAAGGGTTTAAGATCAAACTCCTGCACTATCGCCTTCAACTTGATCCTGTTCTGTGGCCTTGTTGAGCTGCTCAATCTTAACTACCTCCTTCCTTTTTTGGGAAAGCGAAAGCATTTCCATAAAATATATCACTGTTGCACCGAGAGAAAGCGCCGCGGGAACGATAAGCAGATATGCAACCGTGCGGGGTGTTATTCTCTCAAATACCGCGTGTTCCAAAATTTTTATCTGTTTCATTTCGTATATCATCACACTCATGGATATAACAAAAAGAGAAAATACGGATAAAAGCACAAGTCTGACATGTGAAAGCATATTTTTATATCTTTGTGAATAATCTTCTTTTTCTAACGGTGCGCAGAAAAACAAGGTACGACCGTTCATACAGACAAGCTCATATCCTTCCGCTTCTTTTGCATGGATATATTCGCCGTTTGCATCGGTAAAAGGAGAATCGTCGGTATGGTCAACAAAATACCTGATAGGAGAATCGCATTTAATAAAGGTATATTTACTGTCCGAAACATTGGTAAGCTGTAAACACTTTTCTCCTTGTTTGTTAAGCCATTTTTCCAGATCCATAAAACCAAAAAAGATTTTGTAAACTGATTTCACATTATCACTTCCTTTCATTATATTATACACACCAACTGCCGTAAAGTCAATACAAGGAATTTTTAATAAACGTATTGAAAAAGCAAATATTTTCTGTTATAATAAAAAGACAATGGATATGGGGTACGGTCATACTAACCGGGGAGTTAGCGGTGCCCTGAACCTGAGATCCGCTACAGCAGGGGTGAATGGCTTTATGAGGCCGTTTGCTGTGCCGCCGGGCGGAGCAAGAATCTGTTGAAGGATGGGTCCTGCACAATTTGCGTCCGTGAACCATGTCAGATGGGGAACCAAGCAGCATTAAGCGGAAGAGCGGATGTGTTGCGGGAGTGCCTGTCCGGAAGAGGAAAGCTTCGTTTTCGGGTGTAGCAGGCGTTCGACTTTTGCTGTATGACCGTACTCTGTATCCATTATTATTTTTGTTTTAAGGAGGAAACCTAAGGTGTATCAGGCTTTATACAGAAAGTGGCGGTCCCGTACCTTTGACGAAGTTGTGGGACAAGAGCACATTACCACCATATTAAAAAACCAAAGTGCCGAAAATAAGGTTTCCCACGCATATCTTTTTTGCGGAACCAGAGGAACGGGAAAAACCTCCTGCGCAAAAATTCTGGCAAAAGCAGTAAACTGCCTTTCTCCCGTAAACGGCAATCCCTGCTGCGAGTGTGAAGCGTGCCGCTCTATAGACAGCGGCAGTGCTACTGACGTGCTTGAGATAGACGCTGCTTCCAACAACGGTGTTGATAATATCCGCGATCTGAGAGAAGAATTGCTTTACCCCCCTTCCCTTTTAAAAAAGCGTGTTTATATAATCGACGAGGTACATATGTTATCCGGCAGTGCTTTCAATGCATTGCTTAAGACCTTGGAAGAGCCGCCCGAATACGTTATATTTATTCTGGCAACAACCGAGCTTAACGAAATACCTGCCACCATTCTCTCCCGCTGCCAAAGGTACGAATTCCGCAGAATAGATGACGCTTCCATTGAGGCGCATATCAACCGCGTTGCATCTGCAGAGGATATTTCTATTGATCCTCAGGCGGCATCCCTTATCGCAAAGCTGGCAGACGGCGGTATGAGAGACGCCTTGTCCCTTCTGGAATCCTGCACAGCGGGAAACACGGGCAAGACCATAACCTCCGAATACGTAGCACAGCAATTGGGCGTTGCAAATAACGATTCCGTTGCAAAGCTGTATTCTCTTATTGCAGACGGAAATATTGCGGATTCCTTGGAGCTTATTGATAATCTGCACAGAAGTGCGAAAAACCTTTCCTCGCTTTTGGATGAGCTTATCGGTATGACCAGAGATCTGCTTATGCTGAAGTATTCTCCCGCCAATTTTGCAAAAACGGGAACCTATTATTCCGGCACGGCAGAAGCCATATTAAAAGACGTTGCAAAAAAATGCGGTATAGAAAAACTACTGTATTTTTCCACGGTACTTGAGGATACTCAATCCAGAATGTCACGTTATGCACTTAACAAAAAGGTGCTTATCGAGCTTGCGGTCATACGAATGTGCGATCTTAAACTGGACGATTCCAACAAAGCCCTGCTTGCGCGTATAGCAGAGCTTGAAAAGCGTCCCGCACCTGCGCCGGCGGTTTTTGAGGACATTCCCGCACCCACGGAAGAACCGCCTATTCCCTTAACGGTTGATTCTGTGCCTGCACAGCCCAAGGCGTCTGCACCCGCAGAAAAAACGGAATACGCCGAAAAGCAAATTGAAGAAGAATTTGAATTCTTTGCGGAATTTATAGAAGCTTTGAGCGCAAGAAGCGACCTTGCTTCCTTTGTTTCCAAGGCAGACGTTAAATTACGGGGGAACACCCTTATTATCCGTACGGATTTTATCGGTCATTCCCTTTTGAGCAAGCCCGATGCGATTATTGCCTTAAATGATGCGGTTCGCTCTGCCACCAATAAAAATATAAAAATCGAAATAAAACAAAACAATTCTGTCCAAGATGAGATGCAGACTTCCCTGCTGGATTCTCTGGGCGAATAACGGAGGATAAAATGAAAGTAAGAATCCCTAACCAAGGTCCCGGAAATATGAATCAGATGCTTAAGCAAGCGCAGAAAATGCAGGAGGATATGGCAGCCCTTCAGGAAGAACTTGACGCCAAGGAATACACCGTCAACGCAGGCGGCGGAATGGCAACCGTAACCATTAACGGTAAAAAAGAAATTCTTTCCATAGATATCAAGCCCGAGATCGTAGACCCCGACGATATCGAAACTTTGCAGGATATCCTTGTTGCCGCTGTTAACGAAGCAATAAAGACGGTAGAAACCACCAATAACGAAGAAATGCAAAAAATTACCGGCTCGCTCGGTATGCCCGGCTTGTTCTGATATGACACCAAGTCTTGAAAATCTTATAAGCAAGTTCGCCTCCCTGCCCGGAATAGGCAGAAAATCTGCAATTCGTCTTGCGTACCATATTCTCGCTCTTTCCGAAGCGGAAGCGGAAGATTTTGCAAACGCTATATTAAAAGCCAAATCTCAGGTTTCTCTCTGTCCTTGCTGCATGACCTTTTCCGAGGACGGCTTGTGCGCCGTATGTAAATCGCCTTCCCGCGATAAAAGCGTTATCTGCGTGGTGGAGGACACCCGCGCCGCAGAAGCTGTTGAGGAATTACACGAATTCAACGGAAGCTACCACGTTTTACACGGGGTTATCTCCCCTATCGACGGTATCGGTCCCGATAAATTAAAGATCAAAGAGCTTCTTGCGAGGCTCGATGAAAACGTGAAGGAGATAATAATTGCCACAAATCCCAGTGTTGAAGGAGAGGCGACCGCAATGTATCTCAGCCGTCTTATAAAGCCTCTTGGTATAAAGGTTACACGTCTCGCCTACGGTCTGCCCGTCGGCGCAACTCTTGAATATGCTGACAGCGTTACTCTGCTTAAAGCTATTGAAGGAAGAACGGAGTTTTAATTTAATGCCGCTTTTTAAAGGCGGCATTGTTTTTATCGGGGTCCCCGAGAAGCCGTTAGGCTTCTTGGGGTGATTTGGCAAAATGCACTATACCGAACGGATGTGTACATATACATATAACCAACTTTACAAAATTTTAAAAATACGGATTTTAGTGTTGATTTAACAAAAATCACGTGTATAATATTACACATATATAAATAAAAATTCACACCCAAGGAGAAGAGTATGCATAAGGACCACGCAGGAGAACTTTTCTTTTCCGAAAACACAAATCTATTGGAACAAGCAGCTTATAAATACAGTTTGCAGGAGCGGAAAGACCCGCAGTTATACAGGAATCTGTTTGAATATGATTCTATACCCAAGGTTTCTTTCAACCACAGAAACGTTCCCATCAATATGCCGGAGAAGATATGGATAACCGACACCACCTTCAGGGACGGTCAACAGTCCACTTCCCCCTTTACCGTAGAACAAATAGTGGCGCTTTTTAAAATGCTGCACAAGCTGGGCGGAAAAAACGGCATCGTACGCCAAAGTGAATTTTTCGTATACACGGAAAAAGACAGAAAAGCAGTTGAAAAGTGTCTTGAGTTGGGCTACGAATTCCCCGAGGTTACAAGCTGGATCCGTGCAAACGAAAAAGATTTTCAGATAATAAAGGATCTCGGTCTTAAAGAAACCGGTGTACTCGTATCTTGCTCCGATTACCACATTTACAAAAAGATGGGGCTGACCAGAAAAAGCGCTTTGGAAAAATATCTGGGCATAGTGCGCTCCGTTCTGGAAAACGGCATTCACCCCAGATGCCATTTTGAAGATATTACCCGTGCAGATTTTTACGGGTTTGTAGTGCCGTTTGCTTCTGCTTTAAAAGAGCTGGGAGACGAATACGGTGTTCCCGTTAAAATCAGAGCCTGCGATACTATGGGCTACGGTGTATCCTATCCCGGCGCGGCACTGCCCAGAAGCGTACAGGGAATTATATACGGTCTTCAGCATTACGCGGGTATAACCTCGGATATGATAGAATGGCACGGACACAACGATTTTTATAAAGTCGTTACAAACGCTTCTACAGCGTGGTTATACGGCGCATCAGGCGTAAACTGTTCCCTTTTGGGTATCGGCGAGCGTACCGGCAACTGTCCTCTTGAGGCGATGGCTATCGAATACGCTTCACTCAGAGGAACAACGGACGGAATGGATCTTTCGGTTATTACCGAGATCGCCCGTTATTTTGAAGACGAGCTTTCCTACGAAATTCCCCCGAGAACTCCTTTTGTGGGCCGTGATTTTAACGTAACACGCGCAGGCATCCACGCCGACGGACTGCTGAAAAATGAAGAGATCTACAACATATTCAACACCTCCAAAATATTAAACCGTCCCGCTTCCGTAGCGGTTGACGTACACAGCGGTCTTGCCGGTATAGCCCATTGGCTCAACCGCTTCTACCGTCTGGAGGAGCGCGGAATTACAGTTGATAAACACGCGCCATTTATTCAGACCATGAAGAACGAGATAGACAAGCTGTATGCGGACGGACGCACCACCGTAATGGGCGATGCGGAGCTTGAATGGATGCTTATGCACGCTGATCTTGAAACCTACAAAAAGTTCAGCCATATATAAAGTCACCCCAAGAATCCTACGGCTTCTCGGGGACCCCGACAATTCAAGCCGCGGCATTAACTGCCGCGGCTTTTAATTTTAACAAACATCACCGCATTTTTCTTCGCTGTATTTGGTTCTATATGCGTAAAGTGCAACTGCTCCGTCGTGAGTGGGAACACCAACCATACCTGATTCGGCGGCGCATGCACCGATCAATCCGACCGTGCGGAAGAAAATAGTGCTTCCCACAACATGTTCGCCTTGATCTCGTATGTGTTCGGGTGCGTGAACGCGCATTATCTCCGTCGCTTTTTCCGTAAGATAGCCATACACCTTCGACATTTCGGTTATTTCATCGGAAATAATAGTTTCTACCGCATTCAGATCATCATTTGTCATAACTGCAAACTCAGCTTTTGTTTTATCTGCCAACGCTGCATAAAGCTTTTGTTTATATTCTTCATTATTTACACTACAGTGATTCTTATCGGGAAGCGCTCCGAAATTCGCAAATGACATAGCAAAATCATTGTCCAGCCCTGCGTATCCCGCAAAAGCAGGACAATCGTACTTGCTGTTATTGGGAAGATCGTAATAATCCACACCGTAGTTTGTACCCATAGCACCGTTGTAGATCTTTTCTCTTTCTCTGTATTCGGGATGCTTATCTTCAAAAAGCTGATGTCCTTTGCGCATACACATCCACAAAAATGCCCACAAAAGACGGTTATCATCCAAGCCGCATCCTACAAATCCTACCTTACGTATATCGCCAAGCTTTGCTTTGATTCCGCTTAAGATATTCTTGACACGATCTGTACAAGCAGCTTCGGCGGTTTTGTAAAACTCTTTTGTAAACGCTTCGGTAAATATAACCAGATTTGTCTGATATTTACCGCCCCCGAGATTTTGCAAAAGTCCGTACTTTTCAAGCATACCTATTTCATCCTCAAGATAAGGCGTCGCAACACCCAGCTCCAAGGAAAGCTCCCGTATAGTCATCGGTGTGTAATAAGTGCTGAGCAAAATATTTCCCGGCAGCTTTCTGTTAAACAGATTTCTGTATTCCGCATTGTAGCTTCCCGAAAAAATCGTTACAAACTCAAACTTTGCGGGTCTGTAGCTTTTTTCACCGTATTCTCTTTCCATACCTATACCTTCTTTCAAAATTTTTCTGGTTTTGAATAAGTAGTACTTTACCATTTCTAAAGAGATTCCCAGTTTCTTGGCAGTGTCTGCGCAGGAAAGTCCATCAAAATAATATGCAACCGTACATTCACGGTACTCCTTTGAAAGTAAGCTTAGCTCCCTTCGCAAAACATTCAGTTCTTCTTTGGAACAAAGCTCATCCAAAGCTCCGTCGTTATAGGGAATACTTTCATCAAGCTCGGCAAAAGAATTTTTATGTCTTTTGCGCAAAAAGCTTTTATAAGTATTTGCGGCTATTCCCCATACGAAACCGTAAAAAGCGGTGGGATCTTTAATTTTATCCTTACTTTGAAGAATTGCAAGTATTATATCGCTTGCCAGATCCTCTGCATCCGCTTTATTTGAAACACGTGCAAGAGCATATGCGAATATGGTTTTCATATTTTCTTCAACGAATTGCACTGCGTTGTAATTTGCCATGCCTGCAGTCTCCTTTCGGTAAAGTGTTGGTTTTGAAAGCTTTCATTCATATAGTAAAGCAGATAAAGGTTTGGTTAACGGAAATTAAAAAATTTATAAAACAAAACGCACTCCTGTGAGTGCGTTTTTTAAGGGCTTGCTGATTATCTGTTTTCCAGATAGTTTACAACGTCACGAACAGTGATGAGAGAAGCAAGATCTTCATCATCAAAGGTGATGTCAAACTTTTCTTCGCAAAGGAGAACCAAGTCTGCCAGTTCAAGAGAATTGAAGCCGAGATCGTTGGTAAGCTCGGAATCAAGAGTGATTTCATCTGCGTTGATGTTCATTTCCTCAACAAGAATGGATTTAAGTTTTTCAAACATAGTTTGTACCTCTTATATTTTACTGCGGATGATCTTCTTGGTGGGAGTCTTTTCAAACTCAACACGTCTGATCTCAATTCCGCGTATTTGCTTGAAGGAAGGCAGACGACGGTTTACGTTCATTATCTGCGCTCTTAATGCGGCGGATATGTCTTCTTCGGACACGCCCTTGAATTTATCATAATCGGGGAACAGAACAGCGGTGAGCACTACGTCATCATCGTTTTCTCTGCCGACTACGACACATTCTTTAATAATATCAATATTTTCGAGATATTCTTCGATTTCTTCGGGATATACGTTTTTACCGTTGGTAAGAACTATTATATTCTTCTTTCTGCCGCTGATAAATATGTATCCGTCTTTATCGAGATAACCGTAATCTCCGGTGCGGAAGTATCCGTCTGCGGTGAAGGCATCCTTGGTTGCTTCGGGATTCTTATAGTAGCCAAGCATGACGTTGGGACCTTTAACGCATATTTCACCTATCTCACCGGTTTCTGCTTCGTAAACCACACCGTAGTTATTATCAACGATAATCTTTACGCTGGAGCCGATAGCCGCACGGCCCACAGAGCCTAACTTATGTGTAGAAGAGGGGTTAACTGCAACGAGAGGAGAACATTCGGTAATACCGTATCCCTGCTCTATTCTGATACCAACGGAATCAAACCACTTAACTATATCGGGGTTAACTGCCGCGCCGCCGCAAACTATCTTGGTTATGTTACCGCCGAGATTATCTATAATCTCTTTAAACATATTTCTGCGGAGGTCAAGACCGACTTTACGAGCAACGCCGGTAATTGCCATACCGGTCTTTACGGTGCCGGATTTGCCCTTTTTCTCAATCTCATCGGTAATACGTCTGTAAATAGTATTTACAAACAAAGGCACAAGAACCAATCCGGTAGGCTTGAAGATAGCCACGTTCTTCATAAAGTACTTAAGGCTGTTATTAAAGCAGATGGTAACACCGCATATCATTGCAGCGATATTGCCTGCGGTACATTCATATGTATGGTGGAGAGGAAGTGCGGAAATATTAACATCATCCGAGGTAAAATCAACTTCGTTTACGCACTGATATGCGTTGAACAGAAGGTTATTCTGAGAAAGCATTACACCCTTGCTGGTTCCGGTAGTACCGGAGGTAAATACAAGAGATGCCAAAACAGATGTATCGGGACGATAATTATAAAAAGTCTTATTGCCCTTGTTATAATCCTCAAGTCCTTCTTCCATAAGATTGGAGAAGGTATAATGTCCTCTGCTCTCGGTTGCTTGGCAATCGTCAAGATTTATAAAAAGACCTTGAGAAGGCTTAGCATCCTTTACCTTTTCATAATGAGATTCGGTATAAATAACACCGTCGCACTCTGCGTATTCAACGAAGTTGCAGATCTGTTCTGCAAAAAGTTCTTTATCAAGAGGAACGATAACGCCGCCCGCAGACATTACAGAAAGAAATGCACACATCCATTCAGGCTTGCTTTCACCAACGATAGCAAATCGCTTTCCGTTCCAACCGCGATTGAAAAGGGTTGTACCCATTCCCACAAACCAATCTTTATAACGGTTAAAACTTACTTCGCGGATCTCCTTGCCTACGTAATACTTATATAAAACATTATCGCCATAAGAATCTGCTACAAAGTTTATGATATCGTGCATTGAATTAAAAAGCGGATATCTGGGCTTTGTTTCTTTTACCTTTTTCAATTTATCACATAACCTTCCAATTTAATAGTCATCCTATATTATACCCCAAACATCAATATTGTCAAGAGAATTGTATAAATTTTGTGTTTTTCGCACAGATTATCTTTAAGAAAAAGAGGTGAAAATGTGAACAGAAAACAATATATTGAGTTTGCCGAAAGACGTGCAAAGCGCACTTCTTCTGTAAAAAACTGTATTTGGGCTTTTGTGACCGGCGGTTTAATATGTGTTATCGGTCAACTGCTTTTCTTTGTATACAGCACCTTTATGAAAGATGAAAAAGGCGCATATTCGTTGGTTTCGGTAACGCTGGTCTTTTTAGCCGGTCTTTTTACGGGACTTGGACTTTTTGATAAGCTTGCAAACTTAGCAGGTGCAGGGACTCTTGTGCCCATAACCGGCTTTGCAAACGCCGTTGCATCCCCTGCCATTGAAGGAAAAAGCGAAGGATATATAAAAGGTGTTGCAACACAAATGTTTGTAATTGCAGGGCCGGTTATTGTTTACGGCTCCGCTTCCAGTGTAATATACGGCATAATTTACTATATTTATATGATGATTGCAGGTAATATATGAAAACACAGATCATTAAATACAAAAACGTATTCCTGAACCAAACAGCTGCGGTTGTCGGTTCAAAAGAACGAGAAGGACCATTGGGAGAAAAATTCGACAGTTTTTGTGAAGATGACCGTTTCGGGCAGGATACCTGGGAAAAATCCGAAACAGAAATGGTTAAAAGAACGCTCGAATCTTTAATTGCGAAGAGCAAATACGATTGGAACGATATAGACTTAATGGCAGGGGGAGATCTGCTGGACCAATGTATCGCTACTTCCCACGCGGTAAATAACAACGGTATTCCCTATCTCGGTCTTTACGGCGCCTGTTCCACGGCGGCAGAAGGGCTGATAATAGGATCCGCTTTTGTAGAAAAAGGAATGGTTGTGAGCACAGTCGCCTCCTCTCACTTTTGTTCTGCGGAGAGGCAATACAGATTTCCCTTGGAATACGGAAGCCAACGAACACCTACAGCCCAAAATACTGTTACAGGTTGCGGCAGTTTTTTATTAAGTCAAAACAAAAGCAACGTAAAGATAACCGAAGCTGTAGTCGGAAAAATTCAGGATAACGGCATTTCCGACGCAAACAATATGGGTGCCGCAATGGCAACCGCCGCAATCGATACGCTTACACGCTATTTGAAGAATTCGGAAAAGTCTTTAGAAGATTTTGACGTAATTGCCACCGGTGATCTTGGGCACGAAGGATTTGAGCTGGCAAAAGAATATGCAAAAAGCACCGGACTGATTTTAGGCGACAACTTTATAGATTGCGGTATGATGATATACGACCTCGACACCCAGGACGTACAATCGGGCGGCAGCGGTTGCGGATGCTCAGCCAGCGTTTTTGCGGCAGATATCTGCCCGAGGATTGCTGACGGAGAGTTAAAAAACGTTCTTTTGATAGGTACGGGTGCGCTCCTTTCTCCAAAAAGCATTATCCAAAATAAAATTATTCCCAGCGTTGCTCATTTAGTCTGTTTTGAGAGGTATTAAAATGCAAATTGACTATCTTTTGATCCTTAAAGCTTTTTTGGTAGGCGGCATTTTATGCGTTATCGCCCAGATTTTAATAGACAAAACAAAACTTACTCCCGCTTACATTTTGGTCGGATACGTTTGCGGCGGTGTTTTGCTTAACGGGTTGGGGATCTACCCCAAGCTTGTAAAATGGGCAGGAGCGGGCGCTACAGTGCCTCTCACGGGGTTTGGAAACACACTTGCCGAAGGTGTAAAGAAGGCAATACAAGAAGACGGAGCCTTTGGAATTATTTACGGCGGTATATCCGCTACGGCGGCGGGAATTACTGCGGCAATTCTTTTTGCACTTTTGTGGTCAGTGCTCTTTAAAAGCAAAAACAAATAACAGTT
Source organism: Clostridia bacterium (assembly GCA_017399965.1). Classification (GTDB taxonomy): domain Bacteria; phylum Bacillota; class Clostridia; order Oscillospirales; family CAG-382; genus SFLA01. The sequence continues at coordinate 70,829 of JAFQAP010000016.1, read as the reverse complement.
GCAAATAACTGTAAATCATGGTATACTGAATGCGGTTATCTTGGAGGTATGCTTATGATAAAACTGCTGGCTTCAATATTTATAAAAGACCGCCAAAACTTCCGCTTGCCTGCCGTCAGGCGCGCTTACGGCATGCTATGCGGAATTGTAGGTATATGTCTTAACGTATTACTGTTTGCCATTAAATTCATTGCGGGAACACTTTCCGGCGCCATATCAATTATGGCAGATGCCTTTAACAATCTCTCTGATGCGGGTACGTCTATAATCACGCTTATCGGATTCAAGCTTTCCGGCTCAAAACCGGATTCCGACCACCCCTTCGGACACGGTAGATACGAATATATAACGGCGCTTATGGTGGCTATGCTAATAATGCTTATGGGCTTTGAATTGGCAACCGAATCCATAAGCAAAATAATCACCCCTGCACAAGTGGAGTTTTCGTATATTACCATTATAATCCTTGTTATCTCGGTATTGATAAAGCTGTATATGGCGTTTTACAACCGTGCCGTGCACAAGAAGATAAATTCGCCTTCCCTTTCTGCTACCGCTGCCGATTCACTTTCCGATTGTATTGCGACTACTGTTATTTTGGGGTCAATGATCATCTCAAAGGTCTGGGATGTTAATATTGACGCTTGGTGCGGCCTTGCTGTTTCGGCGTTTATACTTTACAACGGATTTAAGGCGGCAAAGGAAACCATATCTCCCCTTTTGGGTCAGCCGCCGGAAAAAGAATTTGTAGACAGTATAGAAGCAATTGTTCTATCCGAAGAATGCGTACACGGCATACACGACCTTGTGGTTCACGATTACGGCCCCGGCAGAGTTATGATCTCCCTGCACGCAGAGGTTCCCGCGGATGCGGATATGCTCGAGACTCACGATGCTATAGATAATATAGAACGCAGACTGCGGCAGGAGCTTAACTGCGAAGCGGTCATACATATGGACCCCATATTGACCGATGATGAGACCACAAACAGACTCAAGAAAATTGTTGCAGACCTTCTTTCCACTATCGGCGAAGGTGTAAGTATTCACGATTTCCGTGTGGTTACCGGACCTACCCACACAAATCTTATTTTCGATATTGTCATTCCCTATGAATTGAAAATGGACAAAAAAACAGTTACCGAAAGAGTAAACACTCTTATTTCTACCATTGACGGAAACTTTTATCCCGTTTTCAATATTGATAACGTATACGTTAAATAAACAATCAACCGGTTATTCAAAAAGATCCCCGAAAAATTCGGGGATTTTTTAGACTTATATATTCTTTTTGAAGTTCAACTGTGATTTTTTTAAAACGTAACCGCATTTTTTATAAAAGTCATGCGCGGAAGTACGCTCTGCACCGGATGTCAAGCGCATTGAAGATATGCCGTTTTCAAGCGCCCAATTTTCAAGAGCATCCAAAAGCGATCTTCCCACGCCCATTCTGCGATACCGCTCGCACACTGCTATCCCGAGTACATTTACCATAGGATCGGCGTACAAAACATTGTATACGGCACCGTGAATATATCCGATCACTTCTCCGCCATTAACAGCGACGAAAACCGCATTGGTGCTGTCATTTAAAATGGTACTTAGCTGATTGGTTGTTTGCTCTGCCGGATAAAAATATCCCATTTCATTTGAATTTAGTGTATATAATGAATCGGAATCACTCAAAACACATCTGCGAATAACAATTTCCATTCGCTTATACCGCCTTTGCCGTTTTTATAATTATAACACGCTAATTCTAAAATTACAATCACCCCAAGAAGCCTAACGGCTTCTCGGGAACCCCGACAATCACCCCAAGAAGTCTAACGGCTTCTTGGGAACCCCGACAATCACCCCAAGAAGCCCAAAGGCTTCTCGGGGACCCCGATAACAAAAGAGTTGCTTTTTGAAAGCAACTCTTTTTAATTGGTTTATTAGCCTGTAATACCGGAACGCTCAACGCCTTCGATAAGGGTACGCTGACCGAAGAGATACATAATAAGCAGAGGAATGAGTATGAGTATTCCGCAACCATTTCTGATAGCAGTTTCGTAAGCCAATTGGCCCGCAAACTCAGTATCCAAAGACTTAGGTATCGAAACGATATTGTTAAGCAATATATTACCGCCGGAAGCGGGCATAAACAGATCTGTGTAGAACGTATCTGTCCACTGCCACGAGAAGGAGAACATAAAGATAGTTACCAACATCGCGGTTGACATAGGCAGAATAATTCGTACAAACGTTTTGATAACGCCTGCGCCGTCAACGTATGCAGCTTCCTCCAATTCGTCGGGAACGCCTCTGTAGTACTGACGCATCATGAAGATATACAGACCGTTCTTAAATGCAAGACCGGTAAGTGAAAGGATCGCCATAGGCCAGTATGTATTAAGTGCGTTGGGGATCATAGCGATAAAATCGGTAAACTTTTCATAAGTTTCAGGGGAAATAGAACCGCCGTCAAACATATTGAATATCCAACCGTTTAACTGCGGTATGATACCGATTAGATCCATATAACGGAATCGCAGTATCATCGCCTGACGGATAGTTTCGTGAGGAACTACCATGGTAAAGATTACCAGCAGGAACAAAGCACCCTTAAACTTAAACTTGAACTTCGCAAAGCCGTAGCCTACGATAGCGCAGATCAAGGTCTGGGAAACACCGCAAAGTAAAGAGAGAGTTGTGGTGTTGAACAATGCGGTAAAGTACTTGTTATCGTTGATAATAGCCTTGTAAGTATCCAACGTCCAGTTACGAGGAATCATAAGAACGGTGGTATCAACAAAGTCTTCCCTCGCCATAAGAGAGGTTGTAACTTTGGAGAAATAAGGATAGATAATTACATAGGAAATACCGATAAGAAGAACCAATCTGAAGATAATCCAACCGAGTTTCTTTACGAAGAACATATTAAAGTATTTAGCTTTAAAACGCTCCCACAAAGAAGTTTCGACGTCTATCTTTGCGTTACCGGTTAAAATTTTTTCGGGCTTTTGCTTTTTTGCAAAAAGACCTTTTAATTTTTCAGAAAAACTCATAACGCACCTCCTTACTTTTCACGACGCTGATAGAATACAAACAGCGAAGCGAATGCTGCACAAATTGCAAGAATGATCATTACAATAAGGAAGTACAGCCAAGCCATTGCAGTACCGAGAGGTTTACCGTTAGCTTCGTTACTTGCAGTAGTGATAAACGACATCATTATATTGGACTTGGTGGTAAAGGAGTCGATTATAGTATAAACGAGGTTAACGAGGATCATGGGGCTGATCATGGGGAAAGTGATCTTCCAGAAGGTTTCCCAACCGGTAGCACCTTCAACCTTACAGGATTCGTATATCGAAGGAGATATAGACTGAAGTGCTGCAAGGAATATAAGCATCTGAACACCGGAACGGTTTACGATGTTATATACGTTGTTTGCCCATCCACTAACCACGCCGGCAAGCTCGGAACCTATTTTCATAGACCCGAAGAACCGCTCAACGTCTATAGCGTTAATGATCTCGGTACCGGCATTTACAGCGCCCTCAACACCGTCTCCGTTAAGGTTGGATACCTGGTCGCCAAGCTGAGCGAGGGTATTCTGTAGGTCGATAGATTCGATAATACCGGTAGATACTATAACGGGAACGAAGAAGATTGCACGGAAGGCTGCTCTACCCTTCATATCCTGGTTAAGCAAAATTGCCATAAACAGAGAGAATATGATGATTGCGGGAATATCGAATGCCATTCCGCCAAGACACTCAACGAGTGTCTTGGTGAAATCTGCTTCTTCCAAAAGTGCTTTTGAATAGTTCTCAAATCCTACCCAGGTAAGAACCTGACCGATATCTTCGTAAGCGATGGAGCTGAAAGATATCTGGATAGAAGATAATATCATGGGAAGATAAATGAGAATGAAACCAAGAAGGAACGGAAGTATAAACAGCCAACCGAAGGTTGATTTTTGTTTTTCAAGAGACTTTGCTTTTCTCTTTTTAACCTTCAAAGGCTTTACTTCAACGGTAGTTTGCTCGTTTGTTTTAAGCGCCTTATCCATTATATTCCCTCCTGTTAAATTTCATTTCCGTCAGCGTCGAGCTTGATGAAGTCTTCGGCGCCGATGGTATAAGATTTGCCCTCAAACTCTACGGTAGCTGCATTGAGATCGTAGTTGATTATGAAGGAAATTCCATTACTGTAAGTTACCAAAACAACGTCATATTCGTCGTCAAGGAACTGGTGGTCAACGATATTTGAAGTCTTAACATCTGCCAATGCTTCGTTAAGCTCGTTATAAGTGGTAACCATATCGTTAAGCCAGATGTTGTAGCGTACGGAGTAGTAACCGGAAACTTCGTACCAATAGTTGAGTTTCTTAAGCTCGGAAGTATTTTCCATAGCAAGTACAAAGTAAGGGTTAGCACCGTTTTCGATAGTCTTAAGTACGGTATGGCGGTAGTCACCTGCAAGGTTGATAGCCTCACCGGTGTATTCGATATAGCCGTGGAGAACCATTCCGAGGAAAGGAACACTGGTTGCGGAAGACTTGTAACCGGAGTCATCAAGTGCAATGTTGACGATATCGGTAACATAAGGGAATGCATACGCATTACCGCCGCTGATCATTACCTTGCCGTTATCTTCCTTGATCTGAGCGAACAGTTTGGTGATAAGGGTCTTGGTGTCTTCACGGTTGTAAGGTTCATCTTCGTCAAAATCGGAAGAAAGGGATTCGCCCAATACACCGACAGAGATGCTGCCTACGTTGTATTCTTTATAGTCTTCCCAGGAATTGGAATAGAATTTGTTCATTACACTTGCAGAGATAACACCCATACCGGATCTGTCATATCCCTGATAAAGTGCGCTGTAGAACTGATGTCTTGCGTAACGATCGTTAATGGTCTTTGCAAGGTCATCAGACTGAGAGAAACCATCGAACCATCTGTCGTTATGAGCATAAACAAAGTCGAAATCGGGATACAGAGTAGCGCCGCTGGACTTTGCATACTCGATAAGCTTCTTGAAGCCTTCTTCGCCGCCGATAACGTCCTCGACCTTTACGCCGTTGGGAACGGTATCACCGATACCGCCGTCCTGCCAGCCCATAAGTCTAAGCTTAACATTGGTAATATCAGCGTCTTCTCCGAGAAGCTGAAGCATTTCGATGATCTTATCGAAGCTTGCGAGCGAATACATCTTGTTAATGGGAACACCCAAGAAGGAAGCGGAAGCTTCAAGCGCGCAGAGAGTTTCGATATAAAGAGGAATATCCTCGGGAGTTTCTTCTTCCTTAATGGGAGTAAGAATTCCCTTCTTCAAAAGATACTCGCGGTAAATGTTCGCCATACCTGCAATGCTCGCTTCCTCGTCGTTAAGCAGGAATACTCTTACTTTGTAATCCTTGGTGTATTTACGGTCACATTCAACGGTCCAAGAAGAAGCGGAACCGGCGGAAAGACCTGCGTCAAGAGTTATGTTATCGGAAGGACGGGGGTTGATCGTACCGTAGCAGGATACGAACATGTGAGTAGCGCCGCCGTTTTCGAGAGTAAGGTTAACCAGAGATTCACCTTCCTCTACGATAGCGAAATAGCCGTTCTTGAGATATTTGGTAGTTTCTACCTGTACCTCGTTGCCGTCTTCATCGTATTCGGTGGTAATAACCTTCTCTGTATAAGAGTTATTCTTGGTTTCGATTATGCCGTAAACAGGAAGTCTGACGGCCTGTTTGTTAGATCCGCTGATTTCGCTGTAAGCATAGTCCTGACCATATATCTTGCTGGTATTCTTGAACTGACTTCCCATAATATCAGCGAAGTTAAATAAGGTGCCGGAACCATCAGGAGTGAAAACGTAACCTTCGTTGGAAACAACGTTACCGCTTCCTGCGTAAGGCAGAATGCTGATATTCTTCAAAGAATAAACGGAAGAATCGAAACGGACGTTACCCATGTTACAACGAACAGTGAGTCCGTCACCGTCCAGCTTATATTCCAGCGCGAGTTTGAACTGTGCGGGAGCTGCGTCCTTGTTTACATATTCAACTTCGTCATGGTCGATCTGGAGCTGTTCAAGAGAGTAATCGGTATACATCTTCAACCAACCTTCAAGAGTCTTAAGTTCCTGAACGGAGATTGCGGGTTCACAAACAGCTATAGGGAACTGTTCGCAGATGGGATACTTCTTTTTATACTCTTCTTTACTCTTATCGGAAATGTTAGGATCGTTTACATCCTTGATAGTATAGAAAGATTCAAAACGGTTAGCAGGTCTGGTTTCGGTGCAGTTGGTTCTGATCTGCTCAAGCAAAGCCTGGAATTTTTCAAGCTTGATAACACGAGGAACCATATATGTATTTTCTGCACGGCCCAACTTATATTCAACACGAATACCGTTTGCGATCTTCTTAACGGTGATCTGGTTATTTCTTGCAGAATCCTTATAAGAAGTCATTTCGTTTTCGGTATTGCTGGAGCTCTTATCAACGTACTTTATAATGATCTGAGAATAAAGCAGCTGCTTGATAGAGTCGGTAGAAGCCTGCTTGGAGGGGTTGGTACTTGCACCCGCATTGTAGGGGTTGGAGCACCAGTAAGACTGATAAAGATATACGCCGTCTGCACTTGTATCAAATTCGCCGTTTTTATCGTCGTCTTTGCAGCGGAGAACGATAACTTCACCGGTAAGCTTATCTACGTACATTGCGTAAGGAATAGCTTCGGTAGGTGCAAGATAAAGTTCAAGTGCATCAAGAGAGGTGTTACCCAAAATTCTTGATTTTACGCTGGAAAAGCTTACGGACATATATGCGGGACCTTTAGTATCCCAGATATCTACGTCTTTGCTGTTTTCATCGTCACTGGTTTCTGCAGCAAAAGCAAAGAGACCGGAAACGGAAGAAAGCACGGGAAGGCAGAGCAGCAAGCAGAGTGCAAATGCCAGTATTGATTTTAAAAGTTTGCTCATATTGCTACTCCTTTCTTATGACCATCTGTACGAGAGCTCAGCATAGATATTATAGAAGAAGGTGAATACTCTGCTAAGCAAGCTTGTGAACAGAACGGCTACGAACATTACAAACATCATAAAGATAACTGTTGCAACAGTGATAATAATATTTTTAAACAAGCTGTAATCGTGGATAACCATCATACCGAAGAACCAGAGCAATGCTGTCCAGCCCCAAGCGATAGTCTCGATCATAGTAAGAATACCCTGTTCGCTCACGGTAACGAAATTGGATACCATAACTGTAGGAAGAACGAGCATTACAACGGGAAGCAAGGAATAGCAGGTTGCGATGTAAACATCGGAAAGGCTTCCTTCGCCGTCAAACAATGTGGTAAGACACCAGTTGGAAACGGTAAGCAAAATAACGGGAAGCACGATAGAGCTTATCTGCAATACGTAGTTAACGCCGGTTCCTTCATATTTATTATAAAGGAAGCCTCTGCCCACAGACTGATATACGAACGTGAAAACAGTGAGAAGCAGAATGATGGTAGCACCGCGTACTGAACCGCGTTTTTCGTGCTTGAGGTCCCAGAAACCATCGAAAGGATGTACTATAACGTGGAATCCGTAGCAGACCTCTTCGTACCACTTACGTTTTTCGGAATACTTGATACCGCGTGCGTTAACTTTGTTGACCCACTTTGCAAACATAAGAACTGCTACGAGAATAACTACGATTATTACGGCAAGTATCCAAAGGTTAGTCTCCATCCAATCCTTACGGTAGAGACGGTAAGCTTCGGAATAGCTTTCCTGATCGTATGCGTACTTGTAGTACTGCATTGCGGTTACGTAATCACCTTCACGGAACTTTGCATCACCGATAGCGATATAAGCCTGGTCAAAGTTGTTGTTTCTCTGAAGAATACCCATGTAATAGTCAACAGAAGCAGCATAATCACCGTCTTCGATAGACTGTACAGCAGATATCAGCAGATCACCGTATTCGGTACGCTTGTAAATTGTAATAGAGTTTGTGCTTTCATCAAGTAAAAGCATATAGGAACCCTGGTAATCCATAGCGGTAAGACGCTGAATGTTACCAAACTGATCACCCATATCACCGAAAGCAAACAGCAGGTTACCGTTACTATCGTAGGTAAATACGCGGCTACGCTTCTGGTCGATGATAGACCAGGTATTAGCCTGACCGAGAGCTACGTCTACAATGGTAGAGTTACCGGTTACGGTGTAATCAGTGCTGTTTGTAGAGGTTACGGTAACTTCACCGGACGGCGGATGGAAACCGTTTCTGTTAAGAACGTCACTTCCCTTAGGGTTGAGCTTCTTAATAGGAACCTGAGTTGTATCTGCACTCTGGGTAGCATATACAAATCCGTCTGCGTCGATAGTGATGTTATTGTACTCGATAGAAACTACAGACTGGCTGGCGTCGATCTGTTCCTGAGTCTGGAAGTTTCTCCAGAACATATCCCAAGCGTTTGCCTGCTGAGTAATAGCACCAACGAATCCGTTAAAGGAACCGTCACGGTTAAGAGAAATAATACCGTAGTTGGTAGCCTTACCTACAACGTAAATACGTCCTGCAGAGTCAACTGCTACAGCAGAAGGCTTGTAAACGGAGTTCTCGGGCATAACCTCGGAAACAGGTTCGTGAACGATATCTCTGAAGTTACCCAGCTTATCGAAAATAACGATACGGGATTTTTCGGTATCTGCAACGTAGATTTCGGTCTCGGTTGCAAATACGCCTTCGGGTGAAGCCAAGGAATCGGGAACACCCTGGTCATTTACGAATTCCTTAATGATGAGATGCAGGCGATACTGTTCATCCAAAATTACGATACGGCTGTTGCCGGTATCGGCAATGTATACGTAATTAAGATCATCTACAAATACGTCCTTAGGTGTTGCGAGAGCACCGAAATCCTCGGCAGAATACTTAGCAGAGGCAGGATTGGATTCATTAAGAGAAGCGATCAAAGAAGCGGTCGTTATCTGCTTATAAGGCACGTAAACATCAGGGCTTTCCTGCATGAAAGCGTCTATATCGTAGGTATACGTTGTATACGGTACGGTAGCGCCTGCTTCCACAGGAAATACGAATATGCCTATAAGAAGGAAAGTGACACAAAAGAGGAGAGATTTTGTAAGTATTTTCTTCATATAATAAATCTCCTCTCTTAGTCTTTCATGCCCGAAGTGGACATCGTCTGAATAACGTTACTCTGTGTAATATAGAATACCGCACAGGGTACTATCATCATTACCACGGTAGAAGCGGCAGATACACCGGTACGTGCTACACCGCTGGTTACCAACTGGCTGATTGCATAGTTAAAGGTTTTAAGTTCTTCACTGTAAATATAGGTGCTGGCGCCGGAGTTCCACAGATCTTTGAAAGCAAAGATAATAAGTGTGATCCAAGCGGGCTTAACCATAGGCATTGCGATCTTCCAGAAGATTCTGAACTCCCCTGCACCGTCGATACGAGCGGATTCGAGAACAGCATCTGTAACGGAGGATTCCATAAACTGCTTCATAAGGTACAGACCGAAGGTTGTACAACAAGCAGGAACGATAACTGCCCAATATGTATCTATCATCTTGAGATAGCTCATAAGAAGGAAGTTGGTAATACCGGTAACGGTAGAGTTAAACATCAAAGAATAAACTATAGTCTGGAACAGCATGTTTCTTCCGGGGAAAGGAATCTTTGCGATTGCGTATGCAGCGAAAGAAGACAGAATTACGTTACCAAACGTACCGGATATGGAAATAAGAACCGTATTAAAGATGTATCTGGAGAAAGGTACCCAAGAATCTCCCATCAATCTGAACAGGTCAACGAAGTTATCGATAACCCATCTGTTGGGGAAGAAGTGAGGGGGGAACAGCCAAAGCTCATCAAGAGGCTTAAATGACTGACCGATAGCGTATATTACGGGCAAAGACATTGCCAACGCACATACAACAAGGAAAAACAATACGCCAAAGTCACCGCCGGCAGAACGGTTAATAGAGCGTTTGAACTGCTCTTTGGGCTGCTTGCCTTTTGCAACGCGGCGCATTTCTATTTTCTCGGAAAGTTTTTTGAACATAATTATGAACCTACCTTTCTGAGAATTCGAGTGATCAACAGGTTACAACCGATCATCATAAAGAACAATATGGTTGCTATTGCGGAAGCGTAACCCATTTCGTAACGGGCTCCGCCGTAGTCATCAAGATGGTGCATTATGGTATGTACGCAGTAGTCGGGAGACGGGAAGCCAACGAGAGCTGTAATAACGCCGCCGAAACCGAAAGCACCGGTGATGGAGAGAATTGCGGAAAGCATCATCTGAGGACGCATGGAAGGAAGGGTGATATACCAAAGTTCCTGCCAACGGTTCTTGATACCGTCGATAGCGCCTGCTTCGTAAAGGTCTTTATTAACAACCTGGAAACCTGCGATAAAGGTAAGGAAGCTGGTACCCAAAGAGGTCCACAATGCTACTACGATGATGAGGGGGAAGATGGTATCGGTATCCTGGAACCAAAGTATAGGCTCGTTTATAATACCGAATTCGATAAGGTATGCGTTCACGAAACCGTATTGGTCACTGGAGAAGAACACTGCCCAGATAAGATACACCGCACCGGAAATAGAAGGAGCGTAGAATATCAAGGTAAGGAAAGCACGAAGCTTGGGGCGGAGTTCGTTGATGAACCAAGCGAAGAAAAGTGAAAGCAAATAAGAAGCGGGGCCGGTAATTACAGCGAATATAAGAGTATTTTTGATAGCTGTAATAAATACTTCGTCATCAAACAGAAGTCGTATATAGTTATCAAAGAATACGAATTCGGGGAACTCCAGCATATTGAACACTGTAAAGCTCAATACTACGGACAAAACGACAGGAACAACATAGAACATTATGAAGAGTATAAAGAAGGGTGCAACCATAAGATATGCTACCTTATGTTTCTTTATCTCGCTCAAAGTCCATCTGAATCTGGAAATGTCTTTCCTGACGACAGCTTGTTCTTTTTTAGCCATTAGATAATTCCCTCCTTTAATTATTTATCTTCATCTGCAACGGAACCGATATCTTTAAAGGTATCCGTAGTAGGCAGATCGAATTCCTGACGCTTACGAGTAAGCTCTGCGTTGATATCGTCAAGGTAAGAACGCATTTTTTCTACAGGGTTGTCATCGTTGTTATAAGCGCCCAAGAATGCGAAGTTGGTGAAACGTCCGATAATGTAGGAACCGGGATATTCGGGAGTACATTCAACTGCGTTGAACTGTGCTACCAGATTATCAAGCTCATCTTTGGACCAGCTCATCTTCTGCAGCGCTTCAATGTTTGCGGTAGAATACTTAGCGGAAGGACCGAGCAGAGCTATCTTTTCGTTACCGAAGGTAGACTGAACCTCTGCGCTGGACCACCACTGCATAAATGTCCAAGCGGAAAGTGCGTTTTTCTCAGTTGCGCCTCTCATCATAATAAGAGAGGAAACAGCTGCGATAGTGCTGTTATTGATCGTTTCGGTCTCGGGATCGTAAGTACCGGGAAGAGGAGTGAATTCCCACAAACCGGAAATTTCGGGAGCAAAGATTACCATAGTATTATATGTAGAAGTGTAATCTGCTATTGCCAAAGGCATAATACCCTGACGGAAACGAGTTGCGATACTGTAAGAATACGGGAAGTCGTAGTCAGTGAACAGTTCGCAAACCTTCTTAAAGGTTTCAAGCATGGTGTTACTGCCCAGGTTGATCTCCATACCGTCGATCTTGGGACGTACCTTGCCGTTTGCATCAGTGTATACCCAGCCCATTTCAACCAGTTCGTCCATGGTGTACTGAGTAAGAAGCTGATCAAGATATGCATCATATTCTTCGTCGGTATAGGTTACGAAAAGGTCATCATTCTGCTGATATGCCCAAATGAAAGAGCCGCCGGTGCCCTGAGGGAAACCGATATCAAGAGAATTGGACTGCATAGTGTAAATGAGATCGTAGAAATCTTCCCAAGTATTGGGAACTTCAAGTCCGAGTTCAACAAAAAGGTCTTTTCTGTAGAACATCATAGAGAAGGACATCGTATCTGCAATAGCGTAAGCTTCACCGTAAAGAGTGAAAGGAACCATTGCAGCAGGAGCAAAACGCTTTGTTACTTCGTCAAATGTGGCGATATCATCAATAAATTCGCCATATACGGGGTGATCTGCCCACTTGGAAAGATCATTGAAGTTATAGCCGTGAGCTTCGCTGTTAAGAGAGTAAACCGCAGAACGGATAGCATAGTTAACAGGATCGCTCTGGGCAGCGCCCATATAAACGTCGGGACCGGTACCTGCAAGAGTTGCGGGAAGCAAGGTGCCGCCTACAACCAGCTTAACGGTTACGGGGATGCTGTAACGTTCATTGAAGGAATCGTCTACCAGGTTACGTATAATGGTAGCTTCTTCACGGGAGTTAGCTGTCCAAACTTCAATAGCGCACTCCTGAAGTGCTTCATCGGAGTAATCCTTTTCAACAAGAGAACCGATAGAGTTGTAATCCGCAGAGAAGGAACCGAAGAACTTAAGTATTTCTGCCCACATGGAAGCAAAGAAGCCTGCTTCCGCCTTGGGAGGATTTGCATCTACAGCCTGGAATGCAACGTAATCGAGAAGCAGAGGCTGAGAAGTATTATCGGAAAGCCAAGTACCGAGAGTAGCGGTATATTCCTTAAGAGTGTTCATATAGCCTGCGATCTCGGAGGGGTGTTTACCCATACGCTCAACTATAACAGCAACTTTCTTAAGCGTACCGGTCTGGTCGCCGGCACTACCGGAGATCTGGATGATCTCTTCTGCGATCTGGTTAAGATTTTCCGCTTCTTCCTTAAATCCCTTGAGTACGTCGGGAATAAGTTTCTGGAACTTATAGTCACGGGTATCATCGGGTTCTGCACCGGTGATCATAAGTATTTTTCTGTAGTATTCGTTAAGGTTTGAAAGAGAATCGGAAACACGACCGAGAATATCGGACATATCACCGAGAACAACCTGGAAACGAATGGTATGCAAACCTTCTTTAAGATAGAATTTGAAATCGGTAACGCCGTTATTGAGTACATCCGTACGCCAGGAAGTAGAATAGTTAAATCTGAGATTCTGAGCCTCTACGAAAGGAAGCTCACCATCTATGAGGATCATTCTGGAAACAAACGAACCCATAAATTCTTCCTGCTTGGAACGAGGAATTATGGTATAGAATCCGGATTCCGTAACATCAATGGTATACTCTATCCACTGTCCGACATACTGCCACTTATTGGAACCGATACTGTTGTAACGGATGAGCGTGGAGTCCTGAGGCTCGGAAAAAGAGGACTTACGATCATTTATCTGGTAAAGAGTACGGTCGGAAGTAAGAACGGGATACTCAGCCTGAATCTTAAGAGTTTCGCCGGTGTAGTCCTTTGCGCCCGCTGCAGTGTGCATTTCGATATATTCATCGTAAGACGGAGCTTCGGGAGCAGCCTTAAGAACTATCTGCTTAATAGCCATAGGCTCGGTTATTGTCTCAATATTAAGGGTATGAGCACCTTCGGTGAGATAATATTTGAGAGGGTTGGGGTAATATCCGCTGGTATCGTAAGCAAAGGAGCCGGTCCACATACCGTAGATCTCTTTGGTAGGCTTTGCTTCGTTGCCGTTGGTATCATACGGGAAAAGACGGCCGCTGTCAGGAGACATGTTCGCCTGGTCACGTACGAAATCGAGGAAGAAATCACTAACGGAATCAAAGAAAGACTTGGACTTATCATCTTCGATCTTGGTGTAAACATCCTTCCACGCACGAGTGAATGTAAGAGAACGGGATTCCTTAAAGGAAACCGATTCGTCAAAATAAATAATACGTTCGATATCCGCAGACTTGCCGACAGCGGCAACAGCGCCGGAAGCATCAAGTACTTCGATATCGCCTGTCCAGTATTCTATGTAAACAGAATACATTGCCGTTTCGGGAACGTCGATATCAAATACGATCTTACCGTCATCGCCCATTAAAAGGACGGTGCCTTCTGCGCCCTCGTAACCTTCTTTAAGGTTAACGGTAGCAGTGCTGTCTTCCTTGTAAGCAGAAAGATCGATAACAATTTCTTTGTCCGCATTCTTGACATCCTTGTAGATTTCAAGATAGCTCGAATAGGAAACCGAAGTAAGAAGTTTTTCGATCTCACTAAGCGAGGTGCGAACCAAAGAATCCGAACCGTCGACAGATTCTACCTTTGCATATGCGCCGAGAAGAGCATAATCGCCCAACAGCATTACGCAAACAAGCAGGACCGCCATCAGTTTGGAAAAGCAGTTCTTAAACCTGGTCATTGAAAAGTTCCTCCCAAATAAATACTGAGAAAAATGCGTAAATCTATACGCATTATATTCGATACTATGAATAATACCACTACTCCCCCGTTTTGTCAATAGTGTATATATATGAAGGTAGTTTTTTGTGCGCTTTTTACCTATTTGCACTAACGAAAAAAATATTGTTTTTAATCTATTAATATATATGTAATAAACTGCACAAAACTCGCCAAGCGTAAAAACGGGTACAATTTGTAACATCCTTGAAATTTCAATGTTAAAAATACAGTAGTTTCCCCGTATTTTCAAGCTTTTTTCGACTTGCTGTTTCACATACGGCGCGTGCATGTGAAATTCAACGCAAATAAATTGTAAACCAAAATTTCACATTCTGTCTACCGCAGCAGATTTTCGCGTTTTTGTGCAAAAAAACGTCTCTCTACCGCCTTTCTTCAATGTGCACTATGCACAAAAACCAAAGCGCAATTTCGTCGTTTCGCCGACGGTCACAAAACATCCGTTCTGCGTTTTTTGGGCGCAAATTTGACCAAATTTGCGCAGCAATCTTCCGAAAATGTTCACTTTAAGCAAACTCCGGTTTTTCAGGCGGCACGCATCGCACCTTTCAGTCCACCTGCTCCTCGGGGACCCCGACAAAAAAAGAAGGAAGACAAAGCTTCCTTCTTAATGAGATTACAGTTTAGCCGGTAACGGTAATTATAAATCCATCGTAGTTATTACCGGATATAAGGTAGGCGGAATCGTTGGGCACGTTGATGCCGGAGGTGAGTCCATCCTCCATAGGCTGATAATACACTTCGTAGGATTTATTTTGAACGTCGATGATCAGCGGTTCCTCAGGAGTATACTGCTTGAGTAATTCCAGATATTCTTCCAGGCACAAATTGTTTTTGTACATATAATATGCATGGCAAACACCAACGTAGCGGTATATACCCTTATGCGACGCATGGCTTGTAATTGCGTCCTTCCCCTCCGGATATCTTAGAATAAATCCGTAGGAATAGCAATTATCCAGAAACCAAGAGAAGGTTCCCTCCCCTATGGTTCCCACTTTTGAAGGCCAAGCCATAAGTCTTACGGAATTGCCGATATGATAATCGCTTGCGCCCGCAATATCAGCGCCTTCTTTTTCCAATGCTTTTTCGTAAGAAAGGTAGGCATCATGAACAAGAACTCCGGAATTAAGTCCGGTTTCGGCATAGAATGCTTCGCACATAGCCTTGAGAGATTTCGCGGCGGTAGCGTTAAGGTACAATCCCGAGCCGCTGAAGGAAACGTTACTGTCTTTCAACGATGCATAAAGATTGACCATATCGGTTTCCGCAGGAAATGCATATCGGTTATCGGCATTGACCAAAATGAGCAATCCGTTGTTGACCTCTGAATTATCGACGGAAGCCAGAGTGAACCGTGAAGGTTCACTCTCGTTACCGAGGAATCCGGAGATTTCGTTATCCGGTTGCGAAGGGGTGGAAACAGACGAATTGTTATCCACAGGTCCCGAAGGATTCGGCTTTTTAAACAATCCGGAGCCGAAGACCATTAGCGCAACAACCAAAGCGACAACTACGCAGGCGACAATGGACAACAAATATACATACATGTACCCGTCGCCGGATGAGTACTTATCTCTTGACATAACTAACCTCCGTTAATTTAGAATTAAACTATTTTTGTTCTGCAAGTTCCTTGTAAGTTTCGTACTTGATAGCAGCCTGCTCTTTTGCCTTTTCGAAGAGTTCTTTTGCTCTTTCGGGGAACGCCTGAACAAGACGGCTGTATCTGGTCTCGCTGCTGATAAAGTCGATATAATCTGCAGTGGGAGCCTTGGAATCGAGCACGAAGGGATTCTTTCCTTCTGCCTTAAGGAGAGGATTGTAACGGAACATCTGCCAGTAGCCTGCGTCAACCGCACGCTTCATTTCGTTCTGGCAGTTTGCCATACCGCCCTTTACACCGTGCATTTCGCAAGGAGCGTAGCCGATGACGAGAGAAGGTCCGGGATAAGCTTCTGCTTCAAGTATAGCCTTGAGAGTCTGATTCTTATCTGCGCCCATAGCTATCTGTGCAACGTAAACGTAGCCGTAAGACATTGCGATAGCCGCAAGGTTCTTCTTACCGATAGCCTTACCTGCTGCCGCAAACTGAGCTACCTGACCGATCTGAGAAGCCTTGGAAGCCTGTCCGCCGGTATTGGAGTATACTTCGGTATCGAATACCATAATATTAACATCTTCACCGGAAGCGATAACGTGGTCGAGACCGCCGAAGCCGATATCGTATGCCCAACCGTCGCCGCCGAATATCCATACGGATTTCTTTGCAAGGTAATCCTTTTCTGCAAGGATCTTCTTGGAAGCTTCGCAGCCTGCTGCGGACCATTTTTCAAGAAGTTCTACGAGAGCTGCGGTAGCAGGCTCGTTTGCCTTGCCGTCATTAACGGTGTTGAGATAGTTATCGATTACTGCCTGATCAGCTTCATTGTCTGCCTTGAGTTCCTTAACGTAACCGATAAGACGCTCACGGATAGCCTTCTGACCGAGGTGGATACCCAAACCGTGTTCAGCGTTGTCTTCAAACAAGCTGTTCGCCCAAGCGGGACCGCGGCCGCTGTCTCTGTTTACGGTGTAAGGAGTAGCAGGTGCGGAGCCGCCCCAGATGGAAGAACATCCGGTAGCGTTGGATATATACATTCTCTCACCAAAGAGCTGGGTGATAAGACGTGCGTAAGAGGTTTCAGCACAGCCTGCGCAAGATCCGGAGAACTCGAGGAGAGGCTGCTGGAACTGGCTGCCCTTAAGAGTGTTTGCCGCAAAAGGAAGATCCTTCTTGCTTACCTTATCTACACAGTAAGACCAAGCTTCTGCCTGTGCGGACTGGGATTCCTGACTCTTCATAACGAGCGCCTTTTCCTTTGCGGGACAAGCGGAAACGCAGAGAGTACAACCCATACAGTCAAGAGGGCTTACAGCCATGGTGAATACGTAATCTTCGCATCCCTTGCCTACCATCTTCTTTGTCTTAACAGAAGCGGGAGCATTTGCAGCCTCTTCTGCATTAAGAGCGTAAGGACGGATGGTTGCGTGAGGACAAACAAAAGCACACTGGTTACACTGGATACAATTTTCGGGGATCCATTCAGGTACGTCAACAGCAACTCCACGCTTTTCATAAGCAGCAGAGCCCTGAGGGAAGGTACCGTCAACGTAATCAACGAATGCGCTTACGGGGAGAGAATCGCCGTTCATCTTACCTACGGGAAGAACAACGCTTTCTACAAACTTAACAACTTCGGGTCTGCCGGAAACGGAAGCGGTAGAAGCAGCTTCAACGGAAACAGACTTCCAAGATTCGGGAACATCTATCTTAACGAGAGCTTCAACGCCTGCATCTATAGCCTTGTAGTTCATTTCAACTACAGCTTCGCCCTTCTTCATATAGGACTTCTTAGCCATATACTTCATATAATCAACAGCGTCGTTAATGGGAAGTATATTTGCAAGTGCGAAGAAAGCTGCCTGGAGAATGGTGTTGGTTCTCTTGCCCATACCGATCTCACGAGCCTTGTCTATAGCATTAACGGTGTAGAACTTGATGTCGTTATCTGCGATATAACGCTTAACGTCTGCGGGAAGATGCTCTTCAAGCTCTTCTGCGGACCACTGGCAGTTAAGCAGGAAGGTGCCGCCGGGCTTAACGTCGTTAACGATCTTGTAACCCTTTGTTATATAACTGGGGTTGTGGCAGGCAACAAAGTTTGCCTTTGTAATATAATAAGGAGATTTAATAGGCTTATCACCGAAGCGGAGGTGAGAAATGGTAACACCGCCGGTCTTCTTGGAGTCATACTGGAAGTATGCCTGAATAAACTTTTCGGTATGGTCGCCTATGATCTTGATAGAGTTCTTGTTTGCACCAACGGTACCGTCGCCGCCCAAGCCCCAGAATTTGCAGGAAATAGTTCCTTCGGGAGCTGTATCGGGGCAAACCTCTTCGGGAAGAGAAAGACCGGTAACGTCGTCTACGATACCGAGAGTAAAGCTGTTCTTGGGCTCTTCGGCATCAAGATTCTTAAAGGTTGCAAAGATAACGGAAGGAGGGGTATCCTTGCTTCCGAGACCGTATCTACCGCCAACGATAGTGCCGGTAAAGCCGTTCTGGCGGAGAGCAGCCACAACGTCAAGGTAAAGAGGTTCGCCGAGTGAACCGGGTTCCTTGGTGCGGTCAAGCACTGCGATCTTCTTTGCGGTTGCGGGAATAGCGGAAATAAGGTGCTTTGCGGAGAAAGGTCTGTAAAGTCTTACCTTAACAAGACCAACCTTTTCGCCCTTTGCGGTAAGGTAATCTATAACTTCTTCAGCAACGTCACAAACGGAGCCCATAGCAACGATAACCTTTTCTGCATCGGGAGCGCCGTAATAGTTAAAGAGCTTGTAATCGGTACCGATCTTTTCGTTTACCTTATTCATATACTCTTCTACTACTGCAGGGAAAGCATCGTAATAAGAGTTACAAGCTTCTCTGTGCTGGAAGAAGATATCGCCGTTTTCTGCGGAACCGCGGAGAACGGGATGTGCGGGGTTAAGAGATCTTGCGCGGAAAGCCGCAACTGCGTCTTTATCGAGCATTTCTTCAAGATCCTTGTAATCCCATTCTTCGATCTTCTGGATCTCGTGAGAGGTTCTGAAGCCATCGAAATAGTTAAGAACGGGAACTCTGCCCTTTATAGCGGAAAGATGTGCAACGGCAGCAAGGTCCATAACTTCCTGAGGATTGGATTCAGCCATCATTGCAAAGCCGGTCTGACGGCAAGCATATACGTCGGAATGGTCACCGAAAATGTTGAGTGCGTGAGTAGCTACGCAACGAGCGGAGCAGTGGATAACGCAGGGCAACAATTCACCGGCGATCTTATACATATTGGGGATCATAAGAAGCAGACCCTGGGAAGCGGTAAAGGTGGTGGTAAGAGCACCTGCTGCAAGAGAACCGTGAACGGTACCTGCTGCACCTGCTTCGGACTGCATTTCAACAACTTTTACCTCATCGCCGAAGACATTCTTCTGACCTGATGCGGACCAAGCGTCTGTAAGTTCAGCCATTACGCTGGAAGGGGTAATGGGATAAATAGCGGCAACTTCGGTAAACGCGTACGCTACATGAGCGGCAGCGGTATTACCGTCCATTGACCTTTTGTTTCTGGACATATTAACTAACCTCCTATTTTCATTCAGCTTATAATAACACTTTTTTATCAAGATGTAAAGATGATTTTCGTTTTTTCCAAAAATTTTGTTGTTATTTATCTTATAAGGTAAAATAAAAAAATACAAATTATGAATTTTCTGTGCGAAATCTTGATTAAAGCAAATATATGTGGTATTATAATGTGAAGAATTTTACGGAGGTCGTTATGATAACAGTTATAAACTCGGTAGCTTTATCCGGCATTGACGGTATAATGGTATCTGTTGAATCCGGCGCGTCCTCTTCCAACAAGCCGAGACTTGATATAATCGGTTTGCCCGACGCGGCGGTTAAAGAGGCATCCGGCAGAGTATATTCCGCAGCCCGTTCAAGCTGTATCAACCTTAAAAAGGGAGTGCTCACTGTCAACCTTGCCCCTGCCGACCTGCGTAAAGAGGGCTCGGTTTACGATCTTCCCATCTTACTTTCCATTACCGACGAAACGAAGCTTAATTTGTGTGATCTTTCAAAAAAATGCTTTGTAGGCGAACTTTCTCTCAACGGAGATGTGCGGGGTGTAAACGGCTGTCTTGCAATGGCTGTTGCCGCAAGAGATAACGGGTTTAAAGAAATTTACGTACCTGCGACAAATGCAAACGAAGCTTCTGCCGCAGAGGGCATCGACGTATTCCCCGTAAAAAACGTGCGCCAGCTTATAAACCACCTTACCGGTGCAGAACAAATTGAAAAAACACATTTTAACCGCGATGATTTTTTAAAAGATATTTCGGGACATCCTCTGGATTTCAGCGACGTAAAAGGACAAAGTGCCGCAAAATTTGCCGCAGAGATAGCCGCTGCGGGAGGTCACAACCTTTTGCTTATCGGTCCTCCGGGTTCGGGAAAAAGTATGATAGCATCCAGACTTCCCTCCATACTCCCTCCCCTTTCGCTTAAAGAATCCATCGAATGCACCGAAATATATTCGGTGGCAGGCCTGCTTAACGACGGACTTATCACAAAGCGGCCTTACAGAAGCCCCCATCATTCCGCATCTCCCAACGCATTGGTCGGCGGCGGCGCAGTTCCCCGCCCCGGCGAGATTTCTCTCGCCCACAACGGTGTGCTTTTCCTTGATGAATTCACGGAATTTCCAAAGGTAACAAGAGAAGCGCTTCGCCAGCCCTTGGAAAGCAGAAGCGTAACGGTATCCCGCGTAAACAACACTATTACATATCCTGCATCCTTTATGCTTGTTTGCGCAATGAACCCTTGCAAATGCGGTTATTTCGGTCATC
The DNA here is from genome assembly GCA_017399965.1 of Clostridia bacterium. GTDB lineage: Bacteria > Bacillota > Clostridia > Oscillospirales > CAG-382 > SFLA01. Next base: position 49,989 of record JAFQAP010000016.1, on the reverse strand, counting down.
CAACAAGAGAATGCACCTGCTCACCCGCGTCCAGACATGATTATATTTCCAGAGTTTCCGGTCCTCTGCTTGACAGAATAGATATTCAGACCGAGGTACCTCCTCTTGATTACAGAGATCTGCACTGCGACGAATCTTCCGAAACCAGCGCTCAAATACGGGAAAGAGTTATAAACGCCAGAGAGTTTGCAACCCGCAGATTTAACGATAAAAACGAATTCGTGCCCAATGCTTCCCTTTCTTCTTCCGAAATGAGAAAGCATTGCGTTATGACAGCGGATGCAGAGCAAACGCTGGAAAAGGCGTACAAGGTGCTGTCCCTCTCCGCAAGAGGACATGACAGATTACTTAAGGTAGCACGCACTATTGCGGACATACACGAAAGCGAAAAAATAGAAAGAGCGCACATTGCGCAGGCAATGCATTTGCGCTCTCTTGACAGAAAATACTGGTCTTAACGAGGTCATTATATGGATTATGAAGGCAAGCACTTTCCGGAAGAGGAGAGAAAATTAGAAAAAGAACGTTCATCCAAATTGGGCTGGACAATAAAACAGATATTCAGATACACCTTTTGGGGTATATGCGCTCTGGTATGGGGTGTGATCCTGTTCCGCATATTTACCAGCACGGACGCAAGGCTGTTTAAGCAAATGTATTTTTCCGATGATGCGGCGGTTATTGCACAAAAACTTGGTGATGAATTCACCGTATACGCTTTGCAGACTGCATCAACCATGAACGAAGACGGAACCGTACAGGTGCGCAACAATTTCTATGCGGAGGACGCAAAGGAATTTGAAGTAGGTATTCGCTACCGTATGAAACGTTTTACAGGCAAGAAGGATGCAGAGCTTCCCTTCACCGTTGAGTTGGTAGATAACAACGGCAACAAATATCCTGTATGCAACGTGGAGTTTACTACCAAAAACGATTACGGTTTTGCGCGTGTATCCTTCCAGGGCGTGGAGATAGACAAGACTACCAACCAATATTACTTTGAAGACGGCGATTTTTCCCACGATAAGCCCGATATCAATGATGAGAACGGTCAGGTGATCAACACACGCACCTCATTATATCTGTATGTTTATTACGAAGACAAAGAAGTTGCCAAACTGCAGGTTTACCACGATTTTGCAATTCTTGAAGAAGTTGACTACAAACCCGGGAGATAATTGATATGGGAAAAGCTACAAAACTTTATAACAAAACGAAGCGAAAGGGCTTGCCCTCCGCGATATTGGGCGGTATTATGACCGCCGCAGGCATTGTGTTTTTGATACTCCCGCTGGCTATCGTTTCCGGAGCGGCTGAAATGGTTCGCAACCTGGCGTTTCTCGGCGCAGGCGCTGTTTTGCTTATATCCGGCTTTTGTCTGCTTATATCCGGACTCACCCAATGGCTGGTGCGTCCCTATGCTGTGGTGTTTACCGATGAAGGCTTGTACGATTTTACGGGCAAGCACAAAAACGGAATGTTTATAGAATGGAACAACGTAAAAGACGCTCGTATATACGGCAAAGGCGAAGCTGCGTTTATCGGAATTGATCTTATAAGCCTTGATATGGCGTATAAAAACATATCTTCAAAGCAAAAACGTGAAATATGCGAAAACATATCCAACAATATGCCTGCGGTAATTATTAACCAGTATGAGATAGCGGAGCCTATCGGCGGCGTAGTAAAATCTATTTTGCAGATACGGTTGGGAACCAAAGCCGATATGTTTAAAATGGAGGAACTCGAAAACGCCGTTAACAATGCAGAGACGCCTGCGTTTTCGAAAGAGGAGCTGGCGGAGCTTAACAAAACCGGCGATGTTGCCCTTTCTTCCGAAAAGACAGAAGTAAAAGAGCCCGAAACCGTTATCCAAAAAAGTGTTACAAACAAAGAACCCGCACCCGAAGAAACGGAAGAGGTTTCGGAAGAAGAACTTAAAAAGCTTGATACTGCCGAAATAAACATTTCTTCAACGGAAATGGCGAAGAAAATGTCCGAAACGGCGTCTATCGACGATCTGCTGGCAATGCTTTCCATAGGCGACGATAAATAGCATATTCAAAACTTTAAAGCACGGGAACACCGTGCTTTTTAATATTCCGACTTTTAAAAATCCATAATTACTGCAAGGACAACCGCCGTATTCCTATGCTAAAATGCAGGCGCAGAAAGGAGCTGACTTTATGGAAAACAAAAATTTAATTGATAAAGCCATCGGGTTCATACAAAAGAACCCCAAAGAAAATCTTTCCTTACAAAGCATTGCAGATAACGCAGGATTCTCACTCACCTACTTTGATGCAATATTCAGGCAACATACAGGATACAGCCCCGTGGAATACTCACGGATTTACAAGCTGACGAGGAGTGCGATTGAACTTCGCAGGACACAAAAGACCGTACTTGATATTGCTCTTGATTTTGGCTATACCAGTCCCGAAAGCTTTGCTCGTGCTTTTAAAAATTTTTACAGTATTTCGCCCAGTGAATACCGAAAAAAATATTCAAACGAAGCTGTAACTTGGCATGATCTTTCCGGAAGAATTGCAATCAGTCATTTCAGAAGAAGCTTTACCGAATTAAAGGCATCAGATATTGACCTTGCCCTTGATTTCTGCTTTACTCACAATCCGTTGAAGTACGCAGAAGATATAATAAATATCACCGTTGCCGAAACCGAAATACTTACAATTGGAAACTCCGAACCGCTTGAGCACTTTATTTACGTGTCGGATTACAATTCTTCCGAACCGTTTGTTGCTATTGTTTGCGAAAATGAAGCTGATGCCTTGTTATATTTGAAGCTTCTTGCGAGATCACCAAAACTCAATTTTTCCATCCGCAGATCGGTTGATACAGAATGGGAAGCATTTGAGACAGAGGTTGCAAAGCTCGGTTTAACCTGCCGTTATGGATACGATATGGTCTATGCGAATGATTCTGTTTCGGTTCCCGAATATGATGGATTGTCAATTCGCTCGCTTACTGCTGAGGATATGCCGATGATCAAAACGTTCAAGCAAAACGGAGGATGTGCTGAATGCCATATCAGAGCAATTCAAATTTACTTCGGCGGCAAAGGCAACGCAGGAATGAACCCGATAGGTATTTTTGCAAACGGTGAACTTATCTGCCTTGCGATGCCTACGCTTGACCGAGTCCGTGAGCTGAAAAAATATGATATCGGTGCGATTTTTACCATTAATACAAACAAGAAAGTTGAAGCTATTGACCTTATGTGGAAGTATGTTATTGATAAGTGTTTGAAAGATAATGCTGCGATAAGCAATTCAAATGCAGCCGAGGATGATACACCTCTTGGAGTATCCGTATGTGAGTGTGTCGGACTTGTAAAGGTGGCGAAAAATTGCAGCTATCGCAAATAATTCTTACCGCCCGCTTGTGTGGTGGTTTTGTCATAGACAATTTGAAAAAACATGATAGAATATACCCGACACATCTTCGCATAGAAAATCGGGATTTTCAAAACGCTTTCTGATAAAGTAAATACAAACAGGAGGGATGGATAATGGAATGGATCACCGGAATGCAAAAAGCTATTGATTACATCGAGGAAAACTTGACCGAAGAAATCGACTGCGAAAAGATAGCTGCCGAATGTTTTTCTTCAAGATATCATTTCCAACGAGTATTCGGCATTCTTTGCGGATACACGCTTGGAGAATATATCAGGCGGCGCCGTCTTTCATTGGCTGGCGCAGAACTTGCGAATGGCAAGGGAAAAGTAATCGATATCGCTCTTAAATACGGTTATGACAGCCCCGATAGCTTTGCTAAAGCATTTCAAAAATTTCACGGGATTACTCCGTCGCAGGCGCGGGCAGACGGAAACAAGCTCAAATCCTTCTCTCGCTTGTCAATAAAAATTTCATTGGAAGGCGGTACAATCATGAATTATCGAATCGAGACCAAACCCGAACTCACACTTCTTGGCTATAAAAAACATTTTGAGGGCATGCCCTATGATGAGTTGCGAAACAAACAAGAAGAACACTTCTTTATTTCTACAAGAGCACATCAATGGATGCTAAAAGGAATGGCAAATGATAAATTGACCAATTATTGTGTACTTACCAATTTGGATGATAACGGCTATGACTTCTACATTGCTGCAACCGCGGATAAGTATGAGTTCGATAACTTATACAACAGCGAAGTAACCGGAATTGATTTTATGGATAAATTCGGGTTTGAAGAAATTGTCATCCCGAAAAGAACCTATGCAATTTTTGAAACAGCGAAATCAAAGATGCCCATTCCGGAATACTTTGATATTCGCAAGCAAATTGCTACGGAGTGGCTATCCAATAATGAGTATCAAATGATCAATGCTCCGGAACTTGCGATTTATCATTGGGGAATCGTCGGCGGCTATCCCGAAAGAACAATAGAGATTTGGATTCCTATCGAAAGAAAATAGTTACTTGCCCCGCTTTGCGGGGCTTTAGCTTGCCGTTTACAGTAAGTTGAAAGCGCAACCAACGATTGAGTTGTGTTCAACTTTTAAGTTATTGACTCTGCAAAGTTTACAATGTATATTTGTATTTGAAAGGCGGTAAAAATTTTTTTTATTCAAACCCAACCTTTTTATGCTTTTTTACACTCTTATAAGTGAAGCCCCAAAAACAGGCAACGAGAAAACGTGAGGATATGCAATGAACGGTTACAAGAACTCAATAGACAAAGACCTGGTGGAAATGACACTTATGGGCGATGAAAACGCATACGAAGAGTTGGTAACGCGCCACGAAAGAAGCGTACACGGCACAGCGTATAAGATAACAGGTAACAAATACTCGGCGGAGGACGCTTCGCAGGATGCTTTTGTTGCCGCGTGGACAAAGCTTGATACCCTCAAAGAACGGGAAAAGTTTGGTTCGTGGATATGTGCTATTGCCAAAAACTGCGCTTTTCGTATAGCCGACCACTACCGTTGTGCCGTTTCCGATATAAGCTTTGACGCACTGGAATACGCTTTATATAACGAAAGCGAGGACGAAGAATACCAAAACGTACTTGACCTTTCTTTTATAAACGAGTGTGACCAAAGCGAAAAACTGCGGGATGCTGTGGATGCTTTAACCGAAAAAATACGCGAAACCGTTAAATTGCATTACTATGAAGAATTATCTGTTGCCGAGATCGCTCAAAAGCTTTCCCTGCCGGCGGGGACGGTTAAGTGGCGTCTTTCCGAGGGGCGAAAGCAACTTAGAAAGGAATTCGGAGTAATGGAAAAATATAACGAAAACGAAACTATCGTTGAACGTGTAATGAGGCAGGTAGAGGCGCTAAAGCTGCTTGCAAAGCAAAATGACAAGACCGATTTTCAAAAACAATATAAAAAAGTTTTGGCGGATGTGGAAAGCCTTAAGGATTCAAAGGAAAAATCCCACGCGCTTGCAGACGTACTTATTCACGGAGTGTGGTGGACGGAAGGCGAAAAAAGCGAAGAACTGTACGAGCGCATAAAATCCGAGGCATTGGCAGGACACAACGATGACGTGATGCAGTCCGTGGTATCGAGAGAAGCCGCGAAATTCAGCGGAAAAGAACGGGTCGATCATATGATAAACGTTCAGGTGCCTTTTCTCAAAGAGCACAGTTTTCCTCTCGCTTTGGGTTACACATGGTTTTGGGCGGGCTGGTCATACGCCTGCGAAAACGAAACCGAAAAGGCGTTATACTGCTTTAACAAGGTTTTGGAGGTATTAACACCTGCCGACGTATATTACGCCAACGCATTATCTGCTATAGAATGTGAAAAATTCAGACAAACTCACAGAAACAAACAGAGAAAACAATTTGGCGGCGGTGCGAAGGGCGAGGTTTACAAGCTTATAAACGGCAGACTGCTCTTTTGGTCCCAGCCGGGATATTCTTTCGGAAACAGCCACAACGGTGAAAGCATATTCTGGAACGCAGGACGTTGTGATTGTGTAATATGCGATGAAAATATGCTTCCCGGGGACGTATGTGTCTGCTCTGATAAAAAGAGCACTCTGGCGTACCGCCAAGACGGCATTTCCGTAGAAACAAAGGCGGGTATTTTTGAAAACTGCTCTCTTTGGATTTTTACGGGGGAAAGATACGGGCTCACAAGCTGTGAAACCTACATTTGCCCCGGAGTGGGAATAGTAAAGCAGCATTCCGTAAGACACGGCGCTGAAACGACCTGGGAACTGACCTCGTACACAGTAAATGGCGGAAGCGGTCTTATACCCTTTGAAAAGGGCAACCGCTGGGAATACTCTCCCCTGCCCGCAGACGGACTTGATGTTGCCTCCGACAGCTATTTTGAAGTCATATCCGCCGAAAAGAACACCTTTGTTGTTACGGCGGGACACACTTATCAGCTCTTGGGCTTGGGACATCCCTCTACCTGGGAAGGCGCTATGAACTGTTTTACGCAAGGATATTATGTAAACGACGAGCATATCAAAGCAAAAATGATCGACGTTGAGGAATACATCCGTCTTGCGGAAAAGTATGCGAAAACCAAGCGGGAAAAGGTTATAACCGCAGTTTCTGCCGATGCTATGCGGAGAATTCAAAGATGCTATCCTCCCATCAATCCCGATTACACGGAAAAAGGCAAATGGAATTTTTTCAGCGCACAATCGGTTGCTAAAAACGAGGACGGGACTGTATGTGCATCTAATTCCCGAAAAGTATCCGATTACGGCTTTAACTGGAAGGGTAATATGTGGAATATCGGCACAGAGGGATACAAGGTGCTTTACGGTAACTTCCTTTTGGAGATCCAGCAGGCTCTGGGATATATTTGGTCCGACGAATGGACGCCCGGTTACAAAAAGGAAGCCATATCCCGTGCGCAAAAAGGCGCAAAATGCATTCTTGAAGTGCTTGAAGACGAAACCGTTGTCACCCCCTGCGGAACCTTTGAAAACTGCCGCCATGTAACGTATGATCTTGCGGGTATGAACAAACACGGCGCCCAGTTCCAGGGCGGTAAAAAGGATATTTGGTACGCAGAAGGTATCGGTATCGTAAAATTCCGCACGGACTATTGGTATGACCGTTCTTTATCCTGCTTCTGGGAGCTGAAGGAATACCTCGGAACGGGAGATGGATACTGCCCTATCGTTGACGGCGCATACAGAAAATACGCACCCGACACGATAGGAGACGGATGGAACGCTTCCGTTGAGCACACATACGATACCGACGAAAGCGGAACGATTATTTTATTCAACGTGCTGGGCACGAGAAACAGAGCGGAATACGAAGCAGATAACGACTGTAATGATTCCGAATACGATTGATAAGGAGAAACCAATTTTGGAAAAGAAAAACTTTAAAAAATATTTCACCCAAAGCAGCCTGTTGTTTATTATCGGTATAATAACCGCGGTTGCCGGCGCACTTCTTTACGGAATTAACTATTTTTTCGTACACGAATACGTGCTGTGGCAGGGCTCCGTTCTTACCCTTGTTGCCGGAGTGGTTATCATTATTTGCCACTTTTCCATTCGTGTACGTGACGGTGCGGTGGACGAATACGCACAATCATTTCATAAAACGGCAGAGCAGGAGCTGGAAGTCTTTGTAAACGATACCGAAAAAAGACCCGTAAAGGTATTTAACTTTACCACCGGGTGTTACGCAGCAGATGATCCTGACGTAAAAAATATGACTGTTGGCGGAGATTCTACGCCAAGATGCGAAAAATATTCAAGCACGGCAATGCTGTATACCACCAAAAACCTGTTTGCGGTAAGTTCAAAGCTGGACCTTATTACAGGCGACATAACCGTCGAAAAGGCTGTTATTCCCCTGGCGGATATACTCAACATAAGTATTTGCGATAAAAGCTTTACAAAGATAATAAAGGGTAAAAACAGATACGTTGAATGTTTCAAACTTGTAGTTGAAACTGCGGAAAGCAAATTTTTATTTGATGTGCGCAATGATGCGCTGACCGACGAAGCTGTTGCCAAGATAAGCAGAATGGCAGAAAGTAAAAGACAGGAAAGCTAATACATTCGCTGCGGCAAATATCGGGAGTATTTGCCGCAGCACCCGATCGGGAATTTCTAATCTCCCCAACAAAAAGAAAAGCAGGGTTTGTTTGTTCCCTGCTTTTCTTGTTTTTACCAAATTATTCAAACCAATTTACTTTTCTGCCGTCTGCGTGGGCGCGCCACTTTTCAAATTCAAAGCACAGCATATCGCTTCGGTGGGAATCGCTGTTAAGCAAGAATCTACCGCCTTTTTCGGTTATTTTATCAAGAATAAAATCCGAAGGATAAGGCTTATCCTTGTACCCGCGTATAATAACTCCGGTGTTTATTTCAAAGGGTATGTTCTTTTGTATAAGAACATCTATGGCTTTAACTGCCGCATTAATATATCTCGGGTGCTGTTCATCAAACATAACACTGTTTTGATTAAATTTGGTTATCAAATCAAAATGACCGATAATATCAATTTTTTTATCCTTAAGCAGTAAAACGGTTTCATAATACGCTTCGGTAAGTGCGTATATATCCCCTCCGAAATGCTCCGCCGCAGCGCAGAACAACGTATCTGCGGAAAGATCTACGGGTATATAGCATCCGTCTTTTTTAATATAGTGGGCAGAGCCTATGGCATAATCAAAACGGGATACATCGATATCCGAATATGCATCCAATTCTATTCCGCACAGTATATTGATCCTATCGCCGTATTTTTCTTTTAAAAAGGATATTTCATCTATGTATTTTTCTGTCTTTTCCGGTGTCATACAATAATCCGTATCAAATGACGTATAAGAATGACCCGAAAAGCCAAGAGTATGCACCCCGCGGGATATAGCAGCTTTTACAGTTTCTTCAGCGGTGCTTTTTCCATCGCAATAGGTGGTGTGAACGTGATAATCCTTTAAAATCATAAATATTCACCATTGTATAAAGGCGGCTTTACACAAGCCGCCTGAATTTTTCAATTTATTTTTTCTCGGAGAAGAAAGAACGGACTGTCTTTATATCAAACTTAGCCATTTCTTCTTCGTTTATCTCTACGGATTTTGCAAGCTCGTTAATATATTTGGTAAACTTTTCGCCGAGAATGGTTGCGGAAATATTTTCGGAAAACTCCTTTACGTCCGCATCATCAAACTCTACTCGCTTGAAGATATAATATCCGTAAGAACCGTACTGATACATAAAGTAATCCCCTACTTCGGTACTCTTGAAGAGCTCGTAAAGGTCTTTGCTCACAGTATCGTCTTCCTTGTTGACGACCATATTTTCGCCGTATTTATAAGAATCGTCTTCGGATTTTTTGAATTCCTCTTCGCCGTTTTTAAGCTTTTCAAGGAAGTCTTCTGTTTCCGCTTTAATTCTTGAAGCGGTTACGGCTGCTTTAACGTCGCTTACCATCTTATCAAAGGCGGCAACATCCAATTCTTCCTTCATCATAAGATGATAACCGTAAGCGGTTTCGACAACGCGGGTTTCGCCGGGCTGCATTTCAAAAGCGGCTTTTTCAAACTCGGAAACCATTTCGCCGTAAGTAAAGGTGTACTCAAGATTGCTGTCTTCGTTATCCTTTTTAAAATCCTCAAATTCTTTTTCGCCGGATTGGATAGCCTCAAGAGCGGCTTGCGCTTTATCCTTTTTCTCTGCCTTTTTATCTTCGGAAAGATTCTGGGTAAGGTAAAGAACGTGCTTTACGGTAACGTAATTTGAAAGGAAAAATTCCTTCGCCTGTTCATCGGTTATATCTTTATCAACCATAGGCTTTCCTGCGGAATCGAGGGTTTCGAAAAGAATGTAATCGAAATTCCAGTAATCGGAAAGGTACTCAAGTACTTCTGCATCACTTACCGCAAGAGTACCGTCGGAAACCAGATATTCCTGCATAAGGCTGATATACTGATAACTGCGGAGATATTCAACAAGCATATCGTAATCTGCGCCGTACTGAGCAAGCTCGATATTCAAAAGGTCCTTGCTGCCGGCAGTTTCGATATAGCTTTGCGCCAGCTCTTCTATATCCGCAGCGGCGCTCTCGTCCTTGACTGAAATATTGTGGTCCTTGCAGAATTTCATTGCAACCAGCATATTGCAGAATTCAGTATTGATATAATCTGTCCAAGTGATCTTGTTTTCCTGGTCATAATACTCGTCCCAGAAAGCGGGCGTATTGCTTATGTCCGTCTGGTAGTAATAATAAAGGTACTCCTGAACCGCTCTCTTCTCTACCGCGAGATGCAAAGCGTACATAGAGCTGTCAAGAGACATACCCTCGTATGTAGCTATCACAGGGCTGGCTTGGCAAGCGCAGAGGGACAGCATTAATACCACGCACACCAGTGCGCAAAAAACTTTTTTAAACATTTTGAAAATTCCTCCATTGGTCATGAACATATTATATTACAAAATTCAGCCGTTGTCTACACTGTTTTGAAGTAAATTTTTAAACTTTTCAAGAATTTCCGCAACAGTATCAAGTATATCCTCTTTTTCGGAAGGTCTGTAAGCAAAGTGAGGCTTTCCTCCCAGAGACAGCAGCATTCTTCCCCTGTACTTGAGGTCGGACGCAAGTACGGTGCAAGCGCGCACGTCTATCTGTTCGGGGAAAAAGGAAATAAGACCTCTTTTTTGCTCAATAAGCTTTATGCCGCAGGCACACGCACCGTTTCTTACAAGAGAAACTCTTACAAGATTCCACAGCGTAGGCGGTATATCGCCGAAACGGTCAAGAAGTTCATCAAGCAGATCATCTCTGTCCGCCTCCGATTCGATACACGCGATCTTTCGGTAAACGTCTATACGCATCTGGGAAGACGGAATATAGTCTTCGGGTATAAATGCGCTGACAGACATATCCACCGTGCAGTCGCTCTTGGGCATTTTGGGATTGCCCTTCAGCTCTTCTACGGCTTCTTCAAGAATTTTTACGTACAGATCGTAACCGATAGCCTCCATCTGTCCGCTTTGCTCGGCGCCCAGCACGTTGCCTGCGCCGCGAAGCTCAAGGTCTCTCATAGCAATCTTGAATCCGCTTCCGAATTCAGTAAATTCACGTATGGCATCAAGACGCTTTTCTGCTATTTCTTTAAGGATACTTCCCGTTCTGTAGGTAAAATAAGCATAAGCTTTACGGGCGGAACGTCCCACTCTTCCCCTAAGCTGATGAAGCTGAGAAAGTCCCATGTGGTCGGCATTTTCTATAACAAGTGTATTGGCGTTGGGCACATCGATACCCGTTTCGATAATAGTGGTGCAAACCAAAACGTCAATTTCGCCGCGAACCATATTTTCCCATATTTCGCCAAGCTCGTCTTTGCTCATTTTTCCGTGGGCGACGGCAACCACAGCTTCGGGGAACGCCTCCGAAAGCTTTTTGGCGCAGGAATAAATGGTCTCCACCACGTTGTGAAGATAGAATACCTGCCCGCCTCTGCGCAGTTCGCGGCGGATAGCCTCGTGTACCACTGCATCATCGTGCTCCAGCACAAAGGTCTGTACGGGGATTCTGTCCGAAGGCGCTTCCTCCAGCACCGACATATCCCGAATACCCGACAAAGCCATATTAAGGGTTCTGGGAATGGGAGTTGCGGTAAGGGTGAGAACATCCACGTTTTCGGCAAGCTGTTTAAGCTTTTCCTTGTGAGTCACACCAAAGCGCTGTTCTTCGTCTACAATGAGTAATCCGAGATCCTTAAACTTTATATCGCTTTGAAGTATGCGGTGTGTGCCCACTACTACGTCGATCTTTCCTATGCGCAAGTCTTCTATAGTCTGTGCCTGCTCCGCTTTGGTGCGGAAACGCGACATCATTGCAACCTTTACGGGGAAAGCGCGGAAGCGGGACAGCATTGTCTGATAATGCTGCATTGCAAGAATTGTTGTAGGCACCAAAACCGCCACCTGCTTGCCGGAAACTATCGCCTTAAAAGCGGCGCGCAAAGCAACTTCTGTCTTTCCGAATCCCACGTCGCCGCACAAAAGGCGGTCCATGGGTACGGGGCTTTCCATGTCCTTTTTAATATCCTCTGCGGCTCTGAGCTGGTCGTCGGTTTCGTCATACTCGAACATAGACTCAAACTCTTCCTGCATCTCCTCATCGGGAGGATAAGCAAAGCCTTCTTTCAACTGGCGGGCGGCATAAAGAGCAATAAGCTCTTTTGCGATATCCTTTGCGGCGCTTTTTGCACGGGCTTTGGTGCGCTGCCATTCGGATGTGCCCATTTTGGAAAGTTTGGTGTTTTCGTTACCGATATATTTGGAAACCAAGTCGAGCTGGTTACATGGCACGTACAATGTATCTGTACCCGCATAACGTATTTTTATATAGTCCTTTGAAACGCCTTCTACGGTAAGATTGGTTATTCCTTCAAAGCGTCCGATACCGTGATTTGCGTGTACCACAAGGTCACCGAAGGTAAGGTCTGCATAAGAAGCGATACGCTCGCTCTTGGTCACTTTTTTTCTCACCCGTTCTTTACGCCGTGCGGAAACGTTTTGCAAAGTGTCCGTATCGGTATATAAAACGAAATTGGCTCTGGGCAGTTCAAAACCGCAAAGAGATTGGTTTCCGTCCAAAGTGCCCACTCCGGCAAGACCTTTATGAAGCTGACCGCTGAAACGGTAACAGCCTATATTTCTTTCGTTGAGCGCAGTCAGCATATTGTCTGCGGCGCGCTCGCTCACGGTTAAAATAAGCACGTTACGCTTAAGATCGACAGAAGATCTCAGGTCGTCCGCCAAAAGCTCAAGATTAGAAAGATAAGAGTTTACGGATTTGGTTAAAACCGTGTATTCATCGCGGTAATCAAACATTTTGTTTGCGCCCGAAAAATAATCCAGAGCCAACGTCTTTTTCGCCAACGAAGATACGAACATATCCAAATCCATATGAGGAAGCCGGCTTCCCGCAGGGAGTATGCCGCTTTCCGCAAGGGAAGCAAACGTCTGCTCGTTCTGCCAGCAGAACGCTCCTGCACGCTCCTTTATACGATTGGTATTTACCGCAATAACAGCAAAATCCGAAAGATAATCCAAAACGGTTGTTTTTTCCTCGTACACAAAGGATGCGTATTTATCGAGAGCGGTAATTCTAATATGATTTTCGCAGTTTTCTTTTTCTTTTATTAAAAGGTCTCTCAGCTTTTCGCTGCCCGTGAATTTTTTAATTTGCTTTCCGATATGAAAGGCTATATTTTCATACGCCAGATTATCCGGCAAAAGTTCGTATACGGGAAGTATGCTCACAGATTCCGTATTTTCGTAACGCCTTTGGGATGTTACGTCAAAAAATCCGATAAGATCGACCTCATCTCCGAAAAAGTCTATACGGAACGGGTTGGGATATGAGGGAGAAAATACGTCAACAATACCGCCGCGGACAGCAAACTGACCTTCGCCCTCCACCTGCTCGGTACGCTGATATCCCAAAAGAGCAAGCCAGGAGGAAAGCTGTGAAACGGATATGTTTTCCCCTGCACGTACGTGAAGTGTAATATCCTGCAGTATTTCGGGAGGCACGGTATATTGCATGACCGCATCGGGTACGGTTATTACCGCATCTGCCTTTCCGTCCAAAAGAGCGGAAAGTACGCCGATACGCTGCTGCTCAAACTCGCGGGAATAGCCCTTTACGTTATCGAAAACAAAATCTCTTGCGGGAAAAAACAAAACGTTTTCCATATAATATTCCAATTCGGAGCGAAGACGTTGGGCTTCCCTTTCATCGGGCATTATAATAAGCAGTTTTTTGTTTATTTCCTTTGAAAAAGCCGTGCAGAAAAGGGGGCGGGCGGCGTCACACACCCCTGTTGCAACGCACGGAACCCGTCCCTTTTTGAAATTTTCGGTTAGCGCCGAAAATTCGGTATCAAGTGAAAATTGTGAAATTACGGTATTCATAAGCTAATTAAAAAGATTCATCGCTTTATCTGTCTCGCCGGAAACAATAAGCTCTACAGCCTTGGAAACGTCATCAAAGCGGCTGCAAACGGCTTTGAATTCCGCTTGCGAAAAGCCGGAAAGCACCCAATCCGCCATATCGTAATCGGGATGAGGCTTTTCCCCCACACCTATCTTTACTCTGGGGAAATCCTGCGTTCCCAAATGCTCGATAAGGGATTTGATTCCGTTATGACCGCCTGCGCTTCCTTTTCTGCGTATACGTATCTCGCCTACACCGATAGCGCAATCGTCAAAAAGTACAATAATCTTTGCGGGAGGTACTTTATAAAATGACGCGGCACTTCTTACAGCTTCACCGGAATGGTTCATATACGTCTGAGGCTTTAAAAGCAAAACTTTTTTTCCGGAGATCTCCGCCTTGCCGCAAAGCGCTCTGTGCTTAAGAGAATTTATGCGGGCGCCGCAATTTTCCGCAAGACGGTCTATTGCCCTGAAGCCTGCATTGTGGCGGGTGGTATCGTATTTCGGCTCGGGATTACCGAGACCGACGATGATATATTCAATACTACCGGATGAAAACAAACCCATAGTCAAAACCTCCTTCGGTGTGTAAGTTTATCCTTTTTAAGCCGTTTTGTCAAGTGCAATAAGTATATAAATTATATAATATGAAATAAAGTTTTGAAAAAAGTATAGACAAAACCAAATTTTGTGTTATAATATATCGATTAAAATTTTACGGAGGTACACACATGGCAGAAAAAAAGTATGTCTATTTGTTTTCAGAAGGCAACGGCTCCATGCGCGAATTACTGGGCGGTAAAGGTGCAAATCTTGCAGAGATGACAAATCTGGGATTGCCCGTTCCCCAGGGATTTACAATCACTACGGAGGCTTGTACCCGTTATTACGATGACGGCAAAAAGATCGGCGACGATATCAAGGCGCAGATTTTGGAATATATCGGTAAGATGGAAGAAGTTACCGGCAAAAAGTTCGGAGATCTTGAAAACCCCTTGTTGGTTTCTGTAAGATCCGGAGCACGCGCTTCTATGCCCGGTATGATGGATACTATCCTCAACCTCGGTCTTAACGAAAATGTTGTTAATGTTATTGCAGAAAAATCCGGCAACCCCCGCTGGGCTTGGGACTGCTACAGAAGATTTATTCAGATGTATTCCGACGTTGTTATGGAAGTCGGAAAGAAATATTTTGAAGTTCTTATCGACCAGCTCAAAGAGAAAAAAGGTATTACTCAGGACGTAGATATGGACGCTGAGGACCTTAAATACCTGGCAACACAGTTCAAGAAGGAATACAAGGATAAGATCGGCGCAGATTTCCCCGATGATCCTATCGAACAGCTCTTCGGTGCTGTTACCGCAGTATTCAGCAGCTGGGACAACCCCAGAGCCAACATCTACAGAAGAGATAACGATATTCCTTATAGCTGGGGTACCGCAGTTAACGTACAGATGATGGCGTTTGGTAACATGGGCGATACCTCCGGTACCGGCGTTGCGTTTACCCGTGATCCCGCAACCGGTGAAAAGCGTCTTATGGGCGAATTCCTTATGAACGCTCAGGGTGAAGACGTTGTTGCAGGTGTTCGTACTCCCCTTCCCATTGCAAAGATGGCAGAAGTTATGCCCGAATGCTTTGAGCAGTTCACCAACATTTGTAATATACTTGAAAACCATTACCGCGATATGCAGGATATGGAATTCACCATTGAAGACAGAAAATTGTTTATGCTTCAGACCAGAAACGGCAAGAGAACCGCACAGGCTGCTCTTAAAATAGCCTGCGATCTGGTTGACGAAGGTATGATCACCGAGGAAAAGGCGGTTCTTATGATAGACCCCAGAAACCTCGATACACTTCTCCATCCTCAGTTCAGCACCGAAGCTCTTAAGAAGGCTGTTCCCATGGCAAAGGCTTTGGCGGCTTCTCCCGGAGCAGCTTGCGGTAAGATAGTATTCACCGCAGAAGATGCAAAGACTTGGAACGAGCGCGGCGAAAAAGTTATTCTTGTAAGACTCGAGACTTCTCCCGAAGATATTGAGGGTATGAAGGCAGCTCAGGGTATCCTTACCGTACGCGGCGGTATGACCAGCCACGCAGCGGTTGTAGCACGCGGAATGGGTACCTGCTGTGTATCCGGATGCTCCGCTATCGCTATGGATGAAGAAAACAAGAAATTTGTTCTTGCAGGTAAGACCTTTAACGAAGGAGACGAAATCTCTATCGACGGTTCTACCGGTAACATTTACGACGGTATCATCCCCACCGTTGACGCAAAGATAGTCGGCGAATTGGGAAGAATAATGGCGTGGGCAGATAAGTTCAGAAAGCTTCGTATCCGTACCAACGCAGATACCGAAAAGGACGCAAAGAAGGCTTACGAGCTTGGCGCAGAAGGTATCGGTCTCTGCCGTACCGAGCACATGTTCTTTGATAAGATCGACGCTATCCGTGAAATGATATGCTCCGACACCGTTGAGCAGAGAGAAATAGCTCTTGAAAAGATCCTTCCTCTCCAGCGGGCAGACTTTGAGAGCCTCTACGAAGCAATGCAGGGCAATCCTGTAACCATCCGTTACCTGGATCCCCCTCTCCACGAGTTCGTTCCCACCGAGGAAAAAGATATAGAAAAGCTTGCAGAAGCTCAGGGCAAGACTGTTAAGCAGATCAAGGATATCATTGCTTCTCTCCACGAATTCAACCCTATGATGGGTCACAGAGGATGCCGTCTTGCGGTTACCTATCCCGAAATTGCGGCTATGCAGACAAGAGCTGTTATCCGCGCCGCACTCAATGTTCAGGCACGTCATCCCGAATGGACTATGGTTCCCGAAATAATGATTCCTCTTGTAGGCGACGTAAAAGAGCTTGCATACGTTAAAAAGACCGTTGTTAATACTGCAGACGAAGAACTTGCAAAGGCAAACAGCAATATGCAGTACAAGGTCGGTACTATGATCGAGATCCCCCGCGCCGCTCTTACCGCAGACGAGATTGCAAAAGAAGCGGAATTCTTCTCTTTCGGTACTAACGACCTTACTCAGATGACCTTCGGCTTCTCCCGTGATGATGCAGGTAAATTCCTTGAAGCATATTACGACAGCAAGATCTACGAAAGCGATCCTTTCGCACGACTTGACCAAAACGGCGTAGGTAAGCTGGTTGAAATGGCTTCCAAGCTGGGCAAGCAGACCCGTCCCGATATCAAGCTGGGTATATGCGGCGAACACGGCGGAGATCCCTCTTCCGTTGAATTCTGCCACAAGGCAGGTCTGTCTTACGTTTCCTGTTCTCCCTTCAGAGTTCCCATAGCACGCCTCGCGGCAGCTCAGGCAGCTCTCAGAGACTAAATAATTTAGTTTACCACACTTTATGTGCGGATGCGAAAATCCGCATCCGCACATTGCCTTATATTGACAAATAATTATGACTTACGCTTCAATAACACAAAACATTTATAACGATAATAAAAAGACCTATAAAACAGGAAAAAAGCGTATATGCTGGGTAATATTTGCGGCTTGTTTTTGCCTCATGTTGCTTAATTTTCTGGGTTATATCATCAGCAAGCCTTTGAGCTGGATAATTCCTTACGTTGAACAGGTAATGCCCCTTTCCACCTTCAGCATTTTGCTGAATATGGTAATGTATGTTTTCTGTCTGGTAGTCCCCTTTGCCATCGCTATGATTTTCTGCAAAACGGGAATAAAAGCGGTCTTTCCCATAAAAGCCCGTCTTACCAAAAATCCTATAGGATATACTCTGTTTGTCTTTGGAATATGCCTTATTTTCAACATGGCTATGACGTATCTGTTTCCCTGGTATCGGGACATTTTTGTGTCAGAGCCAGAAATATATGAAAGTACCGCGGATATTATTCTGTATTTTGTAAACGTAGCGGTTTTGCCCGCAATATTCGAGGAATTGGTGTTCAGAGGAATTTGTATTTCTTGTCTGCGCCCCGTGGGAACCAAATTTGCGGTCATAGTTTCCGCAGTTATTTTCGGCCTTTCCCACGTTGACCCTTTGCAGAGCTTGTTTGCATTTCTGTTCGGTCTGCTTATAGGCAGTGCATTTGTCGCTACAGGATCCATTTGGCCGGGTGTACTGTTGCACTTCTTTAACAACTCGGTATCCGTGATCGCCGGCTACGGTCACGACATAGTTCTGTATTTTTACGGATTGCTTATTATGGGTGCGATGGCTTACTCGCTGGTATACCTTTATAAGTTTACGAAGCTCCCCGGCAGATTTCCTATCCTGATAAAAGAAGAAAAGGAAAGTATGCTTACGGGAAGCGGTTTTACTCCGGTACGCGCACTCTTTTCAAACGTATGGACCTACGTATTTATCGTTATCTATTTCGCTGCGGTAATTATGCGGTTCTTCCCCGAAGCGCTGTCTTACCTTGTATTTGCCGTATCTTCCCTTTTCGGCGCATCGCTAACGTAAAAGAGGGAAACGCAAATGAAAGAAAAATATATGCGCCGTGCTATGAATTATGCCCGCAAAGCCGCCCAAAAAGGCGAAGTTCCGGTGGGTGCGGTGATCGTTAAGGACGGCAAGATCATAGCATCGGGATATAACAAACGGGAAGAAAAGAAAAACGCACTTATGCACGCAGAGATGATCGCTATTGACAGAGCCTGCAAAAAGCTGGGCGCTTGGCGTCTTGAAGACTGTGAACTGTACGTTACCCTTGAGCCTTGCCCTATGTGCGCGGGCGCTGTGGCAAACGCACGTATTAAAAAAGTGTATTTCGGCGCTTACGATACAAAAATGGGCGCTGTGAGCAGTGTTATTGATTTAAGCAAATATAATTTTAATCACCGTTTCGAAGCAGAGGGCGGCATTTTGAAAGACGAATGTGCTTTTATGCTTTCGGACTTTTTTAAAAAATTAAGAAACAAAAACGAAAGGCAATGCGCAAATGAACAATAAAGAAAAATTTTATATTACAACCGCCATTGCATATACCTCAAAACTTCCTCATATCGGCAATATTTACGAAATAATCCTTACGGATGCCATTGCCAGATATAAAAAGAAAAAGGGCTATGACGTATTCTTCCTCACAGGTACCGACGAACACGGACAGAAGATTCAGTCCGAGGCAGAGGCAAGCGGTGTCACGCCTCAGGAATACGTAGATAAGATCGCAGGCGGAATAAAAGACCTTTGGGATCTTTATCAGTGCGAATACGATAAATTTATACGTACCACCGATAAACAACACGAAAAAGTAGTAAGCCATATATATAACAAACTGTATGAGCAGGGCGATATCTATAAGAGCTCCTACGAGGGACCTTATTGCACTCCTTGCGAATCCTTCTGGACGGAATCTCAGCTTGTTGACGGAAAGTGCCCCGATTGCGGCAGAGAAGTCAAGATGGCAAAGGAAGAGGCATACTATTTGCGTCTTTCCAAATATGCGGACAAACTCCTTGAATACTACGAATCCCACCCCGAGTTTATAACTCCCGTTTCCCGCAAAAACGAAATGGTAAACAACTTCCTTAAGCCGGGGCTTCAGGACCTGTGCGTATCCAGAAGCAGCTTTACCTGGGGCGTTCCCTTGGAATTTGACCCCAAACACGTATCCTACGTATGGATAGACGCGCTTTCCAACTATATAACCGCTATCGGCTACGATACGGAAAATCCCGATGAACTCTATAATAAGCTGTGGCCCGCCGACCTTCATGTTATCGGAAAGGATATAGTTCGTTTCCACACTATTTACTGGCCCATAATCCTTATGGCGCTTAATGTTCCCCTGCCCAAGAAGGTTTTGGGACATCCCTGGCTGCTGTTCGGCGAAAATAAAATGTCCAAATCCCGCGGCAACGTGCTTTACGGCGACAAGCTGGCAGAACAGTTCGGTGTTGATGCGGTAAGATATTATCTCCTTTCCGAAATGGGCTTTTATAACGACGGCAGCATTACCTACGAAAGCCTTATCGCACGCACGAATTCCGATCTTGCAAATATTATCGGCAATCTGGTAAGCCGTACTTCTGCTATGATAAAGCAGTATTTCGGCGGTGTGGTTCCCGCACCTACAAACGCTGTGGGCGAAGCGGATGAAACCCTTAAAAACGCCGTAAACAACGCAAAAGAAGCATTTATGGCGAAGATGGACGAATATCTGGTAGCCGATGCATCCGAAGCGGTGCTCAACGGATTTAAGGCTTGTAACAAGTATATTGACGAAACTACCCCTTGGGTACTTGCAAAGAGCGAAGACAGCAGAAACAGACTTGCCACGGTTATGGCAAATCTGGTACAGAGCATTCGTATCTGCACAGCTATGCTTTATCCCTATGTTCCTTCTACCGCGAAACGCATTTCCGAAGTATTTGCTTATGCGGACGACGCTTACGATTACGATAAGCTTGGCTTTGATTACAAGGTTGACGGCGTAACAGTAAACGCTGACGGTGCAAAGCTTTTTGAGCGTATAGACGAAAAGAAGTTTATGGCGGCAATAGAAGCGGAACAAAAGGAAAAAGAAAAAGAGCGTAAAAAAGAGGAAAAAGCAAAAGAAAAAGCCGAAAAGAAGGCAGAAAAGGCCAAAGAGCTTATCGGTATTGAAGATTTTGCAAAGGTGGAACTTACCGTGGGCAAGATACTCACCTGCGAAAAGGTGGAAAAATCCGATAAATTGCTTAAGCTCACCGTTGATATCGGCGAAACACGCCAGGTGGTTTCCGGTATTGCAAAATGGTATGCACCGGAAGATCTTATCGGCAAGAAGATAATACTTGTTTCCAACCTCCGTCCCGCTGTTCTCCGCGGTGTGGAGAGTAACGGTATGATCCTTGCATCCGGCGAAGATGACGTTAAGGTAGTCTTTATAGACGACAGTGTTCCCGTGGGAAGCAAGGTAAGATAATGTTTGATTCCCACGCACACTATGACGATAAACAGTTTGACGAGGACAGGGATATTCTTATCCCTTCCCTCTTTGAACAAGGCGTTAAAGGATTTTTAAACGCATCTTCCGATATCTCATCTTCTTATGCCTCTCTCGCTTTGGCGCACAAATACGAAAACGTATATGCCGCCGTCGGCGTTCATCCTCACGAAGCGGCAGAGGTAAGCGCGGATTGGCTTTGCGAACTCGATAAGCTTTCAAGTGACAAAAAGACCGTGGCTATCGGAGAGATCGGCTTGGATTACCACTACGATTTTTCTCCCCGCGATATACAGATGAAGGTGTTTGAAGCCCAGATGGCGTTTGCGGAAGAAAAGAACATGCCGGTAGTTATCCACGACCGTGAAGCCCACGGAGATACTCTTTCGGTAATAGACAGATTCCCAAAGGTAAAAGGCGTGCTTCACAGTTTTTCCGGCAGCTTTGAAATGGCGGAATATCTGGTAAAAAAAGGATGGTATATTTCCTTTTCCGGCTCCGTTACGTTCAAGACAGCCGAAAAGCTCCGCCACGCGGTGACCGCGGTTCCCATAGACCGTGTACTGTGCGAAACGGATGCGCCGTACCTTGCGCCCGTCCCCTTGCGGGGAAAACGTAATGACAGCTTAAAGATGCGCCACACCGTTGAAAAGCTTGCGGAAATATACGGTATTTCCTTTGAGGAGATGGCGGAAATCTGTTTAAACAACGCTCTTTCCCTGTTCGGTATAGTAAAATAACCCAAAAAAGAAAGTGTTTTTATTAAAGTTTTATAAAAAACACAAAATTTACAAAAAACCCCTTGTTTTTTCTCAATATATGGTATAAAATAAATCGGTATGAAAAATTAACAAACACTCATAAACATTTTTTTGGAGGAATTAAAATGGCAGTAAAAGTTGCAATCAATGGTTTCGGCCGTATCGGTCGTCTCGCATTCAGACAGATGTTCGGCGCAAAGGGTTATCAGGTAGTTGCTATCAACGACCTTACCAGCCCCTCTATGCTCGCTCATCTTCTCAAGTATGACTCTGCACAGGGCAGATACAACCACGAAGTTTCCGCTAATGACGAAGAAGGCACCATCACCGTAGACGGCAAGACCATCAAGATCTACGCTGAAAAGGACGCTAACAACTGTCCCTGGAAGAAGCTTAAGGTTGACGTAGTTCTCGAATGCACCGGTTTCTACACCAGCAAAGCTAAGGCTTCTGCTCACATCAACGCAGGCGCTAAGAAGGTAGTTATCTCTGCTCCCGCAGGAAACGATCTTCCCACTATCGTTTACAACGTAAACGAAAACACCCTTACCGCAGAAGACAACGTAATCTCCGCTGCTTCCTGCACCACCAACTGCCTCGCTCCCATGGCTAAGGCTCTTAATGATTACGCTCCCATTCAGAGCGGTATCATGACCACCGTTCACGCTTACACCGGCGACCAGATGGTTCTCGACGGTCCTCACAGAAAGGGTGACTTCCGCAGAGCACGTGCTGCTGCTGAAAACATCATCCCCAACAGCACCGGCGCTGCAAAGGCTATCGGTCTTGTTATCCCCGAACTCAACGGCAAGCTTATCGGCTCCGCTCAGAGAGTTCCCGTTCCCACCGGTTCTTCCACCATTCTCGTTGCAGTTGTTAAGGGCAAGGACGTTACCAAGGAAGCTATCAACGCTGCTATGAAGGCTGCTTCCAACGAATCCTTCGGCTACACCGAAGAACAGCTCGTTTCCAGCGATATCGTTGGTATCACCTACGGTTCTCTGTTCGATGCAACTCAGACCATGGTTTCCAAGATCGACGACGATACCTATCAGGTACAGGTAGTTTCTTGGTACGATAACGAAAACAGCTACACCAGCCAGATGGTTCGTACTATCAAGTACTTCGCTGAACTCAGCAAATAAGAAACCAAAAACTTTAAGTGCCGCGGTATAAACGCGGCACTGATTTTATATCTTATATTATAAACATTGTTCAGAGGTATTTATGCCAACCTTAATTATTAACAGTATACTGCTTGGCGTAGGTCTTGCTATGGATGCATTCTCGGTATCTCTTGCAAACGGACTTAACGAGCCCTGTATGCCAAAAAAGAAAATATACGGTATTGCGGGAACGTTTGCAGTATTTCAAGCAATTATGCCGCTTATAGGCTGGCTGTGCGTTCACACTGTATTACAGTATTTTAAAGCATTTGAAAACTTTATTCCCTGGATCGCTTTGATTCTGCTCGGGTTTATCGGCGGAAAGATGATATACGAAAGTGCGACCTGCAAGGAAGGCGACGGCTGTGAGTGCAGAAAACTGAGCTTTGGCGCTTTGCTTGTTCAAGGGATCGCAACTTCTATAGATGCACTTTCCGTTGGATTTACCATTTCCGATTACGATCTTGCAAAAGCGTTGCTGTGTGCAGCTATAATCGCGGTAATAACCTTTGTTATTTGCGTTTCGGGTGTTATCATCGGAAAGAAGGCGGGAACCAAGCTTTCGGGAAAAGCAGGATATCTTGGCGGAATAATACTAATAATCATAGGGTTGGAAATATTTATTGAAGGGATAATTAATTAAAAATCACCCCAAGAAGTCTGCGACTTCTTGGGGACCCCGACAATAACACCTGCTTTACATTTTTGCAAAGCAGGTGTTTGTTTATTATTTGTTTTTTCCGAGAGCAAATACGATAGCGGGACACAACGCAACGCAGGTTATCACTTCGATAATAAAATTAACACCCACAAGCCCCAAGAATATGTAAGAAATCACGGTAGATCCCGCGCCGGAAGCCCACTCGTGCAAAAGCGGATTAAACATTGTTATAAATGCCAAAAGAAAAATTCCGGTGTTGAAAACGGGCAACAAAGCCGAAAGCAGGAAAGACCGCCACTTTTTGCCCTTGAATTTTGAGGTAAGCGCACCTGCCAAAATAACGCCGCAAGCGGCAAGAACAACTCGTACGGCGGAACCGATAAAGGTTTTAACGGGGCTTAAAGCAAACATTATTCCCCCACCCACATCAAATCCCACGACACATTCAATAAAAAGGGTAATTCCCATTGCGGCGGAAACAATTATACCGCATTTTGCCCCGTAATGAATACAGGCAACAGCCACGGGGATAAGCGCAAGGGTGAGTGAAAATTGGAGATAATTTGACATCAACGTGGACAGTATCTGTAACACGACGGTGAGTGAGCACAGTATGGCACAGTCCACCACAAATTTATTCTTTTTCATAGCAAACCTCAATCAATTATTAAACACAAAACATTATAAATATTTTTTCAAAAAAATCAATACTCAATTAAAAACATCTTTATTTTTTGCAAAACATATGTTATAATAATTCGATTAAAAAATTAAGAGGTGCTTGTTTTTGGATATAAATAATATCTCGCATAACGGCAATATATATTTTGTAGGTATCGGCGGAATCTCCATGTCCTCTCTGGCGGAGATACTGCACAAAAAGGGATATAAGGTAAGCGGTTACGACTGCTGTTCCTCCCCTGCCACAGACCGTCTTAAATCGCTGGGCATACCGGTATACCACCAAACCGAAAAAGAACATTTTGATGGCGTAACGGCAGCCATCGTCACAGCCGCGGTTCACGAGGATAACCCGGAGATCATCGAGCTTCGCTCCAGAAATATTCCCTGCTATTCCCGAGCAGAGCTTTTGGGAGCGCTTGGCAGCAAATACGCAAACTCCATTGCAGTTGCGGGCACTCACGGAAAATCTACCACCACGGGAATGTTAAGCGATATTTTTACCACAGCAAAAAATTCAGACCCTACCATACTTGCCGGTGCAATAGTGCCCGAGCTGGGAAGCACCTTCAGACTGGGAACAGATGAGAACTTTATTTACGAAGCTTGCGAATATACAGATTCGTTTTTGTCCTTTTATCCGCATATTGCTGCAGTACTTAACCTTGAACTGGACCATACCGATTATTTTCCAAATATAGAAGCGCTGGAAAGATCTTTTTCCAAGTTCGTTAACAACGCAGGTGAAAACGGTATTGCCGTTGTAAACATGGATTCTCAGCACACTATGGAAGCGGTTAAGGGATGCGTGCCCAAGGTGGTCACCTACTCACCTTCCGGTAACAAAGAAGCAGATTATTACGTTTCCGACCTTGAGTTTGATCACGGCTTTGCAACATACAATATTTGGCATAACTGCAAAGTTCTTACAAAAATATCTTTATCCGTTCCCGGCGCTCACAACGTGGCAGATTCACTCTGTGCCGCCGTATGTGCGGATTTAAGCGGAATAGAGGCAGAGGATATAGCAAAGGGCTTAAAGATGTTCAAAGGCGTTTCCAGAAGGTTTGAGCTTAAAGGCACTCTTAACGGTGCGCCTGTGTTTGATGATTACGCCCACCATCCCGACGAGATCAAAGCAACCCTTTCTGCCGCAAAGATGATGGAGTATGACCGTGTGATCACCGTTTTCCAGCCCCACACTTATTCAAGATTGCACGATCTGTTTGAAGATTTCGCAAATTCCTTTAAAGATTCCGATATCACCGTGTTTGCGGAAATATTCTCCGCATCCAGAGAAAAAGACGTTTTCGGTATATCCTCCAAACATCTTGCAGACAGAGTGAAGGGTTCGGTCTACTTCCCCGCATTTGCGGAAATTGAGGAGTATTTGCAAAAAGAAGTGCGCAAAGGCGATATAGTTATTGTTATGGGCGCAGGCGATGTAACGAAGATTAGCAAAGATTTGATAAAAAGCGAAAAAAACAGTTGACAAATAAAGAATTTTATAGTATTATAAGGTGTTCGAATTTTTATAGCATTTGATTTGGAGGTGTAATAGATGGCAAAGTGTTCCGTATGTGGAAAGAGCGTTACTTTCGGTCACAACGTTTCCCATTCCAACAGAAAGACCAACAGAGTTTGGAAGCCCAACATAAGAAAGGTTAAGGCTGTTGTAAACGGCAGCAATACTACCGTTTCCGTATGCTCCCGCTGCCTTCGTTCCGGCAAGGTTGAAAGAGCTTAATTTCTGAAACAAACAACCCAAAAAACAAATCCGACAGAAAACTCTGTCGGATTTTTGTTTTTCTTTTTGCTGTTGTTTATTGTAAATCAACAACCAATATCACAACTGGCATAATCGAATATTAATTGATAGTAAAACTCGGAAAGATCGTATTCTATATTATCCTTCGGTATTTCGACAAACACGTGATAATGTGGGTCGTTGCGTTCGCTGTGCTCCAAAATGTCTGTGTCTTCAAAATAAAAATACAACATCGGTTCTTGATTTTCTCGGTTGCTGAAGTACACACCTGTTTCCGTATAATCGAAATCCGGCTTGTATACTATGAATTTTACCAACCAATTTTCTTCAAACCATTCATCGGTGTATTTTTCTGCCAATTCATCGAATTTCTTAACATCATCGGCAACGTAAGCGTTTCGCCACACATCATCAAAAAGTAAATCCAATTCCTCAGGAGAAGACGGTAAATGTCCAAACTGGAATTGTCCCGCAAGGCCGGGGTTATCTATTGCAAATGACATTTTTAATATCTCTACGTTGCAATCAATATCCAGTTTTTCCCGTTTGCCTTTAACTTCGGGAAGCTCGTATCCGTTAGATTCGGCTTCTTTCGTTTCCAAGGCTCTAACGAAGAACACATCCCGCACAAATTCATTTCCGTTTTCATCTGTTATGATATAAGTTTCTCCTATATCATACGGTATATCCTTCTTTGATATCTCTATAAACGCTTTTGAACCATAGGTAAGATCCCAATCGAAGTTCGGATCGCCTTCATCGTATATAAAGAGCATTTTCGATTGTTTTCCTTCCTCGAAATGAAATCCTATATGCTTCAGGTTGAATTCCTTTTCGACACCGTGTAAAACAATCAGCCAGTTATCTTCAAACCATTCGTCGGTATACTTTTTTATCCACTCGTTGTAGGAAGGATCGCCTTTATCGGGTTCCCAAAACTCTTTTACAGGTTCACCTATGGGCAATTCTTCCGGCGACAATCTTACACCTCCGTCCCACGGCCATAGTCCCGCTGCATAAAGAGGGTCCAACACAGGAACGGTGATAACGTTTACCTCAAAGGGTATATCGAGGAATTCCACATCGCCTTTTATTTCGGGTATGTTTATTACGGGGATTTTTTCGCTTTCCCAGCCTAAAATCGTGCCGTCAATAGCGTTTACCTTTACCCTGAATTCGCAGTCTTCGGTTTTCAACGTTACCAGATAGACCATTTTTTCGCTATCGAATTTATGGGACACGCTTTGTACTTTTATATCAAGACCCTGCTCGGTTCGCAGATACGCAATAGCAGCGTTTCTGGCTGCCAACGCAGTAATATAGTCTTTTTTGTCGCCGCTAGTTTCGGGCGGCGGCGAAGATTGACTTTCATTGTCCGGCGGAATTGAAAGATTTAATTTATATGAAAACACAACGCATTGTTTTCCTTGTTGCAGTACAGATACAGAAACGAGGGCATTTTCAGTATCAATAGAGTCTATATTTTCAATTCTCTGGGTGAACATAAAATTGTTCGCCAGCGAATATACAATAATCTCATCACTGCCATGCACATAAATATAATAATAGCCGCACCATTCCTGATAATCCGTAACATTTTCGGCAAGAAGCATTTTTTCTCCTATGCCAAACAAAGGTGAAACGTACAGGGAATACATCGATTTGTGACTATCGCGGGTTACCTCAAAAAGATCCTGCTGTGTGAATTCATAGCTTTCGGTTACATCAGCGCAGTCGGCAAGACGAATGACGACAGACTCACTATAACCGGTTTCACTGTTCGAAGCCGTTTGAAATATGGCGGCGTCTTCTCTTGCGGTGAACTTTTTAAATGTTCCCTCTGCAAAAAAGCTCTCTCCTGTTTCCAAATCAAAAATTTTCCAACGATTGGCTCTGCCATTCACAGAAGCGAGGTACTCACTGACATAGTATGCTTGCAGGTAATATCTGCAGTCAGGTGAAAAAACACCGTTTTTACTTGCGTAGTATTTGTCGGTAGCGGATGTAATCTCTGTTTTGATCATAGTTTCGGTGTTCAAAACGAAAATCTGATAACCGTTATCTGTGGCTTTCCAGGTAGCGATATATTTATAATCCGCAGAGATTTTAAAGATATTTCCCGAAGGAAGCTGCTTTATTTCACCCGTTTCTATATTTGCCATATATAGCACGCCTGTAACCTCCACAGTACACCATTCTTCGCTTGCGCCAAGCTCCACGAGATTAATATCGAAGCAAGTGATACCGTGGCCCAAAACCTTTTTGGAATCAAGTTCAATTATGCGGTTACCAAGACTGAAAATTTCGCATGTTTGAATATCGTATATTATGTTGTGCCCCATTTCCGCTATGACATCTTCGTATTTGGGCCACTCACACGTAAGCTGGATGTATCTGTCGTTTAATTGATATGCGCCGTATACCCACTCAGGTAAGCTATACGTATTTTTTTCTGTTGCCGACATTAATCTGACTGCGCTTCGCTTTTGTGCTATAATAAGATCGGCATTACCGCTGAGTCCCAGTCCTTTCGCAGCAAACTCGCCCGGAGCATACCAATCCTGCAATCCGTCAAAGCAGACAATCTCGTTTGAAAAGCGCAATGTGTCTTCTTTGCCGCGTAGTTTATATACAACTGCGCCTATTGCAAGAAACAGTATAAGGCAAGCAGCCAATGCCGCAACGTATTTATAATTAAAAATACGTTTTCTTTTTGGCAAAGCTTTGATCATATCGTTTTCCGAAACGCGGGCAAGAATATCGTCTTTCGGCAGCGCAAAGCTTTCGGCTTCTGCGGTATAATATTCTTTTAATGCTTTTTCTAAATCCGTATTAGTCATTTTACCGTCCTCCTTCACAGTATGCTTTTAATTTTTCCAATGCGCGCTGGTACTTTTTTCGCACCGATACCGTGTTCTTTTCGATTACGTTTGCTATCTCCGAATGAGAAAGACCTGCGTAAGTACGGAGCTTTACTATAAGCTTTTCTTCATCGGAAAGAGTGTTCAGCGCATCCCGCAGCATAATTTGTTCAAGCGTTTGGGGTTCAAAAGCGTTTTGAGCTTTTTCTTTTTCCGAAATATCTTCCAAAGATAAAGTGTGCTTTTTTGCTTTGATCTTGTCCACAGCGCTGTTTTTTGTTACCTTCAATACCCACGCTTTTGGGTTTGTACCCTTTTTATAAGTATGTGAAAGGCGGAGGATCCGTATCATCGTATCCTGCAGCACGTCTTCCGCTTCCCCGAAATCTCCAGTTATCTGGTATGCAACGGAAAGTATCATACGCCCGTATTCATTATAAACACGCTCAAGTGCTTGTTTGTTACCCGAAGCGATCTCCGTAATGGCAATATCGCAAGGGTCAGCTAAATTCAAAAACAGGATCATATAAACACCTCACTTTCCCGTTTCATACTATATAACCGAAGACATTGTTAAAACGTGACGGTTAACAGCAAAATTTTTCCATACTGCAAAAGAAGAGAATATCCGATATCATATTAACACAAAAGACTGTGTTTTACCACAGTCTTTTTGTTTTTCATATTAACTTAATCATCGGTGTCCCGCTCGTAGCTTATTATTTCACCGGTGTCTGCATTTATCTCGGCTTCATATTCATACCTGCCGGAAATGAATTCTATCTCGTATTTCCATACGTTATCATCGTGATCAAGCTCAATATTCAAACGGGAAATATCATCTTCCGCAAGTCCCGCACGGTCAAGCACCTTTTTAAGTGCTTGTTCTTTTGTAATAAGTCCGTTTTCTTCGGAATTACCGCTTGAATTATCTTCATAATGATAATATCTGTCGGATTCCACGGAGATAACCTCACCCGTCTTCGCATTAACCTCGAATTCATATTCAACGCCTTTATAAGAAACCTCGGCTTCGTATATGAGCACGCCGTCATCGTATTGGAAGTTATATTCAAATCCGTTCCACTCCTGTCTTTCGGGGCAGTATGCGGATATAATGTCTTTAAGTTCTTCTTCCGTTATAAACTTTTGAGTTTGTCCGGTAATCAAAACATCTTTTACTTTCTTTTCGCAGGAAACGATATCACCGGTTACAGCATTCACTTCAATCTCGTATCTGACACCTTCGGCAACAAATTCAACCTCGTAAACCATCATACCGTCGTCGTGTTCAAACTCTGCTTTTATATTTCCTTCAACCAAATCCTTTGAAACCTTTGCATATTCAAGGGCGGCGGCCTTTGCTTTTTCAACACCTATATACGCCTTATCGCTGGCAGAGCCTACAAATTCTCCCTTAAGCTCTGCGCCTATCTCTTGCAACAGCAGGGACAGCTCATTTATTCCCAGCTTAGCCAGAGATTCGGGATCATATTTAGCGTTATTTGCGCAGAGAGAAAGGATAAGCTGTGCTTTACCCAAGGAAATGCCCAGTTTATCTGCAAGAGTTGCGGAATCGGTATCGTTTTTATCTATCTGCAAAGCGATAACCGCACCCTCTGCATTCTCGGTGGTTATAAGACCGCTGATAATAGCATTAAGCTTTTCACGCAAGGCGGCATTTTTATCCGCATTTCCGTTATCAACGCTTACCAGCACCGAATTTGCCAGTTCATCAATATATCCGCCGGTTATCATAGATCCGATAAGGGCATTGAGAGCAACCTCTATCTTTGTTCCCGTAAGGTCCATATTGCCAATGATCTTTTGCCCGTCCTCATTCAGCGCCTTTATATCTACCACAACGTCTTTTCTGTTTAATTTAATTTCAATACTGGGGTTAACATCAATGGATACCACGCTGGCAACAGCGTTGTTCCCCATATATGCCAGCACGCCTGCAAAAACACCGAAAAGCATTACAAATGCGGCGGCTACGGCAACCAAAACTACCGGTAATCTTCTTTTTTGTTTCACGTACATCACTGTTCCTTTCTGTATTGCGCTGTCAGAAACAACGGTTTCCAGAATATCGGGCGTGATATTCGTAAATGCTCTTTTAATTTTGTTTTCTGTTTGCTTCATTCCGTTCCTCCGTCAGCAAGAATATTTTTCAATTTTCGTATTGCGCGGCTGTACTTTGATAAAACAGTGGGAAGCGGCAAGGAGAGGAGATCTGCTATTTCTCTGTGCTTGAACCCCGAAACCGCGTGGAGAGTAACGATACGCAATTCATCATCCGAAAGCTTTTCCATACACATACGGATGATCACCGTATCCTCAGTGGAGAGACCTGTTGCCTGCGCAAGGGTATCCTCCCAGTTTTCGGGGCAGAAATCGGCATTTTTTGCTCTTTTTCTAAGCTTTGCAAGGCAATGGTTTTTGGTTATGGTGAGTAACCAAGCCAAAGGCTTTCCTCTGTCCTCGTAGGTCGCCGCCGAAGCGGAAACGGTTAAATATACGTCGTGCATAACATCTTCCGCATCATGACTGTTTTTAAGTATTGACAGCGCAAAGGAGTATATACTTACAGAAGTTAATGTATACAGTTCACCAAGACTTTGAATATCGCCCTCGGCTATGGAACAAATCAGTCCCGCGAGCTTATGATTATCTGTGTGAACGTATCGGGGCGCCGTCGACAAGCTGCTCAATATCATCTGTAATCCTCCTTTCATAACATTAATGCGGAAATCGCCGGTTTTATTGCAAACAAAAAATTTATTTTTTAATTTTTTCCCATTTTTCTTTTGTAAGAGAATAATAATGGATAATTCTATCCACTCCTTTTACGTTAAGAGGTTCTTCACCTATCTTTTCAAAATAAAATCCCAGACGGGACGCAAGACGCATGGACGGTTTATTCTCTTCCATTATACGAAGGTCCACTCTTTTGAGTCCTATACGGTCAAAGGCAACGGAAAGAACCGCAGAAACGGCTTCGCTCATATACCCGTTTCCCTGATACGCAGGGTTGAGTACGTAGCCTACTTCACCGGTGTTGTTTTCAAAATCGAAATCCGCAAAGCCGGTGGTACCGATAAGCCGCCCTTCGCTTTTAAGGAAAACGCCCCAATCCGCATACGTTCCTTTTTTGTACTGTCTGTTTAAAAATTCGATATACCCCCGTGTGTCTTCAATATTAAGATGGGGTGACCAAAGCAAAAATCTGGTGACGGAATTCAAAGAAGCGTATGAATACATATCCTCTGCATCGGAAACAGATATTTTTTTAAGGATAAGTCTGTCTGTTTCCAATTTCGGAAGATCACGGAACACCCTTCTGAAATTCATGTTATTCATTGTCAACACTCCCGTTTAGTCATTTTGTAATAATTATACTATCTCTTTTTGTGCATTTCAATATATGTTTGATAAATATTAATATTTTCAATGGAAATTTACCTTGACACCGGCAACGCAATAGTGTATAATTCATATGATTAGATACTTGGAGGTACCGTAATGAAAAATCGCGTTGCAGCATTACTGCTGATCGTACTCATGCTCTTACCCGTCTTGGCTTCTTGTAGCAAAGAAGTTCCCCCTGCTGAGAACGAGGTAACCGTTTATACTCTTCATATGATCAAGGGTGACACCACTACCGAAGAGGCTATTAAGAAGGTAGAGCTTGCGCTTAACCGTATACTCTTTTACCGTCTGGGAAGCTGTTTAGAAATACACGCATATACCGAAGACGAGTATTACGATGCCATTGAAGCAAAATATGCCGAAATGGAAGAGTACAAGCTTAAAAAAGAAGAAGAAAAGAAAAACAACAAAGATAAAGATAAAGATAAGGATAAAAACAAAAACGAATCTTCCGAGGAAGTTTCTGTTGACGTCTTCACCGGCGACGATTACCTCGATCTCCTTATGGAGGGCGGTGAATACGTAAGAGAAGAGCCCAGATTCGATATCTTCCTTATCAACGATTACGAAAAGTACTATGAATACGCAACCGAAGGCAAGCTTTCCGCTATTACCGATCCTCTCGGAAGCGAATGCAAAATACTTAAAGACTATATTCACCCCACAATTCTTTCTGCTGCAGTTATAGACAAAAAGACTTACGGCATTCCTCTTAACACCATTATCGGCGAATACTCCTATATGGTGTTTGATAAAGAACTGCTTGACCAGCACGGTGTGGATTACCAGACAATGAAGTCTTTGGATGACCTTCAGGATTACCTTTCCGTTATTGCGGAGCAGAATCCCGACGTTATTCCCCTTTCCAACACTGCCGATCCCACCTCTGTTGATTACATCTTCAGTTCTCTCTCCCCTGCTTATGTAAAGAACAAGTACGTTTACTCTTCTTACGAAAGCAGTGAGCTTGCATCTTACTATTCCGTTATCCAGATGTTCAATTCTCTCGGATATCTCCGTGAAGCAGACGAAGATGACAGAGTTGCTGTTCAGTTTATCTCCGGCAACGAAGAAACTATCGCAAAGCTTGAAGAAGAGACAGGCAGAGAATACGAATACACCGTATACAGCAATCCCGTTGCTACCAATGATAACTGTATAAACGGTATCTTTGCGTTCAGCTCTTTCTGTACCGCCAATGAACTCGTTGCAGCTATGGAGCTTGTTACCGCTATCTATACCAATGCTGAGCTTGCAAACATTTTTGCATACGGCGTTGAAGGTGAGCATTACCTCCTCAACGATGATGGTCAGGTAGAACGCAGAAACGAAGATTATATTATCGACCCCGAATATGCAGGAAACCGCTTCCTTACATACACCCTTGCAGGTGATGATGCCGAAAAGTGGGAAAAGGCTAAGCTCCAGAACCTGAACGCCGAAGTTGCTGTTGATATCGGATTTACTCTCCAGCCCAACGAATTCACTTGGGAAATTGAAGTTGAAGACGAAGAAGGCAATAAGACAAAGGAAGAAATCGTTGTTGAATCTCCCGATTATCTTGAGATCATCAACAAGATCTCCTCTAAGTATTACCATGATATCGTAAGCGGCACCGCACTTGAGCTTGATCTTGAGGCGCTTTATGCAGAAGCTGAAGCGGGTATCGAAGATACACTCCGTGTAAATCTGCAGAACACTTACGCTACAAGAATTCAGAACAATTATTCCAATACTGTTTCCGCAAGATACGGTCTTGAAACCGCAGAAGGCAAAAAGCTTTATGCCGAAGCTGAAAAAGAGATCAACGATTCTCTCTTCACTCAGGTTAAAAATGACCTTGAAGTTAAGTACAGAAAAGAAATTACCGAAGAGCTTACTCCTTTGTATGATGATGAAGAAAAGCTCAAGGCTGCTGTTGAAGAGCGTCTTGTCAAGCTTTTGACAGAAGACTTCGTAAACCAGGCGATCCAGAACGAATACGCTGATAAGATCGATGAATTTGTTATGTCCAAGTTCAACCAGACCGTTCAGTCCAAGGTAGACGCAGCTGTTAAGGCTTATCTCCAGACAGATGCTTACACTACCGAATATGAAGCAGCTATCGCTTCCGCTGAATTTGAGGCAGAACTTGAAGAAGCGCTTAACTCCGACCTTTCCACTACCATCAGCACCTCTGTTAACACTCTTATCACTACTATGATGACCGATTATTTCGCAGTTATCATCGCAGAATGCAACGAAGAACTTGAAGTTGCTCTTGAAGATTTTATCGCAGAGGTTGTTGAAGCTTCCGCAAAATATGACGGCGAAGACGCTATGACAGAAGACGAGGTTCGCTTTGAACTGGGTCTTATGACCAAGGAAACCGAAACCGACGAAGAAGGCAACGTTACCAGCGAAACTTACGTTCCCGTTGATATCACCGCATACGAATACGTGATCAAAGAGATCACCAACCAGTATTACAATATGTTCGGTGACCCCACCAAGCCTGCCGCTTAATCAATGCAACAAACAAACGCCCGAAGTTAATTCGGGCGTTGTTTTTAAAACGCAACTTTTTAAAGGCAATTTAAACACCGCCGGAAAATTCCCGGCGGTGTTTTGTTGTCGGGGTCCCCGAGAAGCCGCAAGGCTTCTTGGGGTGATTTCATATAACCGAAGTCAATCGTTAGTAGATTAATCTTCTATAGGCTTCATTTCATAGAGGTCCTTCCAAGCGAAGGTGTCCCAACCGGAAGTCTCGGAATCGTAGTAAATAACGGACACACCGAAGTTTCCATTTCCTTCTTCCACTATTTCGGGTGCATCTCCCATAAATGCTATCTCGGTCTTTGCATCTCTCCCTACCAGAAACAGATATGACGAGAATTTTTTAACGCTACCGGGTACCGTTATTTTAATATCAAGACTGCCGTTAACCAACGCATATCCGCGAACCTCTTCTCTGCCTTCCTCAAATACTATCTGCTCAAGAGAAGGAACCAAAGTAAGGGGTGAATCACCCGTATTTATAAAATACAGATCCAATTTTGCGGGAATGGTGATCTTTTTCAAAGCGGTGCATTCAGAAAATGCGTTTCCGCCGATTTTAAGCAATTCGTCGGGAAGATCCACTTCCGTAAGTGCTGAGCAACCGTAAAATGCACGCGCCTGGATTTTAGTCACCGTATTAGGCAACGCAATCTCTTTCAAAGCGGTACAGCCTTCAAAAGCGCTGAGGGCGATTTGAGTTAACTCAGAATTTTCAGCAAAGGTTACGCTTGTAAGCGCTGTGCAGTCCTTACAAGTGTTGTAACCGATAGTAAAAACAGTGTTGGGGAAAACTATCGATTTAATATTGCTTCCCTCAAAAACTCCGCTTTCCAATGAACCGTCTTCTGAAAAAATAGCGCTGAGAGTGCGAACCGGCAGTCCTTCTATTTCTGCAGGGATTACAACGTTTTCGGAAGTACCGATGTATTTGTAAATAATTACGCCTGTTTTCGACTCACTTATTTCATACTCAAAATCCGATGCGGGATTTGGTTTATCTGCCCCCATGTCGCATCCTGCAAGCATCGATAAGAGCAGCACCGTTAAAATTAATAGTACAATTGTTTTTTTCATAATAATACCTCCTGTTTTTTGTAGCATCAAGTCAGACTTGCATAGTTTGCGTAATTAGGATGCGTAGAAAGCTTTATCGGCTTTATACATCATATAGATATCGCCTTTGGAGGCGAGCTCGCCGGTGGAATGCATGGAAAGAATGGGAACACCGCAGTCCACTACGTCGATATTCAAAGCGGCAACCTCGGTAGCAACGGTACCTGCTCCGCCCTGGTCTACCTTGCCGTATTCACCGCACTGCCAGATAACGCCTGCTTTATCAAACATAAGCGCTATACGGGAAACCACCTCTGCGGAAGCATCGGAGCAGCCGCCCTTACCGCGGGAGCCGGTGTATTTAACGATAACGGGACCGTTATTTATATACGCGGAGTTCTTGGGATCGTATGCACCTCCGAAGTTGGGGTCATATGCACCGCCCACATCGGAGGAAAGGCAGATGGAGTTTGCACAGCAAGCGATATAATCGCTGTTATCGTTTGCGCAAAGATCCATAAGGAAGTGAGGAAGGAAATCGGAACGCAGTCCCGTTACGCCCTCGGAGCCTATTTCCTCTTTATCCGCAAAAGCGGCAATACAGGTATGCTCGGGCACATCAAGGTCAAAAAGTGCGGTATAAGCGGGATAAGCACATATACGGTCGTCGTGTCCGTAAGCCATTATCATACTGCGGTCAAGACCAACCTCACGGGAACGGGTGGCGGGAGTTGCCGTAAGTTCTGCAGTAATAAGGTCACGCTCGGTAATACCGTATTTTTCGTTAAGAATATTAAGGAGATTAAGCTTTACGCCGTATTCTTCGTCGTAAGGTGCGCTTGCGGCTACGAGATTAAGTCCCTCACCCGTAATGCCTTCCGCAAGTGTTTTTGCATACTGGTCCTTTGCAATATGGGGCATAAGGTCGGTTATGTAGAATACGGGTTCGCTTTCATCCTCGCCGATACATATCTTAACCTCGCTTCCGTCAGCACGGTAAACAACGCCGTGAAGAGAAAGAGGAATTGCCGTCCATTGATACTTTTTGATACCGCCGTAATAATGGGTCTTAAGAAGTGCGAGATTTGCTTCCTCATAAAGAGGCTTTTGCTTAAGGTCAAGACGGGGGCAATCGGTATGAGCGATTATCATACGAACACCGTTTTCGACTTTTTCTTTACCGATAACGGCAAGATATATTCCTTTTTTGCGGTTAACATAATATATTCTGTCGCCGGGCTTGTAGCTCGCCTTGCGGTCATAAGCAACAAATCCGTTCTTTTCTGCCTGCATAACGGCATAATCCACCGCTTCTCTTTCTGTTTTTGCCGAATCTATAAATTCGCGGTAGCCTTTGCAGTATTCATCTGCGTTTTGCTTTACGTCTTCGTTAAGAAATACGTTTAAAGGCTTGTATAAAAGTTTTTTAGAGAGTTCCTTATCCATTTTTACTTTCCTCCGTATAGTATAGTTGAGTATAATAGCCGCGTGCCGTTTTTATACGGTTTACGAACTGTTTTGTTTCCCCGTAAGGGATTTCCTTCAGCGTAACGCCATCGTCGCTGTAGCGCTCGTCTGCAAGCCATCCGCCCACAGTCCCCTGCCCTGCATTGTATGCGGCAAAAACGGTTTCCCAATTCGAGAAAATACCGTACAGATACTTCAGCATACAGGTGCCGGTGCGGATATTGGATTCGGGATCGAATATATTTTCAGCGATATACTCTTCCTTCATTTTATAGGTCAATAGCCATTCGTAGGTTACCGGCATTAACTGCATTAGTCCGCAGGCGCCTACGGGAGAAACCGCATCGGGTCGGAAATCGCTTTCGCATTTTATTACCGCATATATAATATCCTCAGGCACGCCGAATTCCAAGGATGCGGCGGTTACGAAGCTTTCGTACTTTCTGGGATATCTCTCCTCAAGGGACGGTCCGCAGGAAGTGAGCAACAGAGCGGTGACACATAGTATAACTAAAAGCTTACGCATATCACGCCCCCACACATTGTATAAACAAAGATATTTTTTGGTGCAGTTCCTCTAAAGTTCCCGAATTTTCTATAACGTAATCGCAGTTTTCTTTAAGAAAATCATCGCTGTACTGGCGGCTTAGTCGGTTGCGGAAATCATCTTCCGTAAATCTGCCGTTCATACGCTTAAGCAGGGTTTCAAACGGTGCGGTAAGCGCCAGAGTAACGTCGCACTCCTTG
Source organism: Clostridia bacterium (assembly GCA_017399965.1). Classification (GTDB taxonomy): domain Bacteria; phylum Bacillota; class Clostridia; order Oscillospirales; family CAG-382; genus SFLA01. The sequence goes on along the minus strand of JAFQAP010000016.1, from coordinate 12,007 downwards.
TCAAAACCGCTTTCAAAAAGCAGAGGCGCCGCCACTACGCAGTTTCCTGCGTTTTGTTTTATCCAACAGCGTACGTGATCCAATATGTGCTTATGGGTTATATCGTTAAGTCTTTTTGTGTTTTCTTGGGATGAAAAACATTTTTTTGCAAGAACGCTTCTGTCGAGTTGTCCGTCAGCAGACACAATATCGCTGCCGAACACAGACACCAGCTCCTCAAAGCACCTTTCTCCGGGATGGCACACAAGACGCGAAACGTCGTCACAATCGATCACATTGAAACCGAGGGCGGAAAATATCCTTAAAGCTTCGGATTTTCCTGTTCCCATTCGTCCGCAAAGACCTATTACCATTCCCCTATCACCTCTTTTATCATCGCTTCGGTCACGGCTCCCTTACGCAAAATCACCGGTTTATTCCCCGCCAAGGAAATTATGGTAGAGGGAACTCCAACTGCTGTTAATCCGGAATCTATGATCGCATCTACCCTGTCACCCAGAGAACGCATTACCGATTTTGCCTCAGCAGGGCTTGCCTCACCGGAAATGTTTGCGCTGGTTGCCGCAATGGGAAAACCGCACTTTTTTGCAAGTGCCAAAAACACGTTATTTGAAGGGAACCGCAATCCGACAGTATCCATACCCGAAGTTACGTTATCTCCGATACAAGGCTTCTTTTTGACGATAACGGTTAAAGGTCCGGGCGTAAACGCTTTTATAAGCATTTTTGCCGTATCGTCAAGGTAACCTATCTCGTTTGCTTGTTCCGCGGAAAAAAGGTGGCACAAAAGCGCTTTTTCCTTGGGGCGGCATTTGGCGGTATAAAGACGCTCGATCGCCTTTTCGTTGAAAACGTTTGCACCCACACCATATACCGTTTCCGTAGGGAAAACTGCTATTCCCCCGATATTCAGAATATCTGCGCATATATTAATACTGCCGGTATCCGGATTTGATTCCGACATTAGGAAATATTTAGCTTTCATAAATTACTTCAAAACGTATTCTCCGTCCCCAAGACGACGGATACGAGCGGAATAAAAGGCGGTAAGAGCGTTTATCATATGGGTGATGTCTTCGCTTCCCGCAGTTTCAAAAGAAGAGTGCATTGCAAGCTGTGCGACACCGATATCCACCGTGTTTACGGAAACGTGCGTTGCGGAAATATTGCCCAGCGTGGAACCGCCCATCATATCTGCACGGTTCGTATACCGTTGAACCGGTACGCCTGCTTCACCGCATATACGGGTGAAAAGTGCATCGGAAACAGAATCCGTTGTGTATTTTTGGTTTGCATTATATTTTATAACTACGCCGCCGTTAATATACACCTTTGAGGTGGGATCGGAATACTCGGGATGGTTGGGATGCACCGCATGAGCGTTATCCGCAGAAACCAAAAAGCTGTTCGCCAAAACAGAAAGCTTTTTGCCCTGAGTAAAACCAAAAGATTCGCATATACGGGAAAGCACATCATCAAGGAAAGTGGAATCCGCACCCTGCTTAGTGGTACTGCCTACCTCTTCATTATCCAGTACGGCAAGAACGGGAACCGTATCCGTTTCGTTTGCCGCCAAGAATCCCTGCAAAGAGGCGTATACACATTCAAGGTCATCCAGTCTGGGGCAGGAAATAAATTCGCCGTTTGCGCCCCATTGAACGCCGTTATCGTTGTTGATAAGGAACAGATCGGTGCTGATAATATCTTCGGCAGATATATTCAATTCGTCAGCTATCTTCTTGCGCAAAGTTCCGCAATCTCCGCTGCCCCACAAAGGCACCATATCAACGTTGGCTTTATATTCAAATCCGGTGTTTGCGGCACGGTTCATATGTATCGCCACGTTTGGAATAAGCACCATGGGTTCTTCTGAAGAATACAAAAGTGAGCGGATACGGTCGTCTTCCTTTACCATTATTTTTCCCGCAATGTGCAAAGGTCTGTCAAGCCACGTAGCGCACAGCATGCCGCCGTAACGCTCGGTATTAAGACGCACGTAAGGCTTCGAATTCATTTCCGCCTGCTCTTTTATTTTAAACGAAGGGGAATCGCTGTGGCTTGCGGTCATCATAAAGCCGTTAAATCCCTCTGCGGGGATCCTGAAAGCGATTACAGAGGACAGATTGCGGGTAACAAAATATTCTCTGCCTGCTTCAAGCTTCCATTCGGAAGATTCCCACAGTTCGGTATATCCGTTTTCCGTAAGTATATTTTTAACCTCATCGACCGCATGAAAAGGTCCGGTGCTCTTTTTAATAAACTTAAAAAGCGAAGAAATAGTATATTTATCAGCCATAAAAATCACTCTTTCGAACTACAACAAAGTGCGTGCCGAAGCGCGCACTTTGTATAGTGTTATATTTTATTCCAAACCGTTTACAAATTCATCAATAGCGCTCTGGGTGGTTCCGGAAATAGACTCAAACGCAGAGGAGAAAGTATTGGAACCGCTGAACGCAACGGTGTTCATAAAGGTGGTAAGTGCGTTTGTATCCCACATATTTGCGGCACCCCAGTTGTAAACTGCGGCAAGGTCAAACACACGGTTATCAAAGATGATATCAAGCATTGCAACACCGTCGTCATCCTGAAGTTTTCTGTACTTAAGCATAGTGTCATAGTAGCTGGTCTTTACCGTATCGGTAGAAGCCTGACACATAGCGTCAATAATTACAGCGCTCATTTCAGCATCTCTTGCGGAGATGGGAATTATTGCGCCGGAAGCGTAAATAACAGAAACATATGAATAATATTCTTCCTGCTCTTCGTCATACTTGGGGGTAGGAATGATACCGAAGTTACATTCATATTCGCCAAGCTCCTGAATATCAACAACCGCCATAGAGCGGAAGAGTGCCTTCTTGGAAGCGATAGATTCGCTGGCTTTTCCATATACGTCTTCATAAGTACCAACGTAATCTTCGATAAGTGCGATCTTATCGCTGTTGCATATATCGAAGATCTTGTTGAAGACGGTAACGGCTCTTTCGCCGTTAACAGAGATTATAGGCAGGTCGTCGGTATTCTTGCTGGTAAGTGTTTCACCTGCGCCGAAATAAAGAGATGTAGCGTAGTTGTTGTTGATAAGGAATCCCCACGTGTCGTCAAGGTCGATTTTTCCGTCGCCGTTTTCATAGGAAACTACCTTTGCCATGGAAAGAAGCTTATCCATAGTCCATTCCCCGTCGTAAACAAGGTCGTAGGGGTTATCAAGGTTATTGTCCGCAACAACGTCCTTATTGAAAACTATACAGTGAGTACAGTCGTACGCAAGCAGGTTCATATCACCGACAACGAAGAAGCTCTTTCCGCCAACGGAGAGGCTTTCAACTGCGGTAGTATCCCAATAATCTTTATCGAGATGGAGATTTTCAAATTCAGCAAGGTCGTGCAAAGCACCGCCGGCCGCAAGAGTACCTGCGTTGGGCAGATATGCCATTACTGCATCGTAGGTCTTGGCGCCTGTAGCTATTTCGGACTGTACGTTGGTAACCATTTCCGCGGAATCCGCAGTTCTGATCTCAACGATCTCGATACCGAAGTGCTGCTCAACGCGGGCGTTACGCTCAAGAACAGATTCGGCAATAATGTCAGGGCTGCTTTCGTTGGGTACTATTTCAACAGACTTATATCTGTCAAGATAATCGCCCTCTACGTAAACAGTAAACTTAGTGTTGTATTTTTCCGCAGGGAGATTGGAAAACAGTTCTTCGTTTTCATCCAAAGAAGTGTCCGCTTTGGAATTATCGGTTGCGGTATCGTTACAAGATACCAAAAGAACACACAAGGTAAGAAGTGCCAAAAGCAAAGCTGTGATTTTGCGCATCTTATTTTCCTCCTAAAAAATTATTGAGTTAAGTATACCACTTTCCTCCGTTTTAGTCAATGACATTATTAAAAAACTATGTACAAAATGCAAAAACTGTGGTATTATATAAATTGAGGTGATATATATGTTTGAAAAGATTTTAAGTGATCTGAACATTGATTTTGTACTTAAGCTGTTCGGCACTTTAGACAGCAACACGGAAAAAATAGAAAACGAGTTCGGTGTGACCGTTTCCGGCCGTGAAGGCGGTGTAAGAGTTGCCGGCAATAACGCAAGTGATGTGACACAAGCCTGCGAATGCATAACACAATTAAGCAAGGTCAGCGCCGTTTCGGACACTATAGACGAAAACACCGTAAACTATATCATTTCTATGGTCAGAGAGGACAGGCAGTCCGAGCTTTCTGCCATATATACCGATTGTATTTGCCTTACCAACAAAGGAAAGCCTATTAAAGCAAAAACGGTAGGTCAGCAAAAATACGTTGACAGTATAAAGAAAAACACTATCGTCTTCGGTATCGGCCCCGCAGGAACCGGCAAGACCTTTCTTGCAGTCGCAATGGCCGTTACCGCCCTTAAACAAAAACAGATATCCCGCATAATACTCACCCGTCCCGCAGTCGAAGCGGGAGAAAAGCTGGGATTTCTGCCCGGTGACCTTCAGAGCAAGATAGACCCGTATTTGCGTCCTTTATACGATGCGCTGGGAGAAATGCTGGGCGGTGAAAGTTTTAACAGGCATCTGGAGAAAAACGTAATAGAAATAGCACCTCTCGCTTATATGCGCGGGCGCACTCTTGACGATGCGTTTATTATCCTCGACGAAGCGCAGAACACCACACCCGAGCAAATGAAAATGTTTTTAACCCGTCTGGGCAATAATTCAAAAGCCATTATCACCGGCGACGTTACCCAGATAGACCTCCCCTTTATAAAAGCAAGCGGTCTGGTAGAGGCTGTTGATATCCTTGATGATATCGAAGGTATTGATATTTTTAAATTCACACACAAAGACGTGGTCCGTCATCCGCTGGTGCAAAAGATAATTCTTGCATACGAAAAAAACAGAAAAGAACCCGTTAAGGGAGAAACAAAAACGTTCAGGAGAAAACCAAATGCTTAAAGTATATACGGAAAATCTATGCAACGCTCCTATAAGTGAATACGCTTTAAGACAGATGAAACGGGTAATAAAAGAAACTGTTTCCGAACAATACCCAAAGCACAAATTTGAAGTAAACCTTACTATATGCGATAACGGATATATCCGCGATATCAACCGTGAATACCGGGGAATCGACAAGGAGACCGACGTTTTGTCATTTCCTATGATGGATTTCGATACACCGGAAATAACCGTTATTTTGGGAGATATAATAATTTCCTACGAAAAAGCGGTTTCCCAGGCAGAAGAATACGGACATTCTTTAAAGCGTGAACTATGCTTCTTGTGTTGCCATTCCGCCTTGCATCTGCTGGGATATGACCACGAAACCGAAGACGAAAGAACCGAAATGGAAAACAAACAAAAAGAAATTCTTGAAAGGTTAAATATTAAAAGATGACCAGAAGTTTATTTGTAATGATAACTGGCAAACCCAACGCAGGCAAATCCACCCTGCTTAACGCTTTGCTGGGAGAAAAAATAGCTATCGTAAGCGCAAAACCCCAGACTACCCGCAACAATATTACAGGCATTCTTACCGAAGGCGAGGACCAGATAGTATTTATCGATACCCCCGGTCTTCACCGCCCCAAAACCCTTTTGGGCGAATATATGATGAAATCCGTAGGCAATGCTTCCGAAGGCGCAGACGTCATTATGTTTGTAACCGAGGCAGGAAAAAAGCTTACGGCGGCAGAACGAGATGCACTCAAAAAATATTCCGCCGGAGATAACCTGCTGTTCCTTATAATCAACAAGGTCGACACCTGCGACAAAGGCAGACTTGCCGAATATATCGGAGATATTGCAAACGAGTATGATTTCGATTGTGTTATCCCCATTTCCGCTATGAAAAAGGACGGAACGGACATAGTACTTAAGGAACTTAAGAAGCACCTTGTGGAATCTCCGCACTTTTTCCCCGATGACGTTATGACAGATCAGCCCGAAAAGCAGATATTTGCAGAGATCATCCGTGAAAAAGCGCTACGTCTGCTTTCCGATGAAATTCCTCATGGAGTTGCGGTCGTTATTGAAGAACTTAAGGACGAAAACGACGTTATTAGAGTCCGTGCAGAAATATTCTGCGAAAGAGAATCCCACAAGGGAATTATTATCGGCAAGAACGGCGAAATGCTTAAAAAGATCGGCTCTTATGCCCGCGAGGACGCAGAAGAGCTGTTCGGCGCAAAGGTTTATATGGACCTTTGGGTAAAGATAAAGGAAAACTGGCGTGACAGCCGCGCACAGTTAAGCAACTTCGGATACAACAATGAAGAATAATACTCAGTTTCACGTAAACGGTATCGTTATAAAAGAGCAATCCCACGGCGAGCAGGGAAAATTGCTTACGGTAATTACCGAATATAACGGTGTGATAACCGTTAATGCAAAAAACGCCCGCAAGATAAGCGCGGGTTACTTAAAATCAACCCAGGTGTTTGCATATTCAAATATGCTTTTATACAACAAAAACGGTTTTTACACCCTTTTGGAAGCGGAACTGAATAATGATTTCTATTCTCTTCGTGAGGATATAGAGACTTTCGCTTTTGCTACCTACGCCTGCGAAACCGTCGCCGCCGTTACCACAGAAGGAGAAGACGGAAAGACGCTGCTTTCCTTCCTTCTTAACACTCTGTACATTTGCAGTAAAAACGTGTTGCCCGTTTCCCAACAAAAAGCCATATTTGAATTCCGTCTTGCGGTGCTTTGCGGTTTCTTGCCCGAATTGGAATACTGCCAATTCTGTGGCGAGCCTTTGGACAGTATAAAAAACAAAAGCTTTGACCTTTCCGAAGGCGCCATATGCTGTACCGACTGCACACTCGAGGACGGTGAAAATTCTTTAAGCTGGAAGCCTATTTCCGAAGGATGCTATAAAGCTCTGAGACATATTGCCTTCGCCAGGGGAGCAAAGCTGTACGCTTTTCGAACAGACGAGAATACTTTACGTGAATTAGGCGAGATAACAGAAAAATACTTATTGCCCAGACTTGAAAAAAAGATAAAAAGCCTTGAGTTTTTCCACTCATTGGAAGGAAAGGTATAAACACAGATGAAAGGTTTTACCAGAGCGGCAAAGCTGCTGGAATTTGATAAAGTGCTTGCCTCCGTTTCTGCAGGCGCGGCAACGGAGGGCGCAAAAGAAGCAATTCTCGCCCTCACTCCTACGGACGATATCGTTATCGTCAGCCGTTTGCATGGAGAAACGCGGGATGCAAAACAAATGATAATAAAAAAATCCACCCCTCCTTTCGGCAGAGCAAAGGATATTTTGCCTGCAGTCGAACGGGCGGAAAAGGGTGCGTCCCTTACCCCGAAAGAGCTTTTGGATATTGCTTCCCTGCTGCGCACCGTGTCTTCTCTGCGCAAATATGCGGGTGACCCTGCGGAAAGCGGTCTTTTGGAAGTATATTTACTTGCTCTCACAGAAAATAACTTTCTTGAAAGAAAGATATCCTCTGCTATAATATCCGAGGATATGATAGCTGACGATGCTTCGGATAACCTCTACCGCATACGCCGTGATCAGAGAAAATGCGAAAGCGCGGTAAGAGATCTGCTTGCCTCTTACACAAGCGGTCAGAAATCCAAGTATTTGCAAGAGAATATCGTTACCATGCGCGGCGGCAGATACGTTGTGCCCGTAAAAGCGGAATACCGAAACGAAGTGAAAGGCCTGGTGCACGATTCCTCCGCTTCGGGAGCGACACTGTTTGTTGAGCCTATCGCCGTATTGGAGCAAAACAACCGTCTGCGCGAACTGAAGGTTGCGGAAGAGGAGGAGATCGAAAAGATTCTTCGTAATCTTTCCGATGAAACCGCCCGTTTCGGAAACCAGCTTAGCCAAAATTACCGCGCCGTTACCGACCTTGCGGTTATATTTGCAAAAGCGTCTTATGCGATAAATACAGACTCTTTTGAGCCCAAGATCACCACAGATAAACGGGAATACGCGCTTTTGAAAGCACGGCATCCTTTGCTGCCGAAAGACAGCGTGGTGCCCATTTCCGTAACCTTTGGCGAGAATGAAAAAACATTGGTTATCACCGGTCCAAACACGGGCGGTAAGACGGTTACCCTTAAAACCATAGGTCTTATGGCGCTTATGGCGCAAGCAGGATTGCAGCTTCCCTGCACGGAAGGAACCACAGTTCCTCTGTTTTCCTGCGTACTGCCGGATATTGGCGATGAGCAAAGCATAGAGCAGTCGCTTTCCACCTTCTCTGCCCATATGACGAATATCGTGGATATTTTAAATAATTGTGATGACCGTTCCCTCACCCTCTTTGATGAGCTTGGCGCAGGCACGGACCCCGTTGAGGGTGCGGCGCTGGCGATATCCATACTGGAAGAGGTACGGGAAAAGGGCGGACTTTGCGCCGCTACCACCCATTACAGCGAGCTTAAGATATATGCGCTTGAATCCCCTTACGTGCTTAACGCATCCTGCGAATTTGACGTAGAGTCTTTGCGTCCCACATACCGTCTTATATCCGGTATTCCCGGCAAATCCAATGCTTTTGCCATTTCCGCAAGACTTGGTATAAAGGAAAGCATTATCGACCGTGCCAAAGCCTTTATGGCGGACGATAACAAAAAGTTTGAGGACGTTATCGCCCGGTTGGAGGAATCTGAAAGCAGGCTGGAAAAAGACCGTGTAACCGCGGAAAGAGCAAGAGCCGAAGCGGAGCGTATTCTTTCCGAAGCCAAAAGCGAAGCAAAAAAGGTTTACGACCGCGCAAACAAGGACGCGGAAAAGGTAAAAGAAAACGCTGCAAGAATTCTGCAAAGCGCAAAATCCTCCAGCGATTACGTGCTTAACGAAATTAAGCGTATGCAGGACGAAAAGGACAAAGCCGACGCAAAGCAGCGGCTTGAAGAAACCAGGCAGCAGGTTCGTAACGCGCTTAAAAATGCTGACGGCAAGATCGGTGCCATAAGCGAAGAGGACATTGAGCCCGAGCAGGGAGAGGTGCCGAACAGACCGTTGGTTGCAGGCGACCGTGTCATTATCCCCCTTACAAAGCAAAGGGGCGTAATTGTAGAAATTAACGGTAAAAACGCTGTGATCTCCACGGGAAATGCGAGAACGAAGGTTTCTCTGGCTTCCTTGCGTCTGGACGATACACCTGCGGAAGCGCCTAAAAAGGTTAAATCCTCAGGCAGTGTTACTCCCCTTAGGGACGCAGTGCGAAACGAGATCGACCTGCGTGGACAAAACGGCGACGACGCTTGGCTGATGGTTGACCGTTATTTAGACAGCGCTATCCAGGCAGGCTGGCAAACCATTACCCTGGTCCACGGAAAAGGCACCGGTGCACTCCGCGCCGCTTTGTGGAAGGAATTAAAACGGGATAAACGAATCGCATCCTACCGTATCGGCAGATACGGCGAAGGCGACCTAGGCGTAACCGTCTGCGAATTAAAGAAATAAATAATGATCGTTAAAGCCCGCAACTGTATTGCGGGCTTTATGTAAAAAACGGTTATATTAATTTGTTATATATTAATTTGCCGTTTCCTTTTGTAAAATAAACTTGCAAGGAGTGATATGATGAATTACGAAAACGGAAAAGATATTTTCCCCGAAGCATTGTTAAAACAAATACAAAAATATGTTTCCGGTAAGGCGGTTTATATTCCTGCAACCGATACTAAAAAAAGCTGGGGCGAATCCTCGGGATACAAACAATATCTTGTTGAGCGTAATCAAAACATCAGGAAAAAATTCAACGCAGGCGCCGGTATTGAACAATTAGCTGATGAATTCTATCTTTCTTGCGAATCGATCAAAAAGATCGTTTATTCAAAAAAGGAGGAATTTATATTGAATTACAAATGCTCGTTATCTTGCGCACAAGAATTTTCAAAGCAAGGTAAGCTTGAAGAATGGGTACATGCTTACTTACTTTCTGACGGCAGAAACAAGGATTTTTCCGATGGGCTAAAGCTGTTTGACAGATATTTTATAGGTCCATTAAAAATGTCCTTGTCGTTATTTACCCGATGCTGCGGTCCCGAAGAAAATATGAAATGGCGAATAAACGAGGAATGGTTTGAAAAACACGTGTCCGACCTTATGGAAGTTATCAAACGAGAAAAAGATATGCCGCCATTGATAGTACATTTTCTTGTAGAAAACGGAAAAGACTGTTTTGAACTTAACGATGGCAACCATCGTCTTGAAGCCTACCGGAGGCTTGGTATTGAAGAATATTATGTAATTGTCTGGATAACCGAAAAATACGAATACGAATTGTTTATGGAAAAGTATTCAAATCTTTTTTAAACAAAAAGCACCGATTTTTCTCGGTGCTTTTATCGTATTATTCAAAAATTTTCATTTCGGATGAGATGGTTTTAATTTCCTTTTTTGAACGGCAATAGAGCTTAAAAATATATGCCGACATTATACCGCACACGGTACCTCCGATGATGAACGCAAAAAACAGCGTAGCTCCGATTGGTTCTTTTACAACAATCTCGCCGAATTTTTCCGGATCGTGCACCAAGACCTTTATGGCGGCAGGAAGGACATACAACACGGAAGAAACAGCGACAGCAAAAGCGGCAAACGTAGCAATAGCTTCACGTTTTCGGCTTATGCTCAATCTTTTTTTAAAATCAAGTTTGCTTTGATTATCGGTTAAAAAATCAATATTTTCGGAATCCACGGGAACATTTATATAAAACAATAAGCATTTGCCCTCGTTAGATTGATGTGCTATCTCGCCGCCGCATTCTGTAACTGTTCGCACAAAAGTGGTCTGATACTCCCGCTTTACGAAGTGGAGAACTGTCTTGTATTTGTTTGGCTCTGTTTTATAAAAGGTATAAAATGAAAATCTAACTGCCGCAAGTTTCCAGCCTTTTGCATTCATTTCGTTAAGATACGATACTTCTTTTTCCCGATCCACAAAAGCCTTAAACACAGTTTTTCTGTCTTGCATAATCACCTCTCCTCTCTCTTGAAGTAAAGAACAGCGTTTTGAGTCAATTCGTTCAAGCGTTTTATTTCGTTTTCTATAACCTCTGTTCCCAGTTCGGTGCGGATATAAAGGCGCTTTGACGGGTCATCGGATCTGACTTCGGTTATATATTCTTTTTCTGTCAGCGCACTTAACGCGCCGTAAAGCGTTCCCGCCCCCATATTGATCCTACCGTTTGTCAACGCTTTTATATTTTGCATAATAGCGTAACCGTGCAAGGGTCCGGAAAGCGAAAGCAGTATATAAAACACCGTTTCTGTTAATGCAGGATATTTATTCATTATCCCCGCCTCCTAAATATCGTTTGACGATATATCGTAGCACGATATATCGCTCGACTATATAATAACATGAGTGTTTTGGTTTGTCAATACCTTTTAATATTAAAAATACCGTCGAGAAGTCATTTGCTTTTAAAACACAAGCACAATGAATCTCGGCGGTTTTTATCTTGACAAAACAAAGCAAAATACATATAATATAATCAACACAACCGCATTAAGAAGGGAGTTTTTTCAATGACTGTATTTCACGAGGTTATTAACAATTAACAATTTAATACGGGCATATCAAGGACGGAGGGATATCCCCTCTATGTTGTTATGCCGTTTTAAGTAACCTTTTGTGAATACTATAACCTTCGGTTGTAGCACACTTTTGAGGTGTGTTATTTTTATACCCAAAATTAACCGCAGAAAGCAGACGATACAAAGGTTTACTTTCTGCGGTATTTTTATGCCCGTTTTTAGCATTACAAATTCGGTTGTGTTAAAGACAAAATGATTTTACTAAAAGGAATAACAAATGAACGAATATAAAAACTACATCAAATTGATAAAAGATAATGATTATTTAATTAGTATGGTTCCCGTCGAAGAACTTTTAAGGTTTGGATATGAAATAGGATTAAACGAAAAATCGAAAGTTTTGGACTTATGCTGCGGATATGGAACGGTTTTGAAAATCTGGAGCGAAGCTTTCGGAATCTCCGGCGTGGGTGTGGATTTAGACAAT
>JAFQAP010000001.1 GCA_017399965.1 Clostridia bacterium | reverse complement strand
GTTTTATGATATAATGAAAATGAGCTTTCGGGACTCCTTTGGTTCGTCTATCTTTCCGGCGACAGATTTATTTGTCGGTTGGCAGAGTCGGCAGAAAGGAATTTCCCGTTCACTTTTTCGGTTTTCCGGGCGAAAATTTTCATTTGCTCGGCTACCTTATGTCTATCATTTTACGGATTTTTTCGGTTTTGTCCCTACCCCAAAATGCGATTTGGGTAGGTGATTTGAAAAAATTTTATGTTTTTTCTCGGTTTTTTTGAAAAAACGGGTAGGTAAAGGGGTAGTTCAACCCGAAACGGAGGATTTTTTATGAAGAAGACCATCGCACTCATTTTGACCTTGATTTTGATGCTTTCGGTAATGCTGACCGGTTGCTCAAACTCCATTCTCGATCCTAAAGATCCCGTGACACTGACTATGTGGCACAACTATGGCGGAGAAATGCAATCCACAATGGATTATCTGATCGACCAGTTTAACGCAACGGTCGGCAAGGAGAAAGGCATCGTTATCAACGTGACCGCCATTTCCTCCAGCTCGGAGCTGAACAAGAGTCTGGATATGATCGCCAACGGCGATCCCGGCGCACCCGATATGCCCGATATCTTCACCGGCTATCCCAAGGTCGCAATTCAGTTCCAAGAAAAAGGAATGCTCGTCAACTTTAACGATTATTTCACCGAGGAAGAACTTTCCGCTTATGTAGAGGATTTCGTTGCGGAGGGTAAGCTTTCCGACGGCGGACTTTACGTATTCCCGATTGCCAAGTCCACCGAGGTTCTTTACGTCAATCAGACCTTGTTTGACCGTTTCTCGGCGGCAACCGGAGCCAAGATGGAAGACCTTGCCACCTTTGAGGGCATTGCACGGCTTTCCGAAATGTATTACGAATATAGCGGTGGCAAGCAGTTCTACGGTGCGGACTCCTGGTTCAACTTTGCCGAGGTCGGTATGGCACAGCTCGGCGGCAGCATTTTTAACGGCGAAGCACTCTCCCTTGAGGGTGATAACTTTGCCCATATCTTCAACACGGTATATACACCTGCGGTTGAGGGCGGCATCTCTGTTTACGACGGGTATTCCTCCGACCTTTCTAAGACCGGCGACCTTGTTTGCTCTACCGGTTCGTCTGCGGGTATTCTGTTCTACGGCGATACCATCACCTACAAGGACGGCACAGTGGAGAACGTGGAGTACAGCATCCTGCCGTATCCCACATTTGAGAACGGTTCCAAGACCGCCCTTCAGCGCGGAGGCGGACTGATGGTTGCCAAGGGCGACGAGAAAAAGGAATACGCCGCCTGTGAATTTATCAAGTGGCTGACCGCTTCCGAGCAGAATATGCAGTTTATTGACGAGACGGGTTATCTGCCCGTTACTAAGCAGGCTTTTGAAAACGATATGAATGCGCATCTTGAAACCATTGAAAACGCAAGCGTTAAGAAGATGCTCACCTCGGTTCTGTCGATGTATGAGGAGTACACTTTCTTCTCCGCACCGACCTATTCAAGTTTTGATGATGACAGCGACGGCTTTGAGGAAGATTTCTTCAAGTTGATTACCGATGACCGCAACGCTTTCCTTGCGGGAGAGCCGGTCAACGCAGAAGATGCCCTTGCAAAGCTCAGAAAATAATGGCGTAACACATCTACTGTCGGAAAGGAGGGATATGCCGGATGCTGAAAAAAGCAATCGCACTCTGGAAACAGGAGCGCAAGCATAAGGGAACGACCCTGCATCGCAGACTGCTGATCTTCTTTATCAGCGTATCGGTGGTGCTGATTCTGACCTTTACTCTGCTTTTGTCGATGTTCGGAATCAACGGCAAGCAGGAGCAGAGCGTACAGGCGCAGCTTACTACACAGCTTTCCATTCTTGCGGACGGTATTGAGGATGACTTCGGGCGTATTTCCATCGGCGGCATCAGCATTGCCGAGGATTTGGCGGCACGGAGCAACCGTTTCTTTTCCGCTAACGGCATCTCTGCCGACGAGCTGCAGGAGCATCCCGATCTGATAGAGCCACTTCTTAATGAATATGTGCAGACGCTCATAAACACCGTCAACAACCGTTATTGCGGCGGTGTATTCGTAATGTTGGATGCTTCGGTTCGGCAAGATACCGAAACCGACAAGGCAGGCATCTTCCTGAAAAAGACACAGCCCACCGCCACCGAAAACGTGGGTGTGGATATCCACTATCTCCGTGGCCCTGCACAGATTGCCCGTGACAACGATATTATGCTGTTGGGGCAATGGAAAATGGAATATGACACTACCGACCAGACCTTTTGGAACGAGGTCATGCAGACGGCAAGGGATAACCCCGATCTGCCGCTGTCCCGTTTGTATTACTGGACAGGGCGTGTGATACTGAAAGGAAACAGCGAAGCGGGCTTTTTGCTTTGCGTTCCGATGATCAGCGAGGACGGCACGGTATTCGGTGTATGCGGAATTGAAGTGAGCGACCGTATGTTCAAGCTCCTGTATACGCCGGAGAGCGACTATTTTGACGAGATATTTACCGTTGCGGCTCCCGTTTGTGAGGAAGGCGTATGCACCTCCAAGGGACTGCTTGCAGGCAACAAGTACCTTTCGGGAACCCGATGGGACGAGGATTTGAAAGCTACCTACAGCCACGACGGGTTCGTTCACTATTCCGGTGCCACCCAAGATTACAGCGGTAAAACCGTTTCGGTGCGGCTTTATCCCGATGCTTCTCCCTACAAAGACCAGGCATGGTCGGTATCTCTGCTGATGCCGCAAAACATTCTGCACAATGCCGTGGAGGGCAACCGACACGTTTTCATTACCGTTGTGATTGCGTTGCTTATCGTTGCCGTTATCGTTTCAATTATTATCTCTCGGCGGTACATCAAGCCGGTCAACGAAGCCTTCGAGCAGATCCGCAGTAAGGGCTATCAAGAGAACGGAACGGCGACACGTATTCCTGAAATCGACGACTTGTTTGCTTTCCTTGCACAGCAAGACCGTGAACACGAGGCGGCGGTGGCAACCCACCGTGAGCGCAGCGAGACTCTGCAAAGCGAGGTAGAGCGTCTGCACGGGGAAAAGACTGCATTGCAGACCCAAGTGGAACAGGTGCAGACCGATAACACCCGTCTTGCTTATCTGCGTAAGGACGAGGTCGATCCGGACAGCTATGCACTCTTTGTGGAATGTGTACGCTCTCTCTCCAAGCGTGAACGTGAGGTCTTTGACCTCTACGTGGAGGGCAAGACGGCGAAGGAAATCGTGGAGATCCTGGGCATTACCGACAACGGACTGAAATACCACAACAAGAACATTTACTCAAAGCTCGGTGTATCCTCCCGCAAGGAGCTTTTGAGATACGTAGCCATTTTGAAACAAGAGCAAGGAGGTAATGTGTAAAATGACATTGGCAGACAGACTGAATGTAATCATAAAAGAACAAGGATTAAGTAAGCGGGCATTTGCCAAGAAGCTGGGCGTTACAGAACAGTATGTGCATCTGCTGACGGGCAATTCCAAATCCCGCCCCGATAAAATTTCCCCGGCACTCGCCAAACTCATTGCCCTTGAATTTGGTTGCGACGAGGATTGGATACTGAACGGAGAGAAAGAAGAAGAATAGAACACTAAAACGGCTCGGAGGTCATAACGATCTCCGAGCCGTTTTAAGCAGTGTATTGTATTCAGTTGTTTCAGCAACAGCTCCTGAAACCCAGGAAGCTGATTATTTAATTTTCTTGATTATTGCCGGAAATCTTGTTATTTCTATGTGTACCCTCATAGATTATTGCTTTTTCAAGCAATTCCGTAATCGTAGGACCTTCTTTTGGGAAACATTCGACCACGTTTATGACTGTGTTCCCGTAAGTAAATGTTGTTTTACAGGTTACGGGGGAATAACCGTCAGTTGAACATTCCTTTTTCTTCCGCATCGTTTTCACCTCCTTCCCACCGGGTATATTCCGTACCCAAATTTGACGTGCTATGCCGGACTGTACGTTTTCACCTCCCTT
The DNA here is from genome assembly GCA_017399965.1 of Clostridia bacterium. Classification (GTDB taxonomy): domain Bacteria; phylum Bacillota; class Clostridia; order Oscillospirales; family CAG-382; genus SFLA01. The sequence goes on along the minus strand of JAFQAP010000001.1, from coordinate 54,782 downwards.
TTCTCGCGGATATCTTAATTATATAACAGAACATTGAACTTTCTGTTGTTTTGCGATATAATAGATAAGGTAAAAAGCAACGGCAACCCGAAAAACGGATTGCCGTCAATTGCTTCAATATATTTTTGTTATGTAGAAATATTGATCGGAAACAGAAGCATTTTCCAACGCTCGAAAGCTGTATATCTCCTGATTGTTTTGAGTGCGCATAATATCACTGGTAATATCTACATCCCACCAAATGCCGTCATAGTAAACACGGTTCCAAGTGTGGCGATCCGTATAATCTGTGTAGGATGTTCCGTCAATGACATAGCAGGGAATATTTTGACTGCGGCAGAATGCAGCGAACAGATGGGCAAAGTCAAAACAAAGACCTTTTTTCGTGCGGAGCGTTTTTTCAACATCAAAGTACTGAAAGAACGGGTTGTAGTCAAAGTCGTATTCAAAATTCGATACGATCCAACTTTGAAACGCCCTTGCCTTTTCTGCATCTGTTTCACAATCGGCGCAGATTTCCTCAGCAAGCTCTTCCGTCTGCGTGTCCCACAGGGTATCTCTGCCGTTGTCAAGATACGGTGTTTCCGGGTTATAGATAAAGTTGTATGCAGCGATCAAGTTTAGTATAACGATTCCCGTTACCGCAAGAACATAGACTTTCGTCAGGGCTCCGTCTTTCCGTGTTTTTTCTATGAAGGCACCGAAGTAAAACACCCCAATTATAAGTGATGCCATTGTGGGAAAAAGGATCAGTCTGCGGCAACGAAACGCATAGATAACATCCATAATGAGTATGAGCGACAGTAAGACGAAAATAACGGCTCTTATACTTTTGGAGTGTATGTCAACAATCAGAAACAGCGTCGGCAATGCCGAGAGCAAATAGAACGTCAGCAGTATGGGCGACAGCACAAGAAAGTCTTTCAGATACAATCCCAAGAGCAGATTGTATATTACTGCGACAGCTAAGAAAACAAGTCTGGTTTTCGACTGCAATGTGATTGCAAATAATTTGGATCTCTTCACGACAAGTCCTCAATTCATTTGTAAATTCACATTGCAACAGTTCGTTTCCCAAATCTGAAACTAAAATTTTGATGATTCTTGCCCTTAACTTTGCCCTTATAATGTGTGGGGGCAAGGGCAAAACGGTGTAACACCGCATATTGGGATGAAATGAGTTGTTTGCGGAAAATCCTTTGTTTTCAACGGTTTTAGAGCGTTTTATTGCATTTTGCGAACAGACAACGGTTTTCTAAAAAAACCTGTCATTCAAATTCCAATTTATCTAACTGTTTTATAACCAGCATCGCATTTGCAAGTACAAATACTTTATTGGGCTATGCCCAAACCCATTTTATAATAACATATCAGCCGTTATTATTCAAGTTTTATTCCAACTTCGTTGGAGTGGTATTATTGCAAAGCAATAGTGATATTGAAACCTTAAGGTTTCAGTGTTATTTTATTCGCCTCAAACTGCCGAAAGCAATATCACTCGGCGTTAGCCGAATATAGCTGCGAAGCAATATAACTTGCCGAGAGGAACGAGGCGAATAAAACTGCGAGACTTCCTTATGAGAAGTCTCGCAAAGGAAAAACCTTTTATTCTTGTTCTTGTTTTTTGTTTTGTCGATATGTCGGCAATGCCGACTCGATATACCTCACTTTGTTCGGCTCGATATATTGCCGCTTTGCGTCAATTCGATATGATATAAATCCCTCGTTTGCGAAAGCAAACATATCGAGTGCGGAGCACATATCGAGTTGCGCAGCAACATATCGAAAATCCCTTAGGGGGATTTATATCGATACGTGTTATCATTTTATGATAACACGTCAGCGCCCGCATTTTTTTGCAAAAATTCTTTTACTATACGCACGTATCTCTCTTTATCCGCCATATAGCTTATGGCGTGGGAGGCGTTGGGGAAGGAATGGTAATCCACCATAGGAGATGCGGCGGCTATTTCTCTGCTCATATATTCGGGAACGAAGGTATCCGCTTCGCCGTGGATAAGCAGTATGGGAACGGGAGAATTTTTTGCCGCTTCCGCACAGGAAAGGTTGCCGATACGGAATCTGCCGTAAATAACCGCGCTTAACGCAACAAATGGATAAACAACTTTTTTGGGGAAGCCCATATCTCCGCTTACCTTTTGGATTATGGCTTTGGGAGATGAATAGGGGCAATCCGCAATACAGCAGGTAACGTTTTTCGGCAGTTCCTTTTCACCGCAAGAAAGAAGCACGGTGGCGGCGCCCATAGACAAGCCGTAAAGGGCTATCTTTGTGTCCTCTCCGAAACGGGAAACCGCATATTTTATCCAATCTATGCAATCGAAGCGTTCCCGCACGCCAAAGGTTATTACGTTTCCTCCGCTTTCTGCGTGGCCGCGCTGCTCTGCAATAATTAAATTAAAGCCCAATGCGGGAAGCAGCTTTCCGCCGCCGCAAAAATCCTTCATTGGATGGGAGCGGTAGCCGTGCATACATATTGCAACGGGCGCGTTATCCGCCGTATGGTAATATCTTGCTTTCAGTTTAAGCCCATCGCGGGAGGTGATATACACCGCTTCATAGGGGATATCGTCTACCGCTTTTACCCATTTATTAAAGGTCTCTTTATCCGTACCCGGATCAAAGCCCGAGGGGAGATAATACGGGTCGTTACGGTATTTTGGGTGGGACATAAACGCCACGGTATATATCCAATAACAGCCGGCGAGAACGCACAGCGCCAAAACGCCGATACATATTATCGCTATCCACATAAACAAACCGCTCCTTTTCATACTTTGCAAAAAGTATAACACAAAAAACCGGGTTTTTCCATATTATTCTTTACAAAAGTAAGGGTTTGTGATATTATTTTTTAAAATCGGTTTAACAAAAGGAGCTTTATAAATGGTAAAGCATATTATACTCTGGACTCTTAAAAGCGAGTACAGCGACACGCAAAAAGAAAAAATAAAAGCAGATATAAAAAACGGTCTTGAAGAGCTTGCAGGTAAAATAGACGGTCTTACGGATATAAAGGTTTATACCAACGGGCTGGAGACTTCAAACGTTGACCTGTGTCTTGACAGCACGTTTGTGGATTTTGATGCGCTTAAAGGCTATGCCGTTCACCCCGACCACGTTTGGGTGGCAAAAAACCTGGTTGTCCCCTTTGCCGCAGAAAGACGCTGTATGGATTTTGAAATTTAAAAAAGCACAGGCAAAAATATGAAATACTCTTTAAGAAACAAAGAAAACCGCAGTATATTCAGGCGCGGTATTATAGACGGTATTCCCATCGGTTTAGGGTATCTTGCCGTTTCCTTTTCCCTTGGCGTGGCGGCGAAAAGCGCGGGGATAACTCCCCTGCAGGGATTTTTCGCCAGTCTCTTGTGCAACACCTCCACAGGAGAGCATGCGGTGTTTACGCTTATGGGAATTACCGCAGCGTTTGCGGAGGTGGCGCTTATAACCCTTATCGCCAACGCAAGATACCTGCTTATGTCCTTTGCACTCAGCCAGCGTACAGATCCGAAAATGAGCTTTTTTCACAGGCTGGGAGTTGCGTTTTATATTACCGATGAGATCTTTGCCATATCCATTGCCCAAAACGGGTACATAAATCCTTTGTATACCTACGGCGCGGCGCTTATGGCTTCTCCCTGCTGGGCGGCGGGCACTGCTATAGGTATTCTTGCGGGAAGCATACTTCCCGACAGAGCGGTAAGCGCTTTGAGCGTTGCTTTGTACGGAATGTTCGTTGCCATAATCATCCCCCCTTCAAAAAAGGATAAAAAGGTGCTTACCGCGGTTTTGGTAAGCTTTGCGGCAAGTTTTGTTACGGGAATACTCCCCGTTGTTTCCCAAATATCCGAAGGTACCCGCACCATTATCTTAACGGTGGTAATATCTGCGCTGGCAGCTCTCCTGTTCCCGCGGAAAACGGAAAGCGGGGGTGAAAAATGAGAAACTGGATATATATTCTCATAATGACTGCGGTTACGTTCGGTATACGCGTACTGCCCATGACAGTTTTTAAAAAGCCCATAAAAAACGCATTTATTCAGTCTTTTTTGTATTACGTTCCTTACGTTACCATTGCGGTGATGACCTTCCCCGCCATTATCCACGCAACCAACTCCCCCGTTTCGGGCGCTATCGCGCTTGTTGTGGGAATTGTCGCCGCCTGGCTTGGTGCGGGACTTTTCCCCGTGGCGGTTATAAGCTGCGCCGTGGTGTTTATAGCAGAATTTTTTGTATAAAAAAAGAGCCTAACGAGGCTCTTTTTTGATTTTTATTTCATTAAGCAGGGTAAAGCCAAGTATCAGCGCGCCGCCGATGAGCTGCAGGGGGGTGATAGTTTCGCCCAGCAGGGTTACGGAGACGATGACTGCCACCAAGGGGTCTATATAGCTGAGCACCGCCGCGGTCTGACCGGGCAGGTCTTTGAGTGCGGAAAAATAAAGACAATATGTTACGCCAGTATGCAAAAGTCCTACGGTTACAAGACTTGCCCAGCCAACGCCGTTTAAGGAAGAAAGGTTTATTCCATCCGTTAACAAAACGTAAGGCAGGAGCACTCCGAAGGCTGAAACAAATTGCAAAAAGGTGCGGTGGATACCAGAAATCTGCTTTATGTATTTATTAAGTATGACCACCGTTGCGTAAAACACGGCGGCGGAAATACCAAACAGTATGCCTTTTAAATGGTCGCCGCCTTCGCTCAGATTGCCCAAGCCCGTAATAAGGATAAGACCCAAGGTCGCCATTGCAAAGCACACCCACTGCTTTGCGCCCATTTTCTCTTTAAAGAGCAGGGGACAGGCAAGGGTCACGATGACGGGGGCAAAGTAATAACAAAGCGTAGCCACGGAAACGGTGGTATATTTATATGCTTCAAAAAGAAATATCCAGTTTACGCCCATCGCCGCACCCGAAATGGCAAGCAGCAAAAGTTCTTTTTTTGCTTTTTTAAAATCTGTTTTCTGCTTTGTGAAAAGCATATATCCGCCGATAATCAATATGGCAAGAAATGCACGGTAAAGGGCGATCTCACCCGAGGGGAGGTCTATATTTCTTACAAAATACCCGATAGTGCCGAAGCATACCATTGAAAAAGCAAGCATTAAACGGGGAGAAAATGTTTTTTTCATACCGTCTCTCCGTTTACGGCGCTTTCCGCATACCGCACGGTCTCCATAGCGTCCTTGGCGTACTTATCCGCACCGATAGACGATGCGTATTCCTCCGTAAGCACCGCGCCGCCAACCACGATCTTGCAAAAAGGCGCGTGTGCGCGGAGCTGTTTTATGGTTTCCTCCATTGCGGGAACGGTGGTGGTCATAAGTGCGGAGAGCCCCACAAGAGGCGCACCTGTTTCCACTGCGGTTTTTACGATAACCTCGGAAGGAACGTCTTTGCCTAAATCTATAACCTCAAAGCCGTAATTCTGAAGCAGTAGTTTTACTATATTTTTTCCGATATCGTGTATATCCCCGCGGACGGTGGCAAGCACGAATTTTCCCTTTGCCGCTTCCCCGCTCTTTGCAGAGGCAGCCTTTATTTGCTCAAACGCCTGCTTTGCCGCTTCTGCGGAGGTGAGCAGCTGAGGCAAAAAGATAATATTCTTTTCAAACCCCTCCCCCACCTTGTTCAGAGCAGGGATAATATCTTGGTTTACTATATCAAGGGGTGCTTTGGAAAAGAGCAATTCCTTGGTTATTTCAACGGCTTTATCTTTAAGTCCCTTTATTACCGCATCCATAAGGGGGCTTGTGCCCGTAATAGCGGTATTGTTTTGAGATGCAGACTGAAAAGAAGACACAAATTCGCCCGCACGGGAAATATACTCCGCGCAGTTTTTGTCCATACCCTTAAGGGCTTTGAATGCGTAATATGTGCGCATCATATCCACGGAATATGGGTTCATTATGGCGGCGGAAAGTCCGTTTTCCATAGCAAGTGCAAAGAAAACGCTGTTTATTCCATCCCTTGCGGGAAGTCCGAAGGACACGTTGGATACACCCAAAGAGGCGTGACAGCCAAGCTCTGTCTTTATGCGCTTTACCGCCTCCAGCGTGACCGATGCGGCATTATTATCCGCGCTGACGGTAAGGGCAAGGGGATCGAAAACAATGTCTTTTTTGCTTATTCCGTATTCGGAAGCTTTTTTAAGTATCTTTTCAGCGATCTCCACCCTGCCGGACGCTGTTTCGGGAATACCGTTTTCATCCAAAGTAAGAGCGATAACCGCGCCGCCGTATTTCTTTACCAAAGGAAATATGGCTTCCATACTATCTTTTTTGCCGTTTACCGAGTTTACAAGAGCTTTTCCGTTGTAAGCCCGCAAGGCTTTTTCCATAGCGGAAGGAGAGGATGTATCTATCTGCAAAGGAAGGTCGGTTACTCCCTGCAAAGCGCGGACAGATTCATACAGCATTTGTCCTTCGTCAATTTCGGGAAGTCCTACGTTTACATCAAGGATATGCACGCCTTTATCCACCTGCGCAAGCCCTTCGGAGAGGATATATTCCATATCCCTTTCCAAAAGCGCCTGCTTAAACCGTTTTTTGCCCGTGGGGTTTATACGTTCCCCGATAAGCACGGGAGAATCCCCGAAAAATACCGCATGGGAGTATGAAGAAACTACGGTATTGTCCTTTTCCGTTACGGGGACGGGAAGAACACCCGCCGCTTTTTCCGTAAGCCGCTTTATATATTCGGGGGTGGTACCGCAGCAGCCTCCCGCAACACGCACTCCTTTTTCGATAAGGGACACAAGGTCGGCGGAAAATTCATCTGCGCCCACATCGTATACGGTTTTTCCGTTTTCTACAACGGGAAGTCCCGCATTGGGCTTTAACACCACGGGGACGGAGGCGTATTTTAAATATTCCTCTGCCACGGGGATAAGCTGTTTGGGGCCGAGAGAACAGTTTGCGCCGATAGCATCTGCCCCCATTCCTTCCAAAAGAGCCACCATTGCGGCGGGGGTTGCGCCGGTGAGAAGCTTTCCGTTTTTATCGTATGCGTTGGTGACGATAACGGGCAGGGTGCTGTTTTCCTTGGCGGCAAGAAGTGCGGCTTTGGTTTCGTAGCTGTCTGTCATAGTTTCGATAACTATAAGCTGGGCTCCGTATTTTACACCCAAAAGCACGGTTTCCTTAAACACGCTTACCGCTGTTTCAAAGGAAAGCCCGCCCATGGGCTCAAGAAGTTTTCCCGTGGGGCCAATATCCAGAGCTATAAACTTTTCACCCGTGTTTACCGTATTTTCACGGGCATTATTTGCGTTTTCTACGGCGGTTCTGATTATATCATCAAGGGTCTTACTGTCAAATTTAAGTGAATTTGCGCCAAAAGTATTGGTGCAGACCACGTTACTGCCCGAATCGTAATACTCTTTATGTATGCCTGTAATAATTTCGGGATGGGTTATATTGAGCAGTTCGGGATATCCCGTGCCCAACACTCCTTTTTTCTGAAGCAGTGTGCCCATACCGCCGTCAAGAAAGACGATATTGTTTTTTAGAAACTCTTTAAAATTCATATTATTTACCTAAAATATCCGATAAATTGCTTTGTATCTTCCCTGCTACGTCGGGCTTGTTCATAGAATACACGTGCACGTTGGTTATGCCGTTTGCATACAGATCTATTATCTGGTCGGTTGCATATGCTATTCCCGCCTGCTTCATTGCCGCAGGGTCGTGCCCGAACTTATCCACAAGACTTTTGAACCTTTGCGGCATAAACGAACCGGAAAGCTTTACCGCCCTCTCCACCTGATTTGCGTTGGTAATTGGCATTACGCCGGGGATAACGGGAACGGTGATGCCCGCTTCCCGTATTTTATATAAAAAGTTATACAGCAGGTTGTTATCAAAAAACATTTGGGTGGTAAGGAATTCCGCACCTGCTTTTACCTTTTCTGTAAGATACTTTATATCTTCCTTTTGGTTTGCGCTTTCGGGATGTATTTCGGGATAGCAGGCGGCGCCGATACAGAAATTCTCATCTGCGCACTTAAGCTCATATATAAGCTGAGTCGCGTGCTTGTATGCCCACAGGCTTCTGTCTGCTTGTTCGAGATGGGAAGGAATATCTCCGCGGAGCGCCATTACGTTTTGTATACCCGCTTCCTTTATTTCCGAAATCTTTTGCTTAACCGTTTCCTTGGTGGAGGAAACGCAGGTAAGATGTGCCAAGGTGGGCACACCGTAAAGAGCTTTTATATTTTTTGCAATATCCAGAGTGTATTTGCTTGTTCCTCCCCCTGCCCCGTAGGTCACGCTCATAAACAAGGGGTGCAGCTTGGCGATCTCCTCTGTGGCTACCTTTACCGTATCAAAAGAGCTTTCCGTTTTTGGCGGAAAAACCTCGAAAGAAACGGAAAGAGTATCTTTCTTTAAAGCTTCGGATATTTTCATAAAAACACTTCCCTGTAACGTAATAAATAATTATAACACATATATCCTTAAAAAATCAACGGGCTATCGAAAAATACGATAACCCGTTTGGAATTTTATTAATATAATCCGAACAGACGCAGCAGCTTTTGCCAGAAGGTAAGTTTTACCTCCGCCGTGGGAGAGTTCGCCGGGGGAGGAGCGATATTCACTCCCTCTGCCTTAATTACAAACTGTACCGCATTTACGTTTTCGTTTTCATCGGATACAAAGGAGCCGATCTCCATATTTCCGCCGGAGATAGAACCTATAATATTGTCTATCTGTTCTTTAACGGTATCTTTTATGCTTGCGGAAACGTCTTCGTCTTTTTCTTCTCCCGTTTCTTCATCGGTGTTGCCGCCCACAATACCCGAAACACCTTCGTTAAGCTTACCGGTGGCATCGTTAAGCTCTCCGACACCGTCATTAAGCTTGCCGACGTTGGCATAAAGAGTATCCATATTTATTTTTATGGTCGCCGCGCCGTCTGCCGCAGTGCCTACACCGTCGGTATAGCTTTTAAGTCCGTCATAGAACAGACTATAATTATCCAGCTGTCCTTTAAGCTCGGTAATGCCTGCCACAGCAGAAGAAACCGCAGAAGAAACCGCATCGTTTATTTGCTTGGTTATTTCCTCGCTCTTCATGGTCTGGTCTATATAGCCCTGCTTTATCTGTTTTTTCTGATCATTGGTAAGAGATGCTACGGCACCCGCCCTTATCTGTGCTTTCTGGTCGTCGGTAAGTGTTGCAAGCGCACCTATAAGTATTTGTTCTTTTTGGTCTGCAGTAAGATTTTTTATAGTGTAATCTACAACCGTTTTGCCGGAATCGGTAAGCATATAGTTATCCACCTGCTCCTGAGAAAATCCGTTGGCAACCAACTGACGGGTTATCTCCTGAACAACAAAAGTCTTATAAATACTGTCCGCCTGAGAACGTATGTAGGTTTCGTACACGGAATCCGCAATAGACTCGATGTATCCTGCGTAAAGCTCGTTTGCACGGGCTTCTACCTGTGCGGTAACCTGCTGTAAAGCTTTTTTATATGCTATATCGTAAACATTGTCTTTATCCAGCTTTTTAAGTACGTCTGCCACTACCTTTTGGTAATTTTCGGGAGTGAGAGTAACCGTTGCCATACCGTTTTCGGAAAGGGATTGATTAAGGGTGGTCTGGGCTACCTGACAAAGCGCCTTGAACACAGAATATGCGCCGTCCATAAGCTCTTTTGTCTTTCCGTCCAAAACAGCAAGACCGCTGTTAAGGGTTCCCATTCCGTTTGTGAGAGAACCTACTCCCGTATGAAGAGCGCCCACGTTATCCTTAAGTGTAGTAGTGGCATCGTGAAGCTGTTCCGCACCGGTAACAAGCTGCATAATAGCATCGCCGTCCAGATTTCCGATAGAGCCTATCACCTGACTTATAACGGAATCTATCTTATCGTCGCCTATTTCTATATTAAGCTTGAGGCGCACGCCGTTTAATGAAATTCCACCCATACGGAAATCCTTTACCTTGGCGGTAATTTCTATATCCGCACCTTTTCCGGGAAGGATCGTGTATGTAAGCTGCTTGTTTTTGCCTACGTTTGCAACCGTTGCGTCTTCTGTCTTGATATCCGTGCATTTTTCAGTATCCAGAGAAAGCGAAGTCTGCAAAGCATAGCCTTCAAAGAAATTGCCTTCGCATTCTTCGTTTTTGATTATGGTAAGCGTTATCTTAAGGTTACCGCTTTTGCCTGCAATATCCTTTGCGGAATATTCTGTGCCGTCCATGTAATAACGTATAGATATGTTCCACGGAATAACATTGCTTTTAAGCTTTCCTTCGTAATAAAGCTTGCCCGCTTTTGCATCAACGGTGATCTTGTTGCCGGAATATCCGATCTCATCGGTAGCGGTCATATTACGCAAGCTTTCGTATTCGCCGTAATCAATAACCTTTCCATCGGCATCCAATTCAAAAATATTTACTACGTATATTTCTTTTACGCTTCCGTCGGCGTTAAGGTTTACATATACAACTTCTTCTTTGGGTGTATTTGCCTGGGCTGCAAACGAAGACACGGGAAGTGCCGCCGCAACCAATAAAGCAACTATCAAAAAAGATATTATTCGTTTTGTCATCTTCATTGTAAATCCGCCTTTCTGTATTCTGACGTATTCTTTTTACGAATTATTATTTTATCGCTCAGATATAAAAGTCCGGGCAATACTGCAAGAACTATTATGAGGGAGAACAAAGCGCCTCTGCCCAGGAAAACGCCCAACTGTGCCAATAATTGGTTGGAGGACAACGCTCCCATAAGGAAGCCTACAACCGTAAGTACACTGCCCGAGGTAAGTATGGAAACAAATACATCGGAAACTGTCTGCACAACGGCTTGTTTTTTATCCAAAGATGTGCGGTTTTCGCGGTAACGCTCTGTCATAAGTATTGCGTAATCCACAGTTGCGCCAAGCTGAACTGAGCTGATTATAAGATAAGCAAGATAGAACACCGGCTCGTCTGTAAAATAGGGTACCGTAAGGTTAAGCCACACTGCGGTTTCTATACTTAAAACCAGCAAAACAGGCAGGAACAGAGATCGCATAGAGATAAGCAGCACTATAAACACGGCGCCTATAGCAATAAGATTTACTTTTACCATATCTTCGGTAACTGTCTGCTTAAGGTCATAGGTGCTTACACCTCCGCCTGCAAGATAGGACGTGCCGGGATAATACTTTTCCGCTATGGAGCGTATATTCTCTACCAGCTCAAAGGTTTGCCCGCTTTCTGCGGGAACGGAAACCGAAAGCACCATACGGCTGTAATTTTCGCTTCTGAGCTGTGCCAGCGTAGCATCGTCCAGATAAGAGGGCGGGATCTCCGCACCCACCGTATCTACGTATGAAATTATATTTGTTATTTCCGGAAGAGTGTGCAGTTCATCGGAAAGCGCCTTTTCCGTGGGAGTGGACCCAACGGGAACCATAAGCACATAAGTATCGTTTTTCCCGAACATTTCTTCTATTGCAGCGGTGTTTCTTCCGTATTCGGTATCTTCTCCGAATATTTGTGATGAACCGTAAAGATAGCTGTTTGCGTTTGAAGCCAGATATGCGGGAACTATTACGAGAACAAATACGCATACCAAAGGAATTGCCGCTTTAAGCACGCCTTTTCCGAACCATTTGAAGGAAGGCATAAGATTTCTATGGCGTGTCTTATCCAAAAGCTTGTATACGGCAAGTATAAGGCAGGGAGTAAACACAAAAACGGTAATAAGGCTTATGGCAATACCCTTTGCCAAAGCTATGCCCAGGTCTGCTCCTATGCGGAACTGCATTAAAACCAATGCCAAAAATCCTATAACCGTAGTAAATCCGCTGGAAAGTATGGAGGAGGTGGATTTACACAACGCTTCCACCATTGCGGATCTTGCATCGGGATTTTTTTCGCGGCATTCGTTAAAGCGGTGTAAAAGAAAAACGGAATAATCCAACGACACGGCAAGCTGAAGTACGCTTCCCGCAGCGTTTGTTACAAAGGAAACCTCTCCAAACAAAAGGTTTGTTCCGTTATTAAGAATTACCGCCACACCTATGCCGCACAAAACCACTATCGGCTCCAGCCAGGAGGTGGTGGTAAGCAACAGCACGATAAGAGCAAACGTGACTGCGATTGCTGTGACCTTTAAAACCTCTGCAACCGTATTTGCTATAGATTCTGCGGTAGAAACGGCAGTTCCTGTCATAGCGTTGTCAACGCCTATTATTTCTCTGATTGCCTCAACAGCTTCAAGCCGCTTATCTTCATGAACAGTTACAGTAAAAAGTGCGGCGCCGTCCTTGTAATATGTTTCTATTGTTTTTTGATCGTAAGTAGCCAAAGGTACGGTTATATCAACGGAATCGTCAAGCCAGGTAACAGCAGTAATGCCGTCGATCTCTGCGATGCGGGTTTTGTATTCCAACGCTTGGGGCACGGTTACGTTTGTAACCATTACTCTGGCGTTTGGAATTCCGCCTGCAAATTCGGTTTCCAACAGTTCTATGGACACGGTGGATTTGGTGCCATCGGGCAAATAATCATTTATATCATAGTTTACCTTTACCATTCTGCTGCACACCATACATACAGCAAAAACGACTATAAACAGTATTATTACCAATGTTTTGTTTTTAACAATACCACTGTAAAGCTTTTTCATACCACGCATTTCCTTTCGTTTGGATATATAATCAATCTATATCAAAAAATATCGAAATCTCTTAACATTATACACCCGTTTACAAAGTAAGTCAACCGAATATCCACAGAAAAATACTGGCATAACCCTCGCCTTTTTCAATCACCCCGATAAAAAAGACCTTGTTTTTCACAAGGTCTCAATCTGCAGACAAAGTCTGCAGATTGGGCAGAGTGGGACAAAGGCAGGTATTTTTCACGAAAAGCGAGCGTAGGCGTAGTTATCTACGGTAGTCGAGCTTTTCGTGGAAGTGCTTGAAAAAATCAATATTTTTTGTTCCTTTTTAAAATCACCCCAAGAAGCCTTACGGATTCTCGGGGACCCCGACAAAAAGAAAAGTATGCTTCCGATTTAAAAAAGCATACTTTTTTCTTTTGGCTGTTCTTTTTCTTTCTTTTCAAGCACGTAAAGACCGACTTTGTCTTCGCTCTGAGACCTTGTTTTTCACAAGGTCTTTTAAAATTATTTGCCGAAATAGTTTTCGTAGCTGTATTTTGTGCCGTTGCAGGAGGGGGATTTCCAATAAATATCACTTACGGAGTGATTCTTTTCCTGCATCTGCTTGGCGGTGAGATTAAAATAATCATGGCGGGTTTCCCCGGGTTTGCCGTTTGTGGGGTCATCAAAGGTGACATCGCACATATACCATTCTCCGTCAAGCAAGACTGCGCTCCATTTATGGCTTTCGCCGTTGCCCGTTCCCATTATCTCCACACATTTAATGCCAACCATATGACAAAGGGTATGGAACGCTTCCGCATAGGATTCGCAGACGCCGGTGTGGTTTATAATCACACCGTATGCGCTCCAAGGGTCGGGCGCGGCGCCTTCCCATACTGCACCCTTTTGATAGCTTGAATCTATAAGTATACGGTCGTATATAAGCTTTTCTTTTACAACGTCGGGTGCATCTGCAGGTATGGTGCTTACTATACGCTGAACCTCTGCATCAAAACGGGCTTTTTTGGAAAGTATGCTTTGTTTGAGTTCGGGTGTCATACTGCCGTAATCAAGACCGCAATCGGAAACGCCATCGGAATAAGTGAACAGCAGGCTATCCTTGCCCGTGCCGTATTCAACCCCTATCTGGGCGCCCAGATAGAAAAGTTCGGGGTTATCTGCAGCATAAATATAGAAAATATAATAATTGTTATTTCCCGTAAGCTCTGTATCCAGACATACCTTTTCTTCAAGATTTTTTACTGCGGCGTCTATTTTACGGTACCACTCTTTTTGCTGAGCGTTAAGAATGGAATACAAATATCTATCGGTGTTTTTTAAAGGAGTGTGCTTTTGTCCCGTGGTGTAATCGTATTTGGGCTTTTCCTCGGGCTTGCTCTCTTCGGGCTTACTCTCTTCGGGTTTGCTCTCTTCGGGCTTGCTTTCTTCGGGTTTGCTCTCTTCGGGTTTACTTTCCTCGGGCTTACTTTCCTCGGGTTTGCTCTCTTCGGGTCTGCTCTCCTCGGGCTTACTCTCTTCGGGTTTGCTCTCTTCGGGTTTGCTTTCCTCCGGCTTACTTTCTTCGGGTCTGCTTTCCTCGGGTTTGCTTTCCTCGGGTTTGCTCTCCTCGGGCTTGCTCTCCTCGGGCTTGCTCTCCTCGGGCTTGCTTTCTTCGGGCTTGCTTTCTTCGTCCTCGGAACCGTCTCCGCTTACTTCAATAAAGGAAACCTGCGGTTCAAAACCGCTTTGCTCCATCATACTTACAAAACCATCAAAATCCGAAACTCCGGGCAAAGAGGTATTATTGCCTCCGCTTTGGCAGGCGCAAACCGAAACCAAAAGAAATGCGCATACAATGATAGCCGCTATAACCTTTTTCACTGCAAAAACCTCCGTATAATTTACTTTACAGTATTCTACTCCTTTTATAAAAATTTGTCAAGACGGAAGAAAAACGGTTGATTTAAAGGAAAAGCCGAGGTATAATTAATACAACCCGACAGGAGGTAAGCTTATGGCACACAAGGACTGTCTGCATACGGGAGAATTATATCTTCCCACAGACGAAAGTATTATGCGGGAGCAGCTTGAACGTATGGAAAAGCTGTATGAATACAACTCCACCCGCCCTAAGGAAACAGAAAAACGGCAGGCGCTTTTAAAGGAAATGTTTGCGGAAATAGGTGACGGATGCTATATAGAGCCTCCTCTTCGCTCCAATTGGGGCGGAAAGCACCTGCACTTCGGCAAAAACGTATATGCAAATTTTAATCTGACCTTGGTGGACGACACCCACATTTACGTGGGAGACTGTACAATGTTCGGTCCAAACGTTACCGTTGCCACGGCAGGACATCCCATATTGCCCCGCTTGCGGGAAAAGGGATACCAATACAACGCATCGGTGCGGATAGGCAGAAATTGCTGGATCGGCGCAGGGGCGATAATTCTCCCCGGAGTAACTATCGGGGATAACACGGTGATAGGCGCGGGAAGCGTGGTCACAAAGGATATTCCATCAAACGTGGTGGCTGTGGGAAACCCCTGCAAAGTTTTGCGTCCCATAGGCGAAAGAGACAAGGAATACTATTTTAAAGACAGAAAGATAGATATATAAACCCGGTTGCTTCGATAAAAGATGACTGCTTCACGCAGTCATTTTTGTTTAATTTTCACAAACTTTTAAAAAGCGAAAAATTTTTTATAGATGTTTTTCTTGTTTTTGTCACTATATATATGAAGAAAAATATTCGTACTTGCAAAGCGCAAGTAACCGTATTGTGATTTTGCACAAAATTACAATTGTTCACAAAATATTTATAGACATTTTACCCATATTATGGTAGTATATATATGACAAAACTAAACAAAGAAAGGATAATTACAACTATGAAAACTTCCACCAAAAAGTTCACAGCTTTCATCCTTGCCATTACCCTTACTTTACCGTTTATGGTATTTGCCGCAGCGCAGGATGAAAAAGTCACGAGCGATGGACCCGACATCGCTTACGAAATGCCGGAAATGCGAAACGAATATGAAAAGCATTTCCTAATGTCCGACGGCACAGCAGTTGCCACCACGTATGCTGATCCGGTAAACTATTACGATATATCGGATAACACTTGGAAAGAGATAGACAACACGCTGACATTAAAAAACGGCCGTTACCAGAATAAAGGCCACGGCGGGTTTGACGTATCTTTCCGAGGGGAAAACGATGGCGGCGAGCTTGTAAAGATAACCGTGGATGAACACACCTTGTCTTGGAACGTTTCCGTGCAAAACGCACTGGGCACAAAAGACACGTTAAAAACACAAGTTTCTGCAACCGTAAGCCGAAACCAAGATAGCCAAAACAACAAATTTGCCGCAAAGAACGCAGGTGCGTCTATAAAATACAATTCTCCGTTTTCGGGCAATAAGCTTATAGACGTAAATTATACCGTTTCCCAGTATAAGGTTAAAGAAGATATAACCATATACTCCCCCAAGGACGGAAACGCGATATACTACACCTATA
The DNA here is from genome assembly GCA_017399965.1 of Clostridia bacterium. GTDB lineage: Bacteria > Bacillota > Clostridia > Oscillospirales > CAG-382 > SFLA01. The sequence goes on along the minus strand of JAFQAP010000001.1, from coordinate 38,632 downwards.
ATTGCGGTGAGCTTACAGCAGTTCTTAATCCGGACAACAGTATTGATTTTATTGATGAAGCCGGTAACCCGATATACACCGTGCATTCTCCGTATATGTACGATTCTGCGGGTAACGGTTCCCGCTCCTTCCGCATAACCTTAAAACAAACGGACGATATATGCACCGTGGTTATGACACCAGATAAAGAGTGGCTGAACTCTGCCGACAGAGTTTATCCCGTGGTAATTGACCCTACAGTGACGAATAATAAAGCAGTAAGCAATTATTCAGATACGTATATCCACTCCGGTGATACGGCGGGAGAGCATGCTAATGAAACAAGAATGTATATTGGCAAGTTAAACGGAGTTCAACACTACAGCCTTATCAGGTTCGGTACGCTTCCCGATGTTCCGGCAAACTCCGAGGTTTTGAAGGCTCAATTTGTTTTTACCCTCACACCAAACTCTACAACCGGCGGTCCGTTTACTGCAAAGCTTATTGCAACACCGTGGAACGAACCCACCGTATGTTACAACAACAGACCGAGAGACGGAATCGTGCTTGATACTAATGTTCCGGCAGATTTTCCCAACGGAACCGTTACATTTGATGTTACCGACTATTATATTAAAACAAAAAACGGCACCTACCCCAACTACGGCATTTGGATTCAGAACACAGATTCCTCTTTGAATGACTATAACGTTGTATACACAAGCAATTGCGGTGATACCGCTAAATTCCCTTCTCTGATCCTTACATACAGCATAGAAAATGAAACCGAGAGTAATAATTCAACATCCACCGCAGATTTCCTTGAAATGGTGGCTGAACCGTCTATTGTAACTTCGGTGCAGGGTCTTATAAGCAGCACGACTGACGTTGATTATTTCAAAATAACTCCACCGCGCCACGGCAGACTTGAATTTACATTATCCGCCGTACAGTGTAATCACAGAATAGTAGTATTGACTTCGGACGGCACAGCCGTTGCCTGTAAAACTACTTCCGACGCATCTCTCAACGGCTCACAAGTTATAAAACACATAACGTTCTCGTTTGTTAATACAAAAACATCGCCGCTTACGGATTACTATATAAAAATCAAGGGCATTGATGACGAGAACACTTACAGCAACTATTACTTAAGTATACGTTACAGTAATGCATATTCTTTGCTGGGCTGGGAATATCCTTTGGAACCGTTTAGGCCAGATAGCTCAAAAGCAAATATCCACGCCACCTCACCAGTAGGAGTTCGCAACAGTTCATACCATAAGGGACTAGATATAAGCGCAAATTCAGGCGAACTGTTATACGCTGTAACAGACGCTTATGTTGCAAAAGTTGACTATCATTACAGCGACACCGGAATGGGTAACTACGTAGTATTATGGACAGGCGCAGTTAACAAAGAGGATGTTGTACGCGATGTCAGTGAAAAAGATCCACACACTGACTTGCCGTTTGCTATAGTTTATATGCACATGTCAAGTGTATCCGTAGAAAAGAATACCTGCGTGCGAGAAGGCGACCTCGTTGGATATGCCGGAAACACAGGCGGCCTGAACTATGGCTCGCACCTGCATTTAGAAATATATGTAACAAACACTATGCCTACCGGAACAGCAAATAATCCTCACGGAGATACTACTGCACCCAACAGAGAAAGTATAATTAATCCGTATGCGTTTTACTATGATGATATACGATTTACCGGCACGCCGTATTAAAGGAGGTATTACAATGAAAATCAAATTACTGTCAGCTATAGCGGTAATGATTTTACTATGCGTAGTGTTTGCTTCCTGCGATGGGGGAACAAGTGATTTTTCCACTGATACGGAGATGTCCGAATTAAGCGAAATATCCGAAGAGATTTCAAAAGCAGAAAGCACTCCGGATGAAAGCCTGACGGAATCCAGCGAACCTGACGTGAGCGAACCCGAAGTGAGTGCGCCTGACGTGAGCGAACCCGAAGTGAGTGCGCCTGACGTGAGTGCGCCTGACGTGAGCACGCCTGACGTGAGTGTGCCTGAAACCAGCGAACTCGAAGAAACCTCCAACACTGAAAAATCTGTTTGGTACGACGACGAGGAACTCGATCAATGGTTTGCAGAATTAAAAAAAGGTATAGACGAATACGAACCCAGAGAAGAAATAACTAGTGACGGAATGCGCTCTGACCATTTCACTATTATTCCCGGCGATTTTATAGAGTATATAGGTAGAAAAACTTTTGATTTTGATTATATTCCAAAATTCGGTGCCTGCGGAGATGCTAATATTGCAGCACTTGCAGAGTATTACGATATTTCAAAGGAAGAATATATTGAGTTCTGCCACGCCTATTTGGAAGAATGGGGAAAAGCTGCTTACGGCGAAAGGCCCTATGGATTAGAGTTATATATGTTGAACTGGGATGCTTGGTTCAGCGAAGAGTATTGGAATCATCCTGACTTTATATTCAGCGATTACGATTCAGAAAAATACGACTGTTATTACACTTCCGTTCCCGACAGAAACGGTTACACCCGCAGATATTACCGTATAGATTATGCGTTAATACAATATGTAGGAGAGGAACAGTTCAATAAATGGCTTGAGGAAAAAGAAGATATAGACCAGAATATACTTGATTTCATAGAATATTTTAATATCACCCGAGAGCAATACGATTCGGTGTATAAAGATTATTTTCCGCTCCCCTATAACCCCGATTATCTTTTCGGTACGGCGGAAATGCAGGATGAATATTTTAAAGTACATCCGTTAAACAAGTAATAAATTCACTCCAACGACAAACGGCGGGGGCAAGCCCCCGCCCTACGAGTATCTTTTGTAGGGCGGGCGGCTTTGCTCCCGCCGTGCTTATATGGGGTGGTTTGTCGGGGTCCCCGAGAAAACGCAGTTTTCTTGGGGTGGTTTTTATTTTACATATACGCTTATTTCTTCTACGGTTACCGACTGATATGCGTTACCTGCCACGTACAGTTTGATACCCGAGAAGGTAACGTAACCATCGTGTATGCTTTTTGAGGGGATGCCCAGAGAGGAAAGAGGAATTTCTATATCTATACTCTGATTTGCGGTGATATCGCCGGTATAAGAATCGGTATTGCAGTTAAGCTTGGGGTTGATACAAAGATACTGCCCTTCCGCATATGCGTGGGGGAAGGCGCCGTCGAAATACAAAAGTATGCTTGCGTTTACGTTTGCGGTGGATATTTTTACCTTTAAAACCGCATCCTTTACGGGAACCTTGATCCCGTCGGTCAAGGCGCACTGGGCGTCGGGCCACAGACCGTTGGTATTTTTAAACACTATGGCGGTTTCTGTCTCCGCCGCTGTCATGGTGGTGCCCTCTATATACCACAGGTTCTTTTGCTTGGGGGCGATATCCGCCTTTTCGCCGGAAGAAAGCAAAACCGAAGTATCGTAATCAACTTTGGGTGCATCCGGATCGGAAATATAGTTTTCCAAAAGATATGCCGTTATCTGCTCTGCAAAAATGCGGTTGCCCAAAGGACCTAAATGTATTCCGTCCGAGCATACGACCTGTGTTTCCGGATGCTTTGAACATTCCGCAAACAGATCTATGAGAGGATATCCACCTTCTGCGGCTACTTCACGGGTCATTTGGTTATATGTATCCACCCATTCTTTTATATCCCGTCCCCCGTACATAGATTCGCTTTGTCCCTGCGCGGAATAAAACTTTGCGTAATCTATGGTATTGGTGGTAAGAAGAATAGGAACGGCACCCGCCGCCGCAGTTTTTTCTGCCAGAGCTTTCATATTAAGCTTGAACTGCTCGGGTGTCACTTTTGGGGTGTTTACTGCTGTCATAAGCAGGTCGTTCATACCAAAGCAAAGGGTCACGTAATCGGGATCGCGGGACGCCACGAAGGTTTCAAACCGCGCAAGTCCTTCTGTGCTGGTTATTCCCCCTTTTGCACCGTTGAAAAACCGCATATTGCAGTTTTCGGCAACGGTTTTTCCCCATTCGCCCAAGGCGGTAATGGAATCTCCGTAAACCACAAGCAAAGCGTTATCCAGGGGCGCGGGGGTAAACACATCCTCCGAAACAGTGTCCGAAGCCTGCCCGCTTTCCTCCGAAATGTCGTTACCCGCACCGCAGGAGCAAAGGGTCAAAGCCAAAGTAAGCATAAGAAATATTACTCTTTTCATAAAATTTCCTTTCAAAATGAAAATCCGCCGCAATACACGGCGGACAAACTATTTATTCTTCACTGCCGAAGGAAACGGAGCGTTGATTCATAACGCCCTGATACACGTCGCTTGTCTTGCCCAGATAATAGTTCTTTATAAGGGTACGTATCTCCAGAGGATACAAGGGCTCTGCGGAAATGTTGTCTATATTGAGCCAGGTGGTGCCTACCTGAAATTCATCGTATTCAAATACGTTGTTTTCCAGTTTTTCCTTTATATCGCAAAGCACCATAAACTCTACGCGGTGGATATCCTCGTATTCATCAAAAGTTTCGCGTACAAACATAATTTCCTTTGGGTCTATATCATAGCCGGCTTCTTCTGCCATCTCACGCTTTAACGTATCGAAAAGAAGCTCATCGGGACGCTGTTTTCCGCCGGGGAGAGTATAATACGTTCCGTTATTTTCCATTTCCGCAACCAAAAGCTTGTTGCCTTTTATAATAATACCTTTTACGGAATTTCTGATGATCATAATTGAATTACACCTCTGTAAATATTACTGTATACAGTAAACAACATTTAAAAGGTTTTGTCAAGAGTCAAAACGCTCAAAATTACCTTGACGGAAAGGAAATAATAGTGTAAACTCTGTATACGGTATCCGTTTTGCGTACATAATCTACGGGAAACGGAGGAATATAAAAATGATTACAAAAGCAAAGCTCATCATCTGTATTGCGGCGGTAATGCTGACCGTAATAATATCCGACCTTGCCATGCCGAGAGGCGAAAAAAGCATTTACGATACCACGGTAAGACTGCACATACTGGCAAACAGCGATTCACGCGAGGACCAGGATCTAAAGCTTGAAGTAAGGGACGCTATTATTGAAAACAGCCCCTATCTTGAAATGATAACCGACATAGACGCGCTGCAGACGGAGATAACCCGTATTGCCCAAGAAGCCGCAAAAGGACAGACGGTGCGAGCAGAATTCGGCAAGGAATATTACGAAACGCGGGAATACGACGGAGTGATGTTCCCTGCGGGCACCTACAGCTCTTTGCGAATAATTATAGGCGAAGGGGAAGGAAAAAACTGGTGGTGCGTGCTGTTTCCCCCTTTGTGTCTTTCCGCCGCCACGGCGCAGGACGCTCTGGAGGGCACGGGTATGAGCGAGGATGAGGTAAACGTTTTTACAAAGACAAACAAAGTGAAATATAAATTCAGGTTTAAAATACTTGAACTTTTGGGAAATCTTAAAAAGGAGTGAAAAAAGATATGCTGCACCGTATTATAGGAAAAAGCGGAAGCGGAAAAACACACATTGTTTTAAACAAAATAAAAGATTGTATTTCCGCAAGGCAGCAGTGTATCGTTATCGTGCCCGAACAGCAGTCTGTGGCGTATGAAAGAAAGCTTTCCTCTTTTTTGGGAGATTCCTTCAATATGTACTGCGAGGTGCTTAACTTTGAACGTCTGCCCAACCGTATTGCACGACAGTTCGGAGGGCTTGATGCGGAATATATGGACGCAGGCTGCAGAAACGTGCTCCTTGCATCCGCTTTGCACAGCGTAAAGGATCTGCTTACCCAATACGCCCTCTCTGCGGAGGACAACGATTTTATTAAAAAGCTGGGAGAGACCGCCGCAAATCTTAAAATGCGGGGCATTACTCCCGATATGCTTTTGGAGGCAAAGGAAAAAATACCTTCCAAAACCCTTTCGGAAAAGCTTTCCGATATGGGACTCATATTAAAAGAATACGAAAAAAAGACCCCTGAAAGTCTGTATGACCCCAACGACGGGCTTACACGTCTTGCTCTGCGGGAGGATACGCCTCTTTTCTTTGAGGGAAAAACGGTATTTATTGACAGTTGTTACACCTACACGCCCCAAGAAGAAGAGATAATAAAAATTATTTTGCAAAGCGCAAGTGACGTTTACATATCCTTCCTTATAGGAGAAGACCCCGAGCTTTACAAAGAAACCACCCTTTGCAGCGAAAAAATTAAAGAATACTCCCCCGTCTGCGAAGATCTGGTGCTTACCGACAACAAGCGGGCAAAGGAAAAAAGTATTGAATACCTGCAGGATCTTTTGTGGGACCATTCCGCAAAAAGATTTGAGGGCAACACCGAAAACGTAAAGATAATCTCTGCTTCCGACAGCTTTGAGGAAGCAACGGCGGCAAGCAGTATAATACATTCCCTTATACGCAAAGGCTACCGCTACCGCGATATTACGGTGATAACCGGAAACGCAGAAAATTACGACGGGATAATTGACACGGTGTTTGCTTCCGACGGGATCCCCTGCTATATGTCCGTAAAGGACGAGCTTACAACAAAGCCCGTGGTGGCGTTTGTTTTGTCTGCTCTGGAAATTGCCGTAACGGATTTTGCGCCTTATGCCGTAAGCAAATACATAAAAAACAGTTATTGCGACCTTAACGCAAGGGAAAGAGACCTGCTTTCCCGTTATACCGACACATGGGGAATAAGAGGAAAGCGTTGGCGGGACGGAAATCCCTGGATGATGAATCCCGAAGGATATACCGGCAGCCTTACCGAATATTCCGCCCACGTGCTTAACACCGTAAACGCCGCAAAGGAAAAAATGACAGATATTCTTTTGCCTGTATACGAAACCCTGGTTTCGAAAGACCTTACCGTTAAAAGCGGCGTGGAGGCGCTGTACGGTCTGCTTATATCCGCCAAGGCAGATAAGCGTTTGCTTGCCCGTGCCCGTATTCTTATGGACAGCGGCAAGGAGCGGGAAAGCAACGTGACCGCCCGGGTATGGGATACCCTTATAGATATTTTCGATAGGCTGGTATCTGTTTGCGGCGATGAAAAGATAACCCCCGAAAGACTGCACAGATATCTTTCGCTTATGATATCCTCCCGTAAAGTGGGAGCGATACCCGCTTTGAACGACAGCGTAACCGTGGGTAACGCCAGCCTTATCCGACCCGAAAACTGCCGTGCCTGCATACTTATGGGTGTAAACGACGGAGAGTTTCCCAAAGCGGTGCGCAGAAACGGCTTGTTTGATGAACGGGAAAACACGCTTTTGGAGCAGGCGGGCATCCCTTTGGCGCTCCCTCTCTTAAGACAGCAAAACGAACAGCGGTTTTATTTTACCGCGGCGGTAAGCGCCCCTGCGGAAAAGCTGTATATAACCTACCCTGCCGGCGACCTTACCGGAAACGCTCTGCGCCCGTCCGTTGCGGTTATGCGCGTAAAGGAGCTTTTGGGTATAAAAGAAGAAAAGTTCGGTGAAAAAGAAACGGATATGCTGTACTGTCTCCCCTCCGCAAAGCGGTATTACGGCGGTATACAAAACCCGTATATTAAAAGTTCCCTTCACGGCTTGTGGGAAGAAAAGGCAGAAGGAATGGGGCTGTATGAAAAAGACGCACACGTTTGTCTTGACCAAAACGTGCTCACCCTTACCCCCAGCCGTACTGACAAATACGCATCCTGCCCATTTTCTTTCTTTGCAAAATATCTCTTAAAGCTTAAAGAAAACAAAAAAGCCGCATTTGCCGCGCCCGAGATAGGCACCTTTGTTCACAGCATACTGGAGGAATTTGTTTCTGCCCGTGTGAAAGAGGGAAAGTTTGATCCCCTGCCCGATAATGAGCGGGAAAAAGAGGTGGACCGTCTTACGGAAACCTATATTCTTTCCGTGGCGGGAGAATATGCCGCGGATAAACGGTTTGCCTATGCGGTGGGCAGATTTAAAAAGACGCTTAATCTTATTATAAAAAATATTTCCGCGGAATTTACGCAAAGCAAGTTTTGCCCCAGCGGTTTTGAAGTTAAGATAGGTATGGGCGACCTGCCTCCCGTTGAGGTAAAGACGGAAAAAGGCAAAATATTCCTGCGGGGTATTGTTGACCGCACAGACACCTGCGTGATCGACGGAAAAACATACCTGCGTGTTATAGACTACAAAACGGGCGAAAAGCGTTTTTCCGCGGAAAGAGTGGAAAAGGGCTTGGATCTTCAGCTGCTTATGTACCTGTTTGCCTGCTGTGCCGCAGACAAAACCGGCGGGACACTGCCTGCGGGCGTGCTGTATATGCCTGCATCCGCTCCCAAGCTGGAAAATGACAAGGTATACACCGACCCCGAGGAAGAAGCGGTTTACGGGTTTAAGAAAAGCGGGCTTGTTTTGGCAGACCCAGAGGTTATCCGCGCCATGGAAGAAAGCGGCGGCGGAGTGTTTATTCCCGCAAAGCTGAATAAAGACGGCACCGTTTCCGCAAAAAGCGTAGGTGCAAAGACCTTGGAAGAGTTTGACGCTTTGGAAGAACAGTTAAAGACCACCGTGCGCAATATGGGAGACCGACTTATTTCGGGAGATATGTGTATATCACCCCTTAAAGAAGGAAGTATAAACGCCTGCAGATACTGCGAATACAAATCCTTCTGCAGAAAAGAATAAAAACACCACCAAACAAAGGAGGAAATGCTTTATGCCGGATTTCACCCCGTCGCAAAACAAAGCCATAGAAACAAAAGACGTGAGTATGGTCGTTTCCGCAGGCGCGGGCAGCGGCAAGACCACCGTTATGACAAGCCGCATACTGCGTTCTCTGCTCGAAGGAAGCGATATCAACAGATACCTGGTGGTAACCTTCACCAAAGCCGCCGCAGCCGACGTAAAGGAAAAGCTTTATAAAGGGCTTATGAAGGCGCAGGCGGAAAATCCTGCAAACCGACATATTGCGGGACAGCTTATGTCACTTCCCGCCGCGGATATATCCACGGTACACGCATTTTGCTTTTCCCGAATAAAACAGTATTTTTCGGTTTTGGGCATAACTCCCGACGTGCGCGCCGCAGACGAAACGGAAGCAAACCTTCTTTTGCAGGAAAGCATGGAAAAGGTGCTTAACGAGGGATACGAAAAGCAGCAGCCTTGTTTTATGCTGCTGGCAGACGGTTTTTCGGGACGGAAAAGCGACAAACGCTTTGCAGACGTTATGCTGGGTCTTTACAAGGAATTGCGGGTGTACCCCAATTACCGCAGGTTTTTGGAAAAGCTTATTGAGGACCTTGAAAAAGACTGCGAAAACGCCGAATACACAAACACCGAAGTTTGCGGCGTAATAATGGACGAAGCGAAAAAGTGCATACTTACGGCAAGAGAAAACACGGAAGAGCTGTGCAGGTATGTACTTGACGTGCAGGAGGAGATATACCTTCCCTCTCTGTACTCGTTTACCGAAGAATTGGATACGCTTTTATCCCTTTTTTCCGCAGGGTACGACGGTGTGAGAGAATACATAAACGCTTTGAAAAATCCGCGGATCCCCCAAAAAGGGCACAAAAGCGAAGCCGAAAAAGATAAAATATTCAAGCTTAAAAACAACATATTTGAAGAGATAAAAAGTATCCGCAAGCGGTATTTCCTGTATTCTTCGAAAGAAAATCTTGAGGATATGAGGACAAACTGCGCCCTTGTTAAAGCGGCGAAGGAGCTTCTTTTTGAATTTGACGATACATACACCCGTGCAAAAGAAAAAGCGGGGGTTATTGATTTTTCCGACCAGGAGCATTTAATGCTTTCTCTGTTGGAAAAGGACGGGGCTCCCACTCCTTTGTGTCTTGAAATCAAAAAGAGCTTTGACGAAATATACGTTGACGAATACCAGGACACAAACCCCCTGCAGGACAGAATATTTACCCTGCTTTCTTCCGATAACAGATTTATGGTAGGTGACGTAAAGCAGAGCATTTACCGTTTCAGAAGCGCGCACCCCGATATTTTTAAAAGCTACTGCAACACATTCGGAAAGACAAAAAACACGGAAAAAGTGATATTGCGTGAAAATTTCCGCTGTGACGAGAATATTATACTCTTTTGCAACAAGGTGTTTTCCGGAATAAAAGAGATAAGCGACAGCATGAATTATTCCGAAGAAGCTCTTATTTTTGCAAAAAAAGAAAACCTTGGAAATAATCCCGTATCCTTCACCCTTGTACAAGGAAACGAAGAAATGACCGCCGAGGAAAAGCAGATCGCAGAAGCGGAATACATTGCAAGCCGTATAAACGGGCTGATCGGAACGCCGAAAAACGACGGCACGCCTATTAAATACGGCGATATTGCCATACTTTTCAGCACTTTGAAAAGCAACGTAAGCGTATACAAGAAGGTGCTTGAAAAAGCACATATCCCTTTTAAAGCGGAAAAAAGCGAAAGCTTTTTGGATAAGCAGGAGATACTGCTTGCAATAGCCGGATTAAAAGCTATAGACAACCCCACGTCCGATATTCCCCTTGCAAGCATAATGCGGTCGCCTCTCTTTAATTTCACCGCAGACGAAATGTTAAAAATACGCCGCTGTGTAAAAAGCGATTGCTTGTACGATTGCCTTCAGGGTGCGGCAAATGCCTTTAAAGAGGAAAGAGAAAAGAAAAAACGCTACCGCTGTTTCCCTTCGGTTTTGGGAGCCACCCCCACGCCCCGAAGAATAATAAAAGCAGAAAAAGGGCATATCTCCAAAGAAACGGCGTTAAAATGCAAAAGGATGCTTTCCGCGTTGCATTTGTGGCGTCTTAGCGCGGAGGGAATTCCCGCCCACAGATTTATATGGCAGTTTTACAACGAAAGCGGTATAATTTCCGCCGTAATTCACGAAAAGGACGGGGAGAAAAAGCACCGCAACCTTATGCTGCTGTATGATTTCGCCCGAAGATACGAGGAAAGCTCATTCAAAGGGCTTAACGCATTTTTAAAATATCTTGACGAAACCGAAAATCTGGAAGAAGCAAAAGCGCCCGATGACGGCGGAAACACCGTTAAGCTGATGACCATACACCGTTCAAAAGGACTTGAATTCCCCGTAGTTTTTTTGGCGGATACGGACAGAGAGTTCAGAGGAAAAGACAGCGTGGATTTTATTTTGCGAAAGGACGGGATCGGCGTAAGGTTTTCCCAAGCAAACGGTATGCTTACCAAAAACAACTGCGTGACCGACAGCTTGCTTATAAAAGAGCTTTGTGACAGCACCGCGGAAGAAGCGAGAAAGCTTTACGTTGCTTTGACCCGCGGCAGAGAAAGGCTTTTCGTTACCGCAAAGGCGGAGGATATTTCCGATCTCGGAGGCGATATGCGCACCGGAAAATGCCACGCAGACTGGATAATACAGTCACTCGGCACGGAAGACACCCGCTTTTACACCTTCAAAACCGTTTTGGCATCGGAGGTTTCCGCACAAAGCGGCGAAGGGGAAGAAAGAGTGTTTTTACCGCCTTCGGAGGATATACGTTCATTACTTGAATTCAAATACCCCCAAAGCGGGTGGGACACTCCCGCAAAAATATCCGTTTCCGAAATACGCAGAGGTCTTTTGGAAGAGGAAGAATACACCCGCACAGTGCGGCAAAGCAGTATTTTGCGCAAACCAAAGTTTTTGGGGACGCAGCAGGCATCTGCCGCAGATAAGGGCACGGCAAACCATTTGTTTATGCAGTTTGCGGATTTTGAAATTGCAAGCTTTCTCGGTGCCGAAGCAGAAGCAAAACGACTTGCGGAAAAAGGGTTTGTTACACAAGAACAGCTTGAGTTAATGGACTTTAAGGCGCTGGATAAATTCTTTGTTTCTCCCCTTTATGACCGTATGTGCAAATCAAAAGCTATGTACAGAGAAAAGCGTTTTTCCGTTGAGGAAAGCGATATTGTTGTGGGAGGCGCGGGAAAGGAAAAGATACTTGTGCAGGGAGTTATAGACTGCTTTTTCCAAAATCCCGACGGAACCTACACGGTGGTGGATTACAAGACCGACCGCACCGGCGATAAAAACGAGCTTATTTCCCGCCACGGCGCCCAGATAAGCTTTTACTGCGCCGCTGTACAGCGTATGACGGGAAGACCGGTAACAAAAGCGGTTATATATTCCTTCTCTATCGGAGATGAAGTGGAAGTAATATAACGAGAAACTATGAACTATGAACTATGAACTATGGTTGATTTTTGTCCCTTGGGACAAAAATCTTCCGTCATTCCTCATTCCTCATTCATCATTCCTCATTAAAAAAACGCCCGAAAATATCGGGCGTTTTTTCTATTTTACCTTGTCCAGATAGATCTGAGGATCCACGTTTCTTTCCCCTACCTTTACTTCAAAGTGAAGATGGGGTACGGTGGCGGATTCGATAATGGCGGTGTTTCCCACGGTGCCGATCTCCTGCCCTGCCTTAACGGTGCTGCCCTCGGAAATGCCTTCGGGCAAAAGCTCTTCAAGGTTTGCATATACGGTAACAACGCCGTTTGCGTGGGTCAGCTCCACCACGGTGCCGTAAAACGGATCGCTGTAAACGGCGGAAACGGTGCCATCGGTATAGCTTACCACGGAAGTGCCCTTTTCTGCGGAAATATCAACTCCCGTGTGAGTGCGGTAATCCTGCATGGTAGGCGAAAACACAAGCTCTGTTACCGAATGTGCCGTTACGATATCACCCGAAACGGGCTTGTAGTATTCGGGCACAGGTGTAATGTCTGCGGGGATATCCGTGGGGTTGTTTACCACGGGAGTATCCGAGGTATCGGGAAGCTGTATAGACGGCACGGATATTTCGGGCAGAGAAATATCACCCGATTGGTTTATGGAATAAATGCTTATTGCCATAACCGCCACGGTAACTACAGCCGCCGTCATATACACATATGCCGAATACCGCTTAAAAACCTTTGCCGCAGGTATCTTTTTAAATTTAAAGCCCTTTTTTTCCTTCATAATAAAGAAATCCCCCTTTTATATTTCGCTTTTATTCTGCCCATATAAAAGGGGATATATTCATATTATGTGAGTAATTTCGGTGCCTTGAAAATATCTGCAGATTATCTGCTTGTATGTAGCGCCTTCCAGAGAGAGCAAATACGTGCCGTAAAGAGAAAGCCCCAGCCCGTTGCCCTCGCCTTTGGTTAAAACGGTATAGCCTCCGTCCGAATTCAAATGCAAGGAAAAATCCACGGAAGGTATATTAAAAGTGTTTATAAACTCCGAAACCTCTATGCCCGTTTTTTCAAATTCCACCCGTTTTGCTTTTCCGTCCCCGCCGTAAGAAACTCCTTTTATTTTCCCTTTCCCGAAAGAGAGTATCTGCTCGTAGGTGATTACCGTTTCACCGTAAAAGCCGGGGAACGAGCGCTCGTCGGGAGTGGAAACGGATTTCAGATAAGGCTCTTTTCCTTCTGCGGTCACCTGATTTGAGCTTAAGTGGAAGCATGCGTTTATTATTTTTCCGCCATAGGTTATATATTCTCCCGACGTGGCATAAACGGCATTTTTCATGGCGGCATACACCTTTTCTCCGTGCTCGGCAGATGTGGAAGCGCAAATATCTTCAAGACTTCCTTCCGGCAATACGTTGCCGTGAAAAGCTGTGTACGTACGCAAGGTTACGGCTATGGCTTTTAGGGCTTCATCGGGAAGCAGGTCGGTTCCCATACCCAGCATTACCTTTAACACGTATTCATCGGAGGGGAGCGGATGCTCTTCCTTTTCCCCCACAGACGGGTAAAAGGGCACAAGCGCCACAAAAATAAAGGTTAATAAAAAAAGAAGCAGAAAATTACGCATACAAAACGTCCTTTCTGCTTCAATTATATTCGGTTTTAAAAATATTATTCCTCTTGTGCGGTAACAGGTTCGGTTTGTACCTCTTCCGGCGCGGGAAGCATTACCAAACGGCAGGCGATATACAATACCGCTACAAGATCTGCCATGCAGAATACTGTCACATCGGTAAACTTTATGGGCCAGAACAAAGAAAGATACAAAGCGGGAATGCAGTATACCAAAAGAAGCATTATTGTTATAAGCCCCAAAAATACGTACATTCTTTTACGGCTGTAACCGACGGTGGTTCTTCCCTCGCAGCACCAGAAAAGCATAAGAAGCACCAAGCCCAGCAGATGATATACATAGGAAGATGCGTTTACGGTCAGGCTGCGCTCCATAAAATCGTTAAGAAGTCTTACCGCGGTAAGTAAAATAGGTGCTACGGAGAGCACGGGAATAACGCGGGGCATACGGGCTTTAGCTCTGCGGGAGGAAATGGAAAGAAAATAGAAAGCAGAGATAACGGAAAGTATGATCACCGCCCAAAGCCATGGGTTAAACACTCTTTTTTCAAAAACAAAAGTGTATACGTAATAAATGACCAGCGTTAACAGCATCATACCCAGCAAGGCGGATGCAAAGGTGGTTAATACCGAATCCTTTTCGGGATTATTTTTTATTTTGCCGGCAAAGAAAACAGCTCCCGCAAAAAAGAGTATTCCCAAGCCTATACAAAACAGAGCAAACACCAAAGGCGCGTTGGTCCCCTCAAGGTAATACAATCCTTCCGTTGATGTGAGAGATTGCATTTCTATATTGTTCATAATTACGAACAGACGTCCCACCGCCATACAAACAGAGGCAGCCAGGGACACAAGCACGAAGATCTTGTAATTTTTAATATTTGACGACATAGGTGTTTTCCCTTCCCGTAACGTATATACGATTATACAATGTTTTTTTACAAATGTAAATACGAAACGGGATTAATTTGCACTTTGTTAAAAATTTAAGTTGTTAAAAACCGCCGCAGGGGGAAATGGCGGTGCCGGGGAAATAAAAATACAGTATATCCTCAAAGGAATATCCTTCCGCGCCCATCTGGTGTCCCCCGCGCTGGCTGTAGCCGACGCCGTGTCCGTTGCCGATGCCGTGTATGGTTATTCCGCCGGCAATTTTTTCGATAGTGAAATTGGCGCACCGTACACCGAGAACGTTCATAATATTACCGCCGAACTTAATCTCGCGCACGTTGCCTGCGGTATCGGTAATATTAAGCCGATAAACGTAAGAGCTTCCGTAAGGGTCGGTCTCTGCAACGGAAACGCTTTTCACCTGTCCCGTAACGGTATAGTTTTTAAGACGCTTGCTTAATTGCTCATAGGTATAGGTTACCTCCCACTGCCCGCCGTAATCAAGAGGCTCGTTTTCGTATCTGACCACACGGAGATAGGGTATATCCGCCCCTACCCAAGCCGCAAAGCTGGAGCAGGAGTTGTAGCCGTGGCTGGAGCTGTATGCCACAAGGCAGGGCGCACCGTTATAGGTGAGCACCATTCCCTTGGTTTCATCCACCGCTTTATCGTTTGTTTCATCACGGTGGTGGGTGCCTCTGTAGGATTGACAGCAGTTGCGGTTGCAAAGGTCAAAATCCTCTCCGTGGTCCTTTGCCACGTAAACCAAAGTGCGGCAGATCACCGAAAAAGCTTTTCTGCTTTCATAAGAGCCGTCCGCCCCTATTTCCGCAGACATAACTCCCTTTACGTAAGCTTCTATATCCACGCGGTTTACCACGGTTATTCCTTTTCTTCCGCAGGTGAGCAGGATCTCCCCTTCGTATGACCATCCGGTAGAGGAAAGTGCAATGGGAGCAGCTGAACGGATACAGGCTTTGCTACATGCCTGACCGTCTATATACATAACTCCGTTTTCCCACATAACCGAAAGGTTTTTGTATACGTTTCCGCCGAACACGAGCATATCTCCGTCCGTTGCGGAAAGTTCAAGCTTTTTAAGGGCATTATTCCCATAGCTTAAGCCAACGTCAACCGTGCGGCTTTTTGCCGTTTCGGTTTCGGGACGCTGTAAAATGACGGGAAGCGAAGGTGCAGGTGCTTCGAATTCCGCATACACCTTTTCCTCGCTTTCCTCCTGCTGTGATATTTCGGGCTGTTGAGATTCCCCTTGGGAGGTGCCGTCGTCTTCCACGCAGGAAACGGCGGAAAAAGCCACCGAAGCACACAGCAAAAGACAAGCGAAAAACACAAACGCTCGCTTTCCCGCAGCTGATTTCACAAACATTTTATTCTCCTTTGATAAGGTAAAATACTTGAAACTTCTTTGGGATAGTGTAATATTATAACAAAAAGCAAGGCGTTGTCAATGTTTTTTTATACTTTTCACCGCGAAAACGGCAATATTCATATATCTTTTGACAGTTTTACGGCGGAAATTATGGTTTTTTACAGTAAAACAAGCGGGGGAAAACCAATTAAAGAAGCGTTTGCATCCGAAAAATAATTCCTTAAAAAAGTGTTGTAAACCACTTGAAAAACGGTGTGAAGTGTGTTATACTGCTCTATGCATCATACGCCGGTGTGATGGAATTGGCAGACGTGCTGGACTCAAAATCCAGTGGTAGCGATACCGTGCGGGTTCGACCCCCGCCACCGGCACCAAAAAGAAACGACAATTTTCTTTCGGAAGATTGTCGTTTCTTTTTGTTCTTTTCACTTTTCTCTTTTCGTTCTTCTCTTAAGTTGTCGTTTCAAGATAAAAGATTAAAGAGAAGAGATAAAAGAAAAGGTAGCTTTGCTCCGCAAAGCATTGAATTGTATAATCGTTTGTGATATACTGATAAAAAGGCGGTGATGTTATGAAATACAATTCTGTAAACAGACTATCTGATTTTGAATTCCACGATGCGTGGTTTTCTCTTGATACTTTTGAAAACAATTGCCTTACCGTTAAAGCACTTTGCTTAAATATTCACAAAGATGCCGAGCAGAATCCCTATGAAACCGATATGGAGATTGCAAACGCATTGATCACCTTTAAAGGATTCAAACTGCAATCGTACGAACCGATCAGAGGTTGGAAACAGGATGAAAACGGCAACCGTTATTCCGATGATCCGCAAATCGTTTTGCACGGAGAAGAAGCATACGTCTGCTTTTTGTTGCAGTTAAAGGAAGGAATAACTGTTTTTGATTTAGGTGCAACAGACACTTCTGTGCATTTTATTGATGCAATATCAAAAGATCCGTTTTTTACCGTACGGTTTACATTTGAAAGCGTTGTTATAGAATGGGACGATTATAAAAAAGAAGCTTGGTATACATCAAAGCAATAAAGATTTTGCATCTTGATTCTGCACGAAAACGACTCTTAGGAGTCGTTTCATAACGAAAGAAGGTAAAAGCTATGAGTGCGTATTACACAAACAAGCCCATTATAAAAGAAATTGCGGCACCCGCAGAGGAAAGTTCAAAGCAGCGGAAAAACCTTATTTTGGGTCTGCCCATACATTCTATTGAAGAAAAGGTGTTTTTTGGAGAAAAAGGGGACCGTCCCCACACCAATTACGATACCGATTCCCCCTTGCTTA
Source organism: Clostridia bacterium (assembly GCA_017399965.1). Lineage (GTDB taxonomy): Bacteria > Bacillota > Clostridia > Oscillospirales > CAG-382 > SFLA01. Next base: position 21,280 of record JAFQAP010000001.1, on the reverse strand, counting down.
CCGACGGAATATACAGCCCCGACAGCAATTATCAAAACAAAGAGTGGTTTCATATAAACAGAGGGGAAGGACGGCTTATAACCTTTAAGCTGCCCTGCCTGTGCGCCGTTGACGGCTTTCTGCTGAGCACCTGCAGAAACGACGAGGTTGCCGTGCGCACCCCTACGTACGTGAAGATACGCCTATCCGCAGACGGAGAGAGTTTTAAAACCGTATACGATAACGGGGACACACGTTCCCATATTGACAGACGGAATTTTATAATTAAAGGCGATTTTGAAAAAACGCTTGCTTTATACGTTCAGCTTGCCATAGACGTTGTGCACCACGTTTATATTGATGAATTCGAGGTTTTCGGGTGTACAGACACAGAAAGCGCCGTAATGCCCGTTGCCGACGGTGTTCCCGTATTCAACGAAAAGCCCCTTACTTCAGAAATTAACGAATATCCCCAAGAGGACGCTTTGGGGGCGAGAAATATCGCCCTTACATACAATTTCCGCCCCGTCGCCGAGGACAAGGGCTTGCAGACAGAGGAAAACTACCTTCCCCTTACCGCTTATCTGGACAAGGACGGAAATATTAAAGACACGTTTATGGACGGATTTTTGTTTTTGCCCGACGTATCTTTGGATTACACTCCCCGCGGTCAGTTTGCGGACGGCTGGAAGGAATATATGGACAGCGTGTTTATTAAGGGCAAAAATTTGGATGCTCTTAACTCTGCCGCCAAAAAGACGGGGGACGCTTTGGGCAACCCCGAATACAAGGTGAAGGTGTATTTTACCCTGCTTTATACCTATACCCGCCACAGCGAATTCGGCACGGTAAACGGGGAGAGGTTAGTGTTTGATAACCCCGAAAGCCGCAAAAAGGCTATACGGTGGCTTATTGACTATATGCTTGAGGAATACGAAAAGGGCGGTTATTCCAACACGGAGGTGGGCGGCTTTTACTGGTTTGAGGAAGCCTTGAACCCCACAGACAGATACGAGCAGGAAATTATATGCGATACCTGCAAGTACATACATTCCAAGGGGTACAAATGCTTCTGGATACCCTATTTTTGCGCTTTGGGATACGAAACCTGGCAAGGCTACGGATTTGACGTTGCTTGTATGCAGCCGAACTATATGTTTGATTATGATATCCCCCAAAGCAGGCTTTACGAAACAGCAAAGCAGGCGTTTCGTATGGGAATGTGCGTGGAGCTTGAGGTGTGGAAGGTATACGACGAGGACGGAAGCATAGACGCCGAAAGCATGGAAAACATAAACAGATTTATACAGTATCTTGAAGCGGGCAAGGAAACGGGATATATGCACGCCCCGAAGATATATTATCACGGAAGCGCAAAGGGCAGCATAATAGCAAACGGCTTTAGCAGTAAAAACGACCTTTACCGTGAAATGTACGATAAAACCTATCTTTTTGCAAAGAAAAAGCTGTGATACCAAGCATAATTAAAAAAATTGAAAAAATTTCACTTTTTTTGAAACCAAACGGGATTTTTGACGGTATTATATATGTAAGCACCAAAGGAAAGGAGCATATATATGAAAGGAAAAAGCAAGTGCAAAATACTTAAAGATATCCGCAAGCAGATAGCAAAGGAAAACGATATTGAATTTATTACAAGCGAATGTAAATACCGGGGAGATTGTCTTGGTACCTGCCCCAAATGCGAAGCGGAGGTGCGGTATCTTGAAGAGGAATTGAAAAAGAGAAAGCAGGCAGGCAAAAAAATTGCCGTTGCGGGAATAGCCGCCGCTTTTACCTTGACCGCAACAAGCTGTAATGATCTTGTAAACAATATTATCGGCGGACCCCTTCAGGGTGATATGCCTATGCCCGAAACATCCCACGAAACGGTGGACGGAGAGATGCCGTCGGTATCACAGCCCGTAAATCCCGATGAAAGCGAATATTGGCAGGAAACTCCCGGCGAGGCTATGCCCGAGGAAAGCGAAGTTTCGGAGGAATGGGAAGAGGGAGAAATTGATGTAGAAATTATGGGAGATATGCCGGCTCCCGAAGACAATGAATAAAGCTCCCGTAATCGCCGTATCCCGTCACAGAATGAAGACCGACGGGGACGGAGTTACAACTCTCGTATGCTTTCACGGCTGTCCTTTGCGGTGCAAATGGTGCATAAACCCCTTTTCATTTGATGAAAACACCAAAAAGAATATGCTGTCCCCCGCAGAGCTGTACCAAAAAACAAAGATAGATTCTTTGTATTTTCTTGCAACGGGAGGCGGTGTTACCTTTGGCGGAGGAGAGCCTCTTTTGTATGCGGATTTTTTAAAGGAATTCAGGCAGGAATGCGGCAATGAATGGCATCTGTGCGCCGAAACCTCTTTAAACGTGCCCGCGGAAAACGTGATAAAAGCGGCAGAGTGTATAGACGTTTTTTACGTGGACTGCAAGGATACAAACCCTGAAATATACCTTTCCTATACGGGAAAAGACAACGCCCTTATGCTTGAAAACCTGCGTATGCTTATTAACGCTGTGGGAAGCGGGCGTATTGTGGTCCGCCTGCCTCTTATTCCCGAGTATAACACCGAAGAAGACAGACAAAAAAGCAAAAAGCTGCTTACCCGAATGGGTGTCACCCGTTTTGATCTGTTTGATTACAAGATAAAGGAGAGAAAATAGATGAAAACACGCATTTTTATTATATTTTTACTTGCGGCGCTTCTTTTAATATCCTGCAACAGCCTTTCAACCCAAAACAGTCCTCCCGTAGGTGCGGGACAGACCGAAAGCAAAGCCGATACAGATAACCTTTACGGCATTGTTACAAGCACCGCGGATGAAAACGAAAGCCGCGATTATTCCTTCCCCGAACCGCCTAAGGAAATTACCGACGAAATAAGAGAGGATGCATTAAAAACCTATCTTGAAACCGACAAGACCTCTTATTCGGCGGACGACATTTTAAAGCTTCGCATAGTGGTTGCCCGAGAGGATACTTTTTTAGGCTACGGAAGCTATTTTGATCTTCAGGGCTGGGACGAAGAAAAAGGCGAATGGGTAAGTGCATTTGCGGGCAGTGCTGAATTTTTCGATGATTATGCAATATCTACCGGAACGTCTACAGACAGCATAAGACTTTCGGATTATCCCGTAAAGGATTACCCCAAATATCGCATAGAAAAAGAAGTGCACGTGGATACCATAACGGTAGTTGCACATTCCAACGAATTTACAATAGAATAAGGAATTAACAGAAAGCGAGGGTAAAAATGGCAAAGAAAATATTTAAAATAATATGTCTGTTTATCCCTTTGCTGTTAGTGGTTGCTCTAATACTCCCTTACGGAATCTTAAACTCAAAGCTTTTGGTAGATATACTCGGATGCGGATGCCCCGTTTTGGATGAATACGGAAATCCCGTGAGGCGGGATTTTAATGCAAACGATTTTTCTGCTCTGTTCTGGACCTGTGTTTGGATATGTTCCTTCTTCCTTTCCCTGCCCTTTGCATTTAAGATAATACCAAAAGGAAAAACGTGGCAGAAATGTGTGTATATACTTGCCAACGCTTTGTGTACCGCGTGGATTGCCCACTGGGCATACATTAATATGCTCTGGTGCTGATCTTTGCATAAATAAAAGCAAGAAGTGTATAAATGTGCAAAAAATTTTTATAAATTTTCATTGACATACGGGCTGTAAAGTGGTATATTAATAGCATCTTTTATTTATGGTTCAGAAAGGCTTTAAGAAAATGAAAAAGATTATTGCATTATTATTAACCTTGCTTATGGTTACAGCATTCACCGCGTGTGATACTACGCCCGCCGAAGATGACGGCAAGTACGTTGTAGGTATATGCCAGCTTACACAGCATGTAGCGCTTGACGCCGCCACTAAGGGCTTTATGGACGCTCTTACCGAAGAGTTCGGCGACAATATTACCTTTGAACTTAAAAACGCAAACAACGACCAGAACGCCTGCCCCACCATTATTGCAAACCTCGTTTCCGCAGACGTTGACCTGATCATGGCAAACGCTACTCCCGCACTTACCGCCGCTGTTAACGGTACAGACACTATTCCCGTTCTGGGCACTTCTATTACCGAATACGGCACCGCCCTTGAAATAGACAATTTTAACGGTCTGGTTGGCGGAAACGTTTCCGGTACTTCCGACCTTGCTCCTCTTGACCAGCAGGCAGATATGCTTGTTGACCTGTTCCCCGAAGCAAAGACGGTTGCTATGCTTTACTGCTCTGCAGAGGCTAACTCCGATTACCAGGTAAAGAAAGTTACCGAATATCTTACCGCAAAGGGTCTTACCTGCGTTAACTACGCATTTACCGATTCCAACGACGTTTCTATCGTAGCAAAGAACGCTGCTGAAAACGCAGACGTTATCTATATCCCCACCGACAACACCGCTGCAGACTGCACCGAGACTATTAACAACGTGATCGGCGATACTCCCGTTATCGCAGGGGAAGAAGGAATCTGCTCCGGCTGCGGCGTGGCTACCCTTTGTATCAGCTATTACGACCTGGGCGTTAAGACCGGCAAAATGGCTGCAAAGATACTTAAGGGCGAAGCTGATATTTCCGAAATGGAAATCGAATATGTAGAGACCTTTACCAAAAAGTACAACAAGGCAAAGTGCGAACAGCTTAATATCGACACCGCTGCGCTTGAAGAAAAGGGCTACACCGCCATTGAAAATTAAATTTACTTAAACACCTTAAAATACTTGTTTTGTGCTTTGTCTTCCCCAAATGAAGGCAAAGCACAATATGTATTTATAAGCGAAAGGATATTTTAACAAAAATGGGCATTTTACTTAACTGGGTTGGAACTATACCCAATTCTATCGTCCAGGGGCTTATATGGGGCATTATGGCGATAGGCGTTTATATAACCTATAAGGTGCTTGACGTTGCCGACCTTACGGTTGACGGCTCTATTGCCACCGGAGCCGCAGTTTTTGCGGTGCTTATGACAAACGGCGTAAACATATGGCTGTGTATGATCTGCGCTTTCTTTGCAGGCACGATCACCGGTCTTGTTACCGGATTTTTGCACACCTTCGTAGGTATACCCGCAATACTCGCAGGTATTCTTACCCAGCTTATGCTTTACAGCGTAAACCTTGCCGTTATGGGAAAAGCAAACACCGCTATTTCCCGTCTTAAATACGGGGATAAGCTTATTGTCGCTTTGGGCGACGATAAGATATGGATAACCATACTTATAGTAGGCGCTATTACCGCAGGTATAATTATTGCTTTGTATCTGTTCTTCGGTACCGAATTGGGCAGCGCTTTGCGTGCAACCGGTAATAATATTAAGATGAGCCGCGCACAGGGTATAAACACCAACTTTACAAAGGTGCTGGGTCTTGCGCTTTCCAACGGCGTCGTTGCTTTGGCAGGTTCTCTCCTTGCCCAGTACAACGGTAACGCAGACGTTAAGATGGGTCAGGGTGCTATCGTTATCGGTCTGGCGGCAGTTGTTATCGGCGGAGCGCTTTCAACCAAGCTTCCCTCAAACTTTGCTTTACGACTCAGCTTTGTCGTTATCGGCGCTATAATATACTGGATGGTATATCAGCTCGTTATGTCCTTTAATATAGATGCGGATTACCTTAAGATGCTGTCTGCCGTTGTGGTTGCGGTATTCCTTGGTGTACCTTATCTTAAAGGCAAGTACTTTTCGAAAAAGAAGGTGAGCAAACATGCTGGAAATTAAAAATCTTAACAAGACCTTTAACGCCGGCACGGTAAACGAAAAACAGGTGCTTACCGATCTTTCGCTCACTCTTAATGACGGAGATTTTGTTACCGTTATCGGCGGTAACGGCGCAGGTAAAAGTACTCTGCTTAATATGGTTGCAGGTGTTTATCCTGCAGACAGCGGCGAGATCATACTTGACGGTATTAATATCACCCATATGCCCGAGCACAAGCGTGCAAAATATCTGGGCAGAGTGTTCCAGGACCCTATGATGGGTACTGCGGGCGATATGTGGGTGGAGGAAAACCTGGCACTTGCAATGCGCAGAGGTAAAACAAGATTTTTGCGCTGGGCTATAACCAATAAGGAAAGAAAAATGTTCCGCGAACTGTTAAGCCAGCTTGATCTTGGCTTGGAGGACCGTCTTACCACCAAAATGGGCTTGCTTTCCGGCGGTCAAAGACAGGCGATAACTTTGCTTATGGCTTCTCTTAACGACCCTAACCTGCTTATGCTGGACGAGCACACCGCGGCGCTTGACCCCAAGACCGCCGCAAAGGTTTTGGAAATAACCGATGAGATAGTGGGACGCCACAAGCTTACCACACTTATGATAACCCACAATATGAAGGACGCTATCGCCCACGGAAACAGACTTATAATGATGCACGAGGGCAAGGTAGCCGTTGACGTAAGCGGGGAGGAAAAGAAAAATCTTACCGTTGAACAGCTTATGGGTCTGTTCTCCAAGACAAGCGGAAGCGAGATCGCAAACGATAAATTACTTTTATCATAAAAATTACTTCAAGAAAAACACACCAAGAAGCTTCTTGGTGTGTTTTTTGTGTCTTAACGTCGAACCGAGTAATATATTGATATTACGGAGGTTGATATTTTTTGGCAGAAATAATAAACGGAATTTTAATTCCTTTTTTGGGCACGGCTTTGGGTGCGATGTGCGTATTCTTTTTAAAAGGCACGCTTAAAGAAAACCTTAAAAAAGCCTTTAACGGATTTGCCGCGGGAGTTATGGTGGCGGCGTCCTTTTTCAGTCTTTTATTACCGTCCATAGAGCAATCCGAAGGCCTTGGGATCTTCAGTTTTTTCCCTGCGGTTTTTGGGCTTTGCCTGGGTTTCGGTTTTTTGCTTTTGCTTGATATTGTTATTCCCCGCATAACCGAAGGTTGCAAAGCATCCAAACGGCCGTCTATGCTGTTTTTGGCGGTGACTCTGCACAATATACCCGAAGGAATGGCGGTGGGCGTGGTGCTGGCGGGCCTTTCCGCAGACAGCGGGGATATAACCGCCGCATCTGCTTTGGCGCTGTCTTTGGGAATAGCTTTTCAGAACTTTCCCGAAGGGGCGATAATCTCTCTGCCTTTGCGTGCGAAGGGAGAAGGAAAGATGAGATCCTTTTTATGGGGAGCCCTCTCCGGTGCGGCAGAGCCCGTAGCGGCGGTATGCACTCTTTTGCTTGCGGGATTGGTAGTGCCGCTTATCCCCTACTTTTTGTCATTTGCCGCAGGCGCTATGTTTTACGTGGTGGCAGAGGAGCTGTTAAAAGAAAATTCCCATATGGGCACTGTTTTCTTTGCTGTGGGAATTTCTCTTATGACGGTAATATCCTGCACGCTGTAATACTTGAAAAACCGTTTAGTATGGTGTATAATGGCTTTGATCCCATTAAAAGGAAGTAAATATAATGATTTTTGAAAAGCAGATAGCAAAAGTATTCCGTTCCACTCTTTACCGCAGATGCGATGACGACGGAAGCACCTTTTATTTTTCCCACAAAGATTTTAAAGGGTTATCCGCACAGCCCTATACCTTTGTTTCTTCTGCGGGAAACATCCTTAAGGGGTATTTTTATTCATACCAAAACGCCGACGAAAGCAGGCTTATTGTCTTCGACCACGGTTTTGGCGGCGGACACCGCTCTTATATGAAGGAAATTGAAATGCTGTGCAGGCAGGGCTACAAGGTGTTTTCCTATGACCATACCGGCTGTATGGAATCCCAGGGGGAAAATACAAACGGCTTTGCCCAGTCACTTCACGACCTTGACGATTGCCTGACCGCTTTGAAAAAAGACGAAAACGTGAACACGGCGGACATTTCGGTTATCGGTCATAGCTGGGGCGGATTTTCCACAATGAATATCGCCGCTTTGCACCCCGATATTACCCATATTGTTGTAATAAGCGGTTTCGTTTCTGTGGAGGAAATGGTTAAACAAAACTTCTCCGGTCTTCTTAAAGGCTACAGAAAGTGTATTTTGGGTATTGAGCACAAAGCAAACCCCGATTACGTGCACTTTAACGGAGTAAACACCCTTTCAAAAACAAATGCAAAGGTTTTGCTTGTGTATTCTACCGACGACGCTTTGGTGAAAAAGGAAATACACTTTGATGCACTTAAAAACGGTCTTGAGGGTAAAGAAAACATTGAGTTTCTTTTGGTAGAAAGCAAGGGGCACAACCCCAATTACACGCAGGAAGCAGTTAAGCTTTTGGGCGAATTTGCAGATGCAAAAAGACGGGCAACAGAGAAAGATGCTCTGCAAACGGCAGAACAAAAAGAAAACTTTAAAAATTCTTTTGACTGGGATAAGATCACCGAGCAGGACCAAAAGGTCTGGGAAAAGATATTTGAAACGCTTAATAAGTAATTTGAAAGTAATTTGAAAGGCTCTGCATACGCAGAGCCTTTGTTGTTATTTTCGGGGTCCCCGAGAAAGCGTTTTTAATATCGTAGCTTTGTCTGTTGCGAAATACAAATCTAAAAACCTTTCTTGGGGTGATTTTATTTATGATTCTTTAAAAGTCCCAGAGCTTTTACAAGTTCCATTACCACAAGGGGTACGAGGATGAGTCCAAGAGAAATCGCATACAGATACCAGGGAAGCATAACCAGATTAAATGCAACGGAAACGGGGGTGAACAGAACTATTGCCATTAAGACGATAGCAACAGCCGCCGCCTGATTAAGCTTTTTGTTGCCAAAGAATCCGATACGGAACAGAGAACGATCGGACCGCATATTGAATGCCTGAACGATCTGGGAGAACGCAAGCACCATAAACGCCATGGTCTGACCTGCGGTTTCGCCAACGTAGTGATTACCGATAGCGTATGCAACCAAAGCGAGAATACCGAACATTATACCCTGAAGCACGATACGCACACCGTAGCCGTGGGCAAACAGACCTTCGTTTTTGGGTCTGGGAGGAACGTCCATAATATCCTTTTCCGTAGGCTCCATACCCAGAGCGATAGCGGGAAGTCCGTCTGTGATAAGGTTTATCCAGAGAAGCTGCATTGACATGAAGGGGGACTTGTGCCAGATGAGCATTGCGGCGAACACCGCCACAACCTCGCCGAAGTTGGTGCCCAAAAGGAAGCCTACCACCTTTTTGATATTGGTGTATATGCCTCTGCCCTCTTTTACTGCGTCAACAATAGTGGCAAAGTTATCGTCGGAAAGGGTCATATCCGAAGCGCCCTTGGCAACGTCTGTACCCGTAATACCCATAGCACAGCCGATATCGGCGGCTTTGAGTGCGGGAGCGTCGTTTACACCGTCGCCCGTCATAGAAACAACGTGGCCCTTCTTTTGCCAAGCTTTTACAATACGAATCTTGTTTTCGGGAGAAACACGGGCGTAAACGGAAATATCCTCTACGCATGCGTCAAGCTGTGCTTCTGTCATTTCGTCCAGCTCGGTGCCTGTAATAGCGCGCTGACCGGGACGGAGTATGCCCAATTCTCTTGCAATGGCGGATGCGGTGATAATATGGTCGCCCGTGATCATAACGGGGCGTATGCCTGCACGGAGGCAGGTGGCAACTGCCGCCTTTGCTTCGGGACGGGGCGGGTCGATCATACCCAGAATTCCCATAAATGTGAGTCCGTTTTCCAGAGTTTCCGGGGTGATCTCAGAAGGAAGCTGGTCTATAACCTTATATCCCACCGCCAAAACGCGCAAAGCGTCTGCGCTGAGCAGTTCCGTAAACCGTTTTGCTTCCGCAATATTGCCGGAAACGCAACGGGACGCCATTACGTCAAATGCGCCTTTTACGATAACGGTTATCTTTCCGTCTATATTGTTAACGGACGTCATTAACTTTCTGTCGGAATCGAAGGGAATTGTTGCCAAGCGGGGATAAGCGGAATTAAGCTCTTCCTTGGACATACCGTTATTATACGCCGCAAGGACTATTGAAGTTTCTGTAGGGTCGCCGATGTGGGTGACCTTATCTGCCTCCACAAGCACAGAACCATCGGAACAAAGGGTGGCGTAAGCCAGAAGCTTTTTCATTTCCTCGCTGTTGCTGTGGGAAATATCCTCGGAATTCTCTTTGCCTTCTACCCAGCCCTTTACCAAGGTCATACGGTTTTGGGTGAGAGTGCCTGTCTTATCCGAGCAAATGATAGATGCGCCGCCGAGAGTTTCTACTGCGGGAAGACTGCGGATAACCGCGTTTTTCTTTGCAAGCCGCTGTACGCCGATAGAAAGCACGATAGTTACTATGGCAGGCAAGCCTTCGGGAATAGCGGACACCGCAAGGGAAACCGCTGTCATAAATATTTCCAAGGGCTTAAGGTCGTTAATAAGACCTACGATAAATATTACCACGCAGATACCGATGGCGAGAAGACCAAGGTATTTGCCAAGTTTTGCAAGTTTTTTCTGCAAAGGAGTCTGTGTATCCCCTTCACCGCTGAGCAAGGCTGCTATTTTGCCCATTTCCGTATCCATACCGATTGCGGTAACAACTGCCAAAGCGGTACCGTAGGTAATGCTGCAGCCGGAATAGACCATATTGCTTCTGTCGCCTATTGGGGCATTTTCCTCTACGGCCGCAAAAGGATCTTTTTCGGAAGGAACGGATTCGCCAGTGAGCGCGGATTCCTCGCTCTTTACCGATGCACCGCTGATAAGGCGGGCGTCTGCGGGAACGAAATCGCCCGCTTCAAGCTTAATAATATCCCCGGGTACCAAAGCGGATGCCATTACGATCTGTTCTTTTCCGTCGCGGATAACGCGGGAATGGGGGGCGGACATATTTTTGAGCGCCTCCAAGGCTTTTTCCGCCTTGCTTTCCTGCATAACGCCCAAAATAGCGTTTACCACCACGATGACAAGGATGAGCGCAGGCTCGAAAAACCCTTTCGCCTCTCCCTCAAGGATAGCCACGACAAAGGATACTGCCGCCGCGGCGAGAAGGATAAGTATCATAACATCCTTGAACTGATCAAGAAATTTTAAAAACATTCCTTTTTTCTTTTTGCCTTTAAGGACGTTTGCACCGTACTGTGCCTGACGGGATGCAACCTCTTTTGAGGAAAGACCGTTCGCTTGGTCTGTCTGCAAAGCTTCAAGCACCTTTTGGGTTTCTAAACTGTAATATTCCATTAAAAATTCCTCCGTTTTTTAAAAACGAAAACACATATTTTTCCAAGCGGATTTACATAGTATTATACTACCCGTATAACAAATTGTCAAGTGAAGGCGAAAAAACACAAAAACAAATAAAAAATACTGTATTTCCTCATTTTTATTATGTATTTTGCCGTTGAAAAATTTAATTATATAGAGTATAATTGCTTGATTTGAATAAACAGTATCAATAATACGAAAAGAGTGTAAATTATGATTATTTTGTTTGAAATAGCTGTTGCCCTCTTTGCAGGACTTTTAATGTCCCGTCCCGCAAAGAAGCTGGGACTTCCTGCTGTTACGGGTTATCTTATTGCAGGTCTGCTTATAGGTCCTTTTGTTTTGGGCAGACTGGGCGTGGAAGGCTTGGGATTTACCACGAGCGAACACGTTGAGGCGCTGAGCATTATCTCCGACGTGGCTTTGGGCTTTATTGCTTTTGCTATCGGTAACGAATTCCGCGTTTCCCAGCTCAAGCAGATAGGCAAGCAGGCTACCGTTATTGCTATATTCCAGGCGGTTACCGCTACAATATTTGTTGATGCGGCGCTTATAGGACTTCATTTCCTTATGCCCGATAAGCTTTCTATTGCCACCGCCATTACTCTGGGTGCAATAGCTACCGCCACCGCACCTGCCGCTACCTTGATGGTCGTTAACCAGTACAAAGCAAAGGGTAAGCTTACCGATATTTTGCTTCCCATCGTTGCTTTGGACGACGCTGTGGGTCTGATCGTGTTTGCGGTATCCTTCGGTATTGCAAAAGCCCTTAACTCCGGCGCGGCGCTCAGCATCTTTACCGTTGCGATAAATCCGCTTATCGAGATCATCGGTTCTCTCCTTTTGGGTACGCTTATCGGTATTTTGTTTAACTTTTCCGAAAAGTTCTTCTTTTCCCGTTCCAAGCGTATGTGTATATCCATTACATACGTGTTCTTGGCGGTTGCAATATCCATGCTTCATTTCCACATCCCCGGCACAGAGCTGGAGATCGGCTTCTCTCCCCTGCTGGTATGTATGATGCTGGGTACCGTGTTCTGCAACCTGTGTGCATTCTCCGAAGAGCTTATGGCAAAGGTGGACAGATGGACAGCTCCCCTCTTTGTGCTGTTCTTCGTTATCTCCGGTGCAGAGCTTGATCTGAGCGTATTCTCCGAATGGGCGGTCATCGTTATCGGCGCGGTATATATCATCTTCAGAAGCGCAGGAAAGATCATCGGCGCAAATATCAGCTCCAAGTTTATGAAATGCGTTCCCAGTATTCAGAAATATCTGGGTATCACCCTACTTCCCCAGGCAGGCGTTGCGTTGGGTATGTCTGTTACCGTTGCCGCTGAACTTGGCGCAGACGGTGCGATCATAAGAAATATAGTTCTGTTTGCGGTTCTCGTATACGAGCTGTTCGGTCCTCTTATGACCAAGATAGCACTTACCAAGGCAGGGGATATAAAGCCGAAGGAATTGCAGCCTGTAAAGCATTCAAAGGACGAAAAACCCGTTTGGTAACTGTCTAAACTTCGCAGACCAAAAAACGCGACAGATGAAATAATGGTTTTCGTTCACCCGTAGGGACAGACGTCCTCGTCTGTCCGTAACAAAATTAAAATGTAGGAATCCGTTTTTGACGGATTCCTTCTTTGTTTTTTATCGCGTTTTTTTATAAATTTTCGCTCGGGAGGCAGTAGAATACTACAGCTCTCCGCTCGCGAAAATTCATTCTGCTTTGTTTATACAGTTACCCGCTTCAGCAATACTCTCACTACTACAGCCGTGAGTTTTGCGAATGTTTTTATTGCGGTTTCTGGATAAAACCGTTATAATTATTTTGGGAATTGTAAACGCTTTTTTATTTTGTTATGCTGAAACCACAGGAGGAGAAAAATATGAAATATATTAATGCAAGCGAAATACTTCCGAAAGAGCTGCTTAACCAAATAAAAGTCTTTGCTGCGGGAAAGTTGTTATATATTCCCGCGGACGCGGAAAAGAAGGCGTGGGGCGAAAAGACCGGCGCGCGGGCGGGATATTACGCCAGAAATAGTGCAATAAAAGCAGGATTTTTAAAAGGAAAAGCGGTTGAAGTATTGGCAAACGAATATTTTCTTACTCCCGAAACCATTAAAAAAATTGTTTATGCGAAGGAGAAGAAAATGGAAAACAGACAATTTCCCGAAACAATGTTTGATTACACAATAACCCCGTCGGATGCGCCCGTACCCGTTATCCGTTTAGACAGACACCCCGTATACGATGTGGAATTCAAGGCAGGCGCAACAGCGCGCTTTGCGTCGTATCCATACCCTTACAGGAGCATTGCGGACATAACCGAAGCCTCCGTTATAAGTGAAACGGAAGTGCACGGTGAAAAAGGAATGCGAATAGAGGTTATATGGAACAAGGGCGAAGCGGAATACGAAAACCGATTTACGGTGATCTCCCAAATAAACGGAGATACCTGCAGAAATCTTGCCTGCGAAACCCGAGAAAACGGCGTAACGCAGATTCGCACATTTCTTGAAGGCGAGTCTTTTTTCGAGGATTGGGGGTATGATATGCCTCTGATTATAGAAAACAGAGGGTTGATATGCAAATGCGGTAACAGCATTTCCTTTTCCAAAAGTGGCGTTTGCTTAGATGCGGTGGGAAGATATACGGTTGCGATAAACGGAAAGGAATATGACACGGTTTTGGTGATCAACGTTAGTTGTATAGATGACGGCGTTTTGACAGAGGAATATATAGACTCCCACGGTAATTCTGTGCTGTTCCGCAGATTTGAACGGGGCACCAACTCCCGCGTTCCCGGCGAGCCCTGTTTTAAAGAATACCTGCCCGATTCGGAGCGTGTTTTCGTTAACGGAGAAGAATATGTTTTATGGATAGATACCATAAACGAAAACATATGTTAAAAACACATATTTTCAACCCATCGTCTGTAGAACTAAAAGTCTGCAGGGACTTATGGCTATAGTGCCAAGAGTTTCGCTGAAGCGAGGAACTGTATAAACAAAGCAGAATGAATTTTCAGTCGCGGGGTGCTGTAGTATTCTACTGCCCCCCGAGTAAAAACATTTAGAAAAACGCGATAAAAATAAAGAAGGAATCCGTTTTTTATACGGATTCCTACATTTTTATTTGGATGCGGACAGCCGGGAACGTCTGTCCCTACGGGTGAACGAAAACCGTTATTTCATCTGTCGCGTTTTTCGATCTGCAAAGTTTAGACAGTTCAAAACCGAGCGCTATAACAGCCACTGGAGGGCTGCTCCGAACAACCCGCAATCACCTTTAAGCGGTGATATTACTACTTCCGCTTCGGGAAGCAGATGGGGACGCAGACGGGAAAGGAAGCCTTCGCCTTCGTTGGTGATCCCTCCTGCGATAATGACGATTTCCGGCATAAAGATCTTAACCAAGCTGTTGAGCGCAAGTGAAAAGTTTTCAAAATATTTATCCAGCAGATGCTGTGCCACGGGGCATCCTCTTTCCGCCGCGATAAAAGCGGTCTGACCGTCCACTCCGTCCCTCTCTTCCGCAACAGCCGCAGTTATGGAAAGGGGGTTCATGACCACCGCTTCCGCAGTGTCTGCGGTAAGGGCTTTGGTGGAGCAATACTGCTCGAAACAGCCGTGAAGTCCGCAAGCGCAGGGCGTGGGATCGTATATATTTATTACGGTGTGTCCCAATTCCCCTGCTCTGCCGTTTTTGCCCACAAGCAGTTTTCCGTTGCATATAACACCGCCGCCGATACCGGTACCCACGGTGATCATTACAACGTCTTTTTTCCCTCTTGCAACTCCTGCAAGATATTCTCCGATAACGGCACAGTTTCCGTCGTTATCCAGCATTGCGGGTACGCCCAAAGCATCCGAAACAAGCTTTGCCAAGGGAAGATTGCGGAAGGGCAGGTTGCCCGCGGTGATGACGATGCCGTTTTCACGGTCGATACGTCCTGCAGAACCGATGCCCACACGCTCTATGGGGTATTCCTCCATTATCTTCTTTGCGGCGGCAATAATATCCTCCACAATGGCGGTCTCTCCTGCGGTTACGCGGGTGCGCACCGAGGTATCGTAAACGGTTATTCTTTTTTCGCTGTCAACGACACCCAATTTTACCTTTGTGCCGCCGATATCTATTCCCAGAAAGTATGACATTTTAACTAAACTATCCTTTCACCGCCGTAAAAAACTGCGGTAATATCAAAGTTTTTATCGAGTACAACGATATCCGCCCGTTTGCCGAAATCCAAAGAACCGCGGGTAGTATCTCCGCAGGCGCGGGCAGGATTAACAGATGCCATAACGGCTATCTCTGCGGGAGAAAAGCCCAGAGAAAACATATTTTTTACCCCGTCGTACAGAGTTTTGGTGCTTCCTGCTATGGTCTTTTTGTCATCCGCAAGGCACAGCCCGTCCTTTACGTAGCGCACTCTTCCGTCCACCACGTATTCGCCGTCACCAAGTCCCGCAAATACGCCGCTGTCGCTTATCATAGTGATATTATCCGTTCCCTTGCACTTTACCGCCACCTTTATTGCGGCGGGAGATACGTGGTACAGATCACAAATAAGCTCACACTGAATATCGGGAGTGGTGAGGGCATATCCCAGCACACCGGGGTCGCGGTGAGTGAAGGGACGCATACCGTTGTATGTATGGGTGAGCCGTGTTGCGCCGAGAGAATGAGCCTTTTCAGCCTGCTCGTATGTGGCGTCAGTATGTGCCATAGAAGGGGTTATACCGTTTTCGGCACAGAATTTTACGGTTTCACAGCCGTTTTCAAGTTCGGGAGCGAAGGAAACTATTTTCAGCATTCCCCCGCTTTCCTCGTTGAATTTTTTAATGATATCTATATCGGGCGTGCGGAGCTTGTGTCTGTTCATGGCGCCGATACGGGCGGGGTTTACAAAGGGCCCCTCCATATGTATGCCCAGCACACGCGCATCATTTTGCCTTTT
Organism: Clostridia bacterium; assembly: GCA_017399965.1. Taxonomy (GTDB): domain Bacteria; phylum Bacillota; class Clostridia; order Oscillospirales; family CAG-382; genus SFLA01. Next base: position 5,170 of record JAFQAP010000001.1, on the reverse strand, counting down.
TATATTACGCGCCGCGGCGCACAGCTCCTCTTCAAGGAGGGAGCGTGTGGTCGCCAGCACGGCGGTAACGCCGAGGGTACAAAGCTTATCAAGCCCTGCGGAAAAATCCCCGTCCGGCGAAGAAAACTCCGTACCGAAACAGCCGTGGTTGTGGGTATCTATAAACCCGGGAAGCACATAGCACCCGCTTGCGTCAAATTCGCCGCCTTCGCTGTTTTCGGTTATAACGCCATTTTCAAAGCAAAGGTCTTTTGTTTTTAAGGTTTTATCGGAGCAAAAGACTGCTCCTCCCGTTATTTTCATTTGCCCAGTTCCTTTAACATCTTGACAAGGTTATCGTGGCTTGCCTGAATTGCGGGGAGTGTGTCCTCGATACCCTCGAATTCGATAGAGAAATATCCGTCGTATCCGGTGGAGCAAATTACGTTAAGACATTGGAAAGTAGGATTATCGCCCTGACCGAAAATGGTGGCACGGCGGTAGTTTCCGCCTCTGGTAAGTCCCCAGAATGCGCCGGGGTTGCGCGCCATACCGTTTCTGAACAAGCTGTCCTTACAGTGAACGTGGCAGATAAGATCTGAAAGCGCGGCGGTTGCGGTAGCGCAATCTTCATCCACTCCGCCGAAATTGCCGATATCGCACAAGAAGCGGTAATTTTTGTGGTTTACCCCGCGGTATACCTTGCGGACACGGTCGCTGTCCTGAAACAGTCTGCCGTGGTTTTCGCTGCAGGTAATAACGCCCTTGCTTTCGCCGTAGGCGGCAACTTCGCGGATAGCAGGTGCCATGATCTCTACTGCGGCTTCGATTGTCTGTTCACCCTCATAGCCTTCGTAAAAGCCCCAGGCAACGTCGTGGCGCATCATAGTTACGCCGTTTGCGGCGGCAACGTCTATATGCTTCTTTACACGCTCTACCTCTGCTTCGGGGTTGGGAACAAGGAAGTTTGCGCCCGTAGTATAGATGGGAGCTTCAAGCCCTTTTTCTCTTATGTATTTGAATATATGTGCCGCAAAATCGGGGTCAAGATCGTTAAGCACGCACTCAAAGCCCGTAGCGCCGATAGATGCCGCGTGGTCAACAGCGCCTTCCCAGGAAAGTGCGCCTGTATCCAATAATCTGTGGTAGCTCCAGGAGCTTACTGCTGTTTTCATATAATAACCTCTCTTCCTTCTTTACCGGAAAGATATATAGCATCCAGCATTTCCTGCATCTGGATAGCCTGCTCGATAGGATATCTTACCTCGCCGCCGTTCATAACCTTATCTGCAAAATGCTCGATCTCGGCAGCGAAACGGTCGTTATCCAAAACCTTTATGCTGTCTGTGGAAAGATAGCCTTCACGCTCGCCGTAAACGGTGAGGGGGCTTACGGTTGCGCCTGCCTTGGAGCCGCATACAATAGTACTGCTTCCGTCGGGAGCGTTAATAGCCCAGGTTGCCTCGAAAGAAAGCATTGCGCCGTTTTCGAAGTGGATAACGCCCATGCCCGAATCCTCTACGTTGAATTGGTTATCGGGGCAAGGAGTGCCCTGCCACTTGGTTACGCCTTTGGTCTGATAATCGCCTATTTTGGTGTTTACTATCGCGCTTACACGGGTAGGCTTGGGAGTGCCCATAAGATACCAAGCCGCGTCGATACCGTGGATACCGATATCATAAACGGGACCGCCGCCTGCGTGCTCAAGATCGGTAAACCAGCCTGTGGGAGTTCCTCTGCGGCGGACGTATGCTGTCTTGCCGTAGTAAACTTCGCCCAGCTCGCCTTTTTCGTAAAGCTCGCGGATATAGCAGTTTGCGTTGCCGAATCTGCCGGGAACCGCCAGCATAAATCTTACTCCTGCATCCTTAACGGCTTTTTCCATCGCTCTTGCCTCGTCTGCACTGCGAGCCATAGGCTTTTCGCACAGAACGTGCTTGCCTGCGTTGGCGGCGGCGATACATACGGGCGCGTGGCCGTTGTTCCAGGTGCAGATGTCAACTGCGTCGATCTCTGCTTCGGCGCACATCTCTTCTACGGAGGTAAAGTAAGGTACGCCCAGCTTTTCTGCGGCGATACGCGCTCTTTCCTCGTTTATATCCGCAACGGCAACGACCTTTGCGTTATTTATCTTTGCATAACCGGGAGCGTGGCCGTTTGTGTATATATTACCTGCTCCCACAACACCCATACGCAGAGTGGTCTGGGGGTTGAACGCTTTGAGATATTCCATGCTCTGCTTTGCACATTCAAGGCGGGAAAGACCCATGGAAGGCTCATCCTGCTCTACCACTATCCACTTAACATCGCTGTGTCTTGCGGCGCAAAGGAGCGCATCCACATCCTGCAAGCCCTTGCCCAGAGGACGGAACTCAAAGGAGCTTTCTTCCTCGGGGGAAGCATTGTCATCTATACCGATAAGGTTATAAAGCTTGCCTGCCTTGCCTTCGGACTTGTAGTAATCTTTAAGATGCAGTACGGGGGTTCTGCCCTTGTAGGAACGGAGGTATTTACCTGCGTTTACTCCTGCAACGGAAGCCCAGCAGGTATCCAGTTCCAAGCCCAGCTCGGGTGCGGAGGAAAGGAAAATATCCAAGCCGTACTCACCGTCTACTGTCTTGAATTCGAAATCGTGGTTGTGGTACTGGAGAGGAAGTCCGTTTTCGGCGCATTTTTTTGCAAGAGCCTTTACGTCCTCTACACATTTTGCAAAGCCCGGGTTGCCGGGACGGCGCTCCTCTTCAAGATAAGGAACAACTATGTACTGAACGCCCACAGTTTTGTAATCTGCGATAACTTTATCTACGTCCGCAAGCATTTCCGCAAGAGGAACGTGGGCGGAAACGGGAGTCAGCCCAACCTCATCCAGATACGCTTTCATCTGTGCGGGAGCGATACCGTAAAGACCTGCCAGCTCTACGCCGTCATAGCCCATATCCTTTACCGCTTTAAGGGTGGAAAGCACGTCCTTTTCCATATCCGTTCTTATGGAATAAAGCTGAAGCGCTACGGGAAATTTCATAATACATATCTCCTTTTTATAGGTAAAAAATAATTTTGTTTTTACATTTTGAGTTTAGCACAAAAGGAATAAAAATACAACCTTTTTGAAAAGATTTTGTGTTTTTAAAAACACGGCAAAGTATTTTGTTTGTTGTGCACAACAAGGGTGAGTGAATTTGATGTGTTTTGCATAATGAAAACCACAGGGATAATATAGTAAAATAAATATGCGGAGATTTTTTAAAAAAAGTTTTTTCTTTTTATGTAACCTTTTTGTCGTTTCAAAAGTATTATATATGCAACCTGAAAGGAGTATTTAAATGAAACTGATTAAATTTACAAGTATTTTACTTTGTTTTCTTATGTTTACAGCTATGTTTGCGGGCTGTGATACTCCCGAAGAGAGTAAAGCGGATATAAGCGAAAGCAATATAAGAGAAGTTTCCGAAGAAGTTTCTACGCAGGAAAGCGAAGTGTTGGAAGACACGGAGCAGTGGCGGACTTGGAGCTACGGTTACGAATGGGATTTTCTTGAAGACCTGCCTGTTCATTATGATGTTATTTTGCCTCAAGGGGCGAATGCGTGGGAGCCGTACCCCCATTATTCTACTCGGTTTCATGATTGCATGGGAGTACACAACCATTTTCTTGGAGATACAAAATACATTGTCCGCCTTGCGGTAGGTGCTTATGATTATAGAGAAACCCAAGGGGAAAAGCCCATGCCCGGCACCAAGAGATGCGACCCCGATGATCTGTACAAATGGCTTAAAGCCGGATTTATTCCTACCGAACGGGAAGATGATGTAATTCATATAGACGTTTCCTACAACGATATGGAACAGCTTATAGAATGCGGTTTTGAAGCAGGATTCCATTTGGTCTTTTCGCTGTACGAGAGCGATGAACGTTTGGAAGGAAAAGAAGTGTTTGAATGCTCTGTGTGCGAAGAAAACGAAACGGAACAGGATCGGTAATAACAAAGACTCACCCCAAGAAGCCGCAAGGTATCTTGGGGTGAATTTTTACGCTAAAAAAAGGAAACAACGGTTTACAACGGAAAATAAATATGGTATACTTTTGTGTAAAGGGCGGTGAGGGCTTGAAAAAGGAATATGCCATTTTAAAAATAGTGCAAAGGGACACGGGGCTCATTAACCGTATAGTAGGCGCGGCTATTCTGTTTTTGGCTGTCTGCGTATTTTGGTACGGAGGGTGGAAGGTGTTTCCCGAAACACAGCCCGTATACTCTTTGTATACCGCTTCCCCCGAGGAATTGGAGGGCAAAAAAATTTGCACGGACATAACCTTTGTAAGTGCGGAATATTTAAGATATAAATCCTGGTTCGGCAACGACTGTGTGGAAATTATTATTCCCGCGGGGGAAAACACGTTCTGCGCCGTGCGTGTGGGCAAGGAAAAGATGCTTAAAGTGCATCTTGCCCTTAAAAAAGACGGCTTTTTGGACGAAAAGATCAATATTTTCGGCAGAATGCAGGATATGGACGATGTTTCCGAGGTGTACTACCGCAGATATATCGGAAACGCACTGGGAGTGGAAAAACTGCCCGAAGAGTTCAAGACCTACGTTATAATGGACGAAACCACAGAAGCGCCGGATATGAAAAAGGCGTATACGTCTTTGGCGTTTTCCGCTTTGTTTCTTGTTGCGGGAACAATAATTTTGGTGCGGGGATTTGATTTCACCACCGTAAAGCAGATAAAAAAGCTGATCGACCGTTCCGAAAACCCCGAAGACACCCAATACAAACTTTTGGAGTTTTGGGGAACCACACCCACGCTGTATAATCTGCGCATAACCGCCGATTACGTGGCGTGGACGGGAATTTTGCGGGCGCATATTATAGACAGACGCGAGTTTTCCTCCTACGAATTGAGCGAGGACGGAAAAAAGATAATATTCACTTCCGAAAGCCGCAAGCGTTACATTCCCATACAAGATTTCGCCGCGGATATTTTAATGGAAAAATTAAAGGGAAAATAAACAGGCAGATCAACAAAAAAAGGACAGAGAACGTATAGGGTAATATCCTTAGCGGAGAATTCAAAAATACCGCTAAGTGCGAGCATCGCATTTGTCCAGACAAATCCTGAATGGGCTAAGCCCCAACCCCTATTACAAGCAGAAAGAGCACACACGCAAGACGAAAAATCTTGTATGTATGCT
>JAFQAP010000006.1 GCA_017399965.1 Clostridia bacterium | reverse complement strand
GCAAAGGTTTTATACCGTAATTATTAATGCGAGAGATTTCAGTTTTTCTCTCGCTTTTTGCTTTTGTTTTTTGGTAGGAATCTGCACACAGATTCCTTTTTATTTTGCGTTTTTTATAAATTTTCGCGTCGCTCGCTGTAGTTTACTACAGCTATCGCTCGCAAAAGATTTCTTCTGCGCTAAATATCCTCGGGGTCCCCGAAAAACCGCAGGTTTTTTGGGGTGGTCAGGCGTCCTACCTTCTCCTATTTTACATATCGAAAACCACGGCTATTATAGACGTTAGTGACCTGCGAACAGTTCGCGGGACGTCGGGGACGACGTCCCCTACGGTTTGATATTTCCCACGGCTGTTCGATAACCGTATGGGCGTATCACGATGCGCCTATATCAAATTTGTTTTTTGCATTTTTGCAAAAAACTTTCCATAATTCCTCATTTAGCGATGCGAAGCGTCGCGTCGCATTCATCATTCATCATTAAAAAAATCCGCCTTTTGGGCGGATTTTTGTTTCTATTCTTCTGTTTCCCTTGCAGCCTCTTGCGCCTGGATCTCGGGGTCGAAATTATACATAGGATCGATATTTTCGCCCTTCTTTGTTCTTCTTAAATAGTTGTTTGTGATCTTTACGACCAGAGGAGAAAGGGCAAGAACGCCGATAAGGTTGGGGATCATCATAAGTCCGTTAAAGGTATCGGAAATATCCCAAGCCAGAGAAGATGTGAGCACCGCACCGAAAACTACGGTGATAACGTGAATAATGCGGAAAATAAACGTCGTCTTTGCGCCGAAGAGATATTCCCAAGCCTTTGAGCCGTAATGAGACCAGCCGAGAATGGTGGTAAATGCAAAGAGGAACATGGTAACGGCGATAAATTTTTCGCCGATATTTCCCCAAGAGAACACCGTGTTGAAGGCACCGCCTACCAAAGTCGCATCGGTATATCCTGCGGCGATCTCGCCGGTAACAGCGTTGAACACGCCGCCGTTAAGTCCGCCTGCGGTAAGGATAACGAGGGCGGTCATGGTGCAGACGATCATAGTGTCCGCGAACACTTCGAAGATGCCCCACATACCCTGCTTTACGGGCTCTTTTACGTTTGAATTGGAGTGGACCATAACAGAGGAACCCAAGCCGGCTTCGTTGGAGAACACACCGCGCTTGAAGCCCTGAGTAACTACCTTGCTTATAACTACGCCGATACCGCCGCCCACAAATGCTTCGGGCTTGAATGCGTTAACGAAAATAGCCTTAAAAGCAGGGAAAACATTTGCATAGTTTACGCCGATGATAGTCACGCTGCCCAAAACGAAGAGCACTACCATAAAGGGAACTATTTTTTCTGCAACAGAAGCAATTCTCTTTAATCCGCCCAGAGTGATAAGTGCGGTAAGCACCATAATAACTGCGCCGAGAATGATGTTATAAAGAGAAACTCCGCTGAACACTTCTACGGAAGAAAGGGCGGATACGTCAAACGCCTGCGCTACGTTGGTAACGATTTTGTTTACCTGACCCATACTTCCGATACCGAAAGAAGCCAGCATTGCAAAGATACAGAAAAGGATTGCAAGACCTTTTCCCACGTATTTCATACCCGTTTTTTTGCCCAGACCGTCGGCAAGATAGTACATTGCACCGCCTGCCCATTCGCCGTTTTCGTTCTTTCTGCGGAAGAAGATACCAAGCACATTTTCGGCATAGTTGGTCATCATACCGAAGAATGCGGCTACCCACATCCAAAATACCGAGCCTGCGCCGCCAACGCATATAGCGGCGGCAACACCTGCGATATTACCGGTACCTACCGTTGCGGCAAGCGCGGTACAAAGCGCCTGGAAAGGAGAAATTACGCCCTTTTCCTTGGTGTGCTTAATAACGTCTTTTTTAAACATACTGCCCAGAGTGTGTTTAAACCAAAGTCCTACGTGAGAAACCTGGAAAAATTTGGTGAGCACCGTAACGATTATACCGGTACCGACAAGAAGAAGCAGACCGAAAGCGCCCCATACGACACTGTTTATTTCGCCGTTTACGCTTTCTACCGCTTGTAAGAATTTGTCCATAAAAATGAACCTCCGTAAATTTTTTCCGAATAAATCACCCCAAGAAGCCTAACGGCTTCTCGGGGACCCCGACAAAAAAAGCCGCCGACCTTTCGGACAGCGGTGAAAAAGCGACACAAAGCACGAAAAAACGTGCGGTTAATTGATCTGTCCTTTTGCCTGAGAGATTATGGCTTTTTAAAAAGCCACTTGCCCCTTCGGCATTCGCACACGGCGAACTTCTCCAGATTGCCATCCGTCAACAGTCTCCGTCCTAAAGACACCCGAGAGTATTACCCCTTTGGAAAGGCTTAAATCCTTATCTCCTGCTGATTTCATATAGCTCTATTCGGTTAGTGTGTCTATAATACTACTTTCGACGAAATGTGTCAATAGATTTAAGAAAATTTTAAAAAATTTTAAACACGCCTTTTTTGCGGATCACCTGTTCTTGACATTTTCCCAATAAAATAGTATCATACTGTATTAAAGGAGACTTTGAATATGGGTAACAAAAAGCTAAGCACATACGGAGAGCTTTTCTGGTCCTTTTTTAAGATAGGCGCGCTTACCTTCGGAGGCGGTGCGGCGATGATAAGCTTTATGTCCGCAGAAGCCGTTGATAAAAAGAAATGGATAACCGACGAGGAAATGCTTGATATAGTCACCGTGGCGGAAAGCACGCCCGGTCCCATTGCGGTAAACACCGCCACTTTCGTTGGATACAGAGCGGCGGGAACCTTGGGAAGCATTATTGCCACTTTGGGTACGGTATTGCCGCCGTTTATTATAATGGTGTTTATTGCCTCTTTTTTTGATTTCTTTAAAAGCATAGAAGCCATAAACTATATGTTTATGGGAGTGCGCGTGGGGGTTATTGCCCTTATACTCAAGGCGTTTTTAAAGATGTTTTCCTCCTGCAAAAAAGATGCGTTCTTTTACGTTATGTTTGCCCTTGCTTTTTGTGCCGTGGCAATACTCGGCGCAGGCACCATACCCGTTATTATTTCCGCGGGGCTTATAGGTTTGGGCAGCGTACTGGTTTCTTTGAGGAGGGATAAAAAATGATACAGGTCTTAACTCTTCTCTGGATATTCTTTAAGATAGGCGTCTGCACATTTGGCGGCGGCTACGCTATGGTAGAGCTGGTAGCAGAGCAGGTCACCTCCCAAGGCTGGATGGAAATGCAGGAGATAATTGATTTTATCGCCATAAGCGAAAGCACACCCGGTCCTATTGCCATAAACATGGCAACCTACGTGGGCTTTAACGTGGCAGGTATTCCCGGCGCTGTTGCGGCAACCGCCGGCGTTACGCTCCCCTCCCTGATAATTATAATGATAATAGCCCGGTTTTACAAAAAATTCATTGCAAACCGTTACGTTGCCGGTGCTATGCGGGGATTACGCCCTGCGGCGATCGCCCTTATATCCGCGGCGATGATATCTATCGGCACAGAGGTGTTTTTGCCCTACGGTTTTTCCCTGCAAAGCATACTCACCTTTGAAATGCTGTTTTCCGTAATAACTCTGGGGCTGTGCCTGTTTTTGGTATATAAAAAAGCAAAACCCCACTTCATTTTACTTGCTTCCGCCGCATGCGGTCTGATTTGGGGAAGCATACAAAATCTGTTTATGTAGTCTTGACAAAAAACGGCAAAAAATGTATATTACCGGTCTGCCTTTGGTAACAGCAAACTCCGTCTGGGCGTTGGTTGAAGCTATAAAGATAGTTTCTAACCGTAATTCTAAAGACGCACGCGGAAATTTATTGTCATAAAAATATTTTAAAGACTGTCTTTTGTGGCAGTCTTTTATTTTTCATTTAATTGACATTTATAATTTATTGTTATATAATCTTTTTCGAGGTGAAAATATAATGAGATACGCTGAATCTTTACATCAAAACCTGCATATGCAGGGATTTACCACAGACGATAAATACGTTTACTGGTCCTTTACGGATACGGTCGTAAAAACCACCCACGAAAGCACGGTCAAGCGCTGTGTTCCTGTCTTTGGCGGACATTTGGGGGATATTGATTACCACGACGGCAAGCTGTACGCTTCCTATATGGGAAACTGTCTGCCCGGCCACGCCTGGAACGATTGGACTTCCTTTAAAATATACGTTTTTGATGCGGAGACGCTGGAAACCGTGAATATAATAAATTTGGATATATGCGATTACTACAAATCCTTAAAGGGCACGGATAAAGACACCCGAGGATTTCAGGGTATAGACGGTGTGGCTATCGGCAAAATTCCCGGCACGGAGGAATGGCGTATGTTCGTTGCCTGCGCTCTGGACACGGGTGAAAAATACGAAAACAACATACTGCTGCGATTTACCCTTGACGGAGTTTACGAAACCGAATATCCCATAAAAACCGGCAACACCGTGTTTGGCATACAAAATCTGGATTACGACCGCACCACCGGCGAATTTTGGTTTTCCACCTACGGCGGAAGCGAAAAATACCAGCCCAAAGAAACCCTTTATAAAACAGACGTAAACCTTACAAAAGCAGAGGAAAAGTTCTGCTATTCCTCCCCCTACGGATTTGAATGCAGAGGAAACGGAAAATATCTTTGCTCTATGCACTGGGGCAAAAACAGAAATACCAACGGCGGCGCATACGAATGTGAAAAGGATATGTTCTTAAATAAAAAAACGGAATTCGAGATAAAGGATTACGTTGACGGAATTTTGAAAGAGGAGGGTGTTTTATGAAAAAAATTTTGGTATTTGCTTTGTGTCTTATCCTCTGCACAGCTATGTTCGGCTGTGAAGTGGATATAAATATGAGTGTGGATATCGACGAGCCTTCTGTACCGCAGGAAAATTCCGAGCAAAGTGTTGAAGCAAGCCTGCCCGAGCAGACAGAAGGTCTTACGGCGGATGACGTGGTGGTTTTCTTTGGAGATTCCATTGCGGCGGGATACGGTCTTGCAGACGAGGAAAAGGAAAGATATTCTTCGCTTATAGCCGAAGAATACGGCTGTGCGGTATATAATTATGCTGTTTCCGGCGACGATGGCGCAGACCTGCTTGAGCTTTTGGCGGAAGGCAACTGCGAAAAGCTGAAGGACGCCACGGTTATAGTGCTTTCTATCGGCGCAAACAACGTGCTTAAGGCGGCAGATGCGCTTATTCCCTATTTTGAATCCCTGCAAAACGGCACCGCCTCCGAAACGCTTGACGTTACCGACGTTATGAACGAGGTTGCCCAAGGAATTGACAGATTCAAGACCGAGCTTCCCCAGATCATCGCTTCTCTCCGCCGGGTCAATCCCGATGCCCGGATAGTTTTCCAGACGGTTTACAACCCCTACCGTGATTTTACCGAATTCAAGGTAGAGCAAAACGGTTTTCAGCTTTCCTTTGCCGCAGTTTCCGCCAGCAGCGTTATAAGTCTGAACGATGTTATCGAACAAGGCGCGGAGGAAAACGGATACACCGTATGCGAGATATACACTCCCTTTAAGGAATACGAAGGAAATCTTATTAACGCACTTCCCGACGGAAGCAACGTAGACCCCCATCCCAACAAGGAAGGACACAAGTATCTGGCAGAGCTTGTGGCAAAAGCTGTGAAATGAAAAAATATAAATATATACTCTTTGATCTGGACGGAATGATGGTCAATACCGATGCGGGCGTATTCAACTGCGTGTGCTACGCTCACGAAAAGCTGGGGTACCCCGTTCCCGATACGGAAACCTTGAAAAAATATATGGGCCCGCCCCTTAAATATTCCTTTGTAAACTTCAGCGGTATGACTGCCGAGGAAAGCGAGCAAGCACTTGCTTTCTACCGCGAGAGATATTCGGTAACGGGACTTTATGAAGGACACGTTTTTGACGGGATCCCCGAACTGCTTAAGGCGTTGAAGGAAAGCGGCGTGCTTTTGGGCACCGCCACCTCCAAGCCCGAGGAATATGCAAAAAAGATACTTGAGCATTTTGATATTGCCAAGTATTTTGACAAAATAACAGGCGCCACCTTCGGGGATAGCCGCGCCCACAAGCATCAGGTCGTGGAGGAGGCTATACGCAGATTCGGCTCCCCCGATAAAAGCGAGGTGCTCCTTATCGGCGACAGAAAGTACGATACCGAGGGCGCCCACAAGGTGGGTATCGCCTGCTTCGGCGTGTATATGGATTGCGCAGAGGAAGGCGAGCACGAGCAAGCAGGCGCGGACTACGTTGCCCACGGAGTAAAAGAGCTGACAGAAGCGCTTTTGGTGCATCCTGCGGATGCGTGATATGTGCTTGCGCACGTGATATGAACTCTCCGTGTTCGTGATATGCATTCTAACGAATGCGTGATATGCCGCGTCTGCGACACGGCGTTTCGGTAAGTTTTTGCGGAGCAAAAAACAAAAGCACAGAGAAACTCTGTGCTTTTACTATTTTGTTTTTGGGTATGGTGTTTTTTCGTCGGTCAATCCCAGCAGGTAATCAACGCTGGTGTTGTAGAAACGCGCTAATTTTATAAGAACGTCTGTAGGAACATCTCTTTTCCCGATTTCATAATGAGAATAGCAAACTTGTGAACACTGCAGGTATTCTGCCAAATCTTTTTGGTACAGATCAGCATCTTCTCGTAAATCTCTTATTCGGCGATACATATAGCTCTTCCCTTCGTTATCATTCAAGAAGATTATATGCAGAACAAAATGTTATATTGACATACAAAACAAAATGTTTTATAATCAGGTATATCGTATGGATATAGGGAGGTTTGCGGTGATAAAGCGTTCAAATAAAACTGAGTGTAATAATGATAGAGTTATGAACACTCTTAAGCTTACTCCGGGCTATCCGAATGAGTGCGAGCTGCATTCATTCTGTCCGGAATGTGAACATCTTTTGCAATGTGCAGAGGACGATTCCGCGTGGACAGATGATACTCTTGAAGAAGTGAGAACATTAGCTTTTGCGTCCGCCTTCATCCATATCAGAACCTGCGCTGAATCAAAAGAAGAATTATTCTTGAGAACTTTTAAGATTCGTATGACAGCCGAGCTTGGCACATGCACTTCTGCCGACCTTAAATGGGCAAAAACGGTCTTTAATGCTCGTGGTGAGAAGATTGAAGAATTGGAACGCAGGTTTGAAGAGGAACTGGAAAAACTTTTTTTCGAGGATTCCGACACAGCGCTGATAGACGAATATGCCAAAAAGCTTGACCGGTATTACGGACCGCTTATGACTGAAGAAGAGTTTTGGGAAGTTATAAAAAAAGCCGAAAAGCAGTTTGATGACAACGCAAAATAAACCAAACCATTTTCGAAAAACTGCCGTCTGTGAAAAACGGCAGGAGCAAGCCCCTGCCCTACAATATAGACGAAACTGCTGTCTGTAGTAGCCAAAGTCTGATTGAAGCGGGCGGCTGGATAAACAGATGCAGAAAACGTCTTTTAGACGTGTGGAGCTGTAGAAATCTACTGCCCACCGGCTAAAAGCGTTTAGAAACGCAAAACTTAAAGGAATTTGCAAGCAAATTCCTACCTTAATAGGTGCAAAACAAAAAGACGAGAGATACACTAAAATCTCTCGCCTTTCTTTTATACTCTTTTTTGCGTTTCGATCTGCGCTGTTTAGCAAGTCGCCATTACTCTAATATATTAGAGGTTATCTGATCCACTCCCCATGATGCCAGCTGCTCTGCCGCCTTGGGATCGTCTACGGTCCAGGCGTTTACTACCAGACCGCGGCGGTGTGCTTCCGCTACGCGCTCTTCGGTAAGGAGTCCGTAGTATGCGTCAAGGTCGATGCCGTCTCTCTGCAGGTTATCAAAGAGATCGTCTGTCCACTGCCAAGCGAGGAACTGGCAGGGATGGCCGGGAACTACCTCGTGAAGACGGGTAAGGTTTTCGTATGCGAAGGAGATGAAGATGACCTTATCCAGATACTCTTCCTTTTTGATTATCTCTACCATTTCTGCGATATGCTCTACGGGGTAAACGGTCTTGAATTCCAGAACGCAAACCTTATCGTAGCGTTTGCAGGTGCGGATGTATTCTTCCAGAGTGGGAATACGCAGGTCTGCACGCTTGGTAACGCCGTCTGTATCCGTAAGCTGAATGGCGCGAAGGGTATCGAAGGTGGATTCAAAGATGGTGAGATCGTCAATAGCGGTGCGCTTTGTGGATGTATCGTGATGGAGCACGTATTTGCCGTCAAGAGTGCGGTATACGTCGGTCTCTACGCCGAAATAGCTGCGCTGACCTGCGGCGACGAAAGCCACGTTGGTGTTTTCTCTTTCCAGACCGGAAAGACCTCTGTGGGCAATAACAACGGAATTTTTCTTGTTAAACTTAATTGTATCCATGTTTTTCTCCTTTAGCTTTTATGTTAGAATTTACGTTATTTTTATCATCTGCAATAGTTTTGTTTGTATAACCAGGCTTGAGGATTATTTGCAATATACTCCGACGTTTTTTCATAATCCTTATCGTTACGAATTATGTGATCGTAAAACGACGATTGAAACAACTTGCCTTTGTGACAATAACGATTGCAAATTCTTGTTGTAAGCGATTTGAACACGCCGACTACATGGGACAACGTAGGGCAGAGGCTTGCCTCTGCCGTTCCGTGCTCATACCAAATGTTTAAAATGATATGAATGTGGTCGGGCATAATCACATAATCGTATACGGTAACACAGGGAAAACGAGTTTCGAGAAGCTTTAATTGTTCCATAGCTATCTTTCCGCAAGGTAATAGGTCTATATCGGCAGGGGCAAGCCCCTGCCCTACATTCTCTGTATTCGCTTCCTGCAAGGGTATTACTTTTGACAGGACTTGCTTTTTACCCTGTGTGCATATGGTTACGAAATACGTACCGCAGCCACTATAATCAAACCCATATAACCTCGTTGGCTTTCTTTGCGCAAGCTTTGATTTATCTGTTGTTTGCATATTTCCATATACCACGCTATACCGGCAAAGTCAATTTATATCTCTGCTTTGATGGTTATAATTTCAAAGGGTTTAAGGGTGAGTGTACCGTCTGCGGGAAGATCGTACAGATATTTTTCCGTAAGATCGCAAACGTATGCTTTTTTGTGGGGGAAATTGAATTTTACGTTTGCTTTTGCTTCGCTGTTGTGTCCTTCATAGCCGCGGAGGATGTATCCCTTGCCGTCCTCGGAGGGACAGAAGGTTTCGAAATACACGCCCTCCCCTTCTGCGGTGAAGGGCGCAAACGCCGACACTTCCTTTGCCGCCGCGTAGGTTACGGGAGGCTCGTTGAGTGCGTATGCGCTTTCGATAACGCCCGCATCCCTGAAATCTCCCTTAAAGGGCAGGAGCGCATAAGTAAAGGAATGGGTATCCAGATCTATAAACTCGTTGGCATATCCCGAGCATTTGATTAAGGACAGGCGTATGGTAGAGCCGTCTGCGGAATAGCCGTATTTGCAATCGTTAATAAGGGCAATTCCCTTTCCGTGATCCGCCACGATACCGTATTTATGGGCGCAGACCTCGAACCGAGCCTGATCCCAAGAGGTATTCTTGTGGGTGGGACGGGAAACGTGGCCGAACTGAATATCGTAAACGGCGGTATCCGTGTTCACAGCGCCGTCGAAAGCGGTCTTGAGCAGGAGATTCTTTTCTTTCCAATCCACGGTGGTGGAAAATTCCAGTCTGTCGTCGTAATCCGAAAGGGTGATATACTGGGTGATCACCGAATTCATAAACTTACGCACTATGCGTATACCCCTGCGGTGTCCTTGGGTAATTTCTTTTACTTCGGAAACGTCGTTAATAAACCACTTCTTTTCCTCGTGGTAATCCTCTACGTTCCAGCTATCGTAATTAAGAGGAATATCCTCGCAGGCATAGAGATAATTTCCTTTGCCGTTTATATATTCGGTACCGTCGGTATCGACAACAGAGATTATGTTATAATCTTTATCGAAGGTGACGGTATATTTATCCGATATTATGCGGTGTTTTTCAACCTTTACGCCGCAATGCGCTTTTAACGCCTTTACGCAGGCATATCCCTTTGCGGGGATGTTTTTAACCTCGTATTCCCCTACAGCGCCCGAAAATTCAAAGGGCAGAGGGTTAAAGGCGGCGATATATTCACCGTTTTCCTCTTTTCCCAGCAGACCTTCAAGGGAAGCGGAAAGCATTTTTCCGCCCGTTTCAAACAGTTCGTCGTACTGCTTGCGGCTGTCCGCATACACTTCGGGAATGGAAGAACCGGGAATAATATCGTGGAACTGGTTTAAAAGGATTATCTTCCACAGTCTGTCCCATTCGGATACGGGGAATTCTTTACCCTCCTTAATGCTGTTTACGGAAAGGGCGGTTTCAAGCAGTCTTAACAAATTCTCCGCCTTGCGGTTATACAGCTTGTTCTTTGCGGCGGAGGTATAGGTGCCTCTGTGGTATTCAAGGTACAGTTCTCCTCTCCAATCCGGCAATTTACCCTCTGTGGAGTCCTTAAGCTCTTTAAGATATTTACTTGCGTGAACGTACTCTACCTTGGGGCAACCGGGGAGTCCCTCATAAAGACGGGCGCCTTTTTCCACCATTTTTTCTGTGGTGGCACCGCCGCCGTCACCCCATCCCACGGTAACAAGCACTTTGTCTGTGAGAGATTTTTGGGAATATCTGTCGTAAGCTCCCGCAACGCAGGCGGGATCTGTGGTAGCAACGTAGGTGGTGTAGCGGGTGCTGTCCACCCCTCTCTGCTTGTCCTGAGCGGTGAGGAAGTAGGTGAAGATTCCCGTGCCGTCAATACCCTTCCAGATAAATGTATCGTAGGGCATACGGTTGGTATCGTTCCAGCTTATTTTGGAGGTGAGGAAGGTGTCTATTCCGCTTTTTACGCATATCTGGGGAAGGGCGGCGGAATAACCGAATACATCGGGCAGCCACAAAATGTGGTTATCCACACCGAATTCATCCTTGAAAAACCGTTTTCCGTGGATGATCTGGCGCACCAGAGATTCGCCCGACGTAAGATTACAGTCTGCCTCCACCCACATACTGCCTTCCGGCTCTATTCTGCCCAAGGCTACCATTTCCTTTACACGGGCATACAAAGCGGGGTCTTCCTGCTTTATATATTCAAAAAGCTGAGGCTGGCTGGACATAAAGATATATTCGGGGTATCTTTCAAGTAAAGCAAGCACGGTGGCAAAGGAATGCTGTGCTTTTTCCCTCGTCTGTGCCAAGGTCCACAGCCAGGCAATATCTATGTGGGTATGACCTATGCAAATTGCGGTAGTTCCGTCCCCGCCTTTGTGTTTTTCATAAAGGTTTTCCTTTAAATACTTGCGGGAAGCCTTTACGGATTCGTAAAACTCCTCTGAATCGGGCACACGCAGGTCGAGAAGATTGAGTGCGCCGATAAGAACAGACATTATTACTTCGTATTCACGGCTGTCGGGCTTTGAAATTTTGCATATCTCAAAGGGCACCAAAAGATCGTAATACAAAGCCTTTGTGTCTGCATCGTAAACCTCTGCCTCTACGTTAAGAGGAAGGTTATCCACCAAAGAGCCCGTGTATGCGTACAGCAGATAATTATATTCCTGCTTGTAATCTATTTCCACGGTGCGGTGGTTTGTATCCAAGCCCTGAAGCGCTTTTCCGTTTTCGTATATAATAAACTGGGGGTTGTATACGTTCCAGCCGTCCTTATCCGTATCCACACGGAGGCGGAGAGAAGAACCGCGCTCGCTTTCGGGCAGGGTGAATTTAAGGTTAAACAGACAGTGACTGTCCTTTTTTTCGCCCCAGCGCATATCTTTTTCAAACGGGGTGAATTTGGTGGGCAAAGGCTCATCGCACTTGTATCCGCAGGGAGCAAAGGTAATGTCTGTGCAAGGATATCTTCTTTTTACTATTCGGCTTTTTACGGTTGCCAAAAACCGTGTAAGCCGTTTTTCTCTGTCGCTCATAAATACACCTCGTTTTTATGGCTTTATCTGTTTGAGTAAGTCTTCGGGATATTCGGGGATAGCGCCAAGCTGTGTAACAACGTAAGAGCCTAAAGTGCAGGCGCGGTTAAGACACACGGAAACCTTTTCACCCGCAAGATAATTCACAAGAAAGGCGGCGGAGAAGGAATCCCCTGCGCCAACGGTGGAAACGACCTCGGACTGGGGACTCTTTGCAAACCATCTTCCCTTGCGGGTAAAACAGCAGGCGCCTTCCGCATCCATAGTTATAACCACGGTGTGTATATTTGTGTAAACGGAAAGAATGTATTCGGCGGTGGCGATAAGAGATCCTTTGCCGAAAATTTCCATTTCCTCACGGCTGAATTTAAGAATAGTTGCGTTTTTAAGGCAGGTTTCCAAAATTTCGCCTGTGCAGAAATCCTGGCGCACGTTTATATCGCAAAAAACCTCTTTTGCAACGCCCTTGGAAACAAGCTTTAAAAAGCTTTCCATACTCTTTTCCTCCCGCAAAGCGAGAGAACCGAAGTACAAAGCGTCGTAATCTTTATCTATCCTCTTTGGGCAGGGAATGTTATCGTACGCCACGCCGGACGCAAGGTAATATGAAGGAGTGCCGTTTTCGTCCAGCGTTACCTCGCAATATCCTGTGGGTATTTTTTTAAGAGTTTCGATATAGTCCGTGCCCACGCCCGACATTTTGACCATATCCAAAGCCGCTTTGCCCAAAGTATCCTTGCCCACGGCGGAGATTATCTGTGTCTGCGCGCCGAGACGGGTACAATGGGTAATAAAGTTTAAGGGTGCGCCCCCTAATTTTTGCTCTCCTCCGAAAATATCCCAGAGGATCTCACCGAAAGCAAGTATTTTCATATTACTTTGCCTCGGGATATTCGTTGCAAAGGAGGTATACGGGCGGGCAATCCTCCTCTATATTGGTAAATCTTGCCTGAGGCTCGTAAAAACGGTTGTCCGTGTTATCGTCGTTGACCATACTTACCTCGCCCAGCAGACATTTTCCGCTTCCCTTTTCTGCCCAGAATGCGTGGTACTGACCGGGCAGGAGAGTTATACTCTCTCCGGGCATAAGACGGAGCACGGTGCCCGAGGGAACGGCAAACTCACGTCCGTCACACTTAACGGTTACGGGCTCGGTGCCTAAAGTATCGTTTTCCCCTCTCGAATAAAGCTCAACGCAAAGCACACCGCCGCCGCGGTTTATAATATCCTCCATTTTGTTCCAATGGAAGTGCATAGGACTGTACTGGTCTTCATCGGTAATAAGCAGTTTTTCCGCATAGGGCTTGGGATCCCCCGTTTTAAGATTGCCGTTGCGGATGGTAAACAGGAACAGACCTACCTTGCCGAAATCCCCTCTGCCGTAATCGGTAACGTCCCAACCCAGCATATTCCGGCGGATCTCGTCATACTCATGTCCCTTTTCCTGCCACTCCTCGGGAGTGAAAAATGCAAAGGGAGGGAGATTAAACTTCATCTCCTTTAAAAACTCTATGTTTTCGAGTATAAGCTGATTAATTTCGGATCTTTTCATATATTTTTACCTCCGCACATTTATTTACTAACTGAATTATGCCACAAGTTGCTAATTTTTTCAAGTATTACGGTTGACTTTATTAAAATATTAATGTACAATTTTTACAGGAAATCTATTACAAGGAGGCACAAAAATGTTTAACGGAAAAAATAAAGCGCTTACCTTCAGCTATGATGACGGTGTGTATCAGGATGCAAGACTGGCGGAGATTTTTAACCGCTACGGTATGAAATGCACCTTTAACCTTAATTCCGCTCTTTTTGACCCGAAAAACAACTGGACGTACAGAAACGCCCTCTGCGCCCACATGCGTGAGGATGAACTTAAAAAGGCGCTGGCAGGACACGAGATAGCAGTTCACGGCGCAAAGCACCTTAACCTTACCGAGCTTTCCGCAGAGGAAATAAAACGCGAGCTTTCGGATGATAAAAAATCCCTTGAAGATATGTGGAACACCGAAATGAAGGGTATGGCATACGCTTACGGCGCTTATAACGAGCAAATAAAGGATATAGTAAAGGAATGCGGTCTCCACTTTGCCCGTACGGTAAAGCCCACCTATTCTTTTGAATTGCAGACAGACCTTTTGGAATTCCACCCCACCTGCCATCATAACGATGAAAAGCTGTTTGAGCTGGCAGAAAAGTTTTTATCCCTTCAGACAGATACTCCTGCGGTATTTTACGTTTGGGGACATTCCTACGAATTTGACGGGGACGATAACTGGGACCGTATAGAAAAGTTCTGCCAAATGATGGCAGGTAAAGACGATATCTTTTACGGCACAAACAGCGAGGTTTTATTAAAATGAAAAAGCGCGGGGCAATATTGACGGCAGCGGCTGCTTTTGCGCCTATAACCGGGATTTTTTTAATCAGCTTTGCTATGTTTTTACACGCACATTTTCCCGATCTGTTGATCATCGCCGTGAGCGTGCTTTTGCAGGCTGTAAACCCCGACGCTCCTTTACAAACGACAAATTGGATAGACCACGCCGTTAAGCTTTTCGGCTTTTGGTTTATTTCCCTTTCTCCCGTATTTTTATACGGCGCAATAGTGCGGTTCGTTACTCCCGCAGCGGAAAAGGTGTATTTGAAATTTAAACTTTCTCTCCTTACTTTTGCCGCGTCTGCTTTCGGCGGTATGTTTTTAACAGCGGTCAACGAATGGATTTACACCAAATCGATTTCAAGCGATCTTTCAAAATACCCCAACCGTTCTCTGTTTTTGAGTGTACTTATATTTTTATCCGCAATAGGATTTATTGCATTTTCGGTAATCTATATTATACAGCAAAAAAGAACCAAAGACGCCGAAGGAAACCTTTTGCCAAGGCGGGTCGTTTTGCTTGATTTGCTTCGATGTGTTCTGGCATTGCCCGCTTTTGTACTTTTCTTCACCGCTTTATGGAAAATTTTGCTGATTTTCTTTAGCGATGCGTATTATTAATACAATAAACATCTTGACACATCAATAATATTCGTGGTATAATATAACCACAAAAATATACGGAGGTATTATACAATGGTTTGGCAATTTGATGAAAATTTCCCTATTTACCGTCAGGTAATCAACAAGCTTAGAGGAGCGATCTTAAGCGGCGAATTAAAGCCCGGTGATTCTCTTCCCACTGTTCGCTCTCTTTCCAACGATTCCGGTATCAACCCCAATACTGCACAGCGTGCACTCTCTTCACTGGAGACTATGGGTCTTGCTGTTTGCTACAGCACTTCCGGCAGAAAGGTAACCACCAAGCCGGAAAATATTGAGGCTCAGCGTAAAGCAGCTACCAGAGATCTGGTTGAATTTACTATCAAATCCGCAAAGGAGATAGGTCTCACTCCCGAAGAGTTCGCAGCTTTGCTTTGCGAAAAGGAGTAATGTTTTTTGTACGTAATTGAATGTAAAGGCCTGAAAAAACGGTACGGCAAGGAAAAGCTTGCCATTGAAAACCTGGATATCCAATTGGAGAGCGGCAGAATTATCGGTCTGCTGGGTCCCAACGGATGCGGCAAGACGACCTTTATGAAAATACTCACGGGTCTGCTTGTCCCCACCGCAGGTGAAATTACCGTTTGCGGTTACAGAAGAAGCGAAGCGACCAACAACTTTATATCTTATCTGCCCGAGCGCACTTACATAGGCGGTCGGAAAAAGATAAGCGCTATGTTGGATTATTTTGAGGAATTTTACCCGGATTTTGACAAGGTGAAGGCGTATAAAATGCTGGAATCTCTTAATCTGGACCCTGATTCTCATATATCCTCCCTTTCCAAGGGTAACAGAGAAAAAGTACAGCTTATACTCGTTATGGCGCGCAACGCACAGATATATCTGCTGGACGAGCCTATAGCAGGAGTTGACCCTGCAGCCCGCGAGTTTATTTTGCGCACTATCGTGAGCAACCTTAACCCCGGTGCGACGGTACTTATATCCACCCACCTTATTCAGGACGTTGAGCCTGTGCTGGACGAATATATTTTCGTTAACTACGGCGGAAAGATTATCGGCAGAGGCACGGCAAGCGAACTGATGGAAACCGAGGGTGTGTCGATCGACACCAAGTTCAGGGAGGTGTTCCGCTATGCGTAAAATGCTGAAGCACGACCTGAAAGCAATCTGGCCCGTATGGCGTATCGTTGCGCCTGTTGTGTTTGTTCTTTCTGCCCTTGCGGGAGCAATGGTGGGCTTGGGATATGCGGAGTATAAATTTTTTGAGCCGGTAAACGGACTCTTTATGCTTTCCGCTTATCTTATAGAATCTTACTGGCCCATTATACTCTCTGCCTTCTCGATGCTTATAACCGTGCTGATCGTGGTAAGGTATTATAAAAATTTCTTTACCGACGAAGGCTATTTAACATTCACCCTGCCCGTTTCCAGAACGAGCCTGCTTAATTCAAAGATACTTATGGCGCTTATCTGGCTGGCGGCAACCGCTGCGGTGTGCTTGCTGTCCAATTTTGCGTATTCCTTTATGGTTGAACTTATAATGCCGGAGGATGCGTTTTCCTTCGGAAGTCTTACTGCGGAGCTTATGGAGGAAATAATAAGATCCATCTTTGCTGCCGAAGAAAGCCTGCATATTGCTTTCTTCCTTATTGAGCTGCTTTTTATGGGTATCGCTTGGACGGTTGCCAGCCTGCTTTTGCTGTTTTTGTGCATAACCATCGGCGCGGTGATCGTGAAAAGAGCAAAGCTTGTGTTGGGTCTGGGGATTTACTACGGCGCAAACGCAGTTATCGTGATCACGATCTATATCGGTATTATCATCGGTATAGTGGCGTTGGGCGCGGCTTCCGAGATTTCCGATGCAGCCATTCTGGTAATGCTCCACGTGATATTCTCTATGAGCGGAGTGCTTTTCTCTGCGCTGGGCGTGGGCGCGTATCTGCTTAACAAAAAGCTGATAAACGAAAAACTCAATTTACCTTAATGTTTTTAAAACGGCTGATATAATCAGCCGTTTTTTAACTATGAACGAGAAGCACCCCAAAAACGCAAACGTTTTCGAGGGACCCCGTGAACGAGGAACGAGAAATGAGGAATTTCGGTAAGTTTTTTGCGGAGCAAAAAACAGATTTTATTTACGGGCGGTCGAGGACGTCCGCCCCTACGGTTATTCAACAGCCGAAATTATCGCAAACTACCGTCTATAGAAGCGAGAGTCTGGTTGAAGCGGCGGCGATGTATAAATGACACAGAATGCATCCTTTACGAGCGTGCTGTAGTAATCTACAGCTAGCGAAGTAAAGATGCAGAGAAAAACGTACATAAAAATGAAATCCGCAAAAAGCGGATTTCTACATAAAAACAAAAGAAATGGCGAGAGAGGAACTAACCACTCTCGCCATGTTTCATTTAATCAATATTTGCGTTTTTCGGTCTGTGTTATTTAGACGAGCCGATTAAGCGCGCTTTTTGATTACTACTGCAGTACCGATAAGTGCAACAAGTGCAAGGGAAGCAATAGCGTAGATGCCTGCATCGCCGAGGTTATCGTCGGTATCGCCGGATACTACGCCGAGCTTGATAGCTTCAACGTCTACAGTAGCCTGACCTTCAGCATACCACTTTGCGTAAGGAAGGTTGGAAGTGCGGGATTCGCCTTCTGCAACTACAGGGTAGTAGAGGCATACGTTTTCGTTTACCTTGTTGGAAACGCAAGCAAAGTAATTGAATCCTTCTGCGCCGTTAAACTCTGCGAGATCAACGCTGAATTCAACGTAGGTCTTGCCGTCCTTGGTAGTCATAACTGCGTTAATAGTGCTGTTTTCGATATTACCGCCGTCGTTAGCATCCTTTGCTTTGTTGTACTTAGCGTTAACAGCTACTGCGCCGTCCTTAAGATATACATCATAGAAATGAGTATATACGGTAGCTTCGGAATCAGTATTGATCCAGAAACGAACATTGGTACCTACGCCGTTGCCGCCTTCAACTGCTGCGCAGTCGATTTCAAAAGCTGCATAAAGCTTGGTATCGTCAGCACGGAGCTGATACTTGTAGGAAATGGTTTCAGATTCGGGAACAGACTGCCAATAGCCATTGTCAGCATTTACGGAAGTCCACTTGTCTGCTGCCCAGCCGTTATCGGAAAGGTCGCCGTCTACAGTGATGGTTTCCATAACGGGTTCAGAGCCGCCTGCGGTCTTAACTGCAACAACTTCGACTTCATCCATCCAGATAAAACCGTTGCCAACAGGATCTGCGGTGATAACAAACTTAATGTAACGAGCCTGCACGGGAGATGCAGCGTTAGCAGTAAGAGTATATGTGGACCATTTATCAGTAGCAACTCCATCACCGGATTTGAGAACGAGATCTTCTTTACCTGCGGCTGCAACAGAAGTGAAACCACTGTCTGCGCTATCGGAAGCAAAAACTTCTACGGAAGTGCCTTCGGTAGGCTGACCAATACCCCAGTTACCGCCTGCAACATATATAACGTAGGAGTTGGAGAGAACTGATTCGCCGAGGTCAACAACGATTTCAACTACGTTTGCGGTTGTTTTGTCAAGGTTATTCCAGCCTGCGGTTTCAACAGTACCTGCATCTTCAAGACCCTTAACGCCGTTGGTGAGCTTAACTCCGTTATCGTCGAAGTTGTCATTACGGTTAGGAGCGGTGGTGGTGTAGGACTTGCCGGTGGAAAGGATAGCGGTTTCGGTAATAGCGGGACCGTTGTCCTCTTCCTTATCGTCAACGCCGGGGATAAGAACGTATACGGAAGACTTGTCGTCTGCAACCTTAACCTTGTCGCCTGCCTTGAGAGCGAGAGCACAAAGCTTGCCTTCAAAGTTAGCGCCGGCTGCATGAGAATAAGAAGAGTGAGCTACGAGAACGATATTGCCGTTTTCGATAGCAATGCCCTTTTCGATACCTGCTGCTGCAGAACCGGGAGTAGCTACAACAGTAACAACCTCATAAAGGTCGCCTGCGGGCTTAAGAAGAACGCTTATTGCCCAGTTGGGGTTACAAGCATTGTATTCATCTACGGTTTCGATAAGTGCGTTATCTTCGCCGCCGATCTTCTTGTCAGCTTCGATTGCGAAGGTGTATCCGTATGCGTTGTCAAATTTAAGGTTCTGACCGTCATCGGGATTTTCATCTGCGGGATCGTTGATCTGACCGTCTTCCCAAGTAAGAACGTCATCTGCAGAAGCAGAAATTACAAACGTTGCAAACAAAGAAAGAACCATGCACATTGTAAGCATAAGAGATAATGCTTTTTTCATTTGTTTTTTCTCCTTTTTGAATATTTTTAATATCTCACTAAATTATAGAGAGATTCTTATGTAGATATAATACAATACAAAAGCATTTTTGTCAACATATTTTTTGTATTATGTTAATAATTTGTTGATAATTTTTCAAAAACAGCAGCGGTTTGCAAAAGCTATGAATGAGAAACAAGGAACTATGCACTCTGCGAGTGCGTGATATGTGCCTACGGCACGTGATATGAACACTCCGTGTTCGTGATATGCATTCTCACGAATGCGTGATATGTTGCTTACGCAACGTTACGGTAAGTTTTTTGCAAGAGCAAAAAACAGATTTTATTTACGGGCGGTCGAGGACGTCCGCCCCTACGGTTATCTAACAGCCGAAATTATCGCAAACTGCCGTCTGTAGAAGCGAGAGTCTGGTTGAACAAGGCGGCTGTATAAACAAAGCAGAAAACGTCTTTTAGACGTGTGGAGCTGTACAAAGGTACTGCCCACCGGCTAAAAGCGTTTAGAAACGCAAAACAAAAAGGAATTTGTGAAAAACAAATTCCTTCCTAAATTATAGACAAAAATGCGAGAGATAAACTAATATCTCTCGCATTTGTAATTACGTATCAAACCACTTTGCGTTTCGATCTGCAAAGTTTAGACAGTCGCCAATAGTTTAGGCGCGCTTTTTGATTACTATTGCTGTACCGATAAGTGCAACAAGTGCAAGGGAAGCGATCACGTAGATGCCGGTATCGCCCAGTTCATCTGCGTTGCCTACTGCCAGGCTGGAGCCTGCGCCTGCTACTTCTGCTGCATCAAGATCCCAAGAATAACCGGTGAGACCCTTGTTGGAGAGCTGGAAGTTGATGAGTCCT
>JAFQAP010000002.1 GCA_017399965.1 Clostridia bacterium | reverse complement strand
CTAAGCCCACAAGTTTACCCGCATCTGCATCGTAGGAAACATCATAGTAGCGTATATAATCGGGATATTTTTCTTTAATTTGTGCCTTTAATTGCTCAATCTTTTCCTTATGCAAAGGCGACTCGGAAATATAGTCGGCTTTTTGTTCTTCGGTCATTTCCGACATATCAAAGGGATTGCGAAAATAGAATAATATACGTCCCTCATAGTCGGGATTAAGCAACGCACCGTATTCAATTTCAAGCTCGGTAACAGAGGTATCCTCTTTGATTGAGGATACGTCCATTCCTTTGAGGAGTGCTGCACTATGAAGCAAATCTCGTGATGGAATCCAGCCGTAACGTTCACCAATAAAGATGATCATATACGGCTTACAGTCGTCAATTTGGTCAAGACACACCTTCAAAACCTTTTTGGAGGATTCTTCGCTTTCGAGTTCCGTGGTGTTTACGCCCCAGCGCAGATCGCCAAAGTGAATGGTCTCCGAATAACGCTCCAAAAATTGATTGATACGGGGCACAACACGGGTATTGAGTGCGTCCCGTTCAAACTGCATATCACGGAAGGTTGAAGATACAAATACCAGCTTCATAGCACTTCTCCAATCATGTTTATTTTTCGATTACCGAATAGCCAAGGGAGGTTAATAGTTCCTCAGCCGAGGTAATCAGCATTTCATCATAAATGTAATAGTCATAGTCTGCGGCAGTGCATCCGTTACCGGCCTTTTGGGCAAGGTAGGAAGACAACTCGTTCAGTCCGTTATAGGTGGTAAGGCAAGCGTGCTTTTTCGCTGCTGTGTTCTTTACGTTAAAGCGTACCTTTTTGCCGTCTTGCGACTTGACAGTAATACCGTTTTTATCAAGGGGCAGATATTCGCTTAGCAAGTGATACGCATTCCATCTTGCATGCTCTTGAGCGATCAGCGCATTACGGACAGAGGGAGTGAAATATTCACTGTAAGCATATTCGCCTTTGCGCCCGTGACGCTCACCGATAAGTGCGGTGTTTGCACCGTTGCCGTCCTTAACGTAATCAAGTCCGAGCAGGTTTAGTTTTGTTCTCAAATTCATTGCCAAATAGATGTTGGAATACAGTGTGAAATAGTCAAGAGCCTTCCAATCCTTCTCGGCTTTTTTCTGTATGTACTCGGCAAAGTCGGGGCGATTCCGTTCTTCTGCACCGGCATACTGTGCTGTATAAACTTCGTTGAGTTTCTTCGCCATTGCAGACAAGCTATCGTTCACGATTACATCGTGATTAAACACGTCTTCACTATTGCCAAAGTAGGTGACGACATCGTCATCCTCGGTGTAAACAGCTTCACTTCGCACAAACAGATGGTAACTATCAGCACCAAATAGTTTGGTTTTCAGTTTAGCACCAAGCTCAATATTGCGGCTATTCTCATTTGTGTCAATAATAACCAGTGTGTAGCTATTATCCTTTTTAACCTGCGCCTTGATAGCAGCCAGCACCTCACGGGAGGTAGGCGCCTTGTCAATGATGGTTGTTTTGAATGGCAACTCTGGCAAAGGAAAGTATTCTGATGCATTCAGCTCTTCAAGCTCCTCGGCCAAACCGCCGATATTCCACTCGGTAGCATCAATGCCCGTGTCACACAAATAGTAGTTGATCGGCAGCACTTTATATTCACCGTCAAAGGTAACAAGTTGATTATTCAGTACCGACTGACGATATACTTCCTGACCAAGAGTGCCAAACCCAAGCACAAACACACTAATTTCGGTGCCTTGCTTAATAGCGGCATCCTCAATGTATTCTTTCGGTAGATACTTTGTAACGGGATTTGCGTGGGCAAAGGTTCTGGCTAAAAGCTCGTTTGTGCTGAAGGTGTCAATATATTCTTCCATCCCGTTTTTCTCAACAATCTCACGGCGGACGGTTTCAGCCTCTGTGCCATTCATCTCTACGTATAAGTGCGTATGTTTAGCATTTGTTTCTGCTTTTTTATATGCGATAAAAGCCTCAACATAATCTAATGCTTTTTCACTGCTCGGGCAAACTATGTTATAACGGGTTGCTGTGTTAAACTGTCGGGAGGCAAGCAATTGCTCGGTAAAGCCCTTATGTAAAACGGCGTAGCCATCTCCAATAAGCTCTTTTACACAGTCCTTGCTTATGCTATCGTCAATTAGCAATACCGTGTTACAAGTCTTGGCATAATGGAGCGCCTTGGGACTGTTGCCAACTACAATATCACAGCTCTCTTTTTTGAGTGCCTTTGCCACACGGAAACCATTGATAATCGTATTACTGAACACCTCGATCGCCGTGCTGATGGTGGTGAGCAGAGCAATAAGAACGCCCAAAACATATGCGACTGCAAATACCGTAAAAACATTAGCAAAGCCTGCTACGGCTTCCACATTAGGCTCTCCAACGAATAGCATCATTGCCGAGCCAAAGCATCCGAGCAAACCAAAGGGGATGTTGGTTTGTTCGCCAAGCTCAATTACATTGTAAAGAAATGGAAGCAGGTGCATCGAAAAATTGACTACAAAGACGGTGGCAATAAACACTACCGTTTCATTAATTTGCTTTTTCTTAAATCGACCGATAACAAAACCGACAAGCAGCAGAATCTCGACAATCAGAATTAAAACACTAATTATGTACCACATACAAACATCTCCTTTTACGCTTCTTTTTGGACGTCCATCATATCTCCGATATTGCAATCCAATTTATCGCAAATGCGAAGCAGAACATCGATAGACACCGGCTCATCCTTACGCATTTTTGTCAGCGTATTAGGCGCAATTTCAGCCGTTCTTCTAAGATCCGCTTTGCTCATTTTCTTGTCAACGAGTAACTTCCAAAGCTTGTTGTAACTAACCTTCATAGCCATATTTGCGATTTTCCTTTCTCCTTAAAAAGATTGCATTTTATATTATAACACAACGAGAACAGTTTTACAAGAGACTTTATCAAAATAAAAATAGACTCTCGCACGTTGATGCGATAGTCTGTTTTGTCGGCAACACTTGTCCCTTGCTCTTGAAAAGCCAACACGATTTTGTGTGTTGTATGCCTCAACCGGTGCTTTTTATTGCACTTCCAAATGGGTGATTTGGGGGTAAAAATAGGCGTAGTTCTATAAAAAATTCTAATAGACTTTCCCAAAAATCCATTAGAACTCGGCAAAATCGGAGAAGACTTTTAGACCTTGATTTTTACTGTGTTTTTTGATATAATAACCGAAAGAGCCCTGAAAACATCGGGGTTTTCGGGGTTCTCACTATTGCCGTTATCTTCCGTTAAATTCCGTCAAGTTCGTTTTTTGACACTTGACTCGAAATCAGTTTGCGCTCACGCGCACGAGGGTTCGAATCCCTCTCTCTCCGCCAAACAGACCGCAGTTCTCACGGATTGCGGTCTTGATTTTGTCTATAACAGTTTCAAATGCAATAAATTTTCGGAGTGAAATATGAGCGATAACAAAGAAATGCTCGGCACGGCACCGATCGGTAAGCTGCTGTTTAAATTAGCGGTTCCGACGGTAGTTGCCCAGCTTATCAATATGCTATACAACATCGTTGACCGAATCTATATCGGTCATATCAAAGACATCGGCAGTCTTGCGCTGACAGGTGTCGGCGTATGTATGCCGATCATTATGATCATCTCGGCATTTGCGGCACTGATCGCCTCGGGCGGTGCGCCGAAGGCGTCTATTTTGATGGGAAAAGGAGATAATCATTCCGCCGAAAGAATTATGGGCGGTTGCTTTTCTCTGCAGCTTATCATTTCCGCCGTTCTGACCGCCGTTTTGCTGATTTGGAACAAAGACCTGCTTTTGATGTTCGGTGCAAGTGAAAATACTATCGGTTATGCCGCCGACTATATGAACATTTACGCCATCGGTACGGTTTTCGTTCAGTTAACACTTGGTATGGGTGCGTTTATCACCGCGCAGGGCTACACAAAAATCAGCATGATCACGGTGCTTATAGGCGCGGTCAGCAATATTATCCTTGATCCCATTTTCATTTTTGGTTTCAATATGGAAGTTAAAGGTGCAGCGCTTGCCACAGTTCTTTCTCAAGCCGTCTCTTGCATTTGGGTGCTCCTGTTCCTTTGCGGTAAGAAAACGTATTTAAAGCTCAAAAAACATAATCTTCGCATAGATGCAAAACTCGTTTTTCCTTGTATCGCGCTTGGAACTGCAACCTTTATTATGCAAAGCAGCGAGAGTGTGATTTCGGTTTGTTTTAATTCCTCGCTCTTAAAATACGGCGGTGATATTGCCGTAGGCGCTATGACAATTCTTACGAGCGTGATGCAATTTGCGATGCTCCCGATGCAAGGTATTGCACAGGGCGCACAGCCGATACTCAGCTATAACTTCGGTGCTAAAAACGTAGAACGTGTCAAGAAAACCTATAAGCTTTTGCTTATATCCTGCCTTACTTATTCATTTGTAATTTGGGGAGCCATTATGCTGTTCCCTCAAATATTTGCAGGCATATTTACACCCGATGCATCACTTATTGAATTCACAGCAACGGCACTTCGCATTTATTGCGGTGTGATGTGCATCTTCGGTATTCAGATCGCCTGCCAGATGACCTTTGTTTCAATCGGCAACGCACCTTGTTCCATTATAGTTGCCATTGTTCGAAAGTTTGTTTTACTCTTGCCGCTGATCTACATTATGCCTAAGCTGATTGCGGATAAAACATCAGGCGTTTATACGGCGGAGCCTGTTGCCGACGTGATCGCCGTAACCTTTACCGCTATCCTTTTCACCGTACAATTCAAGAAAGCATTAAAATCTTTAACAATAGAAAACTCAAAGGAGACAATACAATGAAAATTGCAGTAACTCACGAAAACGGACAGATCTTTCAGCACTTCGGTCATACCGAGCAATTTAAGATTTATACCGCAGAAAACGGAAAAATCATAAACAGCAAAGTAATCGATACCAACGGCAGCGGCCACGGAGCACTTGCGGGACTTCTTTCTTCGCTCTGCGTTGATGCTCTTATTTGCGGAGGCATCGGCGGTGGCGCACAGACGGCGCTTTCCGAGGCAGGTATCAAGCTTTACGGCGGAGTCAGCGGGGATTGCGATGCCGCAGTCGAAGCGTTGCTCGGCGGTACGCTTGGGTTTAACCCCAATGTAAAGTGCGACCACCACGACCATCACGGTGAAGGTCACACCTGCGGCAACCGCGGTTGCGGTCATAACTGTCACTAAACAGCACGGCGGCAAGGAGTTTTTGCTCCCTACCGCCGTTTTCTTATAGTTTTCGTATATTCTGCTCTATCTGCCGTATAACTTCAATAAATACTCCATCACGGTGACCTGTCGGATCGGGCAAGCCCCAATTATCATCAAACTCTCTACCGATGAAAGGACAGCCGACGTCACATCCCATAGAGATCACCACGTCAGGCGGGGGGGATTTTATCAAAGGTCTTGCTGTACTGCGTCAGCTCCATATCAATACCGTATAGCTGCTTCATAAGCCTGACGGCATCCTGATTGATCTTCTGTTTTGTTTCTGTACCTGCCGAATAAAAGTCGAACGCATCACCGCGCAGATGCTTTCCGAGTGCTTCTGCAATCTGACTTCGGCAGGAATTGTGTACGCAGATAAAAGCTATCTTCTTTTTCATTTGAACGGACACCTCGCACCGATGCATTGATTATTCTGAGCAGAGTGAATACACTTGATCCTGCCAAGCTCCATTTCCACGCCCAAATGCTCTTTTGCAAACTCAACGGCTTTGATGATGGAAAAATAAGAATCGCGCTTACAGCAACGCGGACCGCCAACCTCACCGATCGCACCAAGAGCGGAGGCGGTCATTTTATTGGAGAGGCCCCACGCTTCTTTTGCAAGCGGAGTGGAGCCTGTCACGATGGATACAAACATTCCAGCACTCACCCCTGCACCGCAAGCTCCCCAAAAACCGCAAGCACCGCCGGGAACCTTTTTCCCCCGTGCTTGCATTTCGGATAAGGCTTTGGGTAGATCGATTTTTCCGCCTGCGTTTTTATAGGCAGTTAGAAGCGCCGAGCCGACCATAACGTGATGCTCGGGACCGTGCATGTGGCAGAACGGCAGAGCCATCATCTTTTGAATAATTTCGATCGGATTCTTCGACTTTTCCGAAAGACACAGACCGATGATGCTGTCCATTCCTCCGGTGTGGCATTCGTTGCACACGTAATGACCGCTTTGGCATACGGTATTGCTGTTTTCTTTTTTGTGGCAGATGGCACATTCCATCTGCTGTTCGGTTTCCAAATATTTAAGCGGCGCACCGCAAATCAAACATTCATCTTTCATAACCGTTATGGTTGCTCCGGCAGTAAACTTTTTACATATATATTGTACCACGAAATCAGCGAAAAAACAAGTCTTGTATTTGCATAATTAATATGCTACAATTTTTCAAATCAAAAAATGTGGGGGATTTTATGATTTTGAATGCATTGGATGAAGTTTTGTTTTGGGATGACATTGATACCTTGAAGGCATTCACAAAGCAGAATTGCGATAGATTTTATCCACACGATTTTGAAAATTATCATAAGAATCAAGAATTGTTTTTTAAGTCGGTTATCCCCAATAAAGCAGAATTCATTCGTCGATTAGAAAAATATGCAAAGGTTGGGCTGCCTCTTTGGATTTCGGGCAGGAATGAACTTAGTGATGATATTGATGCGATTTCGATGATTAAGGCTATTTCTGTAAGTTCAAAAATTGGCAATGGAGAGCAAAAAGCCAAACAAGCGTCAAAATGGCAAAAAAACAACCCTTCATTTTGGTATTTCTACACAGAGAACATCCTACATCAACAAAACAATCGTATTCTTGAACTCACAATAGGCGCAGGTGGCGGAACAAACGCGATAATGAGTAAAATGACACCTCTTGATTATTATATGGGTGTTGATATGGATTTTGTTTGTGCAAAAAACGCTGACGCTCTCGCTAAATATTATAACATAAACGGTTTAGGTATTGCCACATCGTTATGGAAATTGCCTTTTGAAGATTGTATGTTTACATCGGTTTGCTGTAATGCAGGCTTGGAAGAATGCCGAGAAATCCCTACGATCATAGAAGAAGCGTACAGGGTATTAATGACCGGCGGTAAAATCGTTTTGCATTGTTTGAACACCAATAAAATGCAAGCGTATACAAGATTTGAACAATACGGTTTCTCCGAAGAAGAAATGGTATATTGGGCAAAGCAAATAAGAATGTACACGTCTGCTGAAGGTGTAGAAGAACTGTTAAGAGCCGTTGGATTTAAATTTTACAAGCGACTGATAGATGAAAATTTAGGCAGTATTCTCGTATTCGAAAAATAAATATATAATGACACCGCCGAGAGTTACCGCTTGGTCGTTCTCGGCGGATTTGGTTTCTGAGTTTGTCAGCACAAAAAACGTAAAGTTCAGAAAAAAATCGAGAAGGAAAAGCTATTTTTCTCTTTTACCTTTCAGTTTCCTAACAATTTTCCAAAAACGCCTCATTTTAAGCTTGTTTTTCTCTTTTTCGAAGGATAGGCAAGGACGGAGGAGGACGGCAAATAACTGATTATAAGTGACATCGGATAAAACCACCTCAGGGTTCGAATTGTGACGGCTTTTTAACACTTTTTTCTCACTTGAAAAAGCATTTGAACTGTGATACAATGGTTTCAGAACTATTTTACGGTCTGTGGAACAAAATAGTGACCGCTCGTCCCTCTAGCCTTGCATTAGCCGTGCATTTTTCTCAGAAAGGGCAATAAAGCGGTCACTAATTCGGTAATTTTTGCGGAAATTAGGGATAGTGAGGGACAGAAAGAGCCCGCTTTGCAGCTGCTCGAAAGAAAGCCATACTAAGTATTATGCTATAGCTGGAATTTATTATAATGCGACTAGTCGAAGGTTTAGTTGT
Source organism: Clostridia bacterium (assembly GCA_017399965.1). Classification (GTDB taxonomy): domain Bacteria; phylum Bacillota; class Clostridia; order Oscillospirales; family CAG-382; genus SFLA01. The sequence continues at coordinate 73,763 of JAFQAP010000002.1, read as the reverse complement.
ATCTGAAAATGTGATACAATTAATCAAAAATATAATTAATAATTCATCGACATTACCTAACGGCATTAACAAAGGTTAACAAAAACATTTAGAAAGTCTATATACAGAAGGAATATGATATGGCGTTGATTAAAAAAGTCTTAAGATATTCAGGGTTATTTTTATCAAGTATAATTCTTTTGACAGGAATTCTCTATTTAACTGTTTGGGGTTGCTCAGTTTTGGGTGTTTTTAATGAACATATTTTCTGCTGTCTCTTGGGCGTGTTATTTTCTGTAATTGTTATGTTTTTCGAAAACAAATTGGTCCCCAGATTCAAATTAACAAAAACAATATATTTACTTTCCACAGTATTCGTTCCAGCTGTTATATATAACGTAGTTTACATTATATTCCGGTATTCAAATAACGCCGGAAGTTTGCTTGATAAGAATCTCAGTGAAGTATCATTCTATCTTATATTCATGAGTTACGCGCTGGCTGTTGCATCGGCAATTGTTGCGTTGATTAAGCTTACACTGCTTTTGATAAAGAATCGTAATTAGTGTAGTAATCATTAAGTTAAACCAGAATATCACGCAAAAGTATTTTCATAAAATCTCGCTTTGTAAAACCAACTTAGAAGCAGACAGAATCAGTTAATCAAGAGGTAATTGATTGAGCTCGGCACAGTGCCGAACTCATTTCTTTTCGTTTTTATATCAGCAGTCTGAAGTTTTCCGCCGGCTCGCTGTTCGTTCTGCTTGCGGCGGTGTGCCGGGGCTTTGAAAACAACTGTACGCGAAAGCTCTCGTCATCTTCCGCGAGATGCCCAAAGTGACCTACTTTATCTCCCTTGCCGCCATAGCGGTGGGCGCTTGGCTCTGCGCGGGGGACGAGCCGATTTTTAAGAAGAAAAAACAATAAACTGCGGTCTTATTTTTACACTATAAACTGTTCTGAATATAAGAATTTGACAAGGAGAATATTCAATGAAGATCTATGATATTTCTCAAGAGGTTTTCAGTTGCGAAGTATATCCCGGCGACCCTGTACCGGAGAAAACGGCACTGAAATCAATGCAAGAAGGCGAAATATATAATTTAACTGCTTTTAGTATGTGTGCACATAACGGCACACATATAGATGCACCGTTTCATTTTATTAAAGATGGAAAAACGGTTGATGAGATATGTTTAGAAGCATTTGCGGGAATGGCTTATGTGGCAGAGCATCATGGGATCGTCACGGGTGATAATGCTTTACGGATACTTGAAAAAGCAAAAAAACACGACCCGGAAGCGGCAAAGAGAATTCTGATCAAAGGAGATGCTGAAGTGTCATTAGAGGCTGCAAAGGTATTCGCCTCTTCAAACATTTTACTTCTGGGCAACGAGTCTCAGACAATCGGACCGCAAAATGCACCGATGGCAGTCCATCTTGCGCTCTTGGGTGCCAATATTATCTTGCTTGAGGGGGTTCGTTTGGCAGAGGTGTCTGAGGGTATATATTTCTTAAATGCGGCTCCGCTGAATTTGGCGGGTGCAGACGGTTCGCCGTGCAGAGCAATATTGATAGATACCGATATATAAATTTCAATAAGACAACAGTACAGGGGCTGACCGAGAGGTAAGCCCTTTACTTATACTCTTTTTATAAGCGCACTTTATTCATCAGCACTGCGCATTTTTACTGTTGACGGAATGGAAAAAACAAGGTATAATATAATAAATATGTATATTTTTGTGAGGCTGTTATGGATATTAAAAAAATTCTTTCATACGTAGACCACACCTTGCTGGCGCAGGGAGCAACTTGGGACGAAATAAAGGCGCTTTTAGATGACGGGATAAAGTACTCCTGCGCGTCTTGCTGTATTCCCGCATCATACGTAAAGCAGGCGAAGGAATATGTGGGTGACAGGCTTGCAATTTGTACTGTTATCGGATTCCCCAACGGATACTCCACCACTGCAGTAAAATGCTTTGAAGCAGCGGATGCGGTGAGTAACGGCGCAGACGAAATAGATATGGTAATAAATATCGGCTGGGTGAAGGACAAAAAATACGACGCTTTGCTTGATGAAATAAAAGCGGTAAAGGCGGCGTGTAACGGAAAGCTGCTTAAGGTAATTATAGAGACCTGCCTGCTGACAGATGACGAGAAGATAAAGATGTGCGGGGTTGTTTCCGAAAGCGGTGCGGATTTTATTAAAACATCCACTGGTTTTTCCAAATCCGGTGCCACCAAGCACGACGTTGAGCTTTTTGCAAAGCACGTTGCGCCCCACCTTAATATAAAAGCGGCAGGCGGTATTTCCTCTTTGGAGGATGCGGAAAGCTTTGTTTCGCTGGGCGCCACCAGACTGGGCACCAGCAGAATTGTGAAAATAGTTAAATCTATGGAGGAAGGAAAAGAAAATGACAAACAAGACACCTCATATTAATTTAAAAGACGAAAACATAGGATTTGGAAAAACCGTTCTTATGCCCGGAGATCCCTTGCGCGCAAAATATATTGCGGAAAATTTTCTTACGGATGCCGTGCTTGTTAACGGAGTGCGCGGTGTAAACGGATACACGGGATATTACAAAGGCGTTAAAGTTTCGGTTATGGCAAGCGGTATGGGTATGCCCTCGATCGGTATTTATTCCTACGAGCTGTACAAATTCTTCGGCGTGCAGAATATTATCCGCGTAGGCAGCGCAGGTGCCATAAACGAAAAGGTTAAGGTAAGAGATATTGTTATCGGTATGGGTGCCTGCACCAATTCCAATTTCCCCTCACAATACAATATGAACGGCACGATAGCTCCCATATGCGATTACGAGCTGTTAAGCACCGCAAAACAGATAGCAGACGGCAAGAAGCTTAACGTCCATATAGGAAACCTCTATTCGTCCGACACATTCTATGACGATTCCTTCCCCTCTGCTAATTGGGGAAAGATGGGCTGTCTGGCTGTGGAAATGGAAGCGGCGGCGCTTTACTGTACTGCCATGCGCTATGGAATGAGAGCCCTTGCGATATGCACGGTATCCGATATTCTGTATCCTCCCTTCACCGCCCTCGAAGCGGACGAGCGGGAAAAGACCTTTACCCAAATGATGGAGCTCGCTCTTGACTGTGCGGTTGAATACGAAAAGCTTCCTCTTATAGAACCGAAGGAATAATATGAAAAGAGTTTTTATTATAGTTCTTGACAGCTTCGGGATCGGCGCTATGCCCGATAGCGAAAAATACGGAGATATTGGGGTAAACACCCTTGCTTCTGTGGCTGCAAGCCCTTTGTTTAAGGCAGAAAACCTGAGAAAATTGGGACTTTTTAATATTGACGGAGTGGATACGGGTAAAAAATGCGATTCCCCCGCTGCCGCATATTGCCGTCTGCGCGAATTATCTGCAGGGAAAGACACCACTATAGGCCATTGGGAGATAGCGGGCATCGTTTCCGAAAGACCGCTCCCCACCTACCCCGATGGATTTCCCGACGAATTGCTTGAAGAGTTTTCAAGACGGACGGGAAGAAAAATACTGTGCAACAAGCCTTATTCGGGAACAGAGGTTATTAAGGATTACGGTGACGAGCACGTTAAGACCGGCGCACTGATCGTATATACGTCGGCGGACAGTGTGTTCCAGATCGCCGCCCACGAAGATGTTGTTCCCCTTGACGAATTATACCGCTATTGCCGCATTGCCCGTGATATGCTTGTTGGCGAGCACGGTGTAGGCCGTGTTATTGCACGCCCCTTTATTACGGAAAACGGTGTGTACAAGCGCACATCCAACAGACACGATTTTTCTCTCGCTCCTCCCCGAAAAACCATGCTTGATCTTATAAGCGAAAGCGGTATGGACACTATCGCCGTAGGAAAGATATATGATATTTTTGTGGGAAAGGGAATAACCGAGCACGTTTTCACCTCCGGAAATGCAGACGGTATGGCAAAAACTGCGGACTTTGCAGATAAAGATTTTAACGGCGTTTGCTTTACCAATCTGGTGGATTTCGATATGCTGTACGGGCACCGCAACAATATTGACGGATATGCCGCCGCTATAGCCGAATTCGATAAATGGCTGGGAGAATTTATCCCCGCGTTAAAAGATGATGATATTCTTATCATCACCGCGGACCACGGATGCGACCCGGGATATACTATAACCACCGACCATTCCAGAGAATACGTCCCGCTGCTCATATACGGCAAGAAGATATCCCCCGTAAACTGCGGAACAAGAGACGGATTTTGTCTGATCGGAAAAACGGTTTGCGATTATCTGGGTGCAGATGGTGATATAGACGGAAAAAGTATACTTTCGGAGATTATGAAATGAACGATAAAGAACTTATAACCGCGGCTTTTAACGCAATGGAAAAAGCCTATGCGCCTTATTCGGGCTACAAGGTGGGCGCGGCACTGCTTTGCAAAAGCGGAAAATTGTTTACGGGGTGCAACATAGAAAACGCATCCTATACCCCTACCGTATGTGCCGAAAGAACTGCGTTCTTCAAGGCGGTAAGCGAAGGAGAACGGGAGTTTGAAAAGATCGCCGTTGTGGGCGGAAAAGACGGCAATGTTACCGATACGTTTATGCCCTGCGGTGTGTGCCGTCAGGTGATGACAGAGTTTTGTAAAGCGGATTTTACGGTATTGGTGGCAAAAAGCGCCGATGAATACTGCAGTTTTACTTTGGAACAGCTGCTCCCCCACAGCTTTTCCGATAAATATATGAAGGATCAGGTGTAAACTATGGAATTGCAATATCATATTCAGCTTTCGGAAGAGCACGGCGCCAGATATGCGATAATCCCCGGTGACCCCGGCAGAGTGGAAAAGATAGCCTCTTTTCTGAAGGACGCACATCAGGTAGGCTGTAACCGTGAGTACAATTCTTATATGGGATATCTTGAAGGCGAAAAAGTTCTGGTAGTATCCACCGGTATAGGCGGGCCCTCCTGCGCAATATGCGTGGAGGAACTGGCTAAAATAGGCGTGGACACCTTTATACGAGTAGGCACCTGCGGCGGTATGCAGCCCGAGGTTGCACCCGGCGATGTGGTTATTGCCACGGGAGCTATCCGTATGGACGGCACCAGCAAAGAATATATGCCTATAGAATTTCCCGCAGTTGCGGATTTTCACGTTACAAACGCATTATACAATGCCGCAAACAAGCTGGGGTATGCCAACCATATCGGTGTAGTTCAGGCAAAGGACAGCTTTTACGGGCAGCACTCCCCCGAAAGTATGCCCAATTCCGCAGAATTGTTAAGCAAATGGGAAGCGTGGAAGCGGGGCGGATGTTTAGCCTCCGAAATGGAGGGCGCAACTCTGTTTATTGTGAGCGCGGCAAGAAAACTGAGATCCGGCGCGGTGTTCCATTGCGTCTGGAACCAGGAGGCGGCGAAATCCGCAATGCCGAAGGACAGAAAGGAAGACACCTCTGCCGCCATTAAAACGGCAATAGAGGCGCTACGCAATATAATTAAGCAGGATAAAAAGGATTAAAATATAATGTTTGAAGCAGTCTTGGAGTGCATAAAAAGCTACGATAAAATAATAATACACAGGCACAGTCGTCCCGATGGCGACGCTATGGGAAGCCAGATCGGTATGAAAAACATAATAACCGAAAATTTCCCCGAAAAGACGGTATATACCGTGGGAGATCCCGCCGGATACTTAAGCTTTTTGCCCGATTCGGAGATGGATAACATATCCGATACCGAATACAGCGGCGCTTTGGCCATTCTTCTTGATTTCGCTTCTCCGGCGCTTGTCAGCGATAACCGCTATACTTTGGCGGAAAAGACCCTGCGGATAGACCATCATCTTTACGTAGAGACCTTTACAGATATCGAAGTGGTCGACAGCTCCTTTGAAAGCTGCTGCGGTATGGTTACCGCCTTTGCGGTAGAAAGCGGATTACGCATAAACCAAAAAGCAGGACTGGCGCTGTATACGGGAATGCTTACCGATTCCGGCAGATTTCGGTACGACAGCACATCCTCGCGCACCTTTTTGCTGGCAGCAGAGCTGATCAAAACGGGATTCGATACAAATGAGCTTTATCGGTGTCTGTATGCAGACGATTTTTCCAACAGACTGCTTAAAGCAAAATTCACCCTTAAAATACGGTTTACCGAAAATAACGTAGCATATATCTATACTACAGCCGACGAGTTAAAGGAATACGGAGCAAGTGAATTTGCAATCTCCCGCGGGATGGTAGGAACTATGTCCGACCTTAAGGGAGTGGATATCTGGGTGAATTTCACCGAAACAGATTCGGGCGTGCTGTGTGAACTGCGTTCAAGCCGATTCAATATAAATCCCATTGCGGTGAAATACGGCGGAGGAGGACACCAAAAGGCAAGCGGTGCCTGCGTGCCCGACCGAGAAACCGCCATGGCTATGTTAAAAGACCTTGATGCTGTGCAGGAAGGAACGTATGAACAAAAAAATTAAAGAACAGATATTCAGCAAAATAAAAGAATATGACAAGATATTTCTGTTCCGCCACGTACGAAACGACGGCGATTGCGTTGGTGCGACCAAGGGACTTAAGCGTATTATTCAGCTTACCTGGCCGGAGAAAAAGGTGTATCTTATAGACACCGAGCTTTCCGAACATCTTGAATTTTTGGGCGAAGAGGATAAACAGATCGACGAAAGTGAATACAAGGACGGTCTGGGTATAGTTATAGATACAGCCTCGGAAGCCCGTATTTCCAACAAAAACTATCTTCTTTGCAAAGAGCTTATAAAGATAGACCACCATATCCCTCTGGAAAACTACGGAAATATTATTTGGGTAGAGGAAGAGCGTTCCTCCGCTTGCGAGATGATCGCAGATTTTTACGCTTCCTTCAAAGACGATCTTAAAATTGATTCCCAAGCCGCTGCTTATATTTTTACGGGTATGGTTACTGATTCGGGACGGTTTAAGTACGAGGGCGTAACGGGAGATACCTTGAGAGCCGCGGCAATGATGCTTGACGCAGGTGTGGACACAGAAACCTTGTATGCACAGCTTTATCTTGATGATTACGCCTATTTTAAATTTAAAGCACGGGTTTACGAACGGGTGGAGTTGACCGAAAACGGTGTCGCATACATATATATCGATAAAGCGATGCAGCAGGAGTTCGGTCTTTCATTGGAGCAGGCAAGCGCCTGCGTAAATAAGCTTGATTCTATCCGCGGCGCAATATGCTGGATAGCGTTTATCGAAAACAACGATCAAGCGGGAACAATACGTGTAAGACTGCGTTCAAGATTTGTGCATATAAACCCCGTTGCAGAAAAGTATAACGGGGGTGGACACGCCTGCGCTTGCGGTGCAACGGTCCACAGCCGAAACGAAGCTATGGCGCTTATCAAAGACGCAGACGCACTGGTAAAAGAATATAAAGAAACACACGAGGGTTGGTTGTGAGAATTTTAATTACCAACGACGACAGCATATCCGCAAAGCAACTGCTGCCGTTGATAAAATACTGCCGTAAATACGGCGAAGTAACGGTATCTGTACCAAAATACGAGCAAAGCGGAAAAAGCCACGGGATCGAGCTTCACGAAGCGTTCAGCGTGCAAAAACAGATTATAGACGGAGATATCCAAGCTTACGTTGTGGATTCCACTCCTGCCGATTGTGTCCGTTTTGCGGTGCTGGGACTGGGTATCAAATTTGATATGGTAATTTCCGGCGTTAACCGCGGATTTAATATGGGGACCGACGTTACGTATTCCGGAACCATTGCGGGCGTGCGGGAAGCAATGCTTCAAAACATCCCTGCTATCGCTCTTTCCACAAGCCCCGAAAACTACCCGAATGCCGTAAAGGACCTTGATATGGTGTTTGATTACATTCTCGGCAAAAAGCTTTTGGAAAAACACGGAGCGTTCAATATAAATATCCCTCCTGACCCCAAGGGAATCAAGATAACACGTCAGGGAAGCACCTACTACACAGATACATTTGTGGAAGTGGGTGACGGAATGTATAAGGTTAAGGGAGAATGCGTTTATAAGCCCTCCGGCGATCTTACGCTGGATACCGACGCGGTAATGTCCGGGTATATTTCCGTTATGCCCATAACCGCCAACATAACGGATGCAAAAATCTTTCGCGAATTAACAGGAGCTGCCAAATGAATACGTTAGCAAAACGGTTTTTTGCCGTAATTACCGTACTTGCGGTTTTTATCGGATTGATAAATGCACTTCCCCTGCCCGTTCAGGCGGCAGAGGTGGATTACGTTTATGTCGGCAAATACATAAAAAACTGGGGCGTGCGCGAAGAAACCGCTGAATTTCTTTCGCCGAATGCCGTTAAGTTTTATTCGGATAACCAAGTGACATTGGATTATCTTTTATCCCTTTCGGGAAGCGATACAACAAGCGCGGCTCCCTCCTGCGAGCTGTATAAGGAACTGAAAACGCTTATGGTTTCCAACCATACACATCAGACCTCTTATCAGGAAACACGCCCTATGTATCAGTACACCGATTGTCAGAACAACGGTGAAAACGGGGGCAGAATCTCCTCCTTTTATTCGGGTAAAGAGGTAGGTCCGGAATGGGACAGCGGCAAGACCTGGAACCGTGAGCACGTATGGCCCAACAGCAAGGGGCTTAACGGAAACGACGAAAACGATATAATGATGCTTCGTCCCACCTCGGTAAGCGAAAATTCAAGCAGAGGCAACAAGGCCTACGGAAAAAGCGGCGGGTATTACGACCCCAACAAGGAATCCGGCGGAAAGCATAATCTGCACGGTGACGTTGCGAGAATAGCACTTTATCAATACGTGCGCTGGGGCAACACCGCAAAAATGTGGGGCAGCGGCGGCGTGATCGAAAGTCTTTCCGTGCTTCTTGAATGGATGGAGGAAGACCCCGTTGACACCTGGGAATTGGGCAGAAACGATTCTGTAGAGGCAATAACGGGTACGAGAAACGTCTTTGTTGATTATCCCGAATTAGCGTTTGCGCTGTTTAATGTTCAGGTGCCTGCAGGATATCAGACACCTTCCGGCGGAGTATCTCAAGGGGCTTTCAAGATCACCGCGGTGTCCGATAACGAATCTATGGGCACGGTCTCTGTAAGAGGAAACACCATAACCGCACTTAGCGCGCCCGGAAACAGAATAGCGGGATACGAAATATTAAGCGGCAGTGCCAAGGTAACACAAAACAACAGCGCTTTTACCGTTGAAGCTCAAAGCGACGTTACTGTTAAAATATTCTTCGAAGCCATCCCCATATTCACCGTGGATTTCCGTGTTGACGGAAACCGAGTGAATTCACAGCAGGTTTACGACGGAGAAAGCATAGATTTACCATCTCTTTCCGATAAGGACGGATACGCTTTTGTAGGTTGGACGAAAAGCAATGTTACGGATACAGCAAATGCTCCGGAATATTTTAGATCAAAAACCGAGTTTGCAGTAAAACAAAGCATTACGCTTTACGCACTCTTTTCCCGCAATGACGGCGGAACTGTATCTTACTTCACCGTATTCCCCTCCGATTGCGAGCATCCAAATGCGTATGAGACAGACAAAAAAGAACCCGCCTGCACCGAAGCGGGACGTGAAGCGGGCAAATATTGTCCCGATTGCGAAAAATACGTAAGCGGCGGGCAGGAGATAAACGCAAGCGGTCACCTTTACCCTACCCCTTGCGATACCGTGTGCAGCGTATGCGGCGAAGATAACGGACAAACGCCCGCCCACGAATTTGACGTAAGAGATATATGTATTCATTGCGGCTACAGCGCCGATACCGACACCGACGCAAGCGCAGATAACGAGGAAAGCGCGGAAACAAGCATTTACGACGGCGAAAACAGCAAAAACGACAACATTTCCCACAGCAATAGCGAAAGCCAAACAGACGGTTCCGACGAAAATAATACGATTGTTTTGGTAGTTTTCATTGCGGCAGCCGGGGTATTGGCAGTAGGCGTAACCGCTTTTGTTATAATTTCAAAAAAGAAAAACAAATAGTCCATAATCGCAAAAAAAGCAGGAAGAAAAACTTCCTGCTTTTTTATTTGGTCTTTTATAAGGATCAATTATGCGCGTCTCTTGGTTCTGTAAACAACTGCAACTGCTGCAAGTGCGATAACCATAACGATTACCATTTCGATTACAAAGCCGGAATCGCCGAGTACGGGAGTATCGTCTTCGGTGGATTCATCGGAAACATCATCAGAAGATTCGTTGCCGGATGCTGCGGTGTGCGCGGTTATCCAGCCGTTCTTAACCTGAGCAACATCGTTGTACTGACCAACGATACCGTAGATGGTAACGGTGTCGCCTGCTACGGGCTTAACTTCCAGTGCGTCATAACGGAGTTCGCCGTCTGCAGAGTAAGTGCCGTAGATGGTGAGAATGTTGCCATTATCATCGGTAATCTTCATATTGCCGTACTGTTCGTTGTAAACCTCGGTGATAACGCCGGTTACATAGTACTTGTTGGAGGTGTAATTGTTGTGATCCTTGGATGCACCGAGAGCGATAGCCTGCTCGATAGTGAGGGTGCTGTCTGCTTCGGGATCGGGAACTTCTTCTTCATCATCGCCTTCGCCGGGAACGTGGTCAACGATCCAGCCGTTCTTGATCTGTGCGGTGCCGCTGTACTGACCTACTCTACCGTAAATGGTAACGGTATCGCCCTTAACAGGCTTAACTTCCATTGCATCATAGCGAAGCTCGCCATCTGCGCTGTAGGTGCCGTAGATGGTAAGGCGGTTGCCGTTTTCATCTTCGATATACATATTGCCGTACTGTTCGCTGTATACGGAGGTGATAACACCGGTTACATAGTACTTTTCGTCGGTATAGGTGTTGTGTTCTTTGGATTCGCCGAGAGCGATAGCTTCTTCGATAGTGAGAGTAGTCTTTACTTCCTTGCCGAATACTTCATAGAATTCGGTGGTGTTCCAAGGAGCGTAGGTTGCGCCTTCGCCGGTTACGTTATCATACTTAATGCTGTGCATTGTGGTGGAACCGGTCTGACCGAGCTGAACGTTAAGACGGTATTCGCCGTCGATAGTGAGAGTAGCCTTGTCAAGTACAACTGCGAGGCTGTAATCATTACCCTGAGCTGCGTATACGGTATTAAGAACTGCTGCATCAAAGCCGCCGTCGATACGTGCAACGTAAGCTGCGCCGTCCTTAACTTTGATATCAACGAGGGTGGTACGAGCGGTATCGCTCACGTCTGCATCGATCCATACGCGAAGCATGGTATCGTCTTCTACGATAGTTCTGTCATCAACAACAACGGAAACAGTAACGGTTTCCTTAGTGTCATCAACGAGATACCAGAAATCGGAAGCGGGCTTGCCTTCCCAATCTGCGCCAAGCTGCTGAATGGTACCAACCTTATCACCGTCAACGTATGTGTAGGTATCCTTGTAGGATTCGTCATCTTCAACAACGGGAGCTTCAGTAGCGGTGAGGAAGGAATAGGTAACGTAATCGGATTTAGTGTAGCCGTATGTAGGATCCTTTACATAATCAACAGCGTAGTTAGCATCAACTGCAGGAGCAGTGGGATCAATTCCTACAAATTCGTAGTAAGATCCGATCTCCATCTTGCCAACATTTGCAAACCAAGCTCCGATGTGTTCAGAGCAGAAGTTAGGGCATTCTGCATAAGCAACGCCGTGAGAATTTGAACTGCTATAGAACCATTCAGTTCCATTTGCGGTTTCAAACAAAGAGGGCCAGTTGTTACCGCCGTTTGCAGCAACGATAAGCTGATCAGCGTTCTCGATTGCCAAATTGTGGTCTTTTCCATCGCCGGGAGCAGTAGCGATAACTTCGTATACGTTATCTGCAACCTTTTCGAGCAAAACAGCTTTATCCCAAGAAAAGTTATGAGTACCTACTTCGGTAACAAGGGTAGTAACGCCTTCATAAACGCCGGGAGCACCAACGTACATGATACCGATATCGGAGGTAAGATTTGCTGCAACCTTTTCGCCGCCTTCTTCGCTGCCTGCTGCAGTGTAAACGGTAATGGAGTTAGCACGTCCCTGTGCTGCCATCTTTACGGAAGCGGAATCAACTGCCTGTGCGAATTCAACGGTAACGATACCGCCGTTTTCGGTTGCGCCTTCAAAGGAATCGGTCCAAGCCTTTACGTACTTGGCATCCATATTTGTGCAGTCGATTTCGATCTTGGTCATACCGGGATATTCGATCTTAAAGGTAGAGGACTTGTAAAAACGTCCGGGATTAGCATAATCGCCTACGTTAGAGGTGGATTCACCCTTATCGTTGGTAACGGTAATGCCGTTCTGTACCCAGATCTGCTGGTCTGCAGAATGAGCGGTACGGTTTGCTTTGTCCGCAAAGGAAATGGTTGCGGTGGTTTCGTCTGCGAAAGAGGTTATTGCCAATATAGACATTAACATACAAACGCAAAGGATAACCGAGGTTACTTTTTTGAGTTGCGATCTCATAATTTTTTTCTCCTTATGTATTTTTATTTAACGAAGGTGCATCCGGAATCGAATTCAACTTCGCACTCGCCTGAAGAATGTTGGTAATTTTTGATAGTACCGGAAACGGTGATAACATCGCCAACCTTAAGAGCTGCGGCGCCCTCACCCTTCATACGGTAGCACTTGATAGGCTGGTCTTCACAGCCTTCGATCTCGATAGTAACTGTAATGTTTCCGTACTGTTCGCTGTATTCGGTATCTATGGAAATGATAGTACCTGTAAGAGTTGCCTTATAGGGCAGAGCATCGCCGGGCTCAAGCTCATATGCCGCCTTTACGATCTCCTTGGGGTCGGAAGGTGCGGTCTGAACGGTTCCGCCGCCGGAAACGCGGGAACGGATAGTACAGCCGGCCTCCATTTCGATAGTACCGTTGTAGTTAATAATTCTGCCGGTTACGGTAATAGTATCACCCTTTACGAGAAGAGAAGCTTCGTCGCCCTTAAGACGGTACAGCAGAAGTTCTTTGTCTGAGCCCTCAACGTCAATAACAACGCTGATGTTTTTATATGAAGGGTCATAGGGAGCGGTGACTTTGGTAACAACGCCTTTAAGGGTTACGTCGTATTCCATAGAAGCGCCCTTTTCAAGCTCGTAAGCGGCATTCATGATCTGAGCGGGATCGGTAAGTACGGAAGGAGGTGTTCCGCCGCCTGCAACACGGTTTTCAAGAACACAGCCGAAATCGAATTCAACAGTGCCGAAATAATTCTTGATAACGCCGGTTACGGTAATAGTATCGCCCTTTGCTATACGGTCCGCATCGGTGCCGGTAAGACGGTAGCATTTTATGGGCTTGTCATCCTTGCCTTCGATCTTTATTGTTACAGTAATGTTGCCGAACTCTTCGTCATATGCATCATCAACAGAAACGACGACGCCGGTAAGAGTTGCGGAATAGGAAAGAGATTCGCCGTCTGCAAGACCGTATGCTTCGTCAACGATCTGTGCGGGAGTCTTCTCTACAGGAGTGGGAGTTTCGCTTACATCGCCGCCGGGAACCTGAGATTCTTCATCGGGTACTTCGGATACTTCGCCGGAAACATCGGATTCTTCGCCGGGAACTTCGCTTACTTCTCCGTTGCCCTCACCTTTGACAAGAACATTGATATTTGCGCCCGCATCGTACTGCACGGTACCCTTATAGTTGATAATAATACCGGTAACGGTAATGGTATCGCCTACAGCCACAACGTCTGCGCCTTCGCCGGTAAGACGGTAGCACTGAATGGGTTTATCCTCAAATCCCTCGATCTCCATAGTAACGGTTACGTTTTTGTACTGGCTGCTATAAGGAGTATCTATGGAAATTACGGTGCCGGTAAGAGTATAAGCCACATCGGTGGAAGCGCCCTGTGCGAGACCGTATGCGATATCGATTATCTCCTGCACGCTGGGACCGCTTGCAAGACCGGAAACCTTATATTTGAAGTTTGCGGCCTGGGTATTTCCTTCCGCATCCTTTACGGTAGCGGTCGCTGTAAACAGAATATCGGTTTCGGGAAGGTCGGGAACGTCGATCTTAACGTGGTTGGGAACAGAAGATTCAACAACCTTAATAGCATCGGAAGCGCCTTCGGTAACAGTTACTGTCCAGGCAACGTCGTATTTCACGCCGTCAATGGTAACGACAGAAAGAACGTCCTTATCCATAAGCAGGACCATAGGCTCGTCTTTACTGCCGGTCTGGTACATATTTACCAGATACGCCTTGGCATTTTCGAGGTCATTGCCCGCAGTTTGCTCGTCCTTACAAGCGGTAAGAACGGAAAACGCCATAAGCAGACAAAGAGCCACAGAAATAATTTTCTTCATATTCTTATTCCTTTCGTTCTCTTAATGTACTGTAATGTCATCAGTTGAGAACACTTTTATCTGATATTCGCCGCTGAAATAATCCACGATGCCCACAACATCAATGGTTTTATCAAGAAAAGCGGATTCGGTGATAAGCTCACCGTTTTCATCGTAAAGTACGATGGTACGCACCGTGATCTCGATACCGTCGGATTCACAGGTGAGTGTCATTGCGCCGTCGGATTCGCCTCCGTTATGCGTGGTATACACATCCACAACGGTGAGATCCTTCATACTAACGGTGGTGTTCATTGCGAGGAAGGCGTAATCAAATTCCTTGGAAACAGGCGGTTCGTCTTCGAAATCTATTTCGATACCTATCTTGCCGTTTGCAAAGAGATCTGCAGCTGTCTCTACGTATGCCGCTTTATGTCCCTCGCTTACCATAACGGTGTTACCGGGATCATCGGGCTTAAACTCACGGTATGAAAGCCCCGATACCTGCCAGGTGCCGCCTGCTTCGTAATAGGTTACTGTTCCGACAATGCGGACAAGGTTTCCTATTTTAAGCATATTAAGCAGCGCGCCCGTTTCGTAGCCGTAATAAACGGAGATACCGTAATACATATCCGTTAAAGCATCGTAGCTTTCAACGTAGACCGAGTTATTGTTGTTATATGTGACAACTCCCTCGAAAGCCACCTTTGCGTTATCGTAGTTTTCTATATTCGTACGAAGCTCCATAAGGTCGATCTCGTATGCATCGCCGTAAAAGAACTCGGGATCCTTCTCTCCGGAGAAAACGTGAAGCTTGTTTGCTTTTGCCTGCTGGAACGCATTTGACGCGGCAACTCCGTAAAGATCGGATACGGTACCGCAGGAAATAGACAAACCATTCTGGATAAGCTCAAGATTAAGGCAACGGTATGTATCCGAGCCCTGAGGCATATACCATACCCATACCAGATATCTGTCGCCGGTGGAATCCACGTTCCAGTTTCCGTCGTTGGACTCAACTATTATAGAGCTTGCGCTCATAAGCTTTTCCTTGGTGAAGTTGGATGCTTTTTTGCCCCATTCTTCGATCTTTCCGGTAGATTCAGGGGTGTTTACGCACATATAACGTGCTTTCAGCACTCCGTCCGGATCAATAGACTCGGGTACGAAAAAGTGGGTCGTATCACCGTCGATATAACTCTTTACGGTAACCTCCTGCTTTTTTGTGCCGGATTGCATATTAAGCGTGGTGTTTGCAACGTAATCTACAAATTCGGTGCTGACCGAATCGTCGGAATTGTCGGTGCCGCCTTTCTGACAGCCTGCAAGGCAGGCAGTCAGAAGACAAAGCACAAGTAGTATTGATAAAAAGCTTTTTTTAATATTCATACCGAAAATTAATATTCACATTCGTCGATAGCGTCCTGGAATGCGGTGTTGATAAGAGCATCAACAGCCGCATCGTCTGCTGCTTCGCCGCTGAGGCACTTAAGCAAAAGCGCGCCTACCTGAGTACGAGCGGTAGAAGAGCCGTTGAATGCGGGAGATACGAAATAATTGTCACGTCCGTCGATACCGATCTGAACGCACTTTGCTACCAGATATTCGTAGCCGTTGCCCTTTGCCAGCCAGTTGGCGTAGTTTTCGTTTTCGGTAACGGATTTAAGAACGGGCATATATCCGGAAGCCATAGAAAACTCTGCCTGGAAATCAACGTTGGTGCAAAGGAACTTAACGAACAACCAGGAAGCGAGTATCTGCTGGTCTGTAGTGGACGCGCCCTGAAGGATGCAGAGGCTGGGGCCCTGAGAAATAACCTTGCGGTTTTCTGCGTTATACTGAGGAATAGGTGCAACGCCTACTTCAAAAGCAAAGGTTCCGTCTGCGGTATCGTTATTGGACATCTGATAAGATGCACCGCCGGAGGAGCCGATACACATATAGCAGCGGGTATCGGTAGTCTCTACAAAAAGGTTGGAGGTGTAGCTGCCGTAAAGCTCCTGAGTGGTGAAATAGCCCTTCTGATAATACTCACGAAGCTCTTTTACGAAAGCCTTGTTTGCATCGTTGTTGAAAAGGTATTCGCCGCCGTTTTCAGCGCTGGTGTAGCCGGTTTCCATCTGCTCGCACAGAGTAATAAACCAGTTGTCCTCTGCGTCATAGCCGAGAGGATAGCAATCGGGGTCGATAGCGAGGATCTTTTCGCAGGTTTCCCACATCTCTTCCCAAGTGGTGGGAACGGTGAGATTGTTTTCTGTAAAGAAGTCCTTATCGTAATACAAAACCTCGGTGGATTTGTTAAGAGGCATGGTATACATAAGTCCGTCGCCGTATGCAAGACCTTCGTTATAATAGCTTTCGATAAAGTCTGCCTTTTGCGCATCGGTAAGTCCCAGTATTTCTTCGGTTCCGGGAATAGCCATATCGCTTGCAATAAGGTTATCCAGAGTTACAACGGATTTTGCAATATTGTACATTGCAACGTGGTCGGGATAGCAATAAGCGATATTGGGCTGATTGCCGCCTGCGATCTCGGTATTGATCTGACCGTTAATATCGCCCCAACCGCCCGCAGACTGATGGGTGATGTGAATGTTGGGGTAAAGCTTGTTGAATTCTGCAATATAGGTATTGAGAACCTCCTGAAGCTTTGCGCCCATGGTGTGAGTAAAGGTGATCTCTACTACTTCGTCGGGATTAAATCCGGTTTCGGGAACGGCAAACGCATTATTGGAGTTGTTTGCGTTACAGCCGGTCAGGGCTAATATGCCCATTACCATAACCAGACTCAACAGCACTGCTATGATTTTCTTGCTCATAACTTTGTTTGTCCTTTCGGTTTTTATGTTTTTTAAATTATTTGCAATTAAAATTATCCCTTTATGCCGCTGCGGCTTACGCCGGACATAATATACTTACGCAGGCACAAAAATACCAAAAACAGAGGTGCGGATACGATAGCTACCGCCGCCATCTGCACAGGATAGTTTGCCTGACCGGAAGTATCGGTAAAAGCGTTGCGCAGACCGTTTGTGATCATCTGGTGAGCATCGTCGTTTGCGACCAGCTTGGGCCAGATATACGAGTTCCACGCGCCCATCA
This sequence comes from Clostridia bacterium, assembly GCA_017399965.1. Taxonomy (GTDB): domain Bacteria; phylum Bacillota; class Clostridia; order Oscillospirales; family CAG-382; genus SFLA01. The sequence goes on along the minus strand of JAFQAP010000002.1, from coordinate 56,358 downwards.
TCTTGAGAATGGTGATGGAGATAAGGGTGGGAAGCGAGAGAGGGATCATTACCTTCCACAGGTATTTTATATCCGAAGTACCGTCCACCTTGGCGGCGAGGTACAGTTCGTTGGGTATCTGCATAAAATTCTGACGAAGCAAATAGATGTAAAACACGCTTACCAGAAAAGGTACTATAAGAGCAGTAAAGGTGTGCATCCATCCCAATCTGTTTACGGTGATATAGTTTGTAATGGTGAACAGCTCGCCGGGGATCATCATAGTAGCAAGAAGCATACCGAACAGAGTTTCCTTGCCCTTGAATTCAAGTCTTGCAAAGGCAAAAGCGGAAAGCACGGTGATGACCAGACTGAGCAAAGTGGATACTAAGCCGACATACAGGGTGTTCAGAAACAGATCGCCCAGATTTGCGGTAGTAAACGCATCCACATAGTTTACAAACATAAGCTGGCGGGGCCAGAATGTGGGAATTGCCTGACGGTATTCCGCCAAAGTTTTAAGTGAGGAAATTATCATCCAGTAAAACGGGAACAGGACGATGAGTGCCATTATAAGCAGGAATATATAGGTGAAGCTTTTGGATAAGATACGGGTTATAAGCTGTCCCGCGGTGATCTTGTGTATATCCCGCTCCTGCATTACTGCATTTGCATTATTTTTTGACATTTACGGCACCTCCTAATAATGAACGCGCTTCTTGATAACCTTGTTGTTTATCAAGGTTACGATAAGAATTATCGCGAACAGGATAAGCGCCGCAGCGCTGGCACGGCCCTGACGGTCTCTTTCCAATGCGTCATAAACAAAGCCGACCATGGTATTGAGTCTGCCTGCATCGTCTGCAGGGCCCATTTTTTCGCCGAATATACCGATTATGCTGGAATATTCCTTAAATCCGCCTATAAAGCCGGTGATAATAACGTACGCCAGCATAGGAGAAAGCAAGGGAATGGTTATGCGGGTAAGAACTCTTCTTTTTGGTGTTCCGTCAACCTTGGCGGCATCGTAATACTGCTTATTTATACTCTGCAGACCGCCCAAAAGAATAAGTATCTTAAAGGGAAGAGCGTTCCACACTATATAAATTATCATTACCGCCATATTGGCAATATAGGAAGAGCCGGCGTTTATCCAGTTGATAGGCTCTCCGCCGAAAAACTGGATAACATTATTTATGATTCCCCAGGTATCCGCCATATTACTTCCCTGCTTAAGACCTACTATATTGAACATTGCGGCGAAAACCATACCGATAGCAATGGAATTTGTAACGTAGGGCAGGAAGAATATAGTCTGCAGGGTTTTCTGCAGAGGCTTTATGGAATTGAGCGCTACGGCAATAAGCAGCGCAAGCACGGTGGAAATGGGTACGGTGGCAACGCACAAGATGGCGGTATTTTGCAGACACTGCAAAAACTCTTTATATTCTATAACTTTTACAAAATTCTGTATACCGAAATCAAACGTCTGACCGCCTATAGCCGCCATATTTCCGTAACCGTTGAGAAACGCCATACGCAATGTATTGAATATGGGCCAAACGGTGAACACCAGCAACAGAATGATAGCGGGCGATAAATAAAGCCACGCCTTCCAATGCTTCTTACTGTCAACCATCTTACTTCACCTCGAAACAGATGCGTTCTTCGGTTTCTTTGTTGAACAGGAAGAATTTATGAGGCTTTATGTTGTATTTTACGGTTTCTGCCGCAGCATCTACACGTATGTCGGAGCTGATAATGGCACGGATAACGGGAGAAAGGGCTGCTGCATGAGTAGAAACCACGCTGGCATCACGTCCCATAACCTCAACATTGCTGAGCTTACATTCAAAGACTCCGTCGGGCGCGGGTTCGATACCTTCGGGACGGATACCGACATAAACGTCCATATCCTCTACTCCGCTAACGCTCATCACCGCCTGATCGCCGATATAAACTTTGCCGCCCAAAACCTTGCCCTCGAGAACATTTATGGGAGGGGTTCCGAGGAATTTTGCAACAAACAGATTGGCAGGATCATCATATACGGATTGGGGCTTGCCGATCTGTTGAACTACGCCCTGCTTCATTACTACGATGATATCGGAAATAGACATAGCTTCTTCCTGGTCGTGAGTAACAAACACGGTGGTTATGCCGGTCTCCTTCTGGATACGGCGGATCTCTTCACGGGTCTGAAGGCGGAGACGCGCATCAAGGTTGGAAAGGGGTTCATCAAGCAACAATACTCTGGGCATTTTTACCAAAGCACGTGCGATAGCAACACGCTGCTGCTGACCGCCGGAAAGTTCGCTGGGCTTACGGTCCATAAGCTCATCTATCTGAACAAGCTTTGCCGCTTCATACGCACGGTCAAGCATCTGCTGCTTGGACAGCTTGTCTTTACCCTTAAGGTTCTGAAGCGGGAACATTATGTTCTGCTGAACTGTCATATGGGGATACAGCGCATAATTCTGGAACACCAGACCTATACCTCTGTTTTCGGTAGAAAGCTCGGTAACGTCATCATCACCGAAATAAATTTTACCTGAGGTAGGCTTCTGCAATCCGCTTATCATATAAAGGGTAGTGCTTTTTCCGCAGCCCGAAGGACCCAGCAAGCCAACAAGCTGACCGTCGGGAATTTCGAAGCTGAAATCGCTGACAGCTACCACTTGGTTTTGGGATTTTTTGTCGCGGCTGGGAAATATTTTGGTTAGATTTTCCAATACAACTTTCATATTGGTCGCCCTTTCAAATATATATACGTTTTTTTATATACTTTTTAATAGTCTTTGCGCGCTGCCTGCTCTGCCTGAAGCTTATTTATATACTCGATCTTCTTTTCCGCCGTATCGAATATACGCTGGCTGGCAAGGTCTACTGCCACGGTACCCGCCAAAGTATCGTGCAAAAGAGAATTGGTACGGCTGACAGCCACACACACCGCCTGAACAATTATAATGCCGATAAGCACGAATGCGCCGAGTATACCGATGGAATTGAAAAATATCATAATAATTATGCACACCGGTATCATAAGCTCTATGGCGAACTTGCCCAAAACGGCACGTACAAACAGCTGAACGTTATTAACCTTAATAAGCTCGGAATTTATTACTCCTATCCCGAATATCTTTTTGCCCAGAGTCTGCCCGTTGCCGAAAAGCAATGGAACGACAAACTCTATGGCTACTACTCCCAACAGCAGACTCAGGCTGAGTATGATCAGAGAAAGATTAATAAGCATATTGTAGGTGTAAGCAGCCTCTCCGTCCTCTGCAAGAGCTTGGTTCAGCGCTTCGAGCCTTTCTGTGTACTCTGCCTGCTCTTGCTCGCTGAGTTTATCAAACTCCTGCCGGGTTATCTGAAGGTCTACTTCGTACTCCGCTTCGTAACGCTCATAGGTCTCATTCAGTTCGGACATATATCCGTCGTAACCCAGAAGCAGAGACAGTACCGTCGCAACTGCAACGGCAATTATTCCCGTGAATATTCCGTCAAATATTCCGGCAATGATCCTTTTTCCGAAATTTGCTTTTTGTAAGCTCAAATTCATAGCTGACACTCCGTATACCTGTTATACGCACAGTCTTTCACGGATACGCTTTACCGCCTGCAGGCAATCGTCAAACTTAACGGTATAATCACACACCTGCTCATTACGCGATTCGGCAGAAATCGACAATAATCGGTTTGCCTTATCCTCGGTGGTGCAATCCTTGTTAAGTATAGCGGTGATAAGCTCCTTTTTATCCCGCTTTACGTAAACGGTGATCACGTGAGGAAAGTGGGTCTTCAAAGCCATCGCACCGCAAATATCCATTACCGTGAGCACGTTTTTGCCGCTTGCAAGTATATTTTCCACGTCCGCCTTGCGGGAACCGTAAAAATGATGAGCGTAGGTAGTGGTCTCGAACAATTCGCCGTTATCGGAAATGCGGCGGAATTCCTCGTTTGTGATATAATGATACCATCCGTTCTCACGGTTGCACACTGCTTTATCCGTTGTATAACTGATCAGTTTTTCAAAAGACGGAACCTGCTTAAGCAATTCTCCCGCGATTTCGTTTTTTCCGCTGCCGGATGGACCCACAAGGACAACTATACCGCCCTCACTGAGCGCATGCTGTTCCTGCTTTACGCTGTATCCGTTGGCAATTATCTCTACCAATTTAAGAAATTCATCGTAATTATTTACAGAAAGTATCCCTGTCGCCTCCTGATTCCAAGGACGGCGCATCAAAATAGGATACGCGGCATTGGAGCTGAGCACGTTGTGCATACCGTCATCAAACAGTATGTCCACGTCGATCATATCTTTTCGGGAACCCATAAGAATATGGTCCTGGGGGATTTCGGGAAATTCCTTCAGGATACGCTGGAAGCGCAATGTCATATATTCCGGCCAAACTGCCGTGGTAACGAATATCTCCGTCATACGGGAAAGCTTGCGGACGAATTCCTTTGCACCCTTTATTACAGGTTGGTTTTCAAAAAAACGAGGGTCGTCCATAAACTCAAAGATCACGTCCGCACGGGTGCCTGTTCTGCCCCAGCGGTTTACTTCGTGTACCGTTAGAGGCGGGTCAAATCTATATTTCTCATTTGCCAGACTTATAGCGTATGGGATACACTCCAGCAGGAGATCGTCCACATCCAACGCTGTGGAAAGGCGAAAACTTCTGTTCATAGGTTGCTCACTTTCGGTTATTTGTGTAAGCACGGCACAAATAAATGATCCGATTACATTTTTTCATATTATTATAGCATATTACGGCGAAAAAACGCAAGGGGATTTTCAAAAAAACGCAAAAATATCTTTTCCCAAAAGCCCTTGTAACAGTTGGTTATAGATGTTATAATATAAAAAACGCTGCATTTCCGAGGTGAAAAGTGTGAAAAATACCTTTAAAAATATATTAACGTTTATTTTACTCCTATCATTCCTGCTCGGCGGGTGCACGCCCGAAACGCAGGAATGTGAAAAACATAGCGATAACGACGCAAACGGCGTGTGCGACCAATGCTACTCTTCCGTGTTCGTGTATTTCGATATATATTCGATAAGCGATCTGTACGGTTCCGATGCCCATACGAAAAAGTTGTATTCATACCTTGAAAACGCACAAAAAAACAAGAAAAACTTTTTACTTTTTTCTGCGGGAAACGTATCTGTTCCCACAACACCCGAAATTTCCGCCATGTCTCCGGGGTTGAACGAACTTTCGGAGGCAAAAGCAAATGCACCGTTAATTGCAATAAACGTCTACGATAAGAACACCAAAAACAGAGCGCAAGCGTTTTCACCATCGGTCTTAATAGAAAAAGACGGTATAAAAATAGGCGTTATCGGTGCGGTTGCGGATACCGAATTTAATTCGGACAGCCTGTATCTCAAGACCGGGCTCGAGCTTACCGCTTTGGTAAAGGCAGAATCCGAAAAGCTTAGAAAAGACGGCGCACTTTTTATTATTTACCTGCTTCACGGAGGATATAACGCCGATCACACCGAGAATGTTCAAACTGTGACAGACGATCAGATCTCCCACTACTACGAGCCGTCTTTATCCGACGGGTATGTAGATATAGTCTTTGAAGGAGGCACGGCTCATTCTTACCGTTTGCGGGACAGCCGCGGTGTATATCATTTGCAATGCTCCGGCAAAGAGAATTTCGGTGTCACCCACGCGGAAATAGCGGTCAACACAGCATCAGATACAGCATCGGTCCGTTTTGCAGAGCTGATCGATATAAATGAATACGTACCGCCCTCCGAAACATCCCTGCCCGAGCAAAGCGAAAACGGCGAAAGCAGCCGTTCAGACGAAAGCAGTACCGAATGTGCAAAACATTCGGATAAAAATAACGACGGTTCCTGCGACCTCTGCGGAGTATCCGTGCTGGTTTATCTGGATTTTTATGCCATAAACGACCTTCACGGCAAGCTGGCTGATACCGACAGTCAGCCGGGAGTGGACGAGCTTACCGCTTATCTCAAAAACGCCCGCAAAAACGATGATGCCGCCTTCTTTATCTCTGCCGGAGATATGTGGCAGGGCAGTTCGGAATCCAACCTGACTAAAGGGCAGATACTTACAGATTGGATGAACGAGCTTGATTTCACTTGTATGACGTTGGGTAACCACGAATACGACTGGGGCGAAGAATACATACTGCAAAACAGCAAGATAGCCGAATTCCCATTCCTTGCCGTAAATATTTACGATAAAGACACAAACGAGCTTGCAAAATACTGCCGTCCCTCTGTGATGGTACAGGCGGATGGAGTGGAGATAGGATTTATCGGCGCTATCGGTGATTGCTATTCCTCCATTGCCGCAGATAAGCGCGGGGATGTATATTTTAAAGTGGGCAGCAGTCTTACGGAACTGGTTAAAGCGGAATCGGAAAAACTGCGGCACGCAGGCGCTGATTTTATAGTTTACATTATACACGACGGATACGGCAATTCCTCCGGGAACTACGATAAATCCGTTACCGCATCACAGATATCCTCGTATTATGATATTTCCTTGTCCGATGGATACGTGGACTTGGTTTTCGAGGGACACACTCATCAGGGGTATATCCTGAAGGATGAATACGGTGTGTATCATCTTCAGAACAGAGGCGATAACAAAGGCGGAATATCCCACGCAGAGGTAGTGCTGAACACGGTCACCAACCGTGCCGAAGTGGACGCAGAGCTTGTAAACCACAGCCAATATATAGGCATAAGCGGCGATCCCACGGTGGAAGACCTGCTTGAAAAATACGATGATATCATCTCCCCCGCCAATAAGGTCATAGGTTTTAATAAATCCTATAAAAACAGTTATTACTTATGTCAGCTTATGGCAGACCTGTATTATGATATGGGAGTTGAAGAATGGGGAGACGAATACGATATAGTTCTGGGCGGCGGATATTTGTCCACCAGAAGCCCGTATGATCTGAGCGCAGGCGACGTTACTTATGCCGACGTGCAAGCGCTGTTCCCCTTTGACAACCAACTCCTGCTTTGCTCCATAAAGGGAGTTTATCTTAAATCCCGATTCTTTGCAACGGGCAACGACGATTACTATATATGTTACGACGAATACGGAAGCTACGTAAAGCAAAACCTGAACCCATCCGCAACATATTACGTGGTAGTGGACAGCTATACCGCATACTATGCGCCCAACCACCTCACCGTGGTCGAAGAATACGACCCGAACATCTTCCCGCGCGACCTTCTCGCACAGCATATAAAAGACGGCGGCCTGTCTTAAATAATCCAAAATCAATTAACAGAAGTATACATTTATTTATGTTTTTTATCTGCACAAGAAAAAGTCCATATTTAAAAGTGTATTTCCAAAACTTGTTGATTGTTTTGTCGGTAATATGTTGCGCATCGTAATAAACTGTGATATAATCATAATGTATCGTTGCAAAACGGTACAAAAAGATTAAAACCGTATAAAAAGGAGACTTATTCCAATGAACAAGAAGAACAACCGCAAGGGCTTTACTATCGTTGAGCTCGTTATCGTAATTGCAGTTATCGCAATTCTCGCAGCAGTACTTATTCCTACCTTCGGCAACGTAATCGAAAAGGCGAACATTAGCGCTGCAAAGCAGGAAGCTAAGAACGTTTTCACCAACTATGTAACCGTTACCGCTGAAACCGGTGCATATGTTGATGACGGATTTGTTTTGACCAGCAAGGGTTATTATGTTGAACTCGAAGATGGCGGCGTAAAGGGCGAGCCTACCAAGACCGCTCCCACTGTTTGCTATTATTTGATTGATGACACTAGTGCCACTCTTACTGCAGTTAACACTTGTGACCATTCTGATTGCGCTAACCCTCAGAATAATCAAAACCCCTAACGTAAAACTACATAAGTTTTAAATAAGTAAACACCACAGCACCGAATGGTGTTGTGGTGTTTCTTCCCAAAATGATGTGCGTTGCCGGAAAATGGAATTTTCCGTTAAGTATAAAAAGGAGGTGCGAAGACATGCAAATGAGATCCCGCCGGGGTATGACATTGGCAGAAATTATGGTTTCTCTTGCGCTTGTTTCCGTAATGATCGTTATGGCGGTATCCTTTGTTATGCTGGTGGCGAAGCGCACACGGGCAAACACGGCAAACGACCTTATGCGGCAAGACTGCTTAAAGATAGAAGCGGGGGCAGAGGGGTGGCTGAACGCCCTTGCGGGAGAGCAGATCACCGCAGCCGATGAAGAGGTTTTGAAAGCCGGCGAATTTGAATTGGGCTTTTCTTACGGCGCTCTTACGGGCAGTTTACCGGATGGAAAAAGTATAAATATAAGTACCGAATGTGTAAAGACGGTACTGTTTGAGGTAATGGAAAACGGCACGGATTTTCTGGTATTTTGCCGTGTTGAATGTGAAAACACAGAAAGCGGTAAAAGCGTTTTTCACACCTTTTGCATAAATCCCCGTATCGGGGAAACGGGAGGTGCCTGATATATGAAGAAAGCACTTCTTAAGCTGTTTGGAAACCGCAAAGGCATTTCCATGACAGAGGTCATAGTGGCTATGGCAGTATTGGTTATGGTAAGCGGCGCTGCTATAACTGTTCTTATCGCATCCGTAAAGGCGGACACGGCGTATCAAAACAAATATGCCGTTTTGAGCGGCTGTGAGAATGCCGCGGAGTGTCTGCGTTTTGCGGACGGAAACGAGATCCTGCTAAAAGAGGCTTTGGAAAAAGCAGGATTTGCTCAAACGGATGAAACGGAATTTACTTTGGAAAAAGGAAACGAAACCGTAACCGTTTTAAAAATTGACGAAAGTTACGCTGTTGTCTATAACGGCGAGGTAATATATACGCATACAAATTAAAGTAAATGAGAAAACAATTTTTAAAATTGAAATATATAAAGGGTAAGTTATCCTGCCGAAAAGGCGTGGGAATGGAGCTTGCCCTATTGGTGTTATTAGCGGTATTTGCCTGCAGTACTCTTTTGGTCAGTTCCGCTATGTTCGGAAAGGACGCTTTAATGCGGGAGCAAGAGCAGGTTGTGACCCGTCTTGCGTTGGACGAGCTGGCAGAAAAGGCTTTGGCAGGCAAGCTTCCCGCCGATACGGGAGATTACACAGTCACAAAAACTGCCGATGGTCGGATCATAAACTGGATCATAAATGATATGAATGGCAATTCCCTTGAAGTAATAACAGAAGACAACGTTATTATCGCTTGGGAATATAATTAAATTCACACGAAACGGAGAACGAAAAACCAATGGCAATAAATTTCCGTGCAAGTAAAGCAAACGTACGGGGCTCGGTAATTTCTATAGATCCCCTTTCAAAAACCATACAGTTCTGCACCGCAAACGAAGCGGGAGACGATCTTTCCATATCCATTGCGAATTACAAGGACAGAGCTTTTGATACAGAGCAGCTGGACCGTATCGGCAAAACGGTAAAAGCACAGCTGGAGAAAAATCCCGAAACGGATATCAGCCGTTCTTCACTCATTTTGCCCGATCGTCTTTTTATGCTGGATATGGTAAATATCCCCGTTATTCACCGCAAAGCTATGCAGCATTCTCTCAGCCTTGCCATCGAATCCATATACAATAACGCAGGCGATCTTAATCTTATGACATACGGCGTTCAGCAGACAAAGCAGACCGCAACCTACGGTCTGGTGGGGATCCGCAGAGATCTGCTTGAAAACATAAACAACACATTTGCACAAAACGGCGTTACCGCCGCAGGTGTTACTTTTGCTTCAAACGCTATGGTAAACGGCGCTATGGCACTTAATTCCAAGCTTCGGGGCGAAACCTTTATGCTGTTGGATATTAAAGGTGAATACGCACGGTATGCTATCGTGGTGCGCGGATGCACAATGGGTTATTACGACCTGCCCTTCGGTTATTCTATGATGTATAAATCCCGCATAGCATCGGAGGATATGCTGTTTGATCACCGTGCGGGAGAGCTTTTGGTGCTTAATGCAAAGGAAAAGGCGCGCGCAAAAGAGCTCACTATGGAAGGAAGCTTTGCTCCGGAAGCCGCAAACGGTGAGGAGGGAACTCCCACGTATGAAATAGCGCCGGACGGAACTTTAAGCAAAAACGGCAGAAAGCTGCCCAAGTTTATGCAGCGTCCCATACCCAGGACAAAGGAAGAATTTATATACGATAACTTCCGCATCTTTATTAAATGGGCGCTGGATCTTATTAATAATAACCGCGAAACGGTATCTTTGGCAAAGCTGGATACGGTGTACATAAATATGCCTTCCGAGTACAGATTCCTCTTTGATATAGTAAACAAAAAGCACGAGGGACGGGGCATTAATTTTGTGCCTCTTATGCCGGAGGATCCGGACAGCGCGCTTTCCGCAAATCTGGAGCTTTACGGCGGTTTCTTTCTTAATAAATACAACGAAGCAAATACCTTCTGAACCAACCATAGGAGTTTTTGATGGAGCAATATATATTGATCTGTGCATACGTTATCGCCGGTCTGCTGGGCTTGTGCGTGGGAAGCTTTCTTAACGTGGTTATATACCGCCTCCCCCGCAAAATGAGCCTTGCTTTCCCCGGTTCTCATTGCACGTCATGTACTTACAAGCTTAAGTGGTACGATAATATTCCCGTTATCTCTTGGCTTATGCTGGGCGGTAAGTGCCGCAAGTGCAAACAGCCCATTTCCGTGCGGTACACCGTAGTGGAAACAGCAAATACGGCGTTTTGGCTCCTTTCCGTGGCGCTGTTCTGGAAGGAAAGCCCTTTATACGCTGTAGTTTGTGCTGTTGCCTGTTCACTTTTGATATGCGTTTTTTATATTGATTTAGAGCATATGATCATTTTTAACCGCTTCAGTATTATGATAGCTGTTTGCGGACTTATCTGTATGTTTTATGACGGATACACCAAGCCTGCCGACCATATTATCGGCGCTTTGGCGGGCGGCGGAGTTTTTGCTTTGCTGTACTTCGGCGCAATTTGGATTTTAAAAAGAGAAGCTTTGGGGTTTGGCGATGTTAAACTTGCCGCTGCCGCAGGACTTCTTTTAGGCTGGCAAAAGCTTATTTTTGCCGTTCTTATCGGGTCGGTCGTCGGCAGTATCGTTTTGGTCATCCTTAACCGTGCAAAAAAGCAAGATAAGGATACGGAGTACCCCTTCGGTCCTTTTATCGTAGGCGGGATTATTATTGCCCTTTTGGCCGGCGAGCCCATTCTTAAGTGGTATATGGGTATGATTTTAGGTTAAAAAGTTTTTTACGGAGGCATTGCTGTGCAGAAGTTTAAATATACCGCAGTTAATCTGCAAAAACAGAAGATCAAAGGAACCTTTATCGCCAACGATGAAAATGACCTGGCGGCACAGCTTGCCAAGCAGAGCTTGTTTTTGATCTCCTGCAAAGCGTATACCAACGATACGCCCTCGGCATTTTTTACCCTTTCGGTAGGCAGTTCTGTGTCTACATCGGAGCTTACCAATTTCTGCCGTCAGTTTTCCATAATGCAAAACACCGGCATTTCCATTTTGGATTGCTTGGATATTTTGCGTAATCAGCACTTTAGTGCGTATTTCCGCAATCTTTTGCAGGTTATTTACGAGGATGTTAAAAGCGGTCTGCTCCTTTCGGATGCTCTGGATAAGCATCGGAAAGTATTCCCTCACTTTTTCAGAAGCATGGTCCGTGTAGGCGAATTGAGCGGTAAAATGGAATTGGTATTCGGTTCTCTTGCCGATTATTACGAAAGCGAAAAAGCAATAAAAGCCAAGGTAAAAGGCGCGCTTTCTTATCCTTTGATGCTGTTGGCGATGACGGTGGGCGTCGTTATCCTTATGATGCTGGTGGTCGTTCCCACTTTCCGCGAAGCTATGGCGCAGATGGATGTGGAAATAACCGGTATTACAAAGATCGTGTACGACCTTTCGGATTTTATGCTCAGCTATTGGCTGGTTATGCTGGCGGGAGTTATAACTATAGGACTTGTTATCTTCCTTATCGGGCGCACGGAATCGGGAGCATTCTTCTTTGATAAAATGGTGACGTACGTGCCCTTTGTAAGAACCGTTCAGCGTAATTTATTTACCGCGCGCTTTGCACGCGCTTTCGGGCTGCTGCTTTCCAGCGGTATGGATCTTAACTCGGCTTTGGATTCGGTAGAGGTTATTATAAGCAACCGTTATTTAAAGAAAAAGTTTCACGAAGCGGCAGAAAGTGTTCGTCAGGGTATGTCCATAACCGTTGCGTTTGAAACGTATAAATTGTTTCCTCAAATGATGCTGCAAATGGTTACTATCGGTGAAAGATCAGGCACGTTGGATGAGGTGTTGATGCGTTCCTGCCTGTTCTTTGATAATCAGGTGGAAACTTCCCTTAATTCCGTCACCTCCAAGATCCAGCCGATTATGCTACTGTTGATGGGCGGAATTATCGGCACGCTGTTTATAGCCGTATATTCTCCCATACTCAATATTATGACAAATCTTAATATCTGATATGCTTTTCCAAAAGGAGATAAATCTGTTTTTCGGAAGGATGCGTAATCTTTAAATGAATACAAATTACGAGCTTTTACAATTTTATATATACAAGCATTTGGTGCGCCGAAAGGATGCGGATGCGATTCTCGAAGAATGTCAGCGTCTTAAAATACCCTTGCGCGATTATTTGCTGGCAAAAGAAATTATTACCGAAACCGCAGAGCTTGAGGCATTGGGAGAATATTACTGTATGCCTTCTGTGGAAATCGACATGCTGGAAATAGACAAAGCGCTGTTTGATCTGTTCTCCTACGATTTTCTTAAAAAGCACAAGATAATTCCCATAAGTTACGATAAAAACGGGGTTTTACTGGTAGCAACAGGCAAACCGCTGAACTGCCATACCCGTTCTGCGCTTGCCGTTCAGTTCAGCGGGCCTATTGATTATATCCTGGTTCCTGCGGTACAGATCGACAGATACGTGGATTCGGTTTCGGCTGTTGTATCCACTACGTCCGCGCTGGAGGATCTGAACAGCGAAAAATCCGAACAGCTTGCCGCTGCTCAGCGGGGCGAAGGTGTTTTGGCGGTGCAGGAGGATGACGTTATCAACAATCCTGCGGTGCGTTTGGTGGATTCTGTTATCAAAGAGGCTGTTCCGTACCGTGCCAGCGATATTCATATCGAACCTTTTGAAAAGAACGTCCGTGTGCGCTACCGTATTGACGGCGATTTGCAGGAACGTGCGGAATTTCCTATCGAAGCGTATTCTGCGATCTGCGCCCGTCTTAAGATTTTGGCGGGACTCAATATTGCGGAACGCAGAATACCCCAGGACGGCAGAATAAATATGGTTATCGGCGGAAAGGAATTCGATTTCCGTGTGTCTACTCTGCCTACCGTTTTCGGCGAAAAATTCGTTATCCGAATTCTGGACAAAACATCTTTCCGTTTTACCCGCGACGATTTGGGATTCACCGAATCGGAAAATAAGATCGTAGATAAGATGCTGGCGAAGCCTCACGGTATTATTCTGCTTACCGGTCCTACGGGATGCGGCAAGACCACAACACTTTATTCTTTTCTTAAAGAAATTAACGACAGTACCAAAAACATCGTTACCGTTGAAGATCCCGTTGAATATGTTATGCAGGGGATCAATCAAACACAGGTCAATACAAAAGCCAATATGACCTTTGCCGCCGCATTACGTTCCATACTACGCCAGGACCCCGATATTATTATGGTGGGAGAGATACGTGACGAGGAAACGGCGCAAATAGCTGTTCGTTCCGCTATTACGGGTCACTTGGTCTTCAGCACTTTGCATACCAATGATGCGCCCGGCGCTATAGTTCGTCTGGGGGATATGGGTGTACCGAAATATCTGGTTGCGGATGCGCTGGTGGGCGTAATCGCACAGCGTCTTGTTAAGCGTCTGTGCCCTGCGTGCAAAAAGAAGGGCCGCACCACAGCCAAGGAAATGGACATTCTGGGTATAAATGAGCCTGTCAGCATTGCCAGACCTCAGGGATGTCAGTTTTGCGGCAATACCGGCTATAAGGGACGTATCGCAGTACATGAAATTATGTATATGAACGATAATATGAGGGCCGCCGTTTTATCCGAAAGCGATCCCGAGAAACTTCGCAAAATAAGTATGGAAAACGGTATGGTTCCTTTGAGGAATGCCTGCCGAAATCTTGTATTTAACGGATATACAAGTGTTCAGGAACTTATGTCGTTAAGCGTGGAATAAACTTGTTGCAAAGCAGTATATATGACTGTGTTTTGCCCAAAGCTCTTGGCAAAGTCGAAGTTCCACCACATCTTAAAACAATAAAATCACCCCAAGAAGCCTTGCGGCTTCTCGGGGACCCCGACAATCACCCCAAGAAGCCTTGCGGCTTCTCGGGGACCCCGACAACAAAAACAGAAGCATACGGCTTCTGTTTTTTCATTATTATTCTTTTGGCTCCAGGCCGGCGGTTTCGTCTACCGGGAGGGCGAAGACTATGCCCTGTGCTTGGGTGGAGGTGCCGATGGCGTTATACAGACCCTTTAATATATTATCGGTTTGCAAAGCGTTTGCGAGGATCATAACTATTTCTTTTTCCGGCTGGATGGAGATATTGAAAAACTTTTCCGCTTCCTTGGAAATGGTTCCTCTGCCGTGTAAAACGGTGCCTCCCCTTGCGCCGCAGGCTTTTGCCGCCTCCATTGCTTCTTCCGAAAAGCCGTTATTTACTATTGCCAGTATACATTTATATCCACTGCTCATTATTTCTTTTCTCCTTCTTTTATAGTTCGATCGTTACTCAAAAGCTGGTACATCGATACTCCTATAATACTATCCAAGGAAACGGTATATGCGATACCTTTGCCGTTTTTGACCTTATGGAATTTTTCCTCCAGAGTGTCAAGCGCGTCTTTTACCCTATCCTCTCTTATATAAGAAATAATAACGGATTTATCCGATTCGATAAGCTCCAAAAGCGCCAGCATCTGTGTGTTTGCGGTGCCTTTTCCGTATATTACCATCTGGACATTTACTTCGAACTGCTCCAAAAGATCCACGTAAAACAAGGTCTTGCTTCTATCCACTACAGTAACCAAAATCTTTAGTTTGCGGACGCTGGACACCTGATTCTTTGCGGGCGCAGGTTTATATTCTTTTTCCCCTGCTATTCTTTTTATTACTCTTACGGGCATACCTACCTCCTATAAAAAGCGGATGATCTGGTCGTCGTCTTCGTCCAGAATACGCTTCATCGCCAGTTTTTCGCTTACACGCTTTTTGGAAATCGCGGTAAAGCCCAAAAGCTGAATGGTTATTAAAGGTGTCATTGCAACCATGGCGACGATACCGAAAGCATCGGACAAGATGTTCCCTCCCATAGCCGAGCAAGCGCCGATGGCAAAGGGCAGAATGAACGTGGACGTTAAGGGACCTGAGGCAACTCCGCCCGAGTCAAAGGCGATGGCGGTATATATCTTGGGCACGAAGAAGGATAATCCCAAGGAAATGAGATAACCGGGCACAAGATAATACAATACGGAAAATCCGAAAATAATTCGGATGACCGAAAGACATATGGAAAGTCCCACGCCGATGCTTAAAGCGAACATCATTGCGGTTTTGGAAACTGTGCCGTTGGTGATCTCTTCTACCTGCTTGTTGAGCACGTGCACCGCAGGCTCTGCCAGAACTACCACCAGACCCAGCACAAATCCCACCGCGGCAATAACTGCGGGAGATGATTTTGCAAGCTCCTTACCCATTTTAAAGCCTACGGGCATAAATCCCACGTGAACCGAGGTGAGAAAGATTATCAGTCCCACGTAAGTGATTGCGGCACCTACTGATATCTGGAAAAGCTTTTTCTTTGGCAGCTTCAAGAAGATAAAGTTTATGATAAAGAAGAACGCCACTACCAATCCCAAAGCCAGGGTTACGTCTTTTGTGGTTTTAAAAAGGGTATGCAATACAGCTTCCCATATATCTTCCGCAAACATATAGTCCTCTACGCCGGGTGCGGAAATATCGCCGCCGTTTACAATGCTTAAAAGCAGCACCGCAAGAATAGGACCGACAGAGCACATTGCCACCAAACCGAAGCTGTTTTCGCTGGAGTTTCTGCCGCCGATGGTTGCGGCAATACCTACGCCCAGAGCCATTATAAAGGGAACGGTTATGGGACCTGTGGTCACGCCGCCGGAATCAAAGGACAAGGGCAAAAGCGTGAATTTTTCGGGATCGGTTGCCACAAGTACCAAAGCTGCGGCAAACAGCACCATATAAAAATATATGAGTATGCCCGCCAGATCTTTTTTCAGCACGATTTTGAGTATGGACAACACTAAAAACAGACCTACGCCCAGCCCCACGAAAAGTATTATGTATTTGCTTCCCACCTGATCCGCAAGCACTGTAAGGTCCGGTTCCGCTACGGTAATAAGCACGCCCAAAGCAAAGCAAACGGCAAGCAAAAGCTTTAAATTTTTGGATTTGGTAAGTCCCGAACCCACATGCTCACCCATAGGTGTCATGGCAATGTCTGCGCCCAAGGTAAAAAAGCCTATACCCAGAATCAAAAACAAAGCGGACACGCCGAAAATGAGCATCTCTCCTCCGCCCACGTTTATGAGGGGAGTGAAATTGAGCATTACCACTATGAGCGTTACCGGAAGCACCGAAATCAACGCTTCTTTTATTTTACTGAATAATAATTTCTTCATCTTTCACCAATTTCGTTTTTTAAAAACAAAAATCTCTCTACATATTTATTATAACATATAAATATGAAGTTTTCTACCCGTTTAAGAACATTTTTTTAAAAGAAATACCAAAAAAAACAACCGCTTTTTATCGCAACATATATGAATTATCGACAGCAGAAAAGAGCGGGTTTGTCATAATCACTTGACTTGCGGACGAAAAAGGTATATAATTGCCGCATATGGAGGAAGATTAAAATGTATATAAGTATGTTTAATTTCTGGTACTTCTTCTGGCTGATTCTTGCCGCAGGCGCCACCGCAGGATTATATTTTCTGCTGAGAAACCGCAGTGTGAAGTTGCAAAAAACCGTACTGTTTGCATTACTCGTTGTTGGCTTTTTGCTCCATTTTCTGAAAGTATACATCCCACCCTACAGCATAGACGAAGCGAGAATGCTGCGTGACAGCTGGTTTGTAAACATTTGCGCCGCAAATATTGCTTTGTTCCCTTTTATGTTCTTTTCCAAAAACGAAAAGATAAAGGACTATATGTTTTATATCGGCGTATTAAGCGGTCTTATTGCTTTGTTCTACCCTCAGGAGCCTATGGCAAAGGTAGACCAGCTTGCGGAACAGCTGGATATAGTACGCTTTTATTTCCATCATTGGATGGTAATGGCAGTTCCCCTTCTTTCGGTACTGTTCAAGCACCACAAGCTCTCTTACAAGCGCGTATTTTCCGCGCCCGTGGGACTGCTTCTGTTAATGCTGTTTATTATGCTTAATCAATTGTTCCAGGCGGAATTGGGATTTGTTCCTTTACATTCCGAAAATAATTTCCTCGGAATAGGCTACAAAAACACCTCATACATATGGGGCCCGGGAGTGAACGATGCGATCGGAAGCTTTTTCGCCATATTCACACCGGAAATTTTCAAGACCGTACCTGTGGGACAGTATGCGGGACAGGAAAAATATTGGCCCTGGTTCTGGATAATTGTTCCCGTTTTCCTGCTTGTAACTCCCCTTTCCTTCCTTTTGTGTATGATTTTCGACGGGAAGAATTTTGTGAGCGATGTAAAAGCAAAAAAATGCATTATTGTTAAAAAACTCACGGCAAAAGCAAAATAAAGACACAAAAAGCCATCGGTTGATGGCTTTTTGTTATTTTTTAATATAAAACGCACGCATGGCATTTAGCACGGCGAGTATCATTACACCCACGTCCGCAAATATGGCAAACCACATATCGGACACGCCGAAGGCGGTTAAAGCAAGGCATGAGAATTTTACCAAAAGGGAAAATGCGATATTCCCATAGACGATACCTACACATTTACGGGATATCTTCAAAGCGGAAACAAGCTGCATAGGATCATCATCCATAAGCACTACATCTGCGGCTTCGATAGCGGCATCCGACCCCATTCCGCCCATGGCGATACCTACGTCTGCGCGGGAAAGCACGGGCGCATCGTTTATCCCGTCCCCTACGAAAGCGAGAACGGATCTTTTCGGCTTTTGCAAAAGATATTCTTCCACAGCCTCTACCTTTTGATGAGGGTACAGACCGCTTTTGAATTCGTCTGTGCCCACGGTATCGGAAATTCTTTTTGCTTCGAAGGCGTTATCTCCCGTAAGCATTACCGTTTTTTTGATACCCGCCTTTTTTAACAAGCCTAAAGCGTTGGCGGAATTTTCTTTGACCGTATCGGAAATAAGCAGATATCCTGCGTATACCCCGTCAAGAGCTACGTGAACAGAGTTTCCTTTCGGAAGACTGCTCGGAATTGCTGCCCCCGCTTCTTCCATAAGGTCTGCATTGCCCACGGCAATAACTTTTCCGTCTGCTTCTGCGGTAACGCCTCTGCCCGCAAGCTCTTTGATATTGCGCACAGCATCTCTGTTAATGCTCTTTCCGTATGCTTTTTTAAGGCTTTGGGCGATAGGGTGGGAGGATGCACATTCGCAATATGCCGCAAAGCGCAAAAGCTCCTCTTGCGAAATACCGAAGGATACTATATCCGTAACCGAAAACTCGCCTTTGGTAAGAGTACCGGTTTTATCAAACACCATATATTCGGTTTTCGAAAGAGCTTCCAGATAGTTTGAGCCTTTTATGAGTATTCCGTTTTTGCTTGCGCAGCCCAACCCTGCGAAAAAGCTTAAAGGAACGCTTATCACCAAAGCACAGGGGCAGCTTACCACCAAAAAGGTAAGTGCGCGGTACAGCCATATATCAAAGCCCGCAGGCAAGCTTAATAACATATTTACCGAAGGCGGAACAAGCGCCAGCACCGCCGCACAGCCGCACACGATAGGAGTATATACCCTTGCGAAACGGGATATAAAGGCTTCAAATCGGGATTTTTTAGAGGAAGCGGAGGACACCAGCTCCAGAATTTTATTGACAGTAGAGTCCTCGTAGGTCTTGGTAACACGCACCTCCAAGGCTCCCGTCATATTAACACAGCCGCTTATGACTTCATCCCCCTCGCTTACGTCCCGCGGGATGCTTTCGCCCGTAAGCGCGCTTGTGTTGAGAGAGGACGCGCCTTTTAATACCACACCGTCCAAGGGTACCTTTTCACCGGGGTCAACAAGTATAATATCCCCTGCCCTTATCTCTTGGGGGCTGACTGTAACGACGCCGTTTTCGGTTTTTAAATTTGCGCGGTCGGGGCGGATGTCCATAAGCGCCGCTATGCTTTTACGGCTTTTGCCCACGGCAAAGCTTTGAAAAAGCTCACCCGTGCAGTAAAAAAGCATAACCGCCACGCCTTCAAGATAATCCCCGCTTTTGGTGTATATTGCCAAAGCGAAAGCGCCCAGTGTTGCTATGGACATTAAAAAGTTTTCATCAAACACTCTGCCGTTTAATATACCCTTTGCCGCTTTGCGGAGAATATCAAAGCCGATAACAAGATACACGGCAAAATAGCATATAAAACGGTATACTCCGCTTATGGGCACGACCAAAAGAAGCGCCGTTAAGGCAAAAGATATGAGTATGCGAAAAAGCAGCTTTTTTTGTTTTTTGTTCATGGTCTTAAAACTCTATTTCGCAATCCGGCTCGATACGTCTGCAAGCCTTAAGCACGGATTTCATTACCTTTTTTTCGTTTGCGCCGTCGGCAAATTCTATTTCCATTTTAAGCAGCATAAAGTTTACGCTTGCGGACAAAACTCCCTCTGTATTTGCCGCCGCTTTTTCCATTAAATTGGCGCAGTTTGCGCAATCCACTTCTATATTATAGATTTTTTTCATAATAATCGGTTCCCTTTTAAAATAATATTCAATTAAGCAGTTGCTTAATTGTTTCAAATGCAGTATAATGTAGAAAAAGCAATAATTCAACACTCTTTCGCAATTTGCTTCCGAAAGGGCGAACACCGTTTCCAAAGAGGATAAATATGAAAGAATTCAAGCTTCCCCACAACCACGGGGACAGTAAAAATGCAGTTAAAATATACAAGGAGCTAAGCGTTCTTACCCGTTTTCAAAGCGCATCCGAGCTGTTCAGGCAATTGGGGGATACTACCCGTCTGCGGGTGTTCTGGCTTCTTTGCCACAGAGAAGAATGTGTAATAAACATTGCCGCACTCCTTAATATGACAAGCCCTGCCGTTTCCCACCATTTGCGCCCTTTAAGAGAGCTAAACCTTATAGAAAGCAGGCGGGAAGGAAAAGAAGTGTATTACCGCGCCGCAGACACGGCGGAAAGCAAGCTGCTGCACGAAATTCTTGAGCAGGTAATGGAGGTTTCCTGCCCCGAAACCGAAGAAAACGGTATTTCTCACAGAGAGATAATATATGCGGTACACGAATATCTTACAGAGCACCTTTCGGAGCGGATAACCATTGAGGAGCTTTCAAAAACGTTTCATATAAACACCACAACACTTAAAAAGATATTCAAGGAGGTGTACGGTGATTCCGTTGCCGCACATATAAAAAAGCACCGCTTAGAAAAGGCGGCAAGGCTTTTAAAGGATACCCAAACAAGTATTTTTGCCGCGGCAAAAGAGGTAGGGTACGACAGCCAAAGCCGTTTTAGCGCGGCGTTTAAGCAGGAATACGGGGTACTGCCCACAGATTACAGAAAGAAAAGCAAAGGGGAAAAACAACAATGAAAACCGAATTTTTTAAAAACAAACGAAAAAAGCGAATATTCATATGGCTGACATCGCTGACAGCGGTCTTTGTGCTGATAATTGCCGCCTGCGGAATATATGTAAATGATTATTACCGTGCGGATGCCGATGCGATAAACGCTTTTACCGTATCCGCATCAATACGCCAGACCGCGCTTACCGACGGCACAATAGTTTTTGAGCCCGAAAACCCTGAAGCGGCATTGATATTTTATCCCGGCGGCAAGGTGGAATACACCGCATACATACCGCTGATGCGTGCGTGCGCGGAAAAAAACATTATTTGTTTTCTTGTGGAAATGCCTTTTAATCTGGCGGTTCTGGATATAAACGCCGCAGACGGCATTCGCCGGCAATACCCGAATATCGAAAATTGGTATATCGGCGGTCATTCCCTGGGCGGATCAATGGCGGCGTCTTATCTTGAAAGCCACGCAAATGAATTTAACGGGCTGATTCTGCTGGGCTCGTATTCCACCGCCGACCTATCTTCAACCGAGCTTAAGGTGCTTTCCGTATACGGAAGCGAGGATAAGGTTATGAACAGGGAAAAATACAACGCCAACATAACCAATCTGCCTCAAAATTTTACTGAAACAGTGATAGACGGCGGATGCCACGCATATTTCGGTGTGTACGGAAAGCAAAAAGGCGACGGAACGCCTACTGTAACGGCTAAGGAGCAAATACTCCTTACCGCAGAAGAAATAGAGAAATTTGTAAAGTAAAATACGGTCGGTATATAGACAATTTTAACGATATATTATATAATATTTATAACATTATTTATAACATTAAAAAGGAGAACACTTATTATGAAATACGTTATCGACGGCGGTGCTTTCCCCTACGTTACCTGCGCACTTGAAGACGGCGAAAAGATGATAACCGAAAAGGGCTCTATGATATGGATGTCCCCCAATATGAAAATGGAGACCAGCGGCGGCGGAGTGGGAAAAATGTTTTCTAAGGCTTTTACCGGTGAAAGTATGTTCCAGAACATTTACACCGCACAGGGAGATGCATCCATCACCTTCGGTTCCAGCTTTCCCGGAAAAATTCTCGATGTAAATATAACCCCCGAAAAAGCTTTGATCGCACAGAAAAACTGCTTTCTCGCATCCGAAAGCGGAGTGCAGCTTTCTGTTCACTTTAACAAAAACTTCGGTGCAGGGCTTTTCGGCGGCGAAGGATTTATTATGCAAAAGCTTTCGGGAAACGGCACGGCATTTCTTGAAATTGACGGCGATCTGGCAGAAAAAGAGCTTGCTCCCGGCGAAAAGCTGGTTTTAAGCACGGGAAACGTAGCGGCATTTGAAGCAAGCGTACATATGGAGATACAGAGAGTGCAGGGCGTTAAAAACGTGCTGTTCGGCGGAGAAGGACTGTTTCTCACCGTGCTCACCGGCCCCGGCAAGGTATGGCTGCAGACAATGCCCATAGTAAGCATTGCAGGCGCAATAAGACCCTATATTGCATCAAGTAAATAAAAGCATTGCGTAGTAAATACGCAATGCATCGATATCAATCCCTCACGGGATTGTCGATATGTTGCCAATGCAACTCGATATGCCTTCGGCACGATATGTTTGCTGCGCAAACGAGGGGTTGATAACATATCAAACTCGACCGATGGCAGAGCATATCGACAAAACTTATCTTAAAAACAAATTGCCCGAGATTTCGGGCAATTTTTTATAACAATAACGCGCTTAATTCCTCAAAATTCACCACGGAGGCGCCCGAAAAATGCTCCCCGTCCCGATCAAACAGCACGCAGGAAATTCCCGTTTCTTCTGCAGAAATCAGATTTTTTGCAGTGTTATCCACAAAAATACATTCTCCCGGTGTGGCGCCGATACGCTCAAGGCAAGCATCAAACATACGAATATCCGGTTTACGGATACCGATATCTCCGCTTACTATCTTATGGGAAAAATATTCGTTTAACCCAAAAAATTCGGTAATATATTCGCTCCATTCGGATACGTCATTGGAAAGCAAGACCAGCGAATATTTTTCCTTTGCCTGCTTTGCAAAACGAATAAACCCTTTATCCAAAGTAAGACGGGTACTTATATAATTTTTCATATGGTATTCCGTATCTTCAAATCCCAAAGCTTTTAAAAATTCATCCGACGAATATTCACCCAACTGTGCTTTGGTAAAAAGCTTTTCTTTACGGAAAAGCGCGGTCAGCCGCTCATATTCTGTTTCCGGAAAATTATCGTATGTATAGGGCAAAAAATTCCCCTTACTTTCTTCAAGGATAACGCCATACATATCTATAAGCAATGTTGTGTATTGTTTTATCATAATGCTTTTCCTTTGTTGACTAAATGAAGTATTTGCTATATAATAACACCGAAGACTAATTTTGTAAAGGTAAATATATGTCGCAACAGATCTGGACACTTACGAAAAACGGAATTGAATGGAAAGTAGATCACGACCACTCCGATGATATTGAGATGAGCGGGCTTTACGCCGACCAGATAGTTTATTACGGCGTAAATGACGGGGAACTGTGTCTTTCCCAAAAGTGCTATTTCCCCACCCTGCGCACAATTCCCAACAACACCCACGCAACCTTTTGCTTTGAGATTTCAGATACAGACCGTCCCCGTTTGACAGTAAAGGGTAAAACGGTAAAGGAATATCCGATACGGTTTGTTTTTGACGGAGTGTTAAGCGTTTTTTGCAAAACGGATATGGGTTTTTCTACCCGCAGACAGCTTTTCCCCGCATCGGACAGCAAATACTGTATGGAGAGAATAACCGTAACGGCTTCCGATGATATAAACATTTCTCTTTCCCTTCCCAATGAGCATATTTGCTCCCGCGGCAGAGGAACAAAGGGTGTATATATCTGCCGTATTCAACACAACTCTCCCGAAGTTATTTCACTTAAAAAAGGTGAAAGCACGCATATTGATATAGGCTATTCCGCCCATATCGCAAACGAAAAAGCGGTCTTGCCCGATGGCGAAAAGGAATTGTGCCAACGCTTGAAGCGTGTAAAGGAGCTTTCGGAAAACGCCCTTGTGTTAAACAGCGGATATCCCGAATTGGATATGATGACACGTCTTGCCTGCCTGCGGGCGGGAGAAAGCGTATTTGAGACCTTGACGGGTAAATACCATTCCCCCGGAGGCCACGCTTATTACGCCGCCGTGTGGTGCAACGATCAGGTGGAATACGCAGGCCCTCATTTTGCTATGGCGGGAGATAAAACCGTTCTGGAAGCCTCTGTAAACGCTTATAAAGCGTATATTCCCTTTATGTCCGATGAATACACGCGGCTTCCCTCCTCCATAATTGCGGAGGGGCTGGATATATGGGAAGGCGCAGGGGACAGAGGAGATGCGGCAATGTATCTTTACGGTGCATCGCTGTTTTGCCTGTATCTCGGGGACGAAAAAACCGCCCGTGAGCTTTACCCCGCCATAAAATGGTGCGCCGAATACTGCGAAAGACAAAAAACGCCAGAAGGAGTTATAAAATCCGATTCCGACGAATTGGAGGGAAGATTCCCTACAGACAGATATGCAAATCTTTCCACCTCATCCCTTTGTTACGGTGGGCTTTACGCCGCTTCGAAGCTGGCAAAAAGCCTGGGAGATACCGAAACCGCGTGTCTGTATGAAATGCGGGCAAAAGAGCTGGAAAAAGCTATTGAAAGCTACTTCGGCGCAAGCTTACACGGGTTTGAAACCTACAGGTATTCCCGTGGGTTTGACACTCTGCGGGCGTGGATATGCCTGCCTCTGTGTATGGGAATAAATACCCGAAGTAAAGACACCCTAAACGCTATGCTTTCCCCCTATCTGTGGACGGAGGAAGGTATGCTTACCTGCGAAAGAGGGGTTGAAAACAGTTCGGACACTATTTGGGACCGTTCCACCCTTTACGGTATGAAATGCGGGTTTATGGCAGGTGCGGGGGACAGGATTTTAACCCCTTTGCTTGAATATTGCCGCAAACGTCTTTTGTGCGACAGAGTGCCTTACGCTGTTGAGGCTTACCCCGAAGGGGCAAAACGCCATCTTTCCGCAGAAAGCGCACTGTTTGTCCGTGTAATAACCGAAGGGTTATTCGGCATAGCGCCCGAAAGCCTTGAAAGCTTTTCCTTCCTACCCAATATTCCCGAAGGGATGAATGAAATATCTCTTTCCGGTATACATATCTGCGGCGGTTGCTATGATATAAAGATAAACAAAAACACCTATTCCGTCTGCCGAAACGGCAAAGAATTTCTTGCAGGCAAAACGGAAAACAAACGTGTAATTGTGAGTAAATAGAATAAAGATAAAAGCTTTTTGCAAAATGCAAAAAGCTTTTTGTTTTATCAAATCTAAAAATAAGCCGTTGTCTTGTAAAGAAACACGATTAAAACGGATCATACGGGCCGATTTTTCCTTTCCAAATCAACAACGCACGTTTTGCTTCCATTGATAGCATTCTGTTCCTGCTGCGACTGACTTTTTTAAGGATTTTTACAGAAGCATCTATATGTATCTTTAACAACAAGCAATCGGTAGCCGCAGATTGTTGCACATAAATATCTTCGCAATTCAATAAAAGACTGTATACGCTTTCTGTAAGTTGAGAATCCGTATTCATATTCTTTTTCAACTTATTGAGCTTCCTCATTGCAGCATTATGCTTTGATACTTTTTCTTTTGTGTAATCCTCTTCGTTTTTACATAATTGAGAGCAAAGTAAAACATATTCATCAACACAGTTGTTTATTGTTAATTCCATACTTTCTCACCAAAAATCCAAATCATTAAATTTTGTTACCGTTTTTATGTTATTTGAACAAATGTGTGTTTTCTTTAAAGAAATCGTGGTAGGCGCGGACGTTTTCCAGCTCAAACCATTTTTTGGTGTGTACGGGAACCGTATCCAGATCGTAAATTTTTGCGCCCTTTACGGCAAGAAGGAAAGGCGAATGGGTGGAGATTACAAACTGGCATCCGTAAAAACGAACGGAATCCTCTAAAAATCTCACCATTTCCTTTTGCAAAGCGGGAGAAAGGCTGTTTTCGGGCTCATCAAGAAGGTAAAGGGCATTTTCCTCTATTTTTTGAGTGAAATACACAAATGCGCTTTCCCCGTTGGATTTACCCGAAAGCTCCTTGGGCAGACGCCGTGTAACGTAGGCGGACTTGGTGGAACGCTTTGCCTCCAGACATTTTTTAAATTCATCGTGCTCCGCAAGAGAGGTAAAACGGGGCATAGGCGTTTCGTTGATACGGTAATGCTC
Organism: Clostridia bacterium; assembly: GCA_017399965.1. Lineage (GTDB taxonomy): Bacteria > Bacillota > Clostridia > Oscillospirales > CAG-382 > SFLA01. The sequence continues at coordinate 30,252 of JAFQAP010000002.1, read as the reverse complement.
CTCAAAAAGCTGCTCTCTTCTGCGGTCGATCCCCTCGTTCACCGCACGGACATCCAAAAGGAAATCAAACACATCGTCGCTGGTGATCTTTCTGCTTGCACGGGGAACCTGCTTTGCTTCCATAGCCAAGGAATAATCACACATTTTCAGATACGATACCATATGTGGAGTATCGTTGAAAAGAGCAGAACGGGTAATATCTAATTTTTCCGCAATGACGTTAAGCAGCGTGGATTTGCCCGAACCGTTTCCGCCGTAAAATATGGTTATGGGTTCAAAGGAAATATCCTTAAACTCCTTTTCGGGAAACAGCTTGAAGGGATACACGTCGGTGTGGGAATAACACTCCATTTCAAGCTGATGCGGGAAAGAAAGCAAATATCCGTCCTCATCCCTGCGGCTCGGAAGCCTGAAGCTTTTAAGATATATCACCTGTTCCACCTCCTTTTTTATAGTATATCACAGCTTGACAAATATTGCAAACGTCAACAAACGTCAAAACGAATTTACACTTATTTACGTTTTGGGGTTGACAAACGTAAACAAACGTGATAATATAACAACAAGCGGCAAATCAGCTCGAGATGATTTGCAAAAAACATAAAGGGAGAATTTATAATGTTTATAGAAGAACGTCACAGAGCAATTCTTGATATACTTGCTGAAACGGGAAGTATATCCGTAACAGATATACAAACCAAGTTTAACGTAGGGTACGGTTCTGCCCAGAGGGATCTGCGCCTGCTGGAGGAGCAAGGTCTTTTAAAACGGACACACGGCGGTGCTATTCCTGTTCGGCAAGTTGCGGCGGGAAAACCGAAAAATGTTACCTGCAAGGATTTCGGAGAAGAAAAAGAAAACTACGTTGCCATTGCGAAAAAAGCGGTATCAATGATAAACAACAATGACGTGGTATTCATAACCTCCGCAACAGTGGGATATTTTATGGCACGCAACCTGCCCGAGAACTTAAAGATACGTGCCGTAACCAATTCTATAATAATCGCAGAAGAATTAAGAAAAAAGCAGAATATAAGCGTTATTATGCTGGGCGGTGAAATGGACGGAAAAGGCAACTGCTATGATGCATTTGCAATCGACACTATCAAAAAGCTTCGATTTGACAAATGTTTTCTTACCGCCGCCGCAATAAGCGCGGATTTCGGGCTTTCCATACAGAAATCCCAAGCCATAAGCTTTTGGAACGCCGTTATGGACAGCTCAAAGCAAACTATAGGTCTGTTCCCTACCGAAAAGATAGGGTTTGAATCCATAGTAAGCATCTGTCCCGCCAACCGTCTGGACGTGCTTGTAACCGATTGGAACGCTTTGGAAGAAGACCTCGCCAAGTTTGATAAACAAGGCATAGAAATCGTTATAGTAGACAAAGAATAGAAATACGATGCCCTGCGCGAAAGCGCAGGGCTAACTACTTTTTTATTTCTTTACCTTTTCCAAAACCTTATTATAGGGCATAAGCATACCCTCGTTCATCTTGTTGCCCATCTTCGCCTTTATTTTTGGGGATGAGATCAATGCGCCAACGGCGTACATTTTAAGCATGGTTCCCCGCTTTTTCTGGGGGAAATCGTACTGACCGTGCTTTTTGTAGAACTTGTGGTCCGCCCGCATCATACCCTGCATAAGCCAGATGAGATCGCGGAATATCTTCATACCGCCCACCCCGTAAAAGTTCTGGGGAGGCACGTAAGAATTATTAAGGGCGTATTCCAGAGAAGCCGCCATTTTATTTATCTCTTTATCCGGATCAATTTCATCCGTTGCAACACCCGCAAGGAAATTGCTTCCCACCTGAGCACGGGCTTCCACAATGGTGCGCAGATTGAATTCCGAAGAATATTCGCCGCTTATGAGATAACCCATAGGCATTCCCATGGTAACGGTGCGGTGTCCGTTGCAGAACTGGCGGTCATCATACTGCTTGAAGGACGCGCCCATAGAGTGATCCTTTACAGTAAAGGCGATAACCATAGCCTGCGCTGTCTGCAGATCGTTGCGCAGGAAATCGTCAAATCCGTCCTTATAAATACATTTGCCCGATACCGCGCAGTTAAAACAGCCAAGGCATCCGCCCTTGAAGGGGTATTCTCTTATATTTACCACCCTTGTTTTTCGGGGCATAACGGCGGAAAAACGGTCTATCATCGCCTTAAGCTGCGTATCCCCCTCTTCCATATTGGTAACGATAACCACGTCCCCGCCCTTTTCGGTGTTATCCGTTTCGGGCACGGACACGGACTTGGGAACAAAGGAAGAGGTTTTGCCGGAAGAAACCTCGTAAAGTCCGTTTTGCACGGAGTGCAGGAGGAATTCCATAAAATCGGTGGCTTCCTTCTGACCTTTCTTTGTCAACAGATCGTCCATATCCGCAGAAAGACCGCGTATGTATTTAAGCCCCATATCAAGGCAGTTTTCTCTTATATATTCGTGGGCGGTTATATCGTAAAAATGCTTGGAGGTGGAAAGCTGTGTGGCGAATTTACCCTGCAGATCTATACCCTTTTCCTTTACCATTTCTATAAATCTGTGAAGCTGGTAAGGTGCGATAAAGGTATATACGGGGTATGAAAACAGCAGTATATCCGCTTTTTCAAGAGTTGCTTTGGCAGGGGAAAAGTCCCTCTCCAACGCTTTTATACGCTGTCCCGCGTGAAGGACCTCAAAGCTGTGGTCGGGATACAACAGCTTTAAGTAATTCACCGTCTGCAGAGTGATACTGTTTTCCCCTTTGGGACTTCCGTTTATAACAAGAATATTCATAACGTTTTCTCCTTTAATAAGCCTTTATACCATTTTACGGTACTTGAAAATCCCGTTTCAAAATTGGTTTGGGTTTTCCAGCCCAGCTGGGTGCGTATTTTTGCATCCGAAACAAAATACCGTTTATCGTGTCCCTTACGGTCGGGAGTGAAAACTATTTGTCCCTCGCCGACGCCCACGGTTTTACATACCAGACGGGCAATTTCCAGATTAGTGCGCTCGTTACGGGCGCACACGTTATATATTTCCCCTGCTTTGCCCTTGCGTACAACCGCATCCACCGCCGCGCAATGGTCGGTAACGTAAAGCCAATCCCGAATATTGCTTCCGTCCCCGTAGATAGGCAGAGTACCGCCTGAAAGAGCGTTTGTGATAAGGCGGGGAATAAGCTTTTCCGTGTGCTGATGAGGTCCGTAATTATTTGTACTTCGGGTTATGGTTACGTTAAGCCCGTGGGTGCGGAAATAAGACATTACCAGCATATCCGCCGCCGCTTTGGATGCGGAATACGGGTTGCCCGGGTCAAGAGGCGAAGATTCCGTGAAGGGAATATCGGTTAAGGATTCCCCGTACACCTCGTCTGTGGATATCTGGTGAAAACGGGTTACGCCGTATTCCAGGCAGGTATCCAGCAAAAGGGAAACTCCGTACACGTTGGTGTGAATAAAATCCGCCGAAGAAGCTATGGAACGGTCAACGTGGGACTGGGCGGCGAAGTTTACCACCGTATCGAACTTTTCCTTTGCAAAAAGCTGTTTCACAAAAGATTTATCGCATATATCGCCTTTAACAAAGGAAAAATTCGGGTTGTTTTTTGCCTTTTCCAAATAAAAAAGGTTACCGGCATAGGTGAGCTTATCCAAGCACACGATTCGGTCGCAGGGGTATCGGTCAAGCATATATAATATAAAATTGCTTCCGATAAATCCGGCGCCGCCGGTAACCAATAATTTCATTAAAAATGCTCCTTTTTATTTGTGGATCTTTGAAATATCGTAAGGAGTTGTCTGATATACAAAGTAATTGAGCCAATTACAGAAAAGCAGATTTGCATGGGAACGCCAGGTAACCACGGGAGGCTTTGTATCGTCATCCCCGGGGAAATAGTTTTTGGGGATCTCGATGGGAAGTCCCGCGTTTTTATCACGCAGGTATTCTTTTTTTAAGGTTTCGGGGTCGTATTCCGAATGGCCGAACACAAAAACCTGACTGCTGCTTTCGTTCTTTAAAGCATATACCCCCGCTTCTTTGGAGGATGCGAGAATTTTAAGTTCGGGCACCGCCTCTATGCTCTCTCTGGGTACGGTGGTATGGCGGGAATGAGGCGCCATAAACACATCGTCAAATCCGCGGAAGAGAATGGAATTTTTGTAATCCACGATATGAGGATATACTCCGAACAACTTTTTATCAAGAGGAACTTTGTTTATTCCGTAATGATAATAAAGCCCTGCCTGCGCACCCCAGCAAATGTGGAGGGTGGAATGTACGTTGGTTTTGGTCCATTCCATTATTTCGCAAAGCTCCTGCCAGTAATCAACCTGCTCGAACTCCATTTTTTCCACGGGCGCACCGGTGATTATCATACCGTCAAAGGTGCGGTCCTTAATCTCGTCAAAGGTTTTGTAGAAAGAAAACAGATGCTCGTCCGCCACGTTTTTGGAACGGTGGGTCTTGGTGTGGATAAGCTCCATCTCTATCTGCAGAGGGGTGTTTCCCAGCAGGCGTGAAAACTGTGTTTCCGTTTCTATCTTGGTGGGCATAAGGTTGAGCACCAAAAGCTTTAGGGGACGGATATCCTGTGTAATGGCTCGGGTTTCTGTCATTACGAATATATTTTCATCCGCCAGGGTTTTAACCGCAGGCAGATCGTTGGGTATTTTTATGGGCATAAAAAACTTCCTTTAGATTTTTTCAAGCGCCTGAGCGATATCCGCGATCAGATCTTCGGTTCCCTCTATACCGCAGGAAAGACGGATAAGATCGGGTGTAACACCGCAGGCCACCAGCTCTTCATCGGAAAGCTGGCGGTGGGTGGTGCTTGCAGGGTGCAGACAGCAGCTTCTTGCGTCTGCCACGTGGGTTTCGATAGCCGCAATGGTAAGGGCTTCCATAAACTTTTCTGCAGCGGCTTTTCCGCCTTTAACACCAAAACTTACAACGCCGCAAGAGCCGTTGGGCATATATTTCTGTGCCAGGGCGTAATCCTTATCGCCCTTAAGACCGCAGTATTTTACCCAGGAGATCTTTTCGTGGGAAGACAGATATTCTGCCACAGTCTGCGCATTTTTGCAATGCTGCTTCATACGGAGGTGCAGGCTCTCCAGACCAAGGTTAAGATAGTATGCGGATTGGGGAGATTGAGTAGCGCCGAGGTCACGCATAAGCTGTGCGGTGGCTTTTGTTATATATGCGCCTTCAATACCGAACCGCTCTGTATAAGTAATTCCGTGGTAGCTTTCATCGGGAGTGCAGAGTCCGGGGAACTTATCGGCATACTTGGTCCAATCGAACTTACCGCTGTCAACTATACAGCCGCCAACTGCGGAGCCGTGTCCGTCCATATACTTGGTAGTGGAATGGGTAACTATATCCGCACCCCACTCAAAGGGACGGCAGTTTACGGGGGTTGCAAAGGTATTGTCTATAATAAGAGGGCATCCGTGGGCGTGAGCAGCTTTAGCAAATCTCTCTATATCCAGAACGGTGAGAGCGGGGTTTGCCACGGTTTCGCCGAACACAGCCTTGGTGTTGGGACGGAAGGCGGCTTCCAGCTCTTCGTCGGAGCAATCGGGAGAAACAAAGGTAAACTCTATTCCCATTTTGCGCATGGTTACGTTAAACAGATTAAAGGTACCGCCGTAAATGCTGGAGGAGGACACGACGTGATCCCCTGCCTGGGCGATATTGAATATGGAAAAGAAGGATGCGGCTTGTCCGGAAGAGGTGAGCATTGCCGCCGTACCGCCCTCAAGGGCGCATATCTTTGCCGCAACGGTATCGCAGGTGGGGTTTTGCAGGCGGGAATAAAAATATCCGCTGGCTTCAAGGTCAAAAAGCTTGCCCATATCCGTGCCGGTATTGTATTTAAAAGTAGTGCTCTGGATTATGGGAATCTGTCTGGGCTCGCCGTTTCCGGGACGGTAGCCTCCTTGTACGCATTTTGTTTCGATATTTGCCATAATATATCTCTCCTGAAAAGTAAAGTACGATAATTCAAAGTACAGTATAACATATAAAAATAAAAAATAAAAGGGGGAATCGTATATTTTTTGTTTTTTTAAGTAAACATCCGCAGTTTTTTTAATAATATTGACATTAAAAAAACATTATGATATAAAATTATTATAGCAATTAAATTTTAAGGAGGATTAATTATGAACTGTATCAAAAAATATCTTGCAGAATTTATCGGGACTTTCGTTTTGGTATTCTTTGCCTGCGGCACGGCAGCGGTAGTAGGCTGTTCTGCAGAAAACGGCACCGGCTATCTGCTTACCGCACTTGCTTTCGGCCTTGTGATCGTGGCTATGGCATATTCCATAGGCAATGTATCCGGATGCCATATAAATCCTGCGGTCTCTATCGCAATGCTTATAAGCGGTAAGCTCGGCATTAAGGATTTTGCAGGATACGTCATCGCCCAATTTCTCGGCGCAACTGCAGGCGCAGCCGCTCTTATGGCCTTTGTAGGCAAAGAAAGCGGTCTGGGAGCAAACGCGCTTTATAAAGGCGATATCTGGCTTTCTCTGCTTATAGAGATCATTCTGACATTCGTATTCGTTATTGCCATACTGGGCGTTACGTCAAAAGTAGAAAACGGCGCGGTTGCGGGAATAGTTATAGGTCTTTCTCTTACGTTGGTACACATTCTCGGCATATCCTTTACCGGCACGTCGGTTAACCCTGCCAGAAGCTTCGGTCCTGCCCTTTTTGTCGGCGGAGATGCCCTTGCAAACGTTTGGGTATTTATTCTTGCTCCGTTGGTAGGCGGCGCTTTGGCGGCTGTAGTTTATAAATTCCTCGCATCCAAAAAGGACGCATAACAGAATTATCCGGAAAGATCACCCCGAGAAAACGTATCGGTTTTCTCGGGGTGTTTTATGTTTTAGGGGACACCGACAATAATGACCGCCCCGTTTTGTATCGGAGCGGTCAAATCAATTTATTCTATTTTTTAATAAGACCATATCGTCCCATCACGATATCCACAACAGCCTGCGTTTTAATGCGCATTCCGATTTTTGCAATAACACTTCTTACTGTTTCTTCGGTGAGTATCGGAATATATTTACGGTATTCGGGATGCTCATCCATAAGTGCATTAAAAAGGGTAATCAGCATATCCCCCGCTTTGGGTTTGGAGGGATACCCGCGGGAGATCAGCGCCATATTGTTATCGTAGTTGGGAGCAAAGCCGAGAAGACTTCCCGTTTTTGTATCACGCAGAAGTCCGAAGTTATTGGTGTGGCGGTCGGGATTGGCGCAAATCGTATCCATAAAGATAAGACGGACATAATCGGGTATAGCGTCCGGACAAAGTTTCTCCAACGCATCGACCACAGCCGAGTAATCCTCGTTATCTCCCATAAAAGCGGAAGCGGGTTCAAAATTTACAAAAGCAGCATTGGTAAAATCAAGAGTTTTTATGCATCCGTCGCCGCGCTGATAAACTGCCATATTCATTCCGAGCGCAGATCCGAGCTCGTAAACAAACAATTCGGAAAACATTTCGTCGTGAGTCGCTTTTTTATACATCCACCATTTTCCGTTACGAAGCTTCCAGCATTTTTCAAAGCTTCCCACATTGGTCAGTTCGGGAGTTTTGGAACGACGGCTGTTTGCTGCCCGATTGAAACTGTCGTAGTTACCCTTAAGCGCAAGGTTGGAAAAATAGTCATCGGTAAACTTTACATCGTCGTATGTTAATTCGGATCCGATCGGACGAACCCAATAATTATCCGTAACGGTCGCACCGTTGACATGAACAACCGTGGAAATGTCATCTTTTTCTGCAAGTCGAAGTGCTTTTTTGAGAAGACGGGAGTTGGCTCGGTGAGAATCTATTGCTCGTGTTTCAAGCCACGATTCGGCATTTTTAACACGCTTCAAGTACAGAGGAAGCAAAGCTTCGTTTTCAACTGTCAAAATTCCGTTCCGCCAAACAGCAACCACGGTATTTCCGCTTAGAATCTCGTAATTTTTCTTATCCATTCTGCCTTCCCCTTTCTCTGTTTCTTTGAAAATAATTTCCTTACCAAAAGCTTTACTTGTATTTTAGACTATTATTTTTCGTTTGTCAACATTATATTTGTCAGGTCAGTCAGTAATCAAAGATGCTCTGCCGTTGTTTTGTGGGGGTATTCTCGGGGTCCCTGCAAAAGCGTTTTTTCGTGATACGTAATGTCTGCAGGGGTATTTCGTGAAATACCCACAGATACCAAAAACCTTTTGTGGGGGTATTCTCGGGGTCCCCGCAAAATATCGGCACGGAACAAGCGCCGTCAGTAACCAAAGCTGCTCTGCCGTTGTTTTGTGGGGAATCTTTCTTTCGGGGTCCCCGCAAAAGCGTTTTTTCGTGATACGTAATGTCTGCAGGGGTATTTCGTGAAATACCCACAGATACCAAAAAAACCTTTTGTGGGGGTATTTCATCTGTATCCGCTTGTAGATTCCAGAATGCTTATATCGCTCACTTTGTATCCCAGCACCTCCAGCGCCATTTCAAGCTCATTGAAGTTTTTCTGGTACTTGGGTCCCGTAATAACCGCTTTTATGGCAGACGGAGGAAATGCAAGAGGGACGCAGGTGTTGATCATATTCTTTTTTGCGTATGCCTTTATTGCCTTGACTTCCCAGCCTGCCGGCAGATCTTTTACGGTGCGGGGGTATTCATATATAATACGCTTTTCGTTTTCGCTTCTGTAATGGTGGGTCTTGAAATATGCGCCCGATTGATATATCTCCTTTATGCGGGACATAACGGCATCCATAAGGGCTCTGCCGCTTTTATCCTCCATATCCAAAAGGGCATCGTATATTTGGGGAATATGCTGCTTTATATCCTCATCCTGAACGTAGGAAATGGCGTGGTATTCCAAGCCCTCTGCCCGGGAAGCGGAAATAAGCTGTTGCTCATCAAAGCCGATGGCGAGCCCGTGCCCGTCATCACCGAAGGAGACCCACTGGCTTACCGAATCTCTGTTTTTGCTGAAGCACGCCACGTAATAAGAATGTGTCCTCGAGGGGCGCTCATAAAGCTGTATTGCCCCCGGCTGGCGGGCGATATCCAAAAGAGGCGGAAGGATGTTTTCTCTGTGAAGATCGTATTCCTCCAGCAGATTAAAAAACATATTGTATACGCCGGTAAGCTCGTTCAGATCGTTAAGATTTCGTATATCTGTCATCCATATTTCTTTTTCTTTAAGCACAGCCAGCGCGGTGGAAACATTGCAATAATAATAAACAAGATTGTTGTTCATAGTAGTCTCCCTTAAAAAATCATTTTAAAAGCGCTTTTAATAATCCTCGGCAGCCATCGTAAATATCACGGTAGGCTATATCAAATCTTTCGGTAAACCAAGGGTCGGCAACATCGCCGCGGCGGGAGGTATAATCCATAAGCTTGCGTATCTTCCCCTGCTTGTCCCCTTTTAAAATAATATGCATATTGCGGATATTACTGCTGTCCATACCCACGAAAAGATCGTATTTTTCGTAATCTTCCCACTTAAGCTGAACAGCTCTCTTTCCTTCGCAGGAAATGCCGTGCTTTGCAAGCTCTCTTGCTACGGGGGGATACACGGGGTTGCCGATACCTTGATATATCTCATCCGTGCTTGTGGCAGAGGAGGATATATAAAACTCACTCTCCAAGCCTTCTTGCTTTACCATATCTTTGAAAATAAATTCCGCCATAGGGGAACGGCAGATATTACCAAGGCACACAAACATTATCTTTTTCATATATTAAGCCTCAACTTTCAAAAACACGCTCTCTGTAAATAATAGCACAAATTAAAATCAACATCAATAAGAAATTGCCTCAAAAAACAAATTGGCAGTAAAAACACTGCCAATTTTCAAAACATTTTACTCTTTTTCCGTGCCGCTTTGGCGTTCTGCGCAGGAATGAGGACATTTACTGCAATCGTCGGGACAGCCGATACACTTTTTCCCTTTTTTCTTTGCGATAACAATATACGCCACGGCGCCGCCCAGAACCAATGCGAGCACGGTTCCTGCAATTATATCAACCCACATTTTCGGGCACTCCTTTTAATTTTTTACTGTTTTATTTCACTTACTTTAAGTTTTCTTTTGCTTTCGTATTCTTTTTTAACCTTAAGATTAGACCTTAAACCCAAGGCGAATACGGTAAAGATTATCAAAGTTACTGCGATAAGACCGGGTATAAAAGCGGTTCCCGTTTTTCCGTAAACCAGCAAAGTACCTGCCTGATACACGGCAAAGGACAAAACGTACGCCACGGAAAGCTGTATTCCCAGACCTGCAAAAAACCATCTTCTGCTCTTTATTTCCGAATTCATTGCCCCGATAGCCGCAAAGCAAGGGGGGGTGAACAGGTTGAACATAAGATAAGAAAGGGCTGCGACTGCTGTTAATTCCACGCCGGAAGCGGCAATGCTTTCTGCAAAGGCTTCCCCTTCCAAAAGCTGAAAATCACCGCCGATAATGTTTTCCGAAACCGCAAATACAGCGGCAAGGGTTCCCACAACCTCTTCTTTTGCAATAAAGCCCGTTATCGCCGCAGCAGCCATCTGCCATACGCCGAAGCCCAGAGGAATGAGCAATACGGAAACGGGAGTTGCAATGGATGCAAGAATGGAATCTGCAGGCAGTACCGACTGCAGCTTCCAGTTATATGAAGACATAACGGTAACAACCGCGTTGCACACCAAAATTACCGTTCCCGCTTTTACAATATACGACCAACCGCGGGAAAGCATGGATTTGAACGCGCCCCAAAGAGAGGGGAGTTTGTATTCGGGAAGCTCTATTATGAAATAAGACTTTTTGTATTTATATCCGGATATCCACTTGATAAGCAGAGCGCCGAAGAATATAATAACAAGCCCCATAAAATACATTGCGGGAGAGACCCACACGGATTCGGGGAAAAACGCACCTGCAAAAAGGGATATAATGGGTATTTTTGCACCGCAGGGCATAAAGGGTGAAAGCATTGCGGTGGCTCTGCGCTCACGCTCGTCCCTTATTGTACGGCAAGCCATAATTCCCGGTACCGCACAGCCGGTGCCCACCACGAAGGGGATAACGGATTTACCGGAAAGACCAACCTTTTTAAAGATAGGGTCAAGTACCACGGAAACACGGGACATATATCCGCAGTCCTCCAGCAAGGCAAGCATAAAATACATTACCATTACCAAAGGCAAAAAGCCCAGAACCGCGCCCACACCGCCGATGATACCGTCTACAATTACAGTCTGCAAAATGGGAGAAGCGTTTACCATAAGTCCGCCGACCCATTCGCCGAACATTTCTATGTACGTAACCAAGCCGGGGATAGCCGTATTACCGATCTCCACGCCTTCTGCCAGCCATGCGCCGGGGCCTACCTGTGAGATCCAGAAAACTGCCCACATAACCAAGGCAAAAATGGGAATTCCCAGCCACTTGTTGGTGATGATGTTATCTATCTTATCCCCAAAGTTTCTTTCCTTTGTAAAGACCTTGCGTGTTTCTACTTCGCTTACGATCTTATTTACAAATTCAAATCTCTTGCGGTCTGCCAAGGTAACTGCGGCTTTATCCGTAAGATCAATTTCTCCTCCGTCGTAAGGAGCGGTCTGCTTTTTACCCGCCAGACCGACAGCTGTTTCCATTACCTCTTTAAGTCCTTGAGCAGAGGTGGAGACCGTATCAAAAACGGGGCATCCTAATTTTGCGGACAATGCGGAAGCGTCTATAACCGTTTCTTTCTTTTCGTTAATATCTCTTTTGTTGAGCGCCACAACGGTGGGAATACCCAATTCAAGAAGCTGTGTGGTGAAAAACAAGCTTCTGCTTAAATTGGTTGCATCAACAATATTTATAATAACATCCGGTTTTTCGTTTTTAACGTATACGCTGGTAACGCTTTCTTCCGCCGTAAAGGGAGACATGGAATAAGCGCCGGGAAGGTCTACTGCCGTTATCTGCATTCCTGCAGGACAGTATATTTTCTTTACGGGATGCTCTTTTTTATCCACGGTAACGCCTGCCCAGTTGCCCACCTTCTCGTTTCTGCCGGTAAGGGCGTTATACATTGTGGTTTTGCCCGAATTGGGGTTTCCCGCTAATGCAATTCTCATTCCTTTTTCTCCTTTCAAAAATTTTTAGTTAGCAAGGACTAACCGACCTGCCAAATAAAAGGGCTTATACAGCCTTTTTATATAATAATCGATTGCGCCAACTGGTTGTCTATACAATAACGGGCATCCTTTACGGAAATAACGCATGTGCCCTTTCTGCGGGATACCACGGTTATTTTTTCCCCGCTGTAGCATCCCAGAGTGAACAAAAAGCTGTCCAGCTCCTCGTCCTCCGTTTCTATGGCGCGGATGATATATTCTATACCCTCTTGTGCTTTTGTTAAGTTCATATTCAACCTGCCTTTTGTTATTAGCATATGCTAACTACACGTAAATATATCACCGAAAACCGCATTTGTCAATAGATTTTTTAAAAAAAATTAAGCATTTTTTAAAGAAAAAAAGACCGCAAAACGCGGTCTGTCGGTCTATTTATTAAGATTGGTTATTTCCTCAAGGAACTGGGAAATATCCTTAAAAGAACGGTAAACGGAAGCAAAGCGGATATACGCAACTTCGTCTATGCCGCGGAGCTTTTCCAAAACCAGCTCGCCGATATAGGTGGAATAAACCTCGTTCTGGAGAGAGTTTTGCAAGGTGAACTGTATTTCGTCCGCAATGGTCTCCATCTGCTCTCTGGAAACGTGACGTTTATCGCAGGCAGAGATAATGGAGCGGAGAAGCTTGCTTCTGTCAAATGTTTCTCTGGATTTATCACGCTTTACAACCACCAGAGGTACGGTTTCCACGATCTCGTAGGTAGTGAAACGCTTTTGGCATTTTTCACACTCTCTGCGGCGGCGTATGGAGGAATGGTCTGCGGAAGGGCGGGAATCTATAACCTTGCTTTCGGGGTACGAGCACATAGGACATTTCATAATATTAATACTTTTCCTTTCGGATATTGATATTTACATAATATTATACCACTATATTTTGTGTTTGTAAAGTAAAAAATTAAAAGGCGCCCCAAAAAGAGCGCCTGAATTTATATTGGTTTTGATACATTTGTGTAATGTTTTGCGGAGTCCCCAAAATGCCGTTGCATTTTTGGGGTATTTATTAATCAACGAAAAGGGTTCCTTCAATAAAAGGCTCGGGATCTACAAACACCTTACCCACGGAAATTGCGTTGTGAACGATATTGCCAACCTCTGCGGGAGAAAGCGGGCTTGTTCCCGCCTTACCCAAAATAGCACCTTTTTGCACGGTAGTGCCTTCGGTCACGGCGATATGCTCTACATGGAAATAGTAGGAATATATGCCCATACCGTGGCTTATAATTACCGTTCCGCCGGTAAGTGCCGTCTCGCCTGCGTAGACTACCTTACCACGCTGCATAGAAACTACAGAGGTTCCTTCCTCGACCTGATATACGTTGCCGGGAACGTAGCCGCTGAACGGTGCTTCCTGTGCGGTCTCATCATTTATAACAATGCTTTTTCCGTAAGTTTCAACTATCACGCCGTTTTCGCAGGGAAGAGAAAAAGGACTGTCAAAGGTAAAGAACATTGCTCCGCCGAAGACAACGGTGCTGTCTATTACAGAAGCAAGCTCTTCTGCTTTGTCCTGTGAAACGTACTGCTTGAACAGCTCGTTGGGATAATGGTAGGTTCCGAAGCCGTACTCCGCTTCGATAACGTCCAAAGTAAGCTTTACTGTGTTTTCGCCGGAGATAAAGGTAAGATCATAAGTGCCGGGCTGGTTTTCCAGGGAGATGGGAAGAATGGCGTATGCCACACCGCCCTGAACCTCGAATTCGGGCGCGGTGGTGATCAGATCGCTTTCCAGCTCAACCGTTTCACCGTCGGTAAGCATATCCACGCGCAAAAGCAAAGTATCGCCCCGTACGCAAACGTCATTGGAAAGATAAACCTTTGCGGGAATATCATACAATATTTTAAAATTATATTCGGCGGTGCCGTAGTTGCTTTCCCCATCGTTCACCCAGGTGGCTCTTACGGAAACATCAAGGGTGGTATCTGCCGAATAAGCAAGGGAAGAAAAGCTGCCGGGGGCCACGCTTTCGCCGTTTATGCGAAGCTCGAGATTATCGGGCTGAACGGAAAATCCTATGGAATTTTCACGGTCGGAATAAATACGGAGATCGCTGCCCTCCTCATATTTAAGGGTGATATTATCGCCGTAATACTTATTATCCGCTTTTTTATAGGACCATTTGTAGTTTACGGGGGCGATTTCCTGAACTCTGTCGCCGGAAACTACGGTAAATACGGGAAGCAGATCGCCCGCATACAGATACTGAAATTCGCTTCTGACAAGCAAATGCCGCTCCACATCGGAGGGAAGTGAATAAAAATATCCGTTTTCATCCTGCATAATAACCGTTCCGTCTTTTACGGAAGGATACAGCTTGTAATCTATACGCTTGTCCCCTCTGTCGCAAGCCACGGAGGTGGGAACGACTCCTTCGGGCGGGGAGGTAATGCTTTCGTCCGCCGCCGCATCCAGATAAACATCAAGGAAAAAGGTTCGGGTCTCTTTGTCGGAATAATTATATACCTTTCCGTCCCCTGCGGTAACGGAAACCGAAACCACTTCGGAAACGGGAATGTTATGGTTTGTATAAAGTACGGCAAAATATATTATAAACCCAATGGGAATACACATTAATACCGCAAAAAATGCGCGAAGACCGTTGTTTTGTTTGTTCATGTCTGCCTGCCTTTAACCTGCAACCTTTGCGTTTTCAAAAGCGTTTTTGATAACGGAAGTATCGGGTGCGATAGCGAATACCACGTAATTGCCCTCTACATATAATTCTGCCGCTTTTGACATTGCGTAGTTGTCTGCATTGTAGTTTTCCTGAGTAAGCTGAACGTCGGTAAGATATGCTTTAAGATAGGTTTCTATCTCCTGCGCCTTTGTGCCGTCCGCCGCTTCAAAAACAGCTACACAGGCACAGTTGCCTACGCTGGCTTCAAGAAGCCAGGCAAAAAAGCAGTTGACGTACATATCCTCGGATATGCCGGTATCGTTGTATATACTGTCTTTATCGTACTCCATCCAATCGTATTCCGTAGCGTCTGCCATGGCGGGACCCGCCTCAGCAACATTAACGGTAAAAGAGCTTGTACAGGAACACAGCAAAAGAACTGCCGCAAGAAATACAAAAACTGTTTTTTTCATTACACACGTCTCCATTGTTTAATTAACATAATTATATACGCCCCGAACATTTTAGTCAATGGCTTTTTGGTATAAAATTTCCCGTTTGTAGAAAACTAACCCACAGGGAGTGTGAAAAATGCGCGCAGAAATAGAAAAGCGGTTTGAAAATTGCTCTGATTTTATTTCCAGAGAGATTAATTTCGGAAAAAGAACACTTTTTATTTGCTTTCTTCGCGGAATGGCAGACAGAGGCTACATCTCCCGCGAGATGATAGCCCCTGTGACCGAAAGTGGCGGAAAAGGGAGCCTTAAAGAGATCTTGCGGGGTGTAACCGTTACCGAGCCCAAGGACGCGGACGAGGCTGTAGCGGCAATACTTGACGGTCAGGCATTGCTTATCACCCAAGACGAGATCGTTCTTGCAAATGCCACGGCTACCGTAAAGCGGGCAGTAACCGAGCCCGATACGGATATAACCGTGCGGGGTCCCAAGGTGGGCTTTACCGAAGACTGGGAAATAAATCTTGCATTGATACGAAGGTGCGTAAAATCCGAAAGCCTTAAATCCGTCCCCGTGATCATGGGAGATATCACAAGCACACGTGTGGCGGTGGTATGGATAGAAGGCAGAGCGGATAAAGGGCTGGCTGAAAAGCTGATACGGCGTCTTAAAAGCGAAAAGATAACCGGACTTACAGATTCGGGAAATCTTGAAACGCTTATCGCCGGAAACGGAATGCTGCCCAAGTTCGGCAATTCCCAAAAAGCGGATAAGGTCATATCAAAGCTGATAGCGGGAAGAGTTGCGGTTATATGCGACGGCTCCCCTTTCGTGCTTACTGCGCCCTACGTTTTTGCGGAGGCGTTGCAATCCTCCGACGATTACTACCGTTCACCCGTTTACGCCACCTTTATAAGGACGCTTCGTTTTACCGCAATGCTGGTTTCATTACTGTTACCTGCATTTTTCTGCGCCGCATGGTATCACGCTCCCCATATATTACCCGAAGCCATTAAAAGCTCCCTGGAAGAATACGCTTCAAAACTGCCGATGCCCTTGTGGGCGGAGGTGTTTGCCGCTCTTACGGTTTTCGAGCTGTTAAGAGAGGTAGGCGTGCGAATGCCTCAAAGATTGGGGGATGCGGTTGGCATTGTAGGCTCGCTGATACTCGGAGAAGCCGCGGTAAGCGCAGGACTTATCGCACCCATTACCGTGATGGTGGTGGCGCTTTCCGAGGTGACTGCGTTTATAGTACCGGTATATATGTATACGTCGGTCATTGCCAGGTATATTTTACTTGCGGCGGGCTGTATTTGCGGAATTCCCGGAGTACTTGCGGGGATATCCGTAATATTCTGTCTGCTTTCTTCCGGGGAAAGCTTCGGGAAGCCGTATATGACACCTCTTGCCCCTTTTTCCAAGGACGGAATGCAGGATTATATCCTTGCGTTTCCCGGTAAGACGGTGTTTCGGAAGGAAAAGCTGTGACGGCGGCTTTTGCGGCAATGGTTGCCGCCTGTACAGCAGTTACCAAAGCAGGTCCGAAGGAATGCTTGGCTTTTGCGGTTTTTGCGGTACTGCTTTCTAATATAACGGCATTGCGCAGGCTTACTCCTGCCGCCGTTCCCTTGCTTATGGGGTTTTGCGGACTCATATTGCCCGTTAAGCTGACCTTGATAATATATATCTGCTGTATCATTACCGCCTTTATAAAAAAGAATTTTTATTATTCTTTTCCTTTGCTGTTAATACTCACCCTGTTTTGTTGTGTTTTAAGCGCAGGCAAGGAAAGTTCGCCCTATGCATTTATAGGTCTTTTACTTTTGCTCCCCCTTGCGGCGGGAGTATGTCCCAAAGACAAAATAAAAGGGCTTTGCATAGCATTGGCGGTAAGTTTACCCATATCCTTCGGGTACGGACGGGTGCCGGCAACGGTTTTATTACTTCCCGCCCTTATTCCCGTTCTAATGCAGGGGGGAAGACGCATACAATCTTTTCGGGAGGAATGATTATATGCAAACCAAGCAGATATTAAAAAATGAAAACGGGGAGGAACTGGTATATATAAACCTGTCCTACCCCGATTTCGGCAGCAGAAAGCTGAAAAAGACCGCAAACGCTTTTTACGAAAATCTGGCAAAAAAGTTTCACTCTTTTGCTTCGAAGCAACTGCTTCCCCGCGCCGCAGAAGCGAGAAAAGAAGGGGATTTCAAGCCCTTTTCCGCTGTTATGGTGTATAACACCGAGGAAACGGAGGAAAAAATACTGGTAACCATACAAGCCTTCGTCTTTGACGGGACAACCCGCACCGACGGAAACGTGACCCGCCAGTGCTGGGATAAAAAAACGGGATTGCTTATGGCAAAATAATGAAAAAATTTCTTTACAACCTTTAACGGCTGTGGTATAATCTCCTTAATAACATAAGGAGTTGTGATAAATATGAAACAGTTAAACGTAGTCATACTCGGTCAAGGCAGAAGCGGCAGAGATATTCACGGTCTGCATCTTAAAAAGGATACCGAGCGGTTTAAGGTTATCGGCGTCGTTGAGCCGATGGAAGTCCGCCGTGTGCGTGCGGCGCAGGAATACGGTTGCGAAACCTTTACTTCCCACACTCAGCTTTACGGCAGGACCGATATAGACCTTGTTATTAACTCCACACCCAGCCATCTTCACTATTCCGTTACCAAGGACCTGCTTGAGCACGGCTTTAACGTACTGTGCGAAAAGCCCTGCGTTCCCACGGTAAAGGAGTTTGACGAGCTGTGCGAACTTGCAAAAAAGAACGGCAGAGTGTTCCTCGTATTCCAGCAGTCCAGATTTGCCCATTATTTTGAAAAGGTAAAGGAAGTTATCGCTTCCGGCGTGTTAGGCAGATTGGTTCAGGTGGGTATTCAGTTTAACGGATACGCACGCCGTTGGGACTGGCAGTGCTGCCGCGAATTCAACGGCGGAAACCTTGCAAATACAGGTCCCCACCCTCTCGACCAGGCGCTTAATATAATGGATATGTACGACGGTATGCCCGAAGTTTTCTGCCGTATGGACAGATGCAACACCTTCGGCGATGCAGAGGATTACTGCAAGCTTATCCTCACCGCTCCGAACAAGCCTCTTATCGACCTGGAGATCTCTTCCGCAGACGGATATCCTCTGTTTACATACAAGATCCACGGCACCCGCGGTTCTCTTAAGGGAACCATGGCGCACATCGACTGGAAGTACTTTATTCCCGAAGAAAACGAAGATCAGCATCTTATAAAGGATCCTCTTACCGCAGACAAGGTTGAATGCTTCCCCGCATACTGCACCGAAAAGCTTAATTGGCACGAGGAAAGCTGGGAAGGCGACCCTCAGGCACCCTTTATCGCCGCTGTTCAGACATATTACGACCAGATATACGCCCTTCTTACCGAAGGCAGAGAGCATGATATCAAGCTTTGCCAGGTCCGCCAGCAGCTTGCGGTTATCGAAGAAGCTCACAGACAGAATCCCCATATAGGCAAATAAGATTAATGAATCACCCCAAGAAGCCTCGCGGCTTCTCGGGGACCACGAGAAGACAAATCCGACAGAAAACTCTGTCGGATTTTTGTTTTTGTTACGCTGTGTTTTTAATATTACTTGGTGGCATCTCCGGGAAGCTCCTTCGTCCCGCTGCCGCTTCCGTTCGTGAAGTGTTCTTCGGGATAATCTTCTTTTGGAAGCTCGAGCAGAAAGTAATAACCGTAGAAGCTGCCATCTTCTTCATAAACTCTTTCTTCCTCGGTCAACTGATTGTAGACCAACAGAAGCGTGCTATACTCATGATCGTATCCCTCAGTATAACAGAACTCTTCGTAAATACCTACTATCTCTATTTGACCATCGGCAATCAATTCACCAACAAACAATCTGTTTTCCTCAAACCATTCGTCTGTATATTTTGTTATCCAATCGTTAAAGCTGGGTTCGCCGTATGAACCGTCTACGTGTCCGAACCACGGTTCCATAGGCTCATATACTTCTTGGAATATAAATATTCCCATGCCGCTGGGCTTGATTCTCATTTTAAAAGCATATATGTTACCCGTAGTACCCAAAAATGCCGGATTGCGGTATTTTTCGTTCCATCCCCGTTCATAATCCAAGCTCGAACCGGTTTCAGCATCGATCGTTACCTTATACTCATAGTGAGCATCTTCAAACTCTATCTCGTATTGCCATTCACCGTTATCGTATTCCAACTCGATTTTTATATTCAAAATTTCGCCGGAATCCACGTTTGCTTTAACAACAGCCTTTTCCAAAGCTGTGTCTTCTGATATAAGCTTTTCGGAAACGTCATCGGAAGATTCGGAAATATCATCAGATGCTTCATCGCCGGATACTTCGTCATAAGACACTTCATTTTCGGATATATCGCTGATATCATCCGGTGTCTGGGATACGTTTTTATCGGGAACAGAAACATTTTCATTGATATCGGAAGAAGGTTCGCTCGGCCCAACAGAATTCTCATGCGATACTTGAGATTCATCAACAGGAGCAGTACTACACGATATCAAAAAGCACATAGATACGGTTAATACTAACGATATGAAAAAAACGAATATTATTTTCATTTTAACCCCTCCTTATTCAACTCTGAATACACAACCGGTATGTCTTACATTGTATGAATATATTGCAGATAGCGGTACTATGTATCTATCACAATATTGGTCGTGCGGGTCGTTGACAATAAGCATATATTGATTACTTTGAGAATCATAATATGCGCCGATCACAACCACATAATGACCGTAACTATTATTAGAAATATATGGAAAATATGTTGTTTCATATATTTTCACTTGAACCAACAAAGGATGCCCGTTTTGAATATTGGCAAGTACCATTTCGGTATAAGTTGAAAGATTAAAGCTCGAAATATACGGTGTTGTATAGCGCGCATCCGTACCATTCTGTTCCAAAAAATAATTTAATGTTCCGGCTACGGCATAAGCGAAGTTCCACTGCCCGGAATACATTGCCACCGCTCGATCTTTAAACTCATTCTCAGTAACATTACTACATCCGTAAAATTGAGAAACCATAGCGCCGCTTGCTGCACTACATGTGTCGTTTGCCTGTTGCTCCAGCAACGGCACGGGCATCTCAATCAATTTGAGTTCCCATGTGCTTCCTGTAGTGTATCGCATTGAGTAAACCGCAGTGGTTGAATTGTGAATTTCGTTGTAAACTGTAAACAAATAAAACGGAGTTGAACCATTGGCAATTCGATACCCATTATCAACGGGCGTTATATACCAGCTTTGCGCTGTTGAAGAGGTGTTGATCGGTTGCATCGACAAATTTGAATTGTTAGCATACAAGCAATAGTTGGTGTTGCTCATCGGTATAATTCTATATCTTCCACCGCTGACATACGCTATCTTAAAAAGCTGTGTATTGCTTGACTGATTACTCGTTTGCTGCGAAAGCGCCATATTGGAAAACGACAACGCCTTTCCTGTGGCTTTGTTTACGATCTGATATATACCGTCGGATATTATTCCTTCGGTTTCTGTGGACGACAAAGAGGCGTAGCTTATGACAATATACGGTTTACTTGCAGACACACCCGAACTCTCGCCCGATTCGCTTGTATTGAAGCAAACCGCCGGTGTGTTTTCATTCACAGCTTTAAGCATTATACCACATCGCGGCATAGTTTCTTCTTTGACTTGTTCAAGCACAATATTCGTTATATCAAAGGTGTACTTCGGGTTGTCACCATAATCACAGGACGAAATATTGACAGCATCCGTGCTGTAACTGGAAATTGAGTTCCAAATAGCGGATTTTCTGTTTTCAACATTACTCTCGTTCCAAGACGAAGTCATATGATGCGCAATAATTGAAGACGATGTAGACGCCTTGTAAACTGTGAGTGTAAGTTTTACTGATGTTATTCGCTCGGCAAATGCGTATTTTTGAAATGTACTATTACTATACAAACCGGGAAAATTCATTACAGCTCTTGCAGTACCGCGAGTAGTAGGGACCGAAGTAGTCCAATTATCAAAATTACCGACGAACATAGTAAAATAACTGCTGTAACAATTATCATAACCTGAATACAACGTTGCGTCAATAATCGTTTCGTTAGCTGCAGAAGTCGAGATAGTTAACATAGGATCGACTGTAACGGGATACACTCTGCTCTCGTCGGCAAGGTATTCAGCCGGAACGTTAACAGTAAGCTTATACACTCCCTCTTTTACGTACTCCAGTTCGGTAGTGCCGAAAGCGTACACGTTATTGGCATCGTATATAACTATATCTCCGAACTCGCCTATCTTCTCGTTATTATAATATGCAGCGATTCTTCCGGAAGCATCCTTTAAAAGCGTGCTTTCGGTGTATACCCGGAATTCAAAAGAATTTTTCAAGGGCGGCGTATATAAAATTATATCCTCTTTGAACCCCGAAAATGTCTGTGAATATACAAGCTTGGTTCCGCTTCCAAACGCGCCGGCATAGCTTATCTGTGTATCGCTTTCTTTAAAAGAACCTACTTGCTTTGACGTCGATGAAATAACGGGGACCAGCTTTAACGTAAAATCCTTATGTTCGACCGACACTCCGTCGGAAATTTGCTTGGGGTAAGTAACTGAAATATCGTTGGAAAGATTTTTAAAAGTTCCCTCGGAAACTTCGGTAAGCTTATTGCTTTTATCAAAAGTCTTTCCGTCTTTATCCGTATATTTTATAGTTTCATCAAACAAATACATGGTTTCCGTTCCGTCTTGGTTTTGAAAAACCACAGTATTTGAGTCTTCTTTTGAATGTAACCGCAGCGTATGTCCGCTCTCACGAGCTTGTTCAAAAGACAAAAGCTCGGGGACATCCGATTTTTTTAATTCGGCTTTTTGTTCTGTAATTATATCCTGTTGTGTTTGTGCAAAAGCAACAAAAGGCAAAGCGTTAAACAGCACCAGAATACAGATCAAAAATGCGAAAAATTTAATTTTCCTCATATTTATTCTCCTTCATTTAATGTTGTTTTAAGTTTTGGGTTTTGTTGTTTTACCGCGCACAGAAGCCTATTCTTCCATGCGCACTATTTGTTTCCGTGAATTCTTGCGCAGAGTTTCAAACACCGCCGAGGGCGGTTTTTGTGATTGAATTTACGCATAAAATCGTCCTCCTTTTAAAATGTTTTCGGGTTATTTTTACCCTTTCACTATATAAGTGTTTTAAAAAAGCAAAATGTCTATAAAAAAGTTTGAAAAAATTTTAATATTAATTTTGCCTCTCATATAACTAATGAACTTTAAAAGCAAAACCTCTAAAAATTTTATGAAAGATTCGTAAAATTCTTTCTCTGATTACATACTATCATACATATACGCGCCGTGTCAACCAAAATGTGTAAAATAACGTGATAAACCCGTGAATATTTTGTAAATTTTGTTTATTGAAAAAAGCAAATAAAGTAGTATAATTGTCCCTTGGTGAAAAACGATATTTTTTAAAAAGGATGCACGGAAGAATATGAAAATATTTGAACCGAAGATTATCTCCTCTGTTAAAACTTACAGCAAAAAACAAATTATAAGCGATATTGTGGCGGGAATAATAGTCGCCATAATCGCTCTGCCTCTTTCCATCGCTCTTGCTATTGCCAGCGGTGTTTCGCCCGAAAAGGGATTGTACACAGCGATCATTGCGGGATTTGTTATAGCCCTCTTCGGCGGAAGCAAGGTAAACATATCCGGTCCCACGGCGGCGTTTGCCACCATAGTTGCGGGAATAGTGGCAACCTACGGCACAAGCGGACTTGTTATCGCCACCATAATGGCGGGCATACTGCTTATACTTATGGGTATATTCAAGTTCGGAAGCCTTATAAAATACATTCCTCACACCATAACCACGGGCTTTACCTTCGGTATCGCGGTGACTATCGTTATCGGTCAGATAAAGGATTTTTTAGGACTCACCTACCCCGAAGGAACCCACGCTGTAGAAACTATCGAAAAGCTTGAAGCGGTAGGAAGATCCATAACCACTATAAACTGGCAGGCGCTGGTTGTGGGCGCTGTATCTCTGGGCATACTCATAATCTGGCCCAAGATAAGCAAAAAGATTCCCGGCTCCCTTATCGCCGTAGTTATCGGCACCGCTTTGGTAAAGCTGCTTAACATGGACGTAAACACCATCGGGGATCTTTACACCATATCCGGTTCACTTCCCGCTTTTTCGTTCCCCGAATTAAGCTTTGATCTTGTAAAAGAGCTTATCCCCTCTGCATTTACTATTGCAATTCTTGCGGGAATAGAATCTCTCCTTTCCTGCGTGGTGTCCGACGGTATGATAAACGACCGCCACAATTCCAACACCGAATTGATCGCACAAGGTCTGGGCAATATATGCTCGGGACTTTTCGGCGGTATCCCCGCCACGGGTGCTATTGCCCGTACAGCCGCCAACGTTAAAAACGGCGGAAGAACCCCCGTTGCGGGAATAGTACACGCTATAGTTTTACTGCTTATCCTCGTGGTGCTTATGCCTTTTGCGGCGTGGATACCCATGCCCGTTATCGCCGCAATACTGTTTATGGTGGCGTATAATATGTGCGAATGGCGCCAGTTCGTGCGGATATGCAGAACCGCACCCAAGAGCGATATTTTAGTGCTGGTTGCAACCTTCCTGCTTACCGTTATTTTCGATCTGGTGGTAGCGATCGAGGTGGGAATGCTGCTCACCGCCATACTGTTTTTGCGCCGTATGGCAGAAAATACAAAGGTCCGCCAATGGACAAAAGCAGACGAAATGCTGGAATCCGACGGAGGCAGACTTAAAAATATCCCCGATCATACCGATGTTTTTGAGATAAACGGTCCTATGTTCTTCGCCGCTTCGGATAAGATTACCGTGCCCCTGCGTGAGGGAGTGAAGGTAATAATTATCCGTATGCAGGGCGTGCCCGCCTTGGACGAAACGGCTATGCGTTCACTCCGCGGCGTGTACGAGATATGCAAGGAAAGAAACGTGCAAATGCTTATCTCCCACGCAAACGAACAGCCCCTTTCCGTTATGAAAAAGGACGGTTTTGTGGGAGCTTTGGGCGAAGAAAACTTCCTGCCCAATATAGACGCCGCACTTGAACGTGCAAGAAACCTTTGATTTTAAGTTGACAAATACAGCCCGATATGTTAGAATTATCGGGCACACACGCGGATGTGTCGGAACTGGCAGACGAGCTGGTCTTAGAAACCAGTGCAATTGCGTGCAGGTTCAAGTCCTGTCATCCGCACCATATAGAGTGTTCATAACGGATTTGAGTTATGGACACTCGATTTTTTTGTAATTTCGAGTTTCTTCGTTATGTATGGAGCAGGTTTTAAAGCCTGCTCTTTTGTTTTATGCGGATTTGGTAATATACTCGACGGCTACACCTTTTCGGGTATCTGACTTGTAATTACTTCCGCATTCGGGTATCTCAATATACCCGATGAATTTGTAATGGATCATAATCCTTTGACTGCGGCTTTTACCAACGCCCTCTGTTTCACAAACCGTTATCTCGTCTATGAGTTCCCTAAGAAGCGGCGCAGTCAGTTTTTGCATTTCCATAAATCTTCGTATTGCGCTAATGAAGCGGTCTTTGTTCTGTTGCATTGTGCCAAGATTGTTTATCCTATCATTTAGGGTTGCAATCTTGGATTTTAGCTCCATACGCTCTACTTCATATTTGTGGGACAACTGCATAAACCATTCATCCGTTACCTTACCCGATACGTTATCCTCATAGAGTTTTTCGTAAAGCTCGGCAACCTTTTGGTTTCGTGCCGTACAGCGTTGCAGTTCACCTTTTAAGGCTTTTTGCTCGTTGATAATATCCTTTTGTGTCTTTTGAGCAAGTAGGTCTGCAAAGGCTTCCTCGTCGTTCTGTAAGAACCTTGCCATTCGCTTTAGTTCAAGCATTACCACTTGTTCCATTGCATCGGCTCGGATATAGTGCCTGGATTCGCAGGTTCCTCTTGTATCCACCTTGTAGTTAGAGCAACTGAAATACTGAATATCCTTGTTTATGGTGTTTACGTGCGACCACAACTTGCTGCCGCAATCGGCACAGTAGAGCAAATCACAAAACATATTCTTTGGAGCATTATCTGCTTTCGGTGCTCGGCGTTTTGTTTTCTTGGTGAGCTTCTGTACCGCTTCAAAGGTTTCACGGTCAATTATCGGCTCGTGAACATCCTTGAACACCGCCCAATTTTCTTCGGGGTTAGGAATACGGGCTTTGTTCTTAAATGACTTTGAATAGGTTTTGAAGTTGATTACATCACCGCAGTATTCCTGTTGAGCAAGTATCTTGGCTATGGTAGATTTACACCATTTGTACGGATTAGGCTGTGCTTTTGTTCCGCCTCTGCCAAGACCTTTTTCTCTCCAATATGCCATTGGAATTAACACCTTTCGCTCTTGTAGGATTCGGGCAATGGTTTCATTACCTTTACCCTCCAAACACATACGGAATATATCTTGCACCACTTGTGCTGCTTCGGGATCTACAACCCACTTCTTTTTGTTTTCAGGCGATTTCAAGTACCCGTATGGTGGTTGGGATAACGGCTCTCCTGCGTTGCCACGAAGTCTGTGGGAGCTTCTGACTTTACGGCTAATATCCCTTGCATACATCTCGTTCATAACGTTACGAAAAGGTGCAAGTTCATTTTCGCCATCTGCACTGTCCACACAGTCATTTACTGCTATAAATCGGATATTTCTATCGGGAAAGTAGGTGTCGGTGTAATATCCCACTTGCAGATAATCTCTGCCGAGTCTGGACATATCCTTTACGATAATCACGCTTACATATTCCATCTCAATATCCTCAAGCAATTTTTGAAAGCCGGGGCGGTTAAATAATGAGGTGTGATAGCGATAGCGGCAAAAAGCTAATAAAATCAATGGTTTTGCGGACAGCGGATAGACAGGGAATGTGTTAAAAACTGAATACGCACACAAACGGCGTTACCTTAACCCCTTTGGGGGAGAAAGTAACGCCGTTTTTTTATGCCCGCAGGAAAGGAGGTGCAGCCGGAATGTATTTCACAAAGGGCAAGCAGCGGGCGTTTGAATTGCTCATGCAGCAGAAGCCGGGATTTGACCGCTATCAATCCGGTTGTGCCGGAGATGATGAAGATTGCGGCACTTGCCGTTTCTACCGCCCCGGGTGGAAATATGAGTTTTGCGTTTTCAAAGAGTGTCCCTATTGCCCCGGCAAAAGGACGCGGAAAACGCACGCCAGCATGGACAAATAGACGGGCAAAAGCCCTTGTGCCATGCGGCTTTGCAGACGCGAAAACGGCAAAGGGCATATTGCAATACCAAAACAGCCGAAAACGGCTTTCTAATTGTCCACGCATACCAAGAGAGGAAGTGAGGAAATATGGCAGTTTTCAGAGTGGAGCGAAATACGGGATATACCGTTATGAGCAACCACCACTTGCGAAACAAGGAATTGTCCTTAAAGGCAAAGGGCTTGTTGTCGCAAATGCTTTCGCTGCCCGAAGATTGGGATTATACCCTTGCGGGCTTATCCCATATCAACCGGGAGAAGATCGACGCAATCCGCGAAGCGGTCAAAGAACTTGAAAAAGCCGGATATATCGTCCGCAGCCGGGAACGCGACGAGAAAGGACGTTTGCGCGGTGCGGATTATGTCATATACGAGCAGCCGCAGCCCAAAGAGCCGGAAGCAGCTACCAGCAGCGAACAGCCGCCTACATCGGATTTACCTACATTGGAAAATCCAACATTGGATAATCCAACGTTGGAAAAACCTACGTTGGAAAAACCTACGTTGGAAAATCCAACGCAATTAAATAAAGATATATCAAGTAAAGAACAATCAATTACTGATTTATCAAGTACCCATTCCATTCCTTTCCATTCCCTAAATCCCTTGCCTTATGAGCAGGACGAAGCGGCTACGCCGCCGGAAAGGAAAAGAACGGAAGCGAAAACAAACAGCGCAATAGAGATTTATCGGGAAATCATCAAAGACAACATCGACTATGACATTCTCATTCAAGACCCCAAAATGGATAAAGACCGTTTGGACGAGATTGTAGAAATCATGCTGGAAACCGTCTGCACAGCCCGAAAGACAATCCGTATCGCCGGGGACGACTACCCCGCCGAACTTGTCAAATCAAAGTTTATGAAGCTGAATAGCAGCCACGTTGAGTTTGTTTTGGACTGCATGAGGGAGAACACAACCAAAATCCGCAACATCAAGCAGTATCTAAAAGCGGTGCTGTTCAACGCACCGAGTACCATTGACAGCTACTATACCGCCCTTGTCAATCACGACTTTTACGGCAGCAAATGAGCATAGCCGCAGTTTACCGGGAAAGGAGTTGATACCTTGCAGGAGGAAGTAACCCAAAAAACGATTGCCCTATCCGTCAATGTGGGAAAAGGCGCGGCAAGGCTTACCGAACAGGCGTTGCAGAAAGCAATCAAGAAGTTTTTGGAGCAGAAAAGCAAAGCCCCGCATGGGAAACAGACCATGCGGCAGCTTATGAAGCAAAATGCGGGTGTTTCCAACATCGAGATCACCGACAGCAATATCAAAGCCTTTGAGAGTACCGCGAAGAAGTACAACATAGATTTTTCGCTGAAAAAGGTTAAGGGCGAACAGACCCGTTACCTTGTGTTTTTCAAAGGCAGGGACGCGGACGTTATGACCGCAGCGTTTCAAGAGTTTTCCGCAAAGAAGCTGAACAGGGATAAAAAGCCCTCTATCCGCAAAGCCCTTGCCGCAGCAAAGGACAAGGCGAAGCAGCTTAACGCCGCCCGCGACAAGGTAAAGAAAATAGACAGGGGGCGCGAGATATGAAGCAGATGAACTACAAAAAGTTGATAATCCCGAATATCCCCTATGTGTTCTTTGTCTATCTCTTTGATAAGGTGGGACAGGCGGTGCGGCTTGCCCCCGGCGCGGATATTTCCGAAAAGATACTCAATATCACACAGGGATTTTCCGAAGCGTTTTCAAATGCCTTGCCGAGCGTTCACCCGTTGGATTTGCTTATCGGCATTGTCGGCGCGGTGGTTATCCGTCTGATTGTCTATGTCAAAGGGAAAAACGCAAAGAAATACCGCAAGGGCGCAGAATACGGCAGCGCACGTTGGGGCAACGCCGAAGATATAAAGCCCTACATCGACCCGGATTTTCAGAACAACATCATTTTGACGCAGACCGAACGCCTTACCATGAACAGCCGCCCGAAGCAGCCGAAATATGCGAGAAATAAAAACGTCGTGGTGATCGGCGGCAGCGGCAGCGGCAAGACAAGGTTTTTCGTAAAGCCTAATTTAATGCAGCTTCATTCTTCCTACGTCTTGACCGACCCAAAAGGCACCGTCTTAATCGAGTGCGGAAAGCTCTTGCAGCGCGGCGGCTACAAGATAAAAGTGCTGAATACGATAAACTTCAAGAAATCCATGCGATATAACCCCTTTGTGTATATCCGCAGCGAAAAGGACGTGTTAAAGGTTGTCAATACCCTTATTGTCAATACCAAAGGCGAGGGAGAAAAAAGCGCGGAAGATTTTTGGGTGAAAGCCGAGAGATTATTATATTGCGCGTTGATCGGCTACATTTGGTATGAAGCCCCCGCCGAGGAAATGAACTTTACAACGCTGCTTGAACTTATCAATGCAAGCGAAGCACGCGAGGACGACGAGGAATACCAAAGCCCCGTTGATCTGCTCTTTGCCGATTTAGAAGAACGCAGCCCCGACCATTTCGCGGTGAAGCAATATAAAAAATACAAATTGGCGGCGGGCAAAACGGCAAAGTCAATCCTTATTTCTTGCGGTGCGCGTCTTGCCCCTTTTGATATAGAGGAACTCCGGGAACTCATGTCCTATGATGAATTGGAACTTGATACATTGGGCGACAGGAAAACCGCGCTTTTCCTCATAATGAGCGATACCGACGACACCTTTAATTTTGTTATCGCTATTCTGCAATCGCAGCTTTTCAATTTGCTTTGTGATAAAGCGGACGACGAATACAACGGCAAATTGCCTATTCATGTCCGGTTTTTGCTTGATGAATTTGCCAACATCGGGCAGATACCCCGCTTTGATAAGTTAATTGCGACCATTCGCAGCAGGGAAATGTCCGCTTCTATCATTCTGCAATCGCAGAGCCAACTAAAAGCCATTTACAAGGACGCGGCAGAAATCATACTTGATAATGCCGACAGCACCTTGTTTTTGGGAGGACGTGGGAAAAATGCAAAGGATATTTCGGATAACTTGGGACGGGAAACAATCGACAGTTTCAATACTTCCGAAAATCGCGGCACGCAGGTTTCTCATGGACTTACTTATCAAAAATTAGGAAAGGAGCTGATGACACAGGACGAAATAGCAGTTATGGACGGTGGGAAATGTATTTTGCAGCTACGCGGTGTGCGTCCCTTTTTAAGCGACAAATACGACATCACGAAACACCCGAACTACAAATACCTTTCCGACTTCGACAAAAGAAACGCTTTTGACGTGGAACGGTATATGTCTACCCGTCCGGCAATCGTAAAGCCCGATGAAGCCTTTGACATATACGAAATAGATTTGTCCGACGAGGACGCAGCCGCCGAGGAATAACGGCGGCATTTTCATTTTCAACAACTTTTTTTGAGCCGCACAGCGGCAGAAAGCGAGGTTTATATGGAGTTTTTCAACAGCGCAGTTGGTGTATTGCAGACTTTGGTTATCGCGCTTGGCGCAGGTCTTGGCATTTGGGGTGCCATTAACCTCATGGAGGGTTACGGCAACGACAATCCGGGCGCAAAGAGCCAGGGCATGAAGCAGCTCATGGCGGGCGGCGGCGTCGCTTTGATCGGCGGCACCCTTGTTCCCCTGCTTTCTCAACTTTTTGGATAATGCCTAAAACAAATACCACCCGCCGCGCCCTCTCGGAAACGGGAGGGCGCGGGA
>JAFQAP010000015.1 GCA_017399965.1 Clostridia bacterium | reverse complement strand
TATTTTTGCACGTTCACCTACGACGATAAGAAGCACACCGAAGAATCCTTCCGCAAGAAGCTCAAAGGACGGCTATCCTCGTTTGCCAAGCGCCGAGGGTGGAAATACATCGGTGTATGGGAACGCTCCCCGAAAACGAGCCGCCTGCATTTTCACGGCATTTTTCATATACCCGAAGGCACGCTTCCAGGGATACTTCTCACGCATAGGGATTACAGCACGACGGCACACAAAATGCAAACGAGAAATCAATCCACGTATTTTAATGACGAGTTTGGAAGGTCGGATTTTGAGCCTATCAATGATAACAGGCGCATGGGCGAGGCTATGGCGTATCTTATGAAATACCTTGAAAAGACGGGCGAAAAGATAATATACTCCAAGGGCTTGCCTCAATATTTTATCTCGGATATCCTCGATGATGATATTGTCTGCACCGTAGGGCAAGAAGAAAAGAAACTCTTGTTGTTCGATGACTTTAACTGCTTTGACGAGGGCTGCTATGTGGGCGAAGTAAGCCCCGCCGTTATTGCAGAATTACGCAAATCCAACTGACGCTTATACGGCGTACAAACAAGGCTTAAAAAACGAAAAATGCTCGCCCGACGGGAATAATGCGAAGGATCGCCAAGCGGCTCAGCGGCGACCTCGCATCCGTCGGGCTTTCGTTTTTCCGAGTTTAGTCGGTTTTGTCAGGTTGCAGGGCGTGTGCTTGTCTGGCGGAGCGCAGCGACGCCACTTGTATCAAGACAAGCACACGCCCTGCTGACACGACCTAAACAAAACCCAAACTTTTCCCAAACTGTTACCGGCATAAAAAAAGGGAGAGTTTTTAAGCTCTCCCTAATTGTCAATCCGTATATTTCAGCATATCCGCTTTTCGATTATAATAGTCCAAAAGCGCGTCCGTATATCCCGTAAAGTAATGTCCCCAAGCCCAAGAGTATGTACCGTCTTTGTCCTTTGAGGTATTCCGAGCCGTGATATACATTCCGTCACTCTCTCGCTGAAACAGCCCGACGTTTCGATTGCCTATACTGTGAAACGATATGCAGGTGATAACCATACCGGCGTTTTCAAATCTATATCCGCTATTCATTATACCACCTCCGACCTGTCGGGGATATACAGCTTTTCACCGACTCGCAACGCCTTATATGTAATGCCGTTCAGCGTATGCGTAACCGTTTGCGGCTTGCCCTTAGCCGTAGCTCGTAAGATCATTTGCTTAGGCTCGTCGTAAACCTTTTCGATATTGACGTCAAGGAACTTTTCTTCGCTCGACGCTTCGATTATCGACATACCGTTTTTAATAAGCTCTGCGGATAACTCCCACAGCTTTTCATATAAGCCGTTGGTATCCATAATAAAGCTGAAATCGTGTTCCTTGCAGTATGCTGTAACTCTGAAATACTTTGTCATAATGTTAAACCTCCTTATGCGGCAATTCTATTTAATTTTCTGTTTGCGTATGGCAGCCATACGTTGTTTACATAATTGAGAATGGGCTTGCTTGGTGTATGATTTCTTTCTGAGTAGCACTGCAAGACCTTCTTTTTGAGTAGCGAATATTCAACTGTAACAAGCGGCGTATCGGGTGTTTCTTTTGCTCGGATAAAGAATATAAGCGTTTCTTCACGGATAAATTTCTGACCGTAGCCCATACCGCCTACACAATGGTGTAAAATCTCACCTTCGCGTAGCAACTCGCCGGGGCTCTTTGCGATAATAGCAACGAACGCGCTGCTTTTATCGTGCTGTAACGGTAGATATTTTTCGGCAACTACTGCGAATTTTGCGTACATTTCCGCGCGTTCCTTTTCGTCTGCGAGAGCCTTTTGTGTTCTATACTCGTCTGTGCGGATATCGTGCCAACGCTGAAAGTCGATAGGCTTGCGGTTTTTAGGTAGCGACATATCCAAGCCAAGATAGTTGCATGCATCAACGTAGTCAAGATAAATTGCAATACTCGCTCTGTGCTTCGCAACGTAGCGGTAGAAAGATTCCGCATCACCGTCGAACAGCTCCAAAATGAGCTTTTTCCTGTTATGGCGCGGAAGATTCTTTTTCGCTTCGGTGTATATCTGAAGCTCTGTGAGATCACAGCCTTTCTTGTACGCCTGAAGCACGACGGAAACATAAAAATATCTCTCGGCAAGCTCTTTACGGTTTTGCGCGAGCCACTTGCAGAATTTCTTGTCTTTACCCATCTTTTCAAGAATCTGCGTACTCTTGATAAGGTCCGAAAGTCCGAGCTTCATTAAATATTCAAGCTGCGGATACTGCTCATAAGTACGCAAATACTGTATAATCTCTGCGCCCTTGTAAAGCTCCCAAGCGGCATATTTGTACTGTGGAAATTTCGCAAGAAATTCCAAGTTGACGATAGGCGCATGGGGATTGAAGTATTTATCATCGTTCCAACCCCATTCGCCGTCCTCGTACCACTTCGGTGCTTTCGTCAGACCTTCGCTGTACCAGCCGACGATATTACCGGCTATGTAATTAAAAATCATATCTTTAACGTAGGCTCTATCCGAGTGAACACCGTGGACGGATACCTGTTTACAATACCAATTCTTATAACGGCATTTTACGGCAACGGTAACTTTTATCAGGTCGTCGTCATTCTTTGCAAGGTAGGAATAAAAGCGAGTTAGTCCGTCTTGTGCAGGGTGCAGCTCACGGTCTTTCTTCTTAATACGCTCTACGATATATTTCGGTATAGGTCTTAATTTCTCAATCTTCATTTTTCTTACCTCACTACAAATTTATTATCAAGAATTTCCGCAAGTAAGCAAAGAGCGTCTTTATCAAAAGCCTTTGCAAGCTCTATTTCAGCGGCAAGCTCGTCCGGCTCGTCGATAGGCTCTAAAACCTCACCCGTTTCGGTGTTAACCTTAAAGGGCAACGGCTTTCTTTGCGGATAGAAATTCATATTATCGGTGTCAATAATTGCGACATTTGCAAAAGCGCGGATTTTCTCGCGGTAAACTTCTTCTACATGGAAAGGAAATCCGACCATCTTTACACGTTCAGGGAGTCCGAAATCTCTGCTTGTAAGCGTCATTTCAAGCTCGTGTGCAACCGTAACGGCAGCATCACCGAAAACCTCGAAAAAGTCACCGACGCGCATAGCAACGATGGTATTCGGAAATTCCTCTTGATGATGCAAATATCTTTGATATAAGGGCGATAT
This sequence comes from Clostridia bacterium, assembly GCA_017399965.1. GTDB lineage: Bacteria > Bacillota > Clostridia > Oscillospirales > CAG-382 > SFLA01. Next base: position 2,997 of record JAFQAP010000015.1, on the reverse strand, counting down.
AGCGGGCTTCTCGACGGGTTTTACCTCGGTGATAGGTTCTTCCTCGGCATCGTCCTCGTCGTCCGCTGGGGGCGTTTCTGACGGCTCTGTATCGGTCAAATCGTCGGAGAAATCGAATAGCGAAAGCTGCGGCGATTCGTCTTTCGGCTTCGCCTTTGTTGTGGGTGCAACGGGCTTGACCGTTTCCGTCTTGGGTGTAGGCGCAGCCTTGTATTCTGTGCCGTCCTCGTTATATAGCGTACCTTCGATGCTATCTTCTTCAAAGTAGTGGATACACCAGCCGAAAACAACGTCACTATGTATGCAAGCGCTTCGCGCTCCTTTTTCGGCTTGTTTTTTAGCTTCTTCGGTGGCGTAGCGCATAAAGCCGTCAAGCGTCTTACGGCTTATCAAGGTAACACCGTCTTTGACGATACGCACGCCGTTATTGATTTTTTCTGTAAGTACCTCGCTTGCGTTTTCTTCAAGATATTTTTTAAGTATTTCTTGTTCTGTTCCTTTTGCGGTTAAATTCAACGTCATAGTTCAATCCTCCTTGTATTTATTTTTCCGTATAAAGTAAAAAAGCCCCGTCCGTATCAAAAAGGATCTTGACGCCAGATGCCGTCTTTTACCTCTGAATATCGGATAGGGATTATCACCCATTTGGGCTTGTTCAATATGTGGTTATCTTCACGGGCGCGCGGTGGAAAGCGTATATATCCTGCCTTTGCGTTTACCGCCTGCCTGTATGTATAAGTCATAAAGTGCCGTACATATTCTTTCGCGCCTTCTTCTCGGTAACACACCTTATAACCGTAGGGATTATTCTTGTCTTTAGCCATAGCTTATTCCTCCGTATCTTCGCAGTAGTCAACGAGATCGGCAGCAACCGAAAGCGGCGTAGGTGTATCAAGCGTTCCCATACAGTAGTCATAATCGTAATAATCTGCCGGGAATTTGTGTATAGCTTCAAGGATATGAATTGCAACGAAAAGCCGTTCTTCGTTGATACTTTTAATGGCAAAGTCCTTTAAGCTCTCGTATGTTGTTATTTGGTCGTTTTCCTCTGACAGCTTTTCGCAAGCGTCATTGAAATTCATTGAATAAAGCTCTTTTATTTTCATATAAGCCTCCTTATAAGTCAAAATTGTTTATCTCTGTTGCAAGGTGAAAACCGAGCTTCACGCCGCGCTCGAATGTAAATTCAATGCGTGCTGAAAACCTGTCGGCTATCTGCTTGTACCAAGTATCCAAAAGCGCTATTTGCTCTTTGTTAAGCGAGCTGCAAAGCAGGTCATAGGTTTCAAGCTCTTTACCAGTCTGCTTAACCTTTGGATTTTTCTCGGCTTCGTTTATCTGACCGTAATATAAGCGATTAAGTAAGGTATCCATATTTACCTCCTTAGTAATTTTTGCTGTCTTTCAGATATTGCGAAAGAGCCTTTTCCAATCCGCGAAGAAGCCTTTTATCCGCGTTGATTTCATCGACCGTAAGGCAAAGGGCGTCAAGCGTATCTTCAAGGTCGTATGTAATGCAATATTCGTGATTAGCAAGCTCATATAAAAACATATCTTTTATAAAGCCTTCGCCGGTGGTATCAGCGGCAATAGCATCTTGCTTTTCTTTTTCGAGCCTTTCCACTAAAGCGTGGAACGCTTCGCGATCCGTTTTGCGAATATAGCAACCGGCTCCGACGTGCAATATTTTATCGGTGTCGGTAGGCTCTAAGCCCCATTTAGCCATCATTTCAGTAAATTGCGTTTGGCTGAAAGCTGCTCCCAAGGGGAAAGCGTTAAACTCTTTATGCTGTCTGTCTTTTAAGATTTGATATTGATTTTTCATTGTTTTATCTCCTTTGTTTTAATAAATTTCAATTAAGCCGCCGCTATATTTTTCAATAGTGCCGTCATACGAGAACGATTCTCCGTATTCGGCAAAATCGAAATAGTTTTCCAAATCGCCCGGAAATTCATATCCGCAGTTATTGAATTGCTCGCGTCCGTAATCTTCCCAGCTATATCCTTTATAAAGGTGGATATCATCGTCCCAACTCTCGCCGTTTTCTTCGACAAGAGCTTCAAAATCCTTATAGCTGCGTACCTCTATGAAGGCTTCCATAACCTCGAATTTATCAGAGTCATACAAAACGCCTGAATCCCTCAAGGTTTCAAAGAGCTTGCGCGGGCTTAAATAGTCGGTATTCTCGCCCTCAAGGTCAAGATTTTCTATGTCTTGTACGAACAATTCTTCGTCGATGCCGTCAAGCTGAAAGCCTTGCTTTTTCAGTTCTTCTTCAATTTCTTCCCAATCATCATAGTTGGAAAGTGTAATGAGCTTAGAGCCCATAGCGCGTGAGTTTCCCGCGTTGTATGAGCCCCAAGAGCCGATAACGATTTTTACCTCATTGTAATTTACTGTTGTCATCATTTTTGATTTCTCCTTCAAGTATAAGTTTTTCTTCAATTCTGTCTTTTGCTTCTTCGAGTAGTTCCGAGTAATCCCATATAGGCGTATTCATTATGTTACCTCCTCAAAGTCGTTTACGGATAGCTTTTTGTATTCGCAACCGTATTCAAAGTAGTATCCCTTTTCATCGGAAAGCAGCGGATATGTAACAACGCTTATTTTTCCTTGTCTTGTGATAGCTACTTGGATTTCGCCTTTAAGCTCGTTAAGGTCAACGATATTAAAGGTTACATAACATTCACCGTCGTGATACTGAAATTCATTCATATAAAACTTGTTTCTCATTTTATTTCTCCTTTTCTTTAATCTACGAATTTGTACCAAATCTTGTAATCTATCTGTACTTCGATAGTTTCTTTAGCGCCGTTTTTGGTTTCAACCTCAACTTCGCGTATTTCGTAATAACCGCCTGAGTGTTCACCGGGCTTATAGGGTATCGGGTGACAGTCTTTGATACAATCTTCAAATACCCTTATATACGGCTTGTTTTCTTTGCTTTGGCAAGCAATAATCAAATCCGTATCGGTGATGTAACCTAAACCGGTTAC
>JAFQAP010000005.1 GCA_017399965.1 Clostridia bacterium | reverse complement strand
TATCGTGCTGATAGGACACCTCAACAAAGCGGCAGGAACGCAAAGCACCTACCGAGGATTGGGGTCTATCGACATTACGGCGGCAGTCCGCAGTCTGCTGTTTATCGGCAAGCTGAAGGACAGTCCCACAACAAGAGTGCTTATCCATGAGAAAAGCTCCCTTGCGCCGCCCGGACAGTCCCTTGCCTTTTCTCTGGGAGACGAGAAAGGCTTTGAGTGGATAGGGGCTTATGACATTACCGCTGACGAGCTTCTTGCCGGGACAGACACCGCCAAGACCGAAAGCAAGACCGCACAGGCGCAAATGCTCATTCTGGAACTGCTTGCGGACGGAAAGCGTATGCCGAGTGCAGAGCTGGAAAAGGCAGTCAATGAGCGTGGGATTTCCTCACGCACCATGAGAACGGCAAAGAGCCGTATCGGGGACAGACTTGTGACCGAGAAAGACGGCACAGCATGGGTCTGCTATCTCCGAGATTGACAACAGGAACACGGCAAGCGTGGCAAAGACGGCAAGGGTTTTATAGATACCTTAATGTTGCCGCCTTGCCTTGTTCTCTCATACCGACACCGCCCGATGATGAACAGTCACCGGGCATTTTTCATTTACAGGAGGATTTTGAATGAACAATACCGCAACCAACACCGCCACTTGCCCGACTGTCAGAAAGCAGATCGGCAAGACAACCTATATCGTCCGTGTGCATTTCAGCCAGACCGCAAAAGAGACAATGGAGGACAAAATCAAGCGTCTGCTCCGTGAGGAAGTCCGCAAAATGTGACTTCTTTTTGGATTTGATGAAAAAGTCCTTGACTTTTCGTCTCTGGCAAAACGGCAAAATCAATCCTCATATCGTGCGGTGCGCGGCTTGCTCCCTTTGACATTAAGGAACTCCGAGAGCTTATGGAAACCGACGAAATGGAGCTTGATACCCTCGGAGATCGTAAGACGGCGTTATTCATCATTTCAAGTGATACCAACAGTACCTTTGACTTTGTAAACGCGCTGATCTGCTCACAGCTTTTCAACGTACTGTGTACCAAAGCTGATGACGTGTACGGCGGGCGGCTTCCCGTTCACGTCCGTTGTCTGCTCGACGAATTTGCAAATATCAAAATCCCCGATATGCAACGTCTGATCGCTGTACTCCGAAGCCGTGAAATCTCTTGCTCCCTTGTGGTGCAATCCCAAAGTCAGCTAAAAGCCATTTACAAAGATCACGCAGATACCATTGTCGGCAACTGTGATACTATGCTGTTCCTAGGCGGCAAGGAGAAAACCACACTTAAAGAAATCTCCGAAATCTTGGGTAAGGAAACAATCGACAGCTTTAATAAAAGCGAAAACCGAGGGCGCGAGGTGTCCCACGGGCTGAACTTCCAAAAGCTCGGCAAGGAGCTTATGACCCAAGACGAAATTGCCACAATGGACGGCAGTAAATGTATTCTGCAAGTGCGCGGGGTACGCCCCTTTATCTCGGATAAATTTGATATTACCGCGCACCCGAACTATAAATACCTCTCTGACTTCGACAAGAAAAACACCTTTGACCCCGAAAAGGAGTTGAAGCGTCGCCCCGCAATCGTCGGGCAAAACGAAGTCTTTGACTATTACGAAATCGACGTTAGCGAGGGCTGACAGAAAGGAGGACAATTTGAAACAAGTAAATACGGGCTATGAGGTACGCGCTCCCACTCGGCAGCGCGTAACGTAGCACACCCGCAACCGCCGCAGAGATACGGCGGTTTTCTTATACCCAAAACCCAAAATACAAAAAAACAATAATTTTTACAGCCGCAAAGCGGCAGAAAGTGAGGAAAATATATGTCATTTTTTACTTCGGCAGTTGGTGTACTTCAAACCCTTGTAATCGCCCTCGGTGCAGGTCTTGCAATTTGGGGCGTTGTCAATCTTATGGAGGGCTACGGTAACGATAACCCCGGCGCAAAGTCGCAGGGTATGAAACAGCTTATGGCGGGCGGCGGTGTCGCGCTGATCGGTCTGACCCTTGTACCGCTTCTTTCGGGACTTTTCACCGTATAAGCCCGTAAGGTACCGCTTATGAAAGGCATACTTGACTCGATTAGCGAATGGATAAGGGAAATTCTCATAGGAGCCATAAACGGTAATCTGTCAACTATGTTCGGGGACGTAAACGAAAAGGTCGGAAGCATAGCGGGCGAAGTCGGACAGACCCCGCAAGCGTGGAACGCAAGCATATTTTCTATGATACGGACGCTATCGGAAAACGTGATCGTTCCCGTTGCGGGGCTTGTCATTACCTACGTTCTTTGTTATGAGCTAATCACAATGATTACAGACAAGAACAATATGCACGACGTTGACACGTTTATGTTTTTCAAGTGGTTTTTCAAATCGTGGGTAGCGGTCTATCTCGTTACCCACACCTTTGATATAACAATGGCGGTATTTGAGCTTGCACAGCACGTTGTAGGCGGCGCGGCGGGTGTCATTGGTAATAACACAAGTATCAATGTCAATGCCGCGCTTTCCTCTATGCAATCACAGCTTGGCTCAATGGAGATCCCCGAACTGCTTTTGCTCGTTATGGAAACAAGCCTTGTCAGCCTTTGTATGAAAATAATGTCAATTCTGATAACGGTTATTCTGTACGGGCGTATGATAGAAATTTACCTTTACTGCTCCGTAGCTCCCATTCCGTTCGCAACAATGACAAACCGCGAATGGGGACAGATCGGAAATAACTACTTACGAAGCCTTTTTGCACTCGGTTTTCAAGGCTTCCTCATTATGATTTGCGTGGGTATCTATGCCGTACTTGTAAACAGTATGATTATAGCGAACAATCTGCACAGCGCGATATTCTCCCTCGCGTCGTACACGGTCATTCTTTGCTTCTCGCTGTTCAAGTCGGGCGCACTCGCAAAATCAATCTTTAACGCGCACTAACGGGCGCAGAAAGGAGGTCAGATAATGGCTTACGTTCCCGTTCCGAAAGACTTAACCAAAGTCAAAAGTAAATTCGCTTTCAATCTCACGAAGCGTCAAATACTCTGTTTCGGACTTGCGGCGGCTATCGGGCTACCGCTTTTCTTTTTACTCAAAGGGGCGACGGGTACAACCGTTGCGGCGTTTGCAATGATACTTGTAATGCTCCCGTGCTTCCTCTTTGCTATGTATGAGAAAAACGGTATGCCGCTTGAAAAGGTACTCCGAAACGTCATACAGACAAAATTCATTCGCCCGAAAGAACGACCGTATAAAACACAGAACTTTTACGCCGTCGTAGAACGGCAAACGAAACTAACAAAGGAGGTATCAGCTATTGTCAAAGGTACAGACAGTAAAACCAAAGACGCAGACGGCAAGCGTACCGAGCGTAAACCGTAAGCTCTCCCGTGCCGAACAAAATCAAATTGCCGCCGCGATCAAACGCGCAAAGGGCGACGGCAAGACAAAAACGGCGCAACAGACAATCCCGTATCAGCAGATGTACCGCGACGGCGTTTGTCATATCGGCGGCAAGAAATACAGTAAATGCGTACAGTTTGAGGATATAAACTATCAGCTTGCACAGCCCGACGAAAAAAGCGCGATTTTCGACCATTGGTGCGATTTTCTCAACTATTTTGACGCTTCCGTTTCGGTACAGTTATCTTTCATCAATCAAGGCACAAAGGGCGACGAAGCCGAAAAAGCCATTGAGATCACCCCCAAAGGTGACGACTTTGACAGCATACGCGCAGAATACGCGGATATGCTCAAAGGTCAGCTTGCAAAAGGCAATAACGGCATAGTCAAAGCAAAATATATTACCTTTTCCGTCGAAGCGGAAAACATCAGGGCGGCAAGGGCACGACTTGCCCGTATCGAAACCGATATTTTAAGCAATTTCAAGGTGCTTGGCGTAGCGGCAAAGCCTATGACGGGCTATGACCGTTTGGAAACCCTACACGGCACGTTCCACCCCGACGGCGAGCCGTTCCGCTTCTCTTGGAATTGGCTTGCCCCGTCGGGATTATCCACAAAGGATTTTATCGCGCCGTCCTCGTTTACGTTCGGTGATGGACGCACGTTCAAAATGGGGCGCAAGCTTGGCGCGGTGTCTTTCTTGCAAATCCTCGCCCCCGAACTCAACGACCGTATGCTTGCGGATATTCTCGATTTGGAATCGGGTATAATCGTCAATCTGCATATTAAGAGTATCGACCAGGGCGAAGCAATCAAGACCATTAAGCGCAAGATCACAGACCTTGACAAGATGAAGATTGAGGAACAGAAAAAAGCGGTACGCAACGGGTACGATATGGATATTATACCGTCCGATCTTGCCACGTTCGGTAACGAAGCAAAAAATCTGTTACAGGAGTTACAGAGCCGCAACGAGAGAATGTTTCTCCTTACGTTCCTTGTTGTCAACCTTGCCGACACGAAACAAAAGCTCGACAATGAAATTTTCTCGGTATCGGGTATCGCGCAGAAATACAACTGTGCCTTGACCCGCCTTGACTTTCAGCAAGAAGCGGGCTTTTTGTCAAGTCTGCCCCTCGGAGATAATCAGATCGAAATACAGCGCGGGCTGACGACCTCAAGCACAGCAATTTTTATCCCCTTTATCACACAAGAGCTATTCCAAACGGGCGAAGCTCTCTACTACGGACTTAACGCGCTGTCAAACAATATGATAATGTGCGACCGCAAGAAGCTCAAAAACCCGAACGGGCTAATCCTCGGCACCCCCGGAAGCGGTAAATCGTTCTCGGCAAAAAGAGAGATGACAAACGCCTTTCTTATCACCGACGATGATATTATCATTTGCGACCCCGAAGCCGAGTATTTCCCCCTTGTTGAGCGTTTGCACGGTCAAGTTATCCGTCTGTCGCCGTCGGGTATAGGCAACGACGGAAAGCCGCAGTACATCAACCCTATGGATATAAACCTTGAATACGACGAAAACCCGCTTGCGCTGAAATCCGACTTTATCCTTTCTCTGTGTGAGTTGATCGTCGGCGGCAAGACGGGGCTTGAACCCGTGGAAAAGACGGTCATTGACCGCGCTGTGCGGAACGTGTACCGTCCCTTTATGGCAAATCCCGACCCTGCACAAATGCCTATCTTGGGCGACCTTTACAACGAGCTATTAAAACAGCCCGAACCCGAAGCGGCGCGTATTGCGTCGGCGTTGGAGCTTTACGTTTCGGGAAGCCTGAACGTCTTTAACCACCGTACCAACGTAGAGCTTACAAACCGCCTTGTCTGCTTTGACATTAAACAGCTTGGAAAGCAGTTAAAGAAGATCGGTATGCTCATTGTGCAAGATCAAGTATGGAACAGAGTTACCGTCAACCGCGACGCAAAGAAGTCAACGAGATACTATATCGACGAAATGCACCTACTACTCAAAGAAGAACAGACCGCCGCATATACGGTGGAAATTTGGAAGCGTTTTAGAAAGTGGGGCGGTATTCCGTCGGGGCTGACGCAGAACGTCAAGGACTTGCTTGCATCAAAAGAAGTGGAAAACATCTTTGAGAACAGCGACTTTATCCTTATGCTCAATCAAGCGGCGGGAGATCGCGCTATCCTTGCAAAGCAGTTAAATATTTCTCCGCGACAGATGAAGTACGTTACACAAGCCGACGCGGGCGAGGGGTTGATCTTTTACGGAAACGTCATACTTCCGTTTGTTGACCGCTTCCCGAAGGACACCGAGCTTTACCGCGTTATGACGACCAAGCCCGAAGAAGTGGGAGAAAACACGGTATGAGCGAAAATATCATTATCAACCGCGATTGTCTGTTAGCTCTCCGCGACCTACCCGACGAAAGCGTGAATTGTTGCGTAACGTCGCCGCCGTATTACGCCTTGCGGGATTATGGTATGGACGCGCAGATCGGACGCGAGGACAGCCCCGAAGAATACATACGTCGGCTTGTTCTTGTGTTCCGAGAAGTGCGCCGCGTTCTGACCGCCGACGGCACTTTATGGCTGAATATCGCAGACACCTATTGCGGAACGGGCAACAAGGGCGGCTATCTTGACCCGAAAAATCCCAAAGGCAGAAACGGACAGAGTGTGTCCCTTGCGCGTCGTGCGAGCGAGTGCAAGCAAAAGGATATGATCGGTATTCCGTGGCTGCTTGCATTCGCTCTCCGCGCTGACGGGTGGTATTTGCGAAGCGACATTATATGGTGTAAGGCAAACCCTATGCCCGAAAGTTGCAAAGACCGTCCGAGCCGTTGCTATGAACACGTCTTTTTGCTCACCAAGTCAAAAAAGTATTACTATGACGCGCTCGCCATAGCCGAGCCGATTGCCGAGGGTACGGCGGCAAGGTACAAAGGCGGGCGAAGCGCAAGCAGTAAATACGCCGAGGAAATCCCCGGACAAGGCAAGGTGCAAAAGCTCAACGCGGCTCGGGCGGTGGGAACGATTACCGACGCGGATATATCCCCCGTGAGAAATGCCCGCGACGTGTGGCACATCAACACCGTACCTTACAAGGGCGGGCATTTTGCCGCCTACCCGCCGAAGCTCGCGGAAAGGTGTATTTTAGCGGGCTGTCCTCGCGGCGGTGTTGTCCTTGACCCCTTTTTCGGAAGCGGCACAACGGGGCTTGCGGCAGTTAAGAATGACCGCCGCTATATCGGTATCGAGCTTAATGCCGAGTATTGCGAGCTTGCAAAAGAACGGATTGGAGGTGTGAAGCTATGAGCGAGCCGCAAAAGCCCAAAAGCTACCGCTTACAATTCACCGATGAAGAACGGGCAAGTCCCGAACTTGATAAATATATCAAGAAATCGGAGAAAGCGGCTGACCGCTATGACAAGGCAAGTGCGGCTATCCCGAAGAAAAACAAGCTCGTCAAGGAACGTACATTTGACGAAGCAACGGGCAAAGCAAAAACGCGGCTTCACTTTGAGAAACAAGACAAGCCGCCAAGCGACGCGAGGGGCAAGCACAAAAGCCCCTTGCGTCCCGTAGCGCAAGCCGAAATATACGTTCACGGAAAGATACACGAAGTTGAAAAGGACAATTCGGGCGTGGAAGCGGCGCACAAGAGCGAGGAACTTGCCGAGGGCGCGGCGAAGTATGGAGCGCGGAAGCTCAAAGAGGGCTACCACAGCCACAAGCTCAAACCCTACCGAGCCGCCGCCAAAGCCGAAAAAGCAGCTATTAAGGCAAACGCAGAATTTAAGTATCAAAAGGCGTTACAAGATAACCCGCAGATTGCCGCGTCAAATCCTTTTTCCCGCTTTATGCAAAAACAGCGTATCAAGCGCGAATATGCAAAGGCGGCGAAAAATGGCGGTATCAAGTCGGCAAAGAAAACCGCCGAAAACGCGGGTAAAGCCGCAAAGAAAACGGCACAAGCGACCAAAAGCACCGTTTCATTTGTGGCGAAGCATTGGAAAGGCGTATTGATCGGTATTTGTGCGCTACTCTTATTCGTGATGATCTCGGCGGGCGTTACCTCTTGCGTATCACTCTTAACGGGCGGTATGTCAACCGTCGTCGGAAGCTCCTACGTTGCCGAGGACGCGGATATGCTCGGCGCGGAAGCCGATTACAAGGCAAAGGAAGCGGCATTACAAAGCCGTATTGATAACGTCGAGCGCACATATAGCGGCTACAACGAGTACCGCTACTTTCTTGACAGTATCGGACACGACCCTTATGTGCTTACTTCCATTCTGACGACCTTGCACCTTGACTACACCCGCGCGGGCGTACAAGACACCTTGCAGACGATTTTTGATATGCAGTACAGCTTAACGCTCACGTCTGAAACCGAAGTGCGCTACCGTACCGAAACCCGCATTGGAAGCTATCAAGTAACCGACGAGGAAACGGGCGAGGTATCAACCGTTTACTACGAATACGAGGTAGAAGTGCCATACAACTATTACATTCTGAACGTCAACTTAACAAGTGAGGATATGGCGGGGCTTACCGCATATCTGCTGAACGACGAACAGTTTGACGCCTACCTTGTGTATATGCAGACAAAGGGCAACCGCCCCGACCTATTCCCATAATTTTTTGAAAGGAGATTTACAGCCTATGGCAAACAGTAAAATTGACCGTATCGACAAAGAGATTTTGAAAACCCGCGAGAAGATCAGCGAGTATCAAAACAAATTGCGCTCCCTTGAAGCGCAAAAGGCAGAAGCCGAAAACTTGCAGATCGTACAGCTTGTACGCGCTATGCACTTAACCCCCGCCGAGCTTTCCGCTTTGCTCGCGGGCGGTGGAATCCCCGGCATTGCGACAGTACCCGCAGAAGATGAAAACGAGGAGGACAGCGACAATGAAGAATAAAAACATTTTCCGTATGACGAGCGTATTGCTCATTTCGATTATTTGCGTATGCGGGCTTTCCCTTAACGCTTACGCAAGCGACGGCGGCGAGTATTACACCGAGCCGAGCGAGGAAACAACCACCCCGCCCGTTATCGTTATTCCCGATCAGAGCGAGGGCGGCGAGCAGACAGACGAGCCTATCATCATCAAACCCGAAAACGCCTTTACTCCCGACGGCAATATGACGCTGATTGATAACGTCGAGGGTGAGGACGAGGGACAGAAGCAATTTATCATCGTTCAGAGCAAGAACGGACACTATTTTTATATCGTGATCGACTACGCCGCCGAGGGTGAAAATACAGTACATTTCCTAAACCAAGTGGACGAAGCCGACCTAATGGCAATTTTAGCCGAGGAAGAAATCACCCTTGCCCCCGCCGAGTGTGCTTGTACCGATAAATGCGCCGTTGGCGACATTGATACCACTTGCCCCGTTTGTATTGCGACTATGACCGAGTGTGCGGGCGCAGAAGCAACACCGCCCGCCGATGAAACAGACCCACCCGCAGACGACACCGAACAGCCTGCCCCAAGCGGCTTGAATATGGGTGTAATTATTGCCGTTGTCGTTGTGATCGCACTTGCGGGGGGCGGTGTGTTCTACTATTTCAAGGTGTTAAAGCCCAAACAGCAGAAGAACAAACAGCCGCAGGGCGCGGAGCTTTCCGAGCTTGAATATGACGAGTACGACGAGGACGAAGAATACACCGAAGCCCTTGAAGAAATCGCAGACGAAATGAACTACGATACCGACGACACGGAGGACACAGACGAATGAGTTATACCCTTGTAATAGCAGAGAAACCGAGCGTCGCGCAGAATATCGCCGCCGCGCTGAAAGTAAGCGGCAGAAAGGACGGATATATCGAGGGCGGCGGGTACATCATTTCTTGGTGTGTCGGTCATTTGGTAGGGCTTGCGGCGGCTGACGCATACGGCGAGCAGTACGCAAAATGGAGCTATGATACGCTCCCCATTCTTCCGAAAGAATGGCAGTACACCGTAGCCGCCGACAAGGGCAAGCAATTCAAAATCCTAAAAGAGCTTATGCACCGCGCCGACGTTTCCGAGGTCGTCAATGCTTGCGACGCGGGGCGCGAGGGTGAATTGATCTTCCGCTTTGTGTATAACGTGGCGAACTGTAAAAAGCCTATGCGCCGTCTATGGATTTCCTCAATGGAAGCCGACGCTATCCGCGAAGGCTTTGCAGAGCTTCAGGACGGCGCGGATTATGACGCGCTCTATTCTTCCGCGCTGTGCCGCGCAAAGGCAGATTGGATTATCGGTATCAATGCGACCCGCCTTTTCTCTTGTCTGTATCATAAGACCTTGAACGTGGGACGGGTGCAGACGCCGACCCTCAAAATGCTCGTTGACCGCGAAGCGCAGATTATGAGCTTCAAGAAAGAAAAGTATCACATTGTACGCCTTGATCTTGGCGGCACCGAAGCTACAAGCGCGAGGATCTTCGACAAGTCAGAAGCAGACAAGCTCAAAGACGCTTGCCGCGTTTCAAGCGCGGTTTGCGTATCGGTCAGCCGAGAGAAAAAGACCGCCGCGCCGCCCAAGCTCTTTGACCTTACCACCTTACAGAGAGAAGCAAACAAGCTGTACGGCTACACGGCAAAGCAGACCCTTGATCTCGCGCAAGCTCTCTATGAAAAGCGTTTACTTACATATCCGAGAACGGACAGCACCTATCTCACCGAGGATATGAGCGAAACGGCGGCAAGCGTCTCCGCTTTGCTCTCGGCAAAACTGCCTTTTATGAAAGGCGTGGATTTTGCCCCCGATCTCTCCCGTGTGCTTGACAGTAAAAAGGTGTCAGATCATCACGCCATTATTCCCACAATGGAGCTTGAAAAGACCGAGCTTTCAGCACTTCCCGAAACCGAGCGTAACATCTTATCTCTTGTCGGTGCGCGTCTGCTTTGTGCGGCCGCCGCACCGCATACCTACGAAGCGGTAAAAGCCGTGTTCCGTTGTGCCGATACCGAGTTTACGGCAACGGGAAAGACGGTACTTTGCGGCGGGTGGAAAGAGCTTGAACGACGCTACCGCGCTACTCTCAAACAGAAGCCCGACGACGAGGACGGCGGCGAGTTTTCCGCGCTCACCGTTTCCGAGGGACAGAGATATGACAACCCCGCCGCGAGTGTTACTGAGCATTACACCACGCCCCCGAAATCCCACACCGAAGATACCTTACTTTCTGCTATGGAACGGGCGGGCAATGAGGACACAGACGAGGACGCGGAACGTCGCGGGCTTGGTACTCCCGCCACCCGCGCCGCCGTCATTGAAAAGCTCGTTAGCGCGGGATTTGCAGAGCGAAAAGGAAAACAGCTTATCCCCACAAAAGACGGTAACAACCTTGTGTGCGTTCTCCCCGACGTGCTGACAAGCCCCAAGCTGACGGCAGAATGGGAAAACAGCTTGACGCAGATCGCAAAAGGAAACGCCGACGCAGACAGCTTTATTTGCGGTATCGAGAATATGACACGGGAGCTTGTAAAAACATATCCTTTCCTCTCCGACAAGGACAAAGCACTTTTCAAAGAGGAAAAGCCCATTGTCGGCAAGTGTCCCCGTTGCGGTGAAAACGTCTTTGAGAGCAAGAAAAATTATTACTGCTCAAACCGTGATTGCGCCTTTGTGATGTGGAAAAATGACCGTTTCTTTGAGGAACGCAAGGTAAAGTTTACCCCGAAAATTGCCGCCGAGCTTTTGGAGGACGGCAAGGCGAAAGTCAAAAAGCTGTATTCTCACAAGACGGGCAAAACCTACGACGGAACGGTGCTACTCTCCGACACGGGCGGTAAATACGTCAACTACCGCATAGAGAAAACGAGGTAAGAAAAGAAACGCAGCAAGCATAGGAAAGGGGTACCCTTTCCGTAAAAATACCCGTTTTGCCATAATCGCAGAACGGGTATTTTGCTTGTTGGGATATTCCCAAACCCTTATACAAAACAGCGAAAGGAGCATTATATGGACGAAACCTTTGCAATTCTGATTGACAGTAAATCCCGCTTTGAAACGGGTACGGCGGGCGGCTTTTGGCTTGATATGCCCGCTACGAAAGAACAGCTACACGCGGCTATGGAAAGCGTCGGTATTACGGCAAATAACCCGCAGGACTTTTTCATTCGCGGCTATATGGATAACGAACAAAATCACATAGCTTTGCCGCACGATCTTGTTTGTGTGGCTGACGTTGACGAGCTTAATTTTCTCGCGGTGCGGCTTGCCGAGCTTGACCCCGCAGAAATTGAAAAGCTCAATGCCGCCTTGCAGAGCAAAATGGGCTTTGAGAACGTCGGGCAGATTATTGACTTTACCTATAATACCGACTTTTTTGTTCACGTTCCCGAAGCGCACACGGCGCGGGAGCTTGGCGACTATTATCTGAACAAATCGGGGGCGGTGCAAATGCCCGAAGAATGGAAAGGCGGGATTGACCTTGCTATGTTCGGTCAACACGCCGCAGAACGCGAGGACGGTGCATTTACGCAGTACGGATATATCACGAAAAGCGGCGACGAGTGGGAACGTCATTTTGAGGGGCGCGACGTTCCCGAAGAATACCGCATTATGAGCTATCCGCAACCGGCACGACTTGACCCCGAAAAGGTGGAATTTGATACGATTGCCACAAGGCAAGCGGCTGTCCTTACGGCAGAGCCGCCCGAAGCTATCCCCGTAAAGCCGATCATTCCGACAGCGACAGACCCGAACGGAAAGTTGAAAGAGATTACCGACCGCTTGGAACAAGGCATTGCCGACCTTTTCAATAGTGAACGTTTCAAAGAATACCTAAACGTAATGTCGAAATTCCACAATTACAGCTTTAACAATACAGTGCTGATTGCGTTGCAGAAGCCCGACGCTTCACTTGTTATGGGCTTTAACGCTTGGAAAGGAAAAGGCATTGAAAGAAATGTCAAAAAGGGCGAACAAGGCATACGCATTTTTGCCCCCGCACCGTATAAGATCAAGACCGAAGCGGAAAAGCTCGACCCCGATACAAAGAAGCCCATTATCGGTGAGGACGGCAAGCCGATCACCGAGGTAAAGGAAATCACGATACCCGCCTTTAAGGTGGTATGTGTCTATGACGTTTCGCAGACCGAGGGAAAGGAGCTACCGACGCTCGGTGTTGATGAACTGCTCGGAAGCGTGGAAAATTATAAGGACTTTTTCGCCGCCCTTGAAAAGACCTCTCCCGTTCCCATTGCCTTTGAACAGATTGAGGGCGGCGCACACGGTTATTATCACCTTGAGGACAAGCGCATAGCTCTTGACGAGGGTATGAGCGAACTGCAAACCTTAAAAACGGCAATACACGAAATCGCACACGCAAAGCTACACGATATTGACCTTAACGCCCCCGCAGAAGAACGGGCGAACAGACCCGACAGACGCACACGCGAGGTTGAAGCGGAAAGCGTCGCATACACCGTCTGTCAGCATTACGGGCTTGATACGTCTGATTACTCTTTCGGCTACGTTGCGGGGTGGAGTAGCGGGCGCGAAATGTCCGAACTCAAAAGCTCCCTTGAAACGATACGCGCAACCGCCGCCGAGATCATAGACAGCATTGACGCGCACCTTGCGGAAATTCAAAAGGAGCGCGAAGCGGCACCGCCCGAACTTGACCCCAAAGGCGAGCCGACGGTTACGATCATTTGGAGTGAAAACGGCAAGCTCCGCGACGGTGAAACAATGCCCTTATCCCGCGCCAACGCTTTGTTTGAAGCTCTTGACGCGCAGAACAAAGATACCCCCGGCTACGATAAAACAAAATTCCGTCTTGACTTCACCCTTGACGGTAAGCCCGAACAGTATGAGGGACGCCAGGACTTGGGCGACGGCGAGGGATCCTTGATAGATCACATTGAGAAATTCAACGCCTATTATCTGAACAACGAGGAATGGCAGAATCAGCTATTGCGGAGTGAGGGGCGCGAAGCTATGGAAGCAGACCGCGCCACACGCGAGCTTTTGGTGGGCGAGGTTGTCCCGTATTTGCGGCTACATTGCAACCTCTCGGAAATGGAGCAAGCGGCGAAAACCGCACTACATAACACCGCAAGTCTGACGCCTATTGACACAGCATATTTTACGGCAATTACCGAGTACGTTGCAGAGTGCCGCGCTATGCTCAACAGCGGGACCTACGAGATTCCCGAAGCTCCGAAGCGGTCAGACTTTGACCCCGAACTGCAAGCATATAAAGCGCAAGTAAAGGCAGAGATCGAAAAGGAAACGTACTTTGAGATTTACCAAATCGCAAACACCGAGCAGACCGCAGAAATTGTCTTTGAGCCATACGACCGATTGATAGCTACGGGGCATACGGTTGACCCCGCAAATTACGAATTGGTGTACTCCGCGCCGCTTACGCCCGATATGACGCTTGAAGATATTTACACCCGTTTCAACATTGACATTCCCGAAGATTACACGGGACGCAGTTTGTCGCTCTCCGACGTGGTGGTGCTTCATCAAGATGGCGACGTTAGCGCACATTACGTTGATAGCGTGGGATTCCGTGAGGTACCGCAGTTTCTTGACCGCGACAAAGCACAAGTGCTTATCCCCGACGAACACACAACGGGCGAGAAGATCACAACGCCGCGCGGCAGTTTCAGCGTTACCGATATGACCCGCGAACAAATGGAAGCGGCGGGCTACGGCGTACATCACACGTCCGACGACGGCAAGCACTTGATTATGGGAAACGGTACGCAGGCTTTCGCCGTTGCCGCAGAACAGCCAACGGTTGACGCATTGGAAGCAAAGGTAAAGGCGGGAGAATCCATTTCACTTGTTGACCTTGCAAATGCAATCAAGGCAGAGGAAAAGGGCGGCAAGGGTAAGCCCAAAGAGGAAAAGCAATCTATCCGCGCACAGCTTAAAAAGGACGCGGGCAAAGAAAAAGCCGCCCCGAAAAAAGCGGCGACCAAAAAGAAAAACAACGATTTGGAGGTATGAGAATGAACACAAGATTTACCGTTGAGGAAACAAACCTTATTAGCATTTACATTTACGAAGATCGGGCAAGTCTGATAGAGGAAATGAGCGACGCGCTCCCCTATATGGACGAGGATATGCGCGACCTTGCCGACCGCACCCTTGAAAAGCTCCGCGCTATGACCGACGAGGAATTTGCCGAGCTTGACGTGTACGCGGCTGACGAGGAATAACGTCCACAAGCGCGAGGGCGCGTCCTACGCGCCTTTCGCGCCGCAGACAAGCAAAGACACACGGCGCAGATAAACGCGCCCAAAACGAATATAAGCGTACCCAAAACAGACAGACGGGGCGCGGCACCGATACGGCTGCCGCGTCCCGTCTTTTCTTGTGTTTATAGCATTGTTTCTTTCTTCTTTGCTTGCCCTCGCGGGGTCTTCAAAAAGCTGTCTATGTTCCGCTTCATCGTATCGTATTCCTTGACTTGCTTTTTGAGCTTGCCATAGTCAGCGTATAGGGCTTCTTTCTGCTCGGTCAGCTTTGCATACTCGGCTTGGAGCGCGGCGACGCTTGGGAGCTTACCGCCGACGTTGGCGGCGCGTAGTGCCTTTGCCGCCGCTTCATAGAGTATCAGATCACTTTCGTGCGCGGCGCGGAACTGCTCTTTGTTCTTCGCCTTTTTGTACGCTTCATAGACGGGCTTTGTCTTTTGGTATGTGGTGATGTTCTTTATCAAAACCGCCATATCCGCAAGCCGTCTTTCGACGTTCTTCAATGCTTCTGCCGCTTGCTCGCTCGCCGCCGTGATTTCATCAATTCGGGCGACTAAATCCGTGTACTGCTCAATCTTATTTTCGGTTAAGAAATTGACCGTTTTTGCCGCTTGTTTGAGGTTATGGATTTTCGCCCATTGCTCATATCCTCGGCTCTGCTGTGCTTTGATACTGTTTTCAATATCAATGATAAGAGATACGCCCCTTTGCTCGATCTTGGAAGCTTTTGCGGCGCGGGTTCGCTTGCCGTTTATTCTCTCGGTGATTGCTTCCTCGGTGTAGTCTGCACCGAGCGTTTTTAAGCGCGTGAAACGCTCTTGACCTTGTGCGCGGCACGATATGTATTTACCGCGCTTGATCTCATATCCCGCCGCCTGCAAACGCTGTAATAATTCTTCAAAGCTCGACACCTGGGGAATGAGCGTGTCCACCGCAATTTTGAGTTTGGATTTCCAACTCTTACCCGCCCTATCCGCTTGATATTCGGCGTAATGCTTACCCTTGTTTTCGCTCGGCTCGACGACAGACAAACCGTTTTCGCGGCATAGCCGATCACTTGTATTTCGGATATTGTAATAGGTGCGCTTGTTGGAATTATACTTGTGGTGATCTACAAAGTTTACGGCGCAAAAAATGATGTGATTATGGATATGCCCCTTGTCAATATGCGTCGTCAAAACGTATTCGTGCTGACCCTTTGTTACCGCGTCCGCAAGCTGACGCCCGATTTCGTGGGCTTTCTCATATTCCACTTCTCCCGGCGCAAAAGATTGTATCAAATGGTGGGCGAGATTATTGCCTTTCTCCATAGCTTGCGACAAGGTAAATCCGAACTCAATATCTGCCGTTTCATAGGAACAGCCGAACGAGGACACAAGGATTTTTTCGTCCGTCTTTGCGGGATTTTGGATATAGTCAAGTGCTTTACTTAACGTGCTTTTAATAGGCTTAATCTTTGTAACCGCCATATTTCCTCTAACGCTCCTTTGATCTCTGCAATATCCTCGGCGTACACGTTGCCCGTTGCATTGACGCGGCGGGCAATCTGATTGACGTTTACGCCGATCTTTTGTATCTCCGCCGTCATAGCTTTTATGTCCGTATGATCGACCTTGATAATATATCCGTCAATGGCAATCTTCCGCAGATATGCCGCCATATTGTCGGTGGGTATGAGCTTCATTTTCTGTTCAATCAAAGCCCGTTCTTCTTCTGTTACACGGAACTTGATTTGTACCGTTCTTTGCCGTCCGTTCATCTGACATTCTCCTTTCTTTGACCGAGGGTTTGGGACGCTTCCCAACAAGCCATTTTCAACCGAAGCGCGAGCGCGGCAAGGGCGAAAATACGGAAGTGGGTACCCACTTCCTATGCTTGCTACGAAACTTTATCCCCTCTATCTATATACACTAATCAAAACGCAATTCTGCCAAACAAACGGAGAAAAAATATAAAAAAAGCGCGACAAACTCAAAAATAAGTCTGCCGCGTTTCTGTTTAATTTCAGTTTTCTTTTTCGACTTCAAGAACCGCCTTCGCTGTTTCCGTAACGATGTGTAAACCTTTATGACTCATTCCGTCAAGCAGAGTATCAAGCTGACGGCGCATAGTGCTTTTGTCCGCGCTCTTGTCGGGGAAAAAGTATTGATCTACGGATATATCGTAACGGGTAACAAGCTCATAAAAGATTTGTAAGCTCGGTTGCTGTCCCTTGTTCTCGATGTTTGCAAGATAGCGGGGCGATATATCCATATCGTCGCTGACATTCTTGCGGGATTCGCCGCGCTTTGTTCTCGCCTCTTTTATAGCCTTTCCGAACGCCGTAAAGTCGTAAATTGGTACGGGTCTTTTCATTGCTAATACGTTCCTTTGTGCTATAATAATTCCTACTCTTATATTATACAGTTCATCATTTGATTTGGATATGATTACACAATTCATAGTGTTAGCCATTATAATTCAAATTATTCACAAAAAAGCCCTTGATTTTATTCGGCTGACCGTATATAATATATAGTGCTATCACTTTAAGGAGGGATAACCTATGTTTGAATATATGACCGTACAAGAGGCGGCGAAGTTGTGGGAGATTTCGGAACGGCGCATACAGAAACTTTGCGAAGAAAAACGCATTGACGGTGTGGTGCGATTGAGCCGTGTGTGGCTCATTCCCAAAGACGCGAAAAAGCCCACCGATGGAAGAACCAAAGAAATGCGAGGTAAAACAAAATGAAGCAAGTTTTAATTATTGATGATGATGTAAATATCGGCAATATGCTTGAAGAAGTGCTTACAAAAAACGGCTACAAAGTATCAAGAGCTTATTCGGGAACGGAAGCATTATTATCTCTTTCAACATTCAAGCCCGATCTTGTATTGCTTGATCTAATGCTCCCAGGACTTTCGGGTGAGGAAGTATTACCCAAAATACAAGGAATACCCGTAATCATTATGAGCGCAAAACTTGACATTGATAATAAAGTTGATCTGTTACTCGGTGGTGCGGTTGATTATGTTACAAAACCATTTGAGGTTAAAGAACTATTGGCAAGAATTACGGTAGCACTCCGCAACGTATCAACACCTAAAAATACTGTTCTCGCCTTTGATGATCTTCGCCTTGATACAATGACGCACGATGTTTTCATTGGCGATAATGAAGTGAAACTTACACGGACGGAATATGCGATTTTGAAGCTCCTTATGCAAAACTCAAATCAAGTGGTTACAAAATCCTTATTGCTTGACAGTATCAGCATAGATACCCCCGATTGTACGGAAAATTCTTTGAAAATACACATTTTCAATCTGCGTAAAAAATTAAGCGAAATAAGCGACAAAGAATATATTGACGCTGTGTGGGGCATTGGCTTCAAACTGAAAACAAAATAACAATCCTAACTAAATCTTAACTTTTTTCTTAACCGCTTTCTTAACTTTTAGACTATATAATCTAACAATAAAGCACACATTTGTGCAATAAAGGAGGATAAATATGGAATACGTTTTAGAGACCTATGAATTATGTAAGCAGTACGGAAAATATACTGCCCTAAACGGTCTTTCTATGCACATTCCTAAAGGGGCGATTTATGGTCTTATTGGTCGAAACGGCGCGGGAAAAACAACACTAATTCGTCTTATTTGTGGTTTGCAGACACCCACATCTGGCAGGTACTCTATTTATAGTACCGACAGCACAGATGTAAATATTTCTAAATCACGAAGGAGAATGGGGGCAGTTGTAGAAACTCCGTCAATCTATCTGGATATGACGGCAGAAGATAACTTAAAGCAACAATGCTTAATGCTTGGTATCCCATCTTATGATGAGATTCCCGAGATTTTACGACTTGTGGGGCTCGAAACAACAAAAAAGAAAAAAGTTCGTAATTTCTCTTTAGGTATGAAGCAACGGCTCGGTATTGCAGTTGCCTTGATTGGAAGCCCGGATTTTTTGGTGTTGGATGAACCAATTAACGGACTTGATCCTCAAGGTATAGTTGAAATGCGCGAATTGATCCTAAAACTAAATCACGAAAAGCAAATTACTGTTCTTATGTCAAGTCATATTTTAGATGAACTTTCACGTTTAGCTACACACTACGGTTTTATTGATGATGGGCGACTTATAAAAGAAACAACCGCTTCACAGATTGAAGCGGTGTGTAGAAAGTGCTTGTGCGTTGACGTAACTGACACCAAAGTATTGGCTGTAGTCCTTGATAATGAGAAAATTGAATATGAAATTATATCCAACACAACCGCCAAAATATTTGAAGAAGTTAATATATCAGATTTGGTCATTGCACTTGAAAAGCATAACTGTAAATTAAACAAATCATATGAACAAAGTGAGACACTTGAAAATTATTTTATTAGATTGTTAGGAGGTGCAGAAAATGAGTAAACTATTTCGTGCGGGCTTACGTAGATATATAAAAAATATCGTATTTTGGATTACGCTATTTGTCTCTATTATGGTCGGTGTTTTTAGCGGAA
The DNA here is from genome assembly GCA_017399965.1 of Clostridia bacterium. GTDB lineage: Bacteria > Bacillota > Clostridia > Oscillospirales > CAG-382 > SFLA01. Next base: position 11,846 of record JAFQAP010000005.1, on the reverse strand, counting down.
TATTAGGGAAAACAGATAGACAGTTTCACGATATATATATCATTGTAGCTTTTATTGTTTATGCAATTTTGATTTCCCTACTCATAGGAGTTGAATTTGGTGATGGGGTCTTTCGTAACAAGATAGTTGCTGGATATTCTAGAAGAAAGATATTCTTTTCAGAGTATATCATAGCAATAATTATTTGTTTGTTGCTCGTCTTGGTTACCGTTGTTACTTTCTCGTTATTTAATTGGGTCATTTATAAACAAATTCCAATAGATATATTAGCGAAAATAGCATTGGGATTTGTCCTTCATATTATCTCGTTGATAACGTTTATTTCGGTAACATCTATGCTTGTTACCAAAAAGGCGGTTTCTGCAATCATTGCATTAGCGTTTGTGTTTATATCGTATATGGTTGCATTTGAAATAAACATTAACTTAAACTTACCCGAATATGGTCAAGCATACTCTTTTGTAGATGGAATTCCCGTTGAAATAGAAGGCGAACTTCAAAAAAATCCCGCCTATATTGATAGTCCACAACGAGAACTATATACATTTGTTTTCAATATTTTACCAACCGGTCAAATAATTAAATATACTGAAATAGTTGAGCCTTATTTGACAATACGCCATTCACCAGGAGCTTTAAGTGTGCAGGAAATAAAGCTACTGAATACTATGCCGCTATATTCTGTTGGTACGATCATTGTATATCTTATAAGCGGCTATCTGACATTCCGTAAAAAAGATTTCAAATAAGGAGCTAAAAATGGTATCGATATTGATAGCGTTAAGCATAATATTATCCATTGTTATTATATTGCAAGCAATAAAAATCCATTATTTAAGAAAAACTGCTCGCGAGATAACGGAAAATTTCGCTGAACGGCTTGTATCTGATACCAATACTCTCATTGATATTTCCTCGCAAGACAAGTATATGCGACAGTTGAGTATTGCAATCAATACTCAACTGCGCTTACTTCGCAAACAAAGACGACAATATTTGAAGGGTGATCGTGAATTAAAAGAAGCGGTTACCAATATTGCCCACGATTTACGCACCCCACTTACTGCTATATGCGGTTATCTTGAACTTCTTGAAAAAGAAGAAAAAAGCGAAAATGTAGCTCGTTATGTTTCTTATATCAAAGATCGTTCTAATGCACTTACAGTATTAAGTGAAGAGTTATTCCGTTATTCTGTGGTTATCTCAACAAAAGAGGAATTGACGTGTGATAATGTTTGTATTAACTCCGTTTTGGAAAAAAGTATCGCATCGTTTTACTATACGCTAACCAAACGTAATATTGAGCCAAATATAAATATCACGGAAAAACACATAGTCCGCCATCTTAATCAAGACGCTCTTTCTCGCGTGTTTGGAAATATCCTAAATAATGCGCTCAAATACAGCGACGGCGACCTATATATATCACTGTCGGACGACGGGATAATTACATTTTCTAATACAGCTACATCGCTTGATGAAATACACGTAGGAAAGTTATTTGATCGTTTTTACACGGTAGAAACTGCGAGAAAATCTACGGGCCTTGGTCTTGCAATATCGAAAACACTCGTGGAGCAAATGAACGGAAATATTACCGCTAAATTTATTGACAAAAAATTAAGTATCATTATTGATTTTAGAAAATAGCTGATTTTTCAGAAAGTGAGGGACGAAAAATGGACACTAATGCCTGGATAAAATGTCCCGTGTGCAACAACAAGACGCGCGTTCAAATGCGTCCCGACACGGAACTTAAAAACTTTCCTTTGTTTTGCCCGAAATGTAAGCAAGAAAGTTTGATTGAAGTGAAAAATTTGCAAGTAACGGTTATCAATGATAATCAAGCAAAAACAGTTATACATCATAAATAATCACAGAGCCCGACGCACAGACGCAGAGCCTATAAACCGCGCGATTACACGCGATTTATAGGCTCATTTTGTTTTGAGTGTAAACAAGGCACATATAATGTGATCGGCGGTAAATAGTAAGCCGCCGTTTCTTTGCGTTTATCACAAACCAATGACGACTTAACATCAGAACACGGCGGTATCTAATGGAGGTACGCCGTGTTAATTTTTTTCAATACTCACCCGCCTAATATCCTACGGTCAAAAAAAGCTATAACCCACCGTCGGGATATTACGGCTATGAGTATGAACTGACAATTCAACTTAATAGTGCTTACAATTTTTTTTGCGCTTGTTCGCGTCTTTTCGCGGGCGGGCGCATTTTGCGTTTTCGCATATATCGGTGTCGCTCGCCGCCCTTTTCATTCGCTTTTGAAATTTCAAAAACGAACTGAAAGGATATAGGAAAATGAGCGACAGAAAAATTTTTTTAAGAAATTTTGCTTTTCGTTTGGCATTTTCGACGGGTACGCCGTGGAAGGTAGCCGAAAGGGGAAAAATACCGAACTGCCCCCCGCAGAAGAAAGGGGGTGAATGTTATGGATTATCCTAATCGGTTGGAATGGCAAACCCGTTGTGAGTTTAATGCGTACTGCAAGAACGTATTACGCAATGAACTGATCGACGCCACAAGAGAAAGCAAGACAAGGCAAAAGCACGAAGTCAGCTTCTCCGATCTCTCGCCGCAAGAGGAAAAACAACTCTATACCGTTGATACATACGATCTCGACGGCGAGGGTGAAGCCTTTTGCATAAATGGGAAACGGATTACGACTAAACTGCTTGCCGAAGCTCTCCATACCCTGCCGCACGAAAAACGGCAAGCGGTGTTACTGTATTACTTCTTTGACAAATCCGACGTTGAGATAGCGGAAGAATTGGGAGTACCCCGAAGCACGATACAGTACAGACGGACAAGCTCTTTTGAAATGCTGAAAAAATACTTGGAGGAACGCGCCGATGAATGGGATTAACAACACTAATGCAGAACGCGGCTTACTGCCTTACCCGATCATTTTAGCCGCAACAAAGGGCGACGCTGACGCAATGAAAATTGTAATGCAACACTACGAAAGCTACATAAACCACTTGTCAATCCGCAAGCTCCGCGACGAAAGCGGAAACACCTATTGGGGCATTGACGAGGATTTGCGCGATAGGTTGCGCTCAAAGCTAATGCGGGCGGTACTGTCCTTTAAGGTCTGAACGGACGCGCTGTGTACCCCTTTCCACAGCGAATAAGTTTTAGGCGCACGTTCCTTGACAAAGAAAGCGACGCAAGATAACGGCGACGCAGTATAGGGCAAATCGGATACGTTCTTTTTGCTCCGAGCCGAGCGACGGGTGCGCCAAGACTTCCCACACGGGAACGAGCGAGAAACACAGCGTCATAAAATGAATTTAGCAGTTTGTGGGCGACGACAAGCAGAAAGGATAATGATACTCCCTTATAGCCACAGTTCGAGCGTTAAGAGCGTCGCAAACGATGGGTGAGGTTGCCAAAGAGAGCAAGGGTGAAACTCCCGTGGAGCTATGCTAATAGCCGTCCGATTAAAGCCCATTTTATAAACCTGTTTCAATCTTTTTTTAGTTTATGAAAGGGGGCAACCTTATGAAAAAAGAAAATGCTCCCGTTACTCAAACGGAGCATAAAATCGGTAACATTACTTACGTTGTTTGTTCCTCTGCAAGCGAGCGAGCCACAGACACGTTAGATAAAAAGATAAAGAAGCTCATACGCAAAGATATAGAGCTAAAACCCGCAAAAGCCCATAATTAAGGCTTTTTTTACATTTAAGACGTTTACAAAGACGGCGGTTTATGGTATAATGTATGTAGTACAAATATCATTGCTTGTCTGCCGTCGGAAAGGAGGACGAATGTTACACGCAGACAAGATAACCGCCTTATATTGCAGATTAAGTCAAGAGGATATGCAGGCAGGCGAAAGCGAAAGCATACAAAATCAAAAACTGATTTTACAGAGATACGCCGACGAACACCATTTTTTCAACACAAGATTTTTCGTTGACGACGGATTTTCGGGTGTGAGCTTTGAGCGCGAGGGGCTTCAATCAATGCTCCGCGAGGTCGAAGCGGGAAACGTGGCAACGGTCATTACAAAAGACCTTTCCCGTCTTGGCAGAAATTATCTGAAAACGGGTGAACTGATCGAGATAATTTTTCCCGAATACGAAGTACGCTACATTGCCATAAATGACGGCGTAGATACCGCGCGGGAGGACAACGAGTTTACCCCGTTGCGAAATTGGTTTAACGAATTTTATGCCCGCGACACATCAAAGAAAATTCGCGCTGTCAAGCAAGCGAAAGCACAAAAGGGCGAGCGAGTAAACGGCGAAGTGCCTTACGGCTACATAGCAGACCCAAACGACCGCAATCATCTGATACCCGACCCCGAAACCGCACACGTTGTCAAACAGATTTTTGCCTTGTATGTAGGCGGGGCGCGTATGTGCGAAATTCAAGATTGGTTAAAAGAAAATGAGATTTTGACCGTCGGAGAATTACGCTATCGGAGAACGGGCAGTACACGCCACCCACGCCCACAGCTTAACGCTTGGTATAATTGGCCCGACAAAACCATTTATGATATTCTTACACGCAAAGAATACTTGGGACACACGATTACGGGCAAGACCTACAAGGTATCGTACAAGTCTAAAAAGACAAAGAAAAACCCAGAAGAAAAGCAATATTTCTTTCCGAACACGCACGAAGCCTTGATTGATGAAGAAACTTTTGACCTTGCACAAAAACGGATAGCAACGAGAAACCGACCGACAAAGGTTGATGAAATTGATATATTTTCGGGGCTTCTGTTTTGCGGAGATTGCGGCTACAAAATGTATCTTATGCGCGGGGCGAAAACCCTTGAACGAAAACACGCTTACACTTGCGGCAACTACCGCAACCGAGCAAGAAATGATTTTGTTTGCACAACGCACTATATCCGTAAAAGCATTTTATCCGAAATCGTGCTTGCCGATCTGCAACGTGTACTTTCCTATGTGAAAGAACACGAACAAGACTTTATCCAAACGGCGAATGAGTACAACGCGCAGAGCGCAAAGAAAGCGTTAGCTTCACAGCAAAAGGAGCTTGACAAGGCAGAAATGAGAATGAAAGAGCTAAACCTATTGTTCCGTAAGCTCTACGAGGACAACGCATTGGGTAAGCTCTCCGACGAGCAATTTGCCTTTCTGACTTCGGGCTATGATGATGAAAAAAAGACGCTGACGCGACGGATTGCGGAACTGACCGAACAGATCAACGCCGCCACCGAGCGCAACAGCGACGTAAAACGCTTTGTAGCTCTTGTTCGCAAGTACACGGAAATAAACGAACTGACCTACGAAAACGTCCACGAATTTATTGACCGTATCTTAATTCACGAATTGGATAGAGAAAATAACACAAGAAAAATTGAAATCTTTTACAGCTTTGTCGGTAAGATTGAAAGCGGCGACGAGCCGACCGAAAGCGTTTCCTATTTCCGACAAATAGGAGCCGACGTTAAAAGCTACGCTGTTTAATATATAATCACGAATGAGGTAAGCTAACGTACACCGATATGGTTACGCTATCTTACCTCATCAAAGGATAGCCCGTTCTTTTGAAATTTCCCGTTTACGATCTTTATCATTTTGCATTGTCCTTTCGTGACGAAAAATCTGATATCTATATTGTACCGCAAAAATATGAACTTTTCGATGAGGTACACCTCATGTTTTTTGACAAAATTCGCACATTTGAAAGTTAAGGGACAAGTTCCGTAAATTCCAAACAAGCACTTATTGTAATAAATGTTGGTCGAGAATGAAATACTATAAGAGTGCATAATACGATATAATATCATTTCGGCAAAAAGTTTGAACTTTGCCGAAATGATATTGACTTTTTTCGAGTTTTGCGTATAATAATATATGAGGTGGTAAAACGGCAAAAACAAGCGATTTTGCCGAAATGATATTTGCCGTGAGGTGATGAACGCAATGAAGGATAAGATACTTCAGGAATTAGCAAATAGAAATTCATTCAAACTTAGCGATTTTACCGAGGTGTGCCATAACAATGGGTGCACGCTCGGCGATTCCGCGATCCGCAAACGCCTGCAGGACCTTCTGAAGTCGGGGGAGATCGTACGTGTTGGACACGGTTCCTATTCGGTGAAACGAGAGGACCATACTCACTACTTCTACCGCTACTCTGAGCAGACAGAGAAGATTGTTGAGCAGGTTCACGAAGCACATCCATATTTGAATTTCACTGTGTTTGAGCTCGTCCAGCTCAATGAGTTTTTGAACCATCAGATCGCTCACAATGCCATTTTTGTTTCGGTGGAGAACGAAGTAGCCAACTTCGTTTTCGATACGCTCCGCAAGCTTTATCCGGGCAAGGTCCTGTTGTATCCCTCGGTTGAGACTTACCATCAGTATTGGTCGGATGATATGATCGTGATCACGAGACTGATCACCGAAGCGCCGAATGGTATCGAGAAGCCCTGGCACACGTGCATTGAGAAGCTGTTGGTTGACATAATTGCCGAGCCTGTGATTGCAAACACCGTCAGTGCCGGAGAGCATCCTACGGTGTATGAGGATGCCTTCAAGAAATACGTTATCAATGAAACGCAGCTGTTCCGTTATGCGAAGCGCAGAAGTGCAAGCGGACGGATCAAGAAGTTGATTAAAGAACAAACGACGATTGAATTAAAGACTAGGGAGTAATGGTATGATTCGACGAGAGAGCTTTATGGAGGAACATATTCGTGAGCTTCAGAAAACAAGCAAAAGGGACCCTGTCCTTCTGGAAAGAGTGGTCTACGCATTTGGATTGCTTGAGGCCCTTGCACGTGTAGGTATGCCGTTCCGTTTTAAGGGCGGCACTTGCCTGATCTTACTTATGGACAAGCCTCGCCGTTTGTCCACCGATATTGATATCATCGTGGATCCCAATACTGACCTGGATGACTATCTGGAGAAGGCCTCCGAGATCTTCCCCTTTATCAGCGTGGAGGAGCAGAGAAGGGTTGGGAAAAATAACATCGTCAAGCGCCATTTCAAATTTACATACGATTCACCCATCAACCATAAGCCCTTCTACATTCTTCTCGATGTCCTCTTTGAGGAGAATCACTATGAAGAGCTGGTACAGAAGGAGATCCGCAACAGTCTTCTGCTTACCGAACCGGAATATTTGTCCGTACAGATCCCGAGCCCCGATTGTATCCTGGCTGACAAACTGACCGCCTTTGCTCCTCATACCACCGGTATTCCGCTGAATGCCAATAAGGATATGGAAGTGATGAAGCAATTCTATGACGTGGTTTCGCTGCTTGACGTTTTCACCGAATGCTGCAAGGTTCTGCCAACCTATGAGAAGATCGCAACTGCCGAGCTGGCATACAGAGGTCTTGACCTGACGCCAAAGGACTGCTTGTGGGATACTTATGAATCTGCTCGGTGCATTGCTGCACGTGGCAAGTCGAATCCTGATGAATACCGTCTTTTTGTAAACGGTATCCGAGATCTGCGCGGACACATCTACGCTGAAAACTATACACCTGAGATTGCTGCGGTTCGTGCGGTGAAGGTGATGTATATGGCCATGTGTCTTTTGACCGGTAATGAGTATAAGCGTGTGACCGACGACAGAGAGCTAATCGATCGCAAGGTTACACATAGCTCTCTTGCCCAATTGAATTACTTGAGAAAAGTAAGTCCCGAAGCATATTCGTATCTGATCTTGTTAGATGAGATATTGATTGAAAGAGAATAAAGAGCCAAGTTAAAAGAAAGAGGAATAGAATTTGTTTGGCAAAAAGAAAAAGGCAATTGCCTTTGTGGACTATGAATATTGGTTTTACTCCTATAAGACTCGGTTTGGCTTAACGCCGGATCCGGTTAGGTGGCTTGAGGATGTAAAGTCGGATTATGAACTATCGGATATATGGGTATTCGGGGATTTTTCCAATCCTTCGCTTGCGGAAGAGGTAGGGAAGATCCGGTGTATTACCAATAACATTATTGAAACCGGCAACACCTTCCGCAACAAAAAGAAGGATATGACAGACTTTGTTATGCTCGATTACATCTATCGTGCAGCCGATGAGAACCGCAAGGTTCGTACATATCTGATCTTTACCGGCGACGGTCATTTTCAATCTGTGGTAAAGTATTTGACCGAGAAGAAGAAAAAGAAGGTTGTTCTTTGTGGAATCCGCGATTCTATGAGCCGACAGCTTGAGGCTGTGGCAACGGACCTGCGGCTTTATCCGAAGGAGGAAACCAAGTTTTGGGAGTATGCCAGGATGATCGTTGCCAATATGGCCCATGTGGCGACCATAGACAGCATTATCCCGACCTTTTGGGGAACGGTCGAAGCGGTTGCGAGATATAACAACGTTCCACAGGAGCCCATCGTTGAGACACTTCGAAAAATGCTGGATATAGGATATATTGTCCGTAAAGAAAGACGGATAAAATTTCAGAAGACCGTTACGATCTTAACGGCAAATTGGGAGCTTCTAATTAAGGACGGCCTTTGGAAACCGTAAAAAGGGTGGTAACATAGCTATGTCGGATGGAAGAAAGAGGAATACGGATCCATACCCGATCAATATTTTGAAAGCAGCCTATGAAGATGAATTTCAAGATGCTTTTCCAAATGAAATGGTAAGTGAGGATCAGGAACTGGCATTATCCTATGTACTTCTTCGCCTTGACACCAAATCAAGAGATGTAATTCGAAACTATTATGAAGAGCATAAGACTTTAGCACAGATTGCAGAAGCATATGCAGTTACAGTTCCGTGGATTAAAGACTTGAAGGATATGGCGCTAAGATTGATGCGAAAGGATCCGTATAAGAAGTTCATTTTTTATGGAATAGAAAACTATTTGCAACGTATTAAAGACCGCACGGATCGCTACACATATAATGACGGATATGAAAAGGGAGTGCGTGAAGGTTATCAACGTGGGTATGCTGACCGAAATGGGGAGTATAAAGCAAAAGAAGAAGAACGTCGTGTGAGAATAGAGCAATATGCGGACGTAAGCATTGATGAGCTCAATCTTTCATCCCGAGCCTATAAATGTCTCGTTCGAGCCGGAATGAAAACGGTTGGAGACATCGTTGCTTTGAGTCGGGAAGAGATGCTGAAGATTCGAAATCTTGGGATAACATCGTATGGTGAAATCTATTTCAAGTTAAGACTTCTTGGTTTAGAGGATGACGAATTGAGTCGAATTAAGGATATGTATCTTGTGGCTGATTTTGTTACAAGGACGCTAAATAACAAGTGATGACTTGCTTGCTAAAACAGAATTGAGGAATCTCCATGTATATGACACGCGAATATACAGGGCAGAACGTGTACGATGCCCTGCAGGACAGACTGAGATACATATTTGAGGAATTCGATAACATCTTTGTCTCCTTTTCGGGAGGCAAGGATAGCGGTCTGCTTCTGAACTTAACACTGGATTTCCAGAAGAAATACTATCCGAACAAGAGGATCGGTGTTTTTCATCAGGATTTTGAAGCGCAGTACACCGTTACAACCGAATACGTTGAGAGGACTTTCGACCGCATCAGGAATGATGTGGAGCCGTATTGGGTCTGTCTGCCTATGGCGACGAGAACGGCACTAAGCAGCTACCAGATGTACTGGTATCCTTGGGATGATACTAAGGAAGAGGCATGGTGCCGACCGATGCCGAAGCACGACTTCGTTATCAACCTGCAGAATAATCCGATGACTACTTACCATTACCGTATGCATCAAGAGGATCTTGCCAAACAATTTGGACGTTGGTACCGTATGGCTCATGGTGGTGGAAAAACCGTTTGCCTGCTTGGTATCCGTACGGATGAATCACTGCAGCGTTACAGCGGCATTCTTAACAAAAAATACGGATATAACGGAGAGTGTTGGATCAGCAAGCAGTTTAAGGACGTGTGGGCTGCATCTCCGATTTACGATTGGTCCAACAGCGATGTGTGGCACGCAAACTACCTGTTCGGGTACGACTATAACAAGCTCTATGACCTCTACTATATGGCAGGGTTGAAACCGGATCAGATGCGTGTAGCATCACCCTTCAATGATTATGCGAAGGACAGCCTGAATCTCTACCGTGTTATTGACCCTGAGATGTGGGCAAAGCTTGTAGGACGTGTCAGAGGAGCAAACTTCGGCTCCATCTACGGAAAGACCAAAGCGCTCGGATACCGCAATCTTACCTTGCCCGAGGGACATACTTGGGAATCTTATACCAAGTTCCTGTTAGACACACTCCCCGTAAGACTTCGCAACAACTACGTCAAGAAGTTTAAGACCTCTCTTGAGTTCTGGCATAAAACCGGCGGCGGTTTGGAGGAACACGTGATCCAGGAGCTGATTGATAGGGGATATAATATTCGTCGTAACGGAGTATCCAACTACACCGTAATGAAAAACTCCCGTGTGATATTCATTGGAAAGATCCCGGATCACACCGATGATATTAAATCCTCCAAGGATATCCCCAGTTGGAAGAGAATGTGTTATTGCATTTTAAAGAATGACCATACGTGCCGTTTTATGGGCTTTGGTCTGACAAGAGAACAACAGAAACGAGTGGATGTTCTCAAACGCAAATACAGTAAGGTTGGTGAAGAATAATGGCTTTTCAAAGTCCTGTATATAATGTGATCGCAGTGCCGATTGAAAAGATCGTGCCCAATACATATAACCCCAACTCGGTGGCGCCTCCCGAAATGAAGCTTCTTTACGACAGCATCAAGGAGGACGGCTATACGATGCCCATCGTGTGCTATTACGTCAAGGAGAAGGATATCTATGTGATCGTAGACGGCTTCCACCGTTATCGCGTGATGCTGGACTATCCCGATATCCGCGAAAGAGAAAACGGAATGCTACCGGTCTCGGTTATCAACAAGAGCTTGGACAATCGTATGGCATCCACCATCCGGCATAACCGTGCTCGCGGTTCACACGATGTTGACCTGATGAGCAACATTGTCAAAGAGCTGCACGAGCTGGGCAGATCCGATGCATGGATCTCCAAGCATCTTGGTATGGATAGAGATGAAATTCTCAGACTCAAGCAGATCACCGGCTTGGCTGTACTGTTCAAGGATGTGAAATTCGGGGAAGCATGGCGCCCGGTTGAGGATGAATGTTACGAGCCGGAAGCAAGAGCCGATTGCGATGAAGCGACGGATGAGGAAAAGCAGCTTGCCGGAACGACAGTATAAGGAGAGCAACGATGAAAAAACAATTCTTTACAATACTCATTTTGGTATTTGTGGTATGCTTATTCATGAGTGCCTGCAGTAAAAACAACGAGGATTCTAATAACAACAGCGAATATGTTGGTGAGTGGAAGGCAAACCAAATATCCTCTGTAATGGATGGAGAAACGACCTACAAGACTGCCATTGTCCTGTTGAATGGTGATGGAACCGGTTCTTATAAGGATAAGCAGGGGACGTGGGAAGTTAAGGATGACACAACAATAGTGCTTACGTTGACAAACGAAAATATTGGTATGGTATTCGAAATTGCTGAAGAAGAAGGGAAGACTGTGCTGAAGTATTATCAGGACGTTTTCTATAGAGCGTCGGAGTTTGCTGAGAAATAATAGGGAAGAGGTACAATGCATCATAGGAGGAGTATCCATGAAACTTACATATAAGAGTCAATTATTACTGTCATGCGGAATAATCATTGTGTTTAACGTTCTGAATACAATATTCCACCATTGGATTCTTTCGAGTATTGGATGGTGGCTTTGCGGCTTGTTGTGGATCATCCATCCTGTCGGTACGAAGAACATGGAACCTACAAAGAAAAACTTACTGGCTATTAGACTTGCTGGAGTGTTTCTTGTTATCGTCGGC
>JAFQAP010000014.1 GCA_017399965.1 Clostridia bacterium | reverse complement strand
GACATGGTCTCAATAATTTTACGAAAAGATTTTCAAAATCTATTGACAAGAAGCGTATTTAGTGGTATAATCTATTCGTTGAGGAATCATAGCGTAAAAATGTGCCTTTTAGCAAAGTTGCATTTTTATACTATGAAGCCAATCTCCCCGCGAGTCATTTCGCGGGGAATATATTATCCGGCGCCATAGCCAAGCGGTAAGGCAGAGGTCTGCAACACCTTCATCCCCGGTCCGATTCCGGGTGGCGCCTCCAAAAAATCCATCGCAATCGCGATGGATTTTTTCATTTGTGTCCGCAGGACACAACATCGTTTGCGTGCATCGCACGCAACTTCATTTGAGCGTTAGCTTAACATCGTTCTGCCTCAAGGCGGACACAAATGAACGAGGTTGCACTTCGTGCAAATGAAGTGGGCTTGCACCCAATGATGTGATGCTTCGCCTCAATGATGTTGCGCTTCGCGCAAATCGCTTGACTCACTATAGTCTTTATGTTATAATACGCTCGTAAAGGCGGTGTGAATATGAATGAAAATCTTTTAAATGAAGTTAACGGAAAATCGATATTTATTGGCGATTTTGAGATCAAACAATTTGACGGAAAACTGGCTGTTACAATGACTTGTGTTTGCGAAGATCAAAATGCATATTTTATTCTTTTTGAAAATGTATCGAAATTACAACTGTCGAATATATTCTATCCTTTCCAAATTTCCGGTTTTGAGATATTGGATTTCAGTTCACGAGGCTATCAAAATGATTCCAGATTCTTTGTGAATGATTACGAAGAAGGTCAGCTCTCGTTTTACTGCGAGGATTTTGAGATTTTTGATGCAAATCGTTGAATTCAAGTTTTTTCTGTTTGCTATACTTACTTTTTATTATCCAATTCTATAAAGGCGGTGAAGATATGAAGATTTATTTTGTTCGTCACGGACATCCGGATTATAAAAACGATTCCTTGACAGAGCTTGGTAAAAGGCAGGCGCGGGCTGCTGCCGAAAGGTTGAAAGACAGCGGTATCGAACGGGTTTATTCTTCTTCCTGCGGCAGAGCTCTTCAAACCGCGGAATATACCGCAAAACAGTTTGGTCTGGAAGTGATTCCCTGCGATTTTATAAGGGAACTTGGCTGGGCTTCTATCGACGGAGAACCTATCTACGCCAACGGTCAGCCTTGGCTTGTTGCTGATTCTTTTGTGGCGGCAGGTAAGAGCGTAGCGGAAAAAGACTGGATATTAACCGATCCTTTTTGCAAAAGCACGGTGGTTGATTGTGTTAAAACGGTTGAGGAAGGTCTGGATGATTGGCTTGCGGAGCTTGGATATAAAAGGGAAGGCGAATACTACCGCGTTACGGGAAAAGACCTTTACAATACTGTTGCAATGTTCAGCCACGCAGGTTCCTCTTCGGCGGCTATGGCTCATATGCTTAACATTACTTTCCCGCAGTTTTGCGAAATTCTTGATATATACTGTACGTCCGTTACTGTTATCGAGCTTTTCGGTGAAGTGGGCGCCCTCGTTTCTCCCAAGATACGTGTTCTTAACGATGCAAAGCATATAGAAAATATTTCCGCGGAAAACGCATACGGAAACTGAATACAGAAAGGAATCAAATCCAAATGAGCAAAGATTACAACGTATTTTTAAAAAATCCCGAAGATATAAAGGCAACGGATTTTGAAACTTTTTCATACAAGCTGGGTTATTTTATAAGGGTATATCCTTTGGATAATTATACCGAACATTCCGGCTTCCTGCCCTTTAACCTTTATTTAAACTTTATTGATCGCGTTTTGCCTTACGATTCCTTTGTATCCGGTTTTGAAGTCTTTTTTACCGATTACAATTCACAGGATTATGACGGTGAGTTTAGCGACTTGGTTAAAAACTCCAAGTGTGTATTGATGATGTCTGTAAGTGATACGGATTCGTTGGAGGAATTGTCCGCTCTCATTTGGGCGAAATATTTGTGCGAATATTGCGGCGGCGTTCTTTATGACCCTCAAACGGACACTTTATTTTACGATTCATCTAAGATAGATGCACTTATATACGAACAAAGAACCGAATTGATCAAATTAGCTGCCCGAAACGCTTTGAAGCTTCACGAGTTTACCGGCTGGAAATAGTCGGTATATCGGTTAATACGCTTCAACGTATCGTCATAACATTAAATCCGGAAAGTCGGTGAAAACTTGTATTCTTTCTTACATAATCTTTTATCAGATAAAAAGGACGGCGAAATTTTTACGTTGTTCGGTATTTGGCATTTTTTATATATTGGATTAACGCTGTTTACGGTCATCGTCGTTTTGCTGTGTTTTAAGAATAAAAGTGCTGATTTAAAGCAAAAAGCAACCCGTCTTTTTATCAATATGGCTTTTGGTCTGTATATACTGGATATCTTTTTAATGCCTCTCGCTTATGGAGAGATCGATATCGAAAAACTGCCTTTTCACGCCTGCACGGCTATGTGCTTGATGTGTTTCTTAAGTCATCACAGCCGTTTTCTTGAAAAATACAGGCTTTCTTTCGTACTGCTCGGCTTTATCTCAAATTTTGTATATCTTGTCTATCCCGCAGGTGTTATGTGGCACGCCGTGCATCCGCTTTCCTACAGAGTAATACAGACTTTGCTTTTTCATAGTGTTATGACAGTATACGGACTACTTGTACTGATTTTCGAGTGCGAAAAATTCAACCTCAAAAAATGGTATCGTGATTTATCTGTTATTGTTTGTATGACATTATGGTCAATCCTCGGTAATTCAGTGTATAACGGAACATCTGACGGATACTCCCACTTCTTTAATTGGTTTTTCGTTGTGCGTGATCCGTTTTATGCGATTCCCGAATCGGTTTCGCCTTTCATAATGCCGTTTTTGAATATCGCATTGTTTTTTACGGCAGAAATTATCATCTGTTTAATTCTCCGAGGAATAAGAGGTATAAAGGTATATGACAAATAACCAAATAATGAAAAAGCATTTGGATCTTAATGTCATAGGTCCGCTTTGCGCCCAAGGGTTTACGGGTAAATATCCCCATTTCAGACGGGTAAAAGAAGGTTGTATTGAGCTTATTTCTTTCCAAACAAATAAGCTCGGCGGTTCATTTACAGCTGAGGTTTCGGCAATTTTTCCCGATAAGGAAAACAAGAATTTTGTTTCTGTCAATATCTTGTCCGTAAATGATTTGACCGTATGGGATACCAACGAGCGGTATCGCTTAAAAGGAATGTATGACGGTTGGTTTTATTACCGTGATCTGTATTTCAAATATATTTTTGGCTTCGGCAAGGATTATATTCATATAAGCGAAGACGCCGTAGATCCCGCCGTTCCGAAAGGGTATAAACTCGTTCAGCGGTTCAACGAAGATACCGCGGAAATGATATGTAAAGTGGTCAATAAACAGCTTGTTAATGCGTTTAAGTGGTTGAGGGAATTTGAAAAATGCAACCTGTGAAAGAGGTAAAATATGAACTACTGCGAAAAATGTTATAATCTTTGTGAAGACAGTGTTTGCGAATTTTGCGGCAATAAAAAGCTTCGAACTGTCAGTGCCGATGATTATTGTTTTCTTATTGAAACGGAGCAGACCAACGGAGAAATGATCTGCGATATTTTTGAACAAGAAGGCATTAAACACACGGTTATCCCTACGGGAAACGGAGTCAGGTCCAATTTCGGATTGAGCCTTGAGAATTACGAGATATACGTTCAATACAAATCTCTTGATTTAGCAAAGGAAATAGTAAATTCCTTTGCAGAACAGGCGGTTTCCGTTTATAAAAACGAGCTATTGGATAACTTTGAAAAATGGTTTATTGCAAAGCCGAAATACGAAGAAAAATGGAAAAAGAAGCTGGGTTTAAAGGATATAAATATTATTGAATTTTTCAAATCCTGTGTTGAGGATGCAGAGCAGATTGTTGACGGCGGTATGGTATTAAGCGGTACCGTGGGCGGCCATTATTACACCGTTTATTCCAAAAAAGCGGTAATTCTGTTCAACTCCGTGTCCTTTGAGATACTGTCTGTGGAAAAAGCTTAAATATTAAGCCTTTTCAGTTCTGTTAATATATTTTCGCTGCGGTGTGCGTCTATGGGCGTATACCGCTCTTTTTCTCCTATTTCAAGCATTTTTCCGACGTGCTTATATCCCAAAACGGCAGGCGGCAGGTGAGTGACAGCATCATCAATATTTCTGATTACAGTAAAATTATCCCAACGGTTATCCGGAATTTCTCCCCATATTACCCGCGGACATCCAAAGCCGTAACCGTATATGTTTTTCCGAAGATCCGGACGGTTAAACCAAGCGTATTCAAAGCACAGCACCGCAATTGCGGCACCGTGGGAATATCCCACGCAGGTAATACCTTTTAGTCTTTTGCTCAATATCTCCCGAGCCACCTTCTGTTCTATTTCCTTCCATACGTTAAAAAAGCCCCGGTGAGCAAACCATACGGTCTTTCCGCTTCTTCGGTACGGTACTGCGGGAAAGTCAAAATTGATTTTCCAATCGTTTTCACCGTCGGATTTTTCAAAATATAAATAAAGTACGTTATCCTTTGTTTCCGTAGCATAGTTTGCACTTTTTCCCGTCTGAAAATAAGGAATATATAAGCATCTTTCAAAAAGGTCGTAAAGTTTCATAAGAATTCCCAAAAAAATATTTAAATAATTCATTACAGTTTATGCATTATCGTAAATTGTGTTGAATTTCGGCAAAAAGTTTGTTATAATGTTTGCATAGAGTTTTCAGGTGGAATATATGAGTGAAAAAAAGATGAAAAAGAAGATAACACCGGTTTCCGTGCTGCATTGCATAAAGCTTGTGGGCAGAACCGCTTTGCTTGTTTCCGCAATTTGCGTTTATATTTACAGCCGTTTGAATTATCCGGGCGAGCTGTTTGCCGGAATAGAAAATAACAAACTGTTTTTGCTCTCTTTGTGGATAATATTTTTTGTTGAAATGCTGTTCCGTTTCTTTCCGTCACGTCTTGAGAGTCCGGGATGCCAAAAGGTGTTTAAAAAACGGTTTGTTCCTACCGAAACACCCAAAACAAAGCTTACCTCGTGGCGTTCCACACTTGCGGTGTTTTTAGCTTGGGTAGGTCTGAACGGCGTGTTCGGCATTCTTTATTTAACAGGTGTTATTGATGCGGGTATACTTATTCTTATCAGCCTTGCATATTCCGTATGCGATATGATATGTATACTGTTTTTCTGCCCGTTCCAGACATTTTTTATGAAAAACCGCTGCTGCGTGACCTGCCGTATATATAACTGGGATTACGCAATGATGTTTACTCCTTTGGTCTTTATCGGAAACATTTTTGCTATAAGTCTTTTTGCGGTATCAATGATATTGGTTTTGGTATGGGAGGTAACGGTAAGAGCACATCCCGAGAGGTTTTCCGAAACTACCAACGCCTGTCTTTCCTGCACAAACTGCACGGAAAAGTTGTGTCACCATAAAAAACAGCTTAGAGGCTTTATAAAAAAGAACAGGGATAAGTTATTTCCCAGGAAATAGTAAAATTTAATGCACCGCTTTTATTTGCGGTGCATATTTTTTGTGTTTACGGTAAAAACTTACTGTGTAAATACAGAAAGAGAGGTAAATTCAATGTCGCCCAAGGAACTGCTTTATATCGAAGACGCGCTCGGCCACGAAAAACAGATAAAAGCCACCTGCACACAGTGTGCCGAGATTATTCAGGACAGTCAGCTCAAATCTCTGGTTTCCGAAATCGCAAGCAAACACGCAAATACTTTTTCGGATCTGTACAGATTGCTTTAAAAGGGAGGAAATATTATGCTGGATGACAGACAGTTAATGGAAAATCTTTTGCTTAATTTAAAGGGTGAGTGCGATCTTTTAATGCACGGTGCGGTTGAGTCTTCCACCCCCGATGTGCATAATGCCTTTTGCAAAGCCTTTAATGATACTCTGAAAATGCAAAATGAAGTATACGCCGCTATGGCAAGTAAAGGATGGTATCCTTCCGCAAAAGCAGAAAAACAGCAGATAGACACCTTAAAGCAAAAATACAGTTCTGGATGTTAAACGGAAGCCGGAAAAACCGGCTTCTTTTTTTTATAAAACTTTGTATAGGTACTTGAATTTTATTAAAAAATGTTTATTATATACTTGTAAATAAATACGGAAAGTACGAGTAGAGCACAGTGCGTTAAGTATCGGCAGGATGGGAGTGAGGCCGCCGGGCGAAGGAGTTTACTCCGCGGTACTGTGTTCGCATCCGCGTTCGGCTTTTTCGTTTCCTCCCTCCTCTCATTTTGAAAAGGAGGCTTTTTTATGCCCAAATCCAAAATAAACAAGCTGTTTTCTCTGCGTACCATGGTGTGCTGTGCAATGATGATCGCAATCGCTATTGTTATGGCACGTCTTATGTCTATCGTACCCGAAGAATCCAGCCGCTTTTCCCTTGAAGCGGTCCCGATTTTTGTTTCCGGTATGCTGTTCGGTCCTGTTGCGGGGGCGGCGGTAGGATTTCTTTCCGACCTTATCGGCTGTTTGTTTTCGCCTTTCGGTTATAATCCGCTTTTTTGTCTGCCGCCCGTTATATGCGGTCTGACCGCAGGTTTGTTCAGCAAATATCTTGTTAAAAAAACAAGTATTTTCCGTATTGCCGTTGCATATTTGCCTTATATTGTTTTTGCTTGTATACTGTGGCAAAGTTTTGCGCTTGCCTTGGTTTACGGCGGAGATGCAAAAACAGCATATTTTCTTACAAAACTCGCCACCCGTTCCGTTCAGTACGGTATAACATTTGTAATTGACGTGGTCCTGGTGTGGATCTTATATAAATCCAAAGTGTTTACTGCCGCCAAGCTATGGCCCAAAGAAAAGGAAATATAAAATGAATTATAACGAAGCACTTGAATATATTCATTCCGTGAGCTGGAAGGGAAGTGTACCGGGACTTTCCAGAATAAGCAAACTGCTGTCTCTTATGGGAAATCCCGAACAAAAGCTTAAATACGTTCATATCGTCGGAACAAACGGAAAAGGCTCTACCGCATCCATTATCACTTCCGTGCTTAAATCTGCGGGATATAAAGCGGGAATGTACACTTCTCCTTTTATCGTTTCCTTTAACGAGCGTATACAGATAAACGGTGAAATGATTTCCGATAATTGTCTTGCGGAAATAACCGAATATATAAAGCCCTTTGCCGACTCTATGGAAGACCGTCCCACGGAGTTTGAATTGGTTACCGCAGTGGCTTTTGAATATTTTTACCGGACCGAGTGCGACATCGTCGTGCTTGAAGCAGGCATGGGCGGTGAATTTGATGCAACCAATGCAATTCCTGCACCCGAAGTAGCTGTTTTTACAAACATAGGGCTGGACCATACAGATTATCTGGGCGATACCGTTGAGAAAATTGCCCAAACAAAATCCGGAATACTCAAAAAGGGAAGTGATTGCGTAATATATCCTTCTCAAGACGGTGCAACCGAGGTTATTAAGCAGAAATGCGTGTCCCTTGACATTCCGTATACCGTTGTTGATTTCGGTTCGATCAATCCCGTTTCCGCTTCTATTGACGGTCAGGTTTTTGATTGGGGAGATTACAAATTGCTTTCTACCGGTCTTTTGGGAGCACACCAGCGCTGTAACGCCGCCACAGCTCTTACTGCGGTACAAAAGTTAAATGACAGAGGATTTTTAATTACGGAAGAAAATATCCGTACAGGGCTTTTAAACACCGTATGGCAGGGCAGATTTGAAGTACTTCGCAAAAAGCCGCTTTTTATTGTTGACGGCGGTCATAATCCGCAGTGTATGGAAGCGTTGGCAGAGAACATACGCACTTATTTTCCCGACACACGCTTGACGGTTTTGACCGGCGTTCTGGCTGATAAGGATTACGCTGCTATGTACGATCTTATCGCCCCTTACGTAAAGGAGTTTATCCTTGTAACTCCGCCTTCTCCCCGCGCACTTCCTGCTAAAGAGCTTGGAAAAAAGCTTTTGGTGTACGGAAAGCCCATTACTGTCTGCGAAACGGTTTATGAGGGCGTGGAGAAAGCCGTTTTAACCGTCGAACCGCAAGGAGCGATACTCGCCTTCGGCTCACTATATATGATCGGCGATATCAAACAAGCGGTGGATAATATTATTTAAAGTAAAATTCGGGCAAATTTTTTGCCCTTTTTTCTTTTTTTGAACCTTTTCCTTATTTCAAGCGACTATATTAATGAAAACCGGTTTTTAATTTTTGAAAAGGAGGGATGATGTGGATACAGTTTTTGAAAAGCTTTATTCGGAGCACTATCGTGCCGTTGAACGGTATGTTCGTTTCAAGGTATCGGATAAGTTCGACAGCGACGATATTCTCCAAGAGATCCATATTGCCGCTTATCGAAACTTTGGCGGGCTTAAAAGCAATGAAGCATTTAAAAGTTGGCTGTTAAGTATTGCACGGAATAAACTAAACGATTATTTCCGTAAAAAAGCAAGCAGGCTTGATATTCCCGTAGATAATCTTACGGATATCCGCCCGTTGGGTTCAATGCTGTGCAGAAGCAGTATTCCTGCAGTAACCGATACTCTCGAAAAATTGGGAGATAAAGATAAGCAAATACTTTATCTTTACTTTTGGAAACAGTATTCGCAGGCAGAGATAGCTTCAAAGCTCGGTGTACCGTTAGGCACGGTAAAAAGCAGATTATCTTCGGCAAAAGCACATTTTAAAGAAAAATACCCTTATCATCCGAAACAAAAAGGAGAAACTGATATGAAAACTTTACCTGAAATTTTACCCGAATTTGAAATAAAAAAGATAGATAAACCGCCCTTTGAAGTTAAATGGGAAGAGCTTATGGGCTGGTTTTTGGTGCCCAAAGAAGGAGAAAAGCTCTCCTGGGCGATGTACGATATGCCGCACAAAAAGCGCGGCGAGGTATGCCGAATGAGTGTTGTGGGCAAAGCCGAGGTACACGGTATCGAGGGTGTGGAGATCCATGCCGTAGAAACCGATCCGATGGGTTGCAACAGCGCAGGAGGACAAAACGAAGTTGAGCGCCGTTTCGTAGCACAGCTTACGGACACCCACTGCCGACTGCTTGCAGAAAGCCATTTTGAAGGCGGAATAAAAAGATATTATACATTCCTCGATGGTGACGCCTTTTTGGCGAACTGGGGATTCGGCGAAGATAATTGCGGCAACGAGGTACTGTTAAAGCCCAAGGGGGACATTGTTTTAGAAAACGGTGTATATGTTACCAAAGACAAGGAATTCCTTTTAGATGTGGTCGGCAGATACGAGGTTACCGTAAACGGCAAAAAATACGATACCGTTTGCGTAATGGATTGCTACACCTATATAAACGGCGCGGCAACTTTACAGTATCTTGACCGCAACGGCAAAACTGTGCTCTGGCGCAGATTTAACCGCAACGACTGGGCATTTAACCGATATCAAAAGCTATGGACAGAAATTCTGCCCGAAAGCGAAAAGATAGTAGTTAACGGTGAAACCTATGTCAATTGGTACGATTGCATTACAGACTATATAATTTAACTTTTTTACATCGGCTGTTTTTCAGCCGATGTTTTTTTATCTCTTTTAATTATGTTTTCTTAAAAATTGGGAATAACTTAAATATAAGCGAAAAAATGTTCAAAAGAGGTAGAAAATGAAAAAATACTTTAAAATCATTTCGTTTCTTTTGCTGTGTGTAATGTCTGTAAGCATGCTGACAGCTTGTTTCGGCAGGGGAAACGATAGTTCGGAAGATTCCCAAACTACCAAAAAAACTGAAATACGTGTATGGGTGCCCGAGGAAGTGGTAAAACTTACCCGCGATGCCGTAAACGGCTGGCTTGAAAAGGGCGGTAAACAGTATGCTTCCAAATATACTGTAACCGTAACCGCTATGAGTGAAGATAATTCCGCCACACAGATGCTTACCGATGTTGATGCCGGTGCGGATATATTCGGTTTTGCTCAGGATCAGCTTGCACGGCTCGTTGCGGCAGGCGCGCTTTCGCCTTTGGGAGGAGATTTCCTTACCGCTGTTCAAAACAACAATGATGAGGGTTCCGTTAAAGCCGCCACCTTGCAGGATAAGGTTTACGCATATCCCCAGACGTCAGATAACGGTTATTTTATGTATTATGATAAGTCTGTTATAAAAGACCCCACAGAGCTTGAAAATATCCTTTCGGACTGTAAGGCTGCCGGAAAAAAGTTCTATATGAATATGCAAAGCGGCTGGTATAATGTAACATTTTTCTTCGGTGCAGGTGCGGAAATAAGTTATGACGTCGATAAAAGCGGAAATATCACCAACTGTAACAGCACCTTGGCAACAGAAAAAGGCGTTACCGCTTTAAAAGGAATGGTTGCGTTGACCTCCCATCCTGCTTATGCCCAAAGCGAAAACGCATCTTCAAAGTTTAATCCGAAAGGCGGAGATGCTGCGGCGCTTATTTCCGGCGTATGGGATTCCGAGGTTATTTCAAAGTTTTTGGGTGAAAACTACGGTGCCGCAAAACTGCCCACGTATACAGTTGGCGGGACAAAATACCAGATGGGAAGCTTCGGCGGTTACAAGATGATAGGCGTGAAACCCCAGAAAGATTCGGAAAAACTTGTGTTCTGCCACGCATTGGCGGCATTCCTTTCCGGAGAAGAAATGCAAACTCTTCGTTTTAAAGAAAAAGGCTGGGGTCCTTCAAATAAAAACGCAAAGGCGTTGCAGGCTGTGAAAGAAAATATTGCCCTTTCCGCGCTCGCTTCTCAGCTTGAGTATTCTGTTGCCCAAGGACAGTATCCCAACGGATTCTGGAACATTATGGAAGCGTTCGGCACAGACCTTAACAGCGGAAAATTCGCCGCAAACACAGACGAGCAGCTTTTGAATGCGCTGAAATCCTTGGAAAACGACTTGAAGGCCGCTAAATAATACTGTTTTACAGACAGCCGTCAATTTACGGCTGTCTGTATCGGAAGGATACATTATATGTTGAACCGTGATTCATTGGAATTTTATAAACTTAACGGTCTGCAAAAAGCTTTTTATAAAATCTTGTGGTTTATTACCGCCATACCGAAAACAATAGTAAACCTATTTAAAAAAGTTTTTTATTCTGTAAAAGGATTTATATTAAAGACTTTTTCGGTATTAAAAAATATCGTACGTATTTTTAAAGAAGGGGATATATACACAAGAATATCCTATTTTATAATGGGATTCGGGCAGTTTTTTCGTAAACAGCCGTTAAGAGGTATTCTCTTTTTGGTTTTTCAGCTCGTTTTTACCCTGTATATGCTTTTGTTCGGTATCGGGTATATCGGCAAGCTGGATAATCTTGGTGAAGTTGCGGCGGTAACCGTTATAAATGAATACGGACTTGAGGTTATTGAATACAGGGATAACAGTCTGCAGATACTTTTGTACGGCGTACTCACGTTGTTTTTTTGTCTCGGATTTATATATACCTGGTATGTTAACGTAAAGCAAAATCGGGTAGCGCAAACGCTTATCGAAAAAGGTGTGCGCCCCAAAAAAGCTTTGGAGGACGTGCATTCTCTCGCAGATGAACAATACCACAAAACCTTGTTGGCGCTTCCCCTTGCCGGAATACTGGTGTTTACCGTAATACCGTTGTTTTTTATGGTTTTGGTCGCGTTTACCAATTACGATTACACTCATCTTCCGCCTTCAAAACTGTTCACGTGGGTAGGGCTTGATAACTTTAGAAGCCTTTTGGGCGTTCAGGTCGCAGACGGAAAGTTTGCTTTTACCTTCGGTGAAATACTTGTCTGGACGCTCATTTGGGCTTTTTTCGCCACCTTTACCAATTATTTTTTGGGTATTCTTGTGGCGATGCTAATAAATAAAAAGGGTATAAAGTTCAAAAAAGGCTTCCGAACTCTGCTTATATTTACCATTGCCGTACCACAGTTTGTTTCGCTTTTGCTTATTTCAAAAATGCTGGCAGATGACGGCGCAATTAACGGTATTCTCACTCAATTGGGAATAATCAAGGACAATATTAAGTGGCTTACCGACCCGATACTTTCAAGAATAACGGTAATTTTGGTAAATATTTGGCTGGGGATTCCGTATACTATGCTTATCGCCACGGGTATACTCATAAATATTCCCTCCGACCTATACGAATCCGCACGTATCGACGGTGCAAGCGGTATAAAAAGATTTACAAAGATCACCATGCCATATATGCTTTTTGTAACGGGACCATATCTTTTAACTACCTTTGTCGGTAATATAAACAACTTTAACGTAATATATCTTCTTACTGGCGGCGCACCGAAAACCACTGATTTTACCGGCGGAGCAGGGTATACCGATCTGCTGATAACGTGGCTGTATAAGCTTACACTTACGGATAACGATTATAAAATGGCGGCGGTAATAGGTATAATGACCTTTGTGGTGGTTGCAGGTATTTCCCTTGTGGTCTACAACCTTTCGCCTTCTGTTAAAAACGAGGAAAGCTTCCAATGAAAACTACGGTATCAAGCGTTTCAAAAAAGCATAAAGTATCAAACCTATTGGTTTATAGCTTGCTTATTATAATATGTGCGGTGTGGCTGCTGCCCTTTGTATATCTTATCTTCCAGGCGTTCAGAGGAGAATCCCGCGGTATGGTAAGCTATATATTGCCCAAGGAATGGTCGCTTGCAAATTTTAAAATACTGTTTGGCGAAACTAACTTTTTGAATTGGTATCTTAATACCGTAATTATCGCGCTTTTTACCTCATTTTTCCAGACAGCTATCGTACTTTCGGTCAGCTACGCTCTTTCAAGGCTTCGATTCAGAGGAAGACGCCTGCTTATGAATATGATATTGGTTTTGGGAATGTTCCCCGGGTTCCTTTCTATGATAGCCGTATACTTTATATTAAAGCTTATCGGCTTTACGGGGCCGGGTTCCGTGCCCGGGCTGATATTGGTATATATCGGCAGCTCGGGAATGGGATATTACGTGGCGAAAGGCTTTTTCGATACCATACCCCGTTCTCTTGACGAAGCAGCGCGGATAGACGGTGCCAGCAGGGCAAGGGTGTTTTATAAAATTATTCTTCCTATGGCAAAGCCGATAATCATCTACACGGTAATGATGGCGTTTATTGCCCCTTGGGGAGACTATATGTTTGCATCTCTGATAACCTTCGGGTACGAAGAGGCGTATAACGTCGCCGTAGGATTATTTACCTTTCTTGACAGAGAGCATATAAATAATTATTTTACCGTATTCTGCGCCGGAGGACTTCTTGTTGCGCTTCCGATAACTGTTTTGTTTATGATGCTTCAAAAATACTATGTTGAAGGTGTAACGGGCGGAGCAGTAAAAGGTTAAAAACGTAGGGGGAATGTTTTTTGGCAAGCGTAGTTTTAAACGGCGTAAAGAAAATTTATAAAGGCGGTTTTACTGCCGTGAAAAATTTTGATCTGGAGATAAAAGACAAAGAGTTTGTGGTGTTTGTCGGTCCTTCGGGATGCGGAAAAAGCACCACGTTGCGAATGATCGCAGGACTCGAGGAGATATCCGAAGGTAAAATATATATAGACGGAAAGTGCGTAAACGATACCGAGCCCAAGGACAGGGATATTGCAATGGTTTTTCAGAATTATGCCCTTTATCCTCATATGTCGGTTTATGAAAATATGGCATTCGGTCTTGTTTTGCGTCGTGTAAATAAAGATGAGATACACCGCCGTGTACTTGAAGCGGCGGAGATTTTGGGTATATCCGATCTTCTTGGCAGAACGCCCCGCGCCCTTTCCGGCGGACAGCGGCAGAGAGTAGCAATAGGACGTGCTATAGTGCGCGTTCCCCGCGTTTTTTTAATGGACGAGCCATTATCCAACCTTGATGCAAAGCTTCGTAATCAGATGCGTGCGGAGATTATGCTGTTGCGTGAAAAGATAGATACCACCTTCGTATACGTTACCCACGACCAGACAGAAGCTATGACTCTGGGTGACCGTATAGTTATTATGAAGGACGGATATATACAGCAGGTAGGCACACCGAGAGAGGTGTTTGAATCTCCTGCAAATACCTTTGTGGCAGGCTTTATCGGCTCGCCTCCGATGAACTTTTTTAAAGCCGGCATTACCGGCAGCAAAGATAAGCCTTATTTATCTATCGGCGGCGCAGAAATACCCGTTTCAAAAAAAGTTTTGGAAAACATCAATTTGCCCGAAGACAAAAAGGTGCTTTTGGGCATCCGTCCGGAACACATTTATATCGCTTCGGGAGAGGGCATTTCCGGGGAAATAAAGGTTTCGGAAATGATGGGAAGCGAACTTCACGTTCATCTTTCAACAGATGAAGGCGCAACGGTGGTAATACGTGTTCCCACATTAGACCTTTCGGACGAGCAAAAAAAACGCCTTACGGCGCACAATACCGTGTATTTCGGATTCCGCGAACACGCACTTCATTTTTTCGATATCAAAACGGGAGAAAACCTAAGGAAAACGAGCAGCCTTTGAGAAAAAACGGAATTCGAACTTGACATAGTGCTGTTTAAATGTTAAAATGTATATACAAAGTATAGCATCGCTCTAAGCAGGTGTTTTGTATATCCTTTTTACCACCTTGCTTTTTGCAGGGTGGTTTTTGCTTACTGATTTTCATGAGGGAGAACTATTATGAATAACGAAAAATTATCTTTAAGCAAAATATACACATCTATTTTTGATGAGCCCTTGTTTGCGCTCGGTTTTAAAAGAAAGGGCGTCTTATATTACCGTTTAAACGGTAATGTTTTGCAGGGCGTAACTTTGGTAAAAACCTCACCGTATATGGTGCGGTTTAATATGTTCCCGTATTGGGCATATGATGTCAGAACTCTGGGCGAACCAAGCGTTAAAAGTTTATGCTTAGGCGGTTGGGCAGAAGGAGCTCTCAAAGATTTTGAGGGGATATATTTCAAACGTGAAGATCCCGCGCCTGCAATACAAAACCTTACTGATATTTTAAATAGTTTTCTTAACATAGAAATGGAAACTCTGGAATACGTAAAAGATGAAATGTCCTATTTTTCTGCGTTATTTGGTGCAGGTAAATGGTTTACGATTCCCCAAAAGGTAGTATTGAGGATCGCATATCTTCAAAACGATTTTGCGATAGCTGAAACCTACTTGAATTTCAGAAAACAAGAAACATTAAGTAAATGTTATTTTAATGAACTTAATAATTACGCATACTTATATAACATGAATCATCATCCTTCTTTCAAAAAATATGCGGATACACCACAGTTTTTATCCTTCGATGAAATGAAATTTACCCGCGATAAAGAAAAGTTTGAGAGTCATTACGAATACTCAAAAAAATGTTCCTTTGGATTGTTGGAAGAAAAAGTCCTTGGTAATGATTTGGCTTGGATAGATTCCGAGTATAAAAAGGATTGCGAAAAAATGTCCAAGCTACTTAAAGAGGCTTTTGATATTGATTGTAATTCTTGATGAATGTGGCAGGAAGGGGAAAGATTATGAAAAAAACGCTCAAAATTACTGAAAACATATTATATATATTTATGGTTTCCTGCTCGGTTGTTTTGCTTATTTATTATTCAATAAATATTGCACATTGGAACGGCACTCATAACGGATTAGGCGAATCTTTAGAAATAATATTTGGTTTTCTTACTATGTATTTTCCTACCCGTGCAATATTCGACAAATTTATTCGAAAAAACAATTTTTTTGTTATAGCTGCAATTATTTGCTCGTTTATATTTGTGTTGATGATTACATTATCATTTTTATTACGTTGTCCGTATTGCAATTCTTGGTCATTAGCACCGATGTAATTTGTTACAAAATATAAAAAGTGGGCTTGAAAAAGTCCACTTTTGTTGTTGATAAGATTATTTATTTATTTTCTTCGATTTTCTTTAAAGTATCTTTGTTAATTTCCGCTTTAAGCTCTTTTGTCCATTCCGACCATGCGACGTTCTCTTCACCGTATGTCAGATTTAAAGAGTATTCAAGGGGGAGCCATGTGCTTATGTCCGATTCATTGTGGGCGATGACCGCTTCCATATTATCCAGAGATTTCCAAAGCTTTGCTTCGGGGGTCTTTAACTCCTCCATTTCGTCAAAGAGCAAAGAAAGCTCTTTTTCTTTTTCCGCAGGGAGCCTTTTAAGCAGTTTGTCTATAGCTTTTTCTTCGGTGTCTTCGTGTTCTTCGGTTTTATAAAAGGCAGGGATATCTCCCGTAACAGCTTCACCGAAATCGTGAATAAGACACATTTTTATCACTTTGTTTATATCGACATCGGGAAATTCGTCCTCGCACAGCATTGCCATAAGCGCAATTCTCCAGGAATGGTCGGCAACGCTTTCCTGCCTGTTTTCTGCGGTGTAGCAATGTCTGTATGTTGTCTTAAGCTTTCCTATAAAGTTTGTAAAATCTATAAGCTCTCTGGGTGTCATAATAACTCCTTCGAATGTGTATGTAATAATTTCTATTTTTATTATATCACATTTTTTATCTTTTGTCACGGAATAAATGATAAATTGTTGCAATACGTTTGTGTTGACAATTGGACACGGATATGATATAATTATAAAAAATAAAAAAGTGAGGTAACAGCTATGAAAAGATTTTTTTCTGTTTTATTGACCGTATGCATGATTTCAGCATGCTGTGTGTTCTTTACGTCCTGCAATTCGGTGACCGAAAAAGATGTTTTATCTGACCCGTATTCGGTTATCAACGAAGCGGCAGAGAATACGTTGTCTGCCTTTTTTACCGACGATGCCGGAGTTAGCAAAGCTATCATCGGTATGGTACCGAAAGGCGAGTTGTCCGTATCTTTTGAAAGCGATGATGCAGGCGGAATGCCGTTAAGTATAAGCGAAAAAATATATTATGATCTTACGGATCGTTCATACGTTTTCGATACTGCTTATGCGTACGATGATGTGGATATGTCTTTCCGTTTTTATTCCGATAAACAAAATTTTGCTTTAAGCGGTAAAGATATTCTCGGCAGTGATAAGACTATACTTGTTAATTTCGATAGTTTTATCGATAGATTTGATAAAAGTGAATTTGTAAAACAGTTCGGGCTTGATAAAGCTACGGTAGATGAACTTGTTGAAGGGGTTAAAGAACTTAAAGAAGGTCTTAATTCCGACCTTGCCAACGATGAAGAAAAAGCCGTTGAACTGAACAAAGCCATATATTCTTTGTTACTTAACCAAGTTACAGAAGAAAAGATTACAAACGACGGCGGAAAAGATATAAAATGCATCGTTGCCGAGTTTACAATCAACAATGAAAACATTGGTAATGTATTTAACAAAGCAGAAGAATACAAAGAATCTGAAGAATCTGTTGACGAAGACGCCGCAAACGATTTTAACGATCTTTGGGAAGATCTGAGCAAAGAGGTAGATATACAGCTTTCCGTTAAGGTTTTCTTGAATAAACGCACCAATGAATTTGCTAAAGTTGAGTTTGACGGAACCTTGACCGATACTTACGATAAAGAAAACCCCGTTGTTTTAGACGGAGAAGTATTGTTTGGGGAAACCGAGGTCAGCTTTGCTCTCACCGTAGAAACCGATGAAGAACCCCTTTATATAACCGCAAAGCTTACAAAAGATGTTTCTTCCGAAAAAGCCGAGTACAAATTTGCTGTTGATGCTGTTTTTGAGGGAGATGATCTCAACGTACTTGATATTACCTACAATTACGAAAAATCCTCCGGTGATATTGCTTTGACCATTGATTTTTATGAAGACGGTAAAAATTGCGATACAGCAAAACTGGATGGAAATCTTTCCGTTTCAAAAGAAAAAATATCTTTGGTATTCGATTCGTTGAAGATCAATGAAGAAACCAATGAATTCAGATTTGAACTGGCTTTATCCGCAGTAGACGCTATCCCCGAAATTCCCGAAGATGCAAAGGATTTTGTGGATATAGGTTACGTTGGCTGGAGCGAAATTCTTGAAGAATTTATATCGAGTGAATTAGGTAAGCTTTTATACGGAGATCTTGACTCCGAGTTTTAAATAACGTAAGCCCGTTTCTCTTTTGAAACGGGCTTTTTCTTTGGTTTTTTACTTGACTTTTTCATATATTTATATTATACTATGTCCCGTTCCGTAAATATATTTAATACTTCGGGGTGTGGCTCAGTTTGGTAGAGCGCTTGGTTCGGGATACCATACCGAATGGTTAGAGTAAAATCTGCCGAACTGCTGAAACCCTTTACAAACAGCCACTTTATCGGTGGCACAGTATTTAAGAATTAGCGGAAAATACCGCTACGACCACATAAAATCCCACAGATACGAAATTAACCGTAATTTTGTGGTGAAAATTTAATAGAGATCGAGGCGTGGCTCAGTTTGGTAGAGCGCTGCGTTCGGGACGCAGAGGCCGCAGGTTCAAATCCTGTCGCCTCGACCAAAAATCCGTGTTTTCCCTATGGGAGACACGGATTTTCTTTTGCCTTATTCTTTGGTTAATGCGTAGTAATTTTTACATCACCTTGTTAAATTTCATAT
This sequence comes from Clostridia bacterium, assembly GCA_017399965.1. Classification (GTDB taxonomy): domain Bacteria; phylum Bacillota; class Clostridia; order Oscillospirales; family CAG-382; genus SFLA01. The sequence continues at coordinate 3,483 of JAFQAP010000014.1, read as the reverse complement.
CGTGTGATATAATTATTAAAAAATGCTTTTATGGTGAAATTATGAGAAAAAAGATTTATGGAATAATAGAGCCATCTGGAGATGGTAAAAAGTTAAGTAGCGTTTACGATTTTATAATGATGGCTACTATAATCATAAGCATCATACCTCTTGCCTTCAAAACTAATAATTTGTTGTTCCAATGGATTGACTACATAACAGTTACAATTTTTATTTTGGATTACATTTTAAGATTGATAACTGCCGACATTAAACTTAATAAATCTGCCGCATCATTTTTCTTATACCCAATTACTCCAATGGCGATAATAGATTTGCTTTCAATATTGCCTTCGGTAACTGTTTTGAACAGCGGCTTTAGACTCCTGAAATTGTTTCGTCTGTTAAGAACATTGAAGGTGCTTCGTGCATTTAAATTCTTAAGATATTCCAAGAGCTTTGAGATCATATCAAATGTATTTAAAAAGCAAAAGAAGGTTTTGGCTGCCGTAGCTACTATGGCTGTTGCTTATGTCCTTGTTTCAGCATTGGTAATATATAATGTTGAACCCGAATCCTTTAATACATTCTTTGATGCAGTATATTGGGCTACCATTTCATTAACAACGGTAGGATATGGTGATTTATATCCCGTTACAACTATTGGAAGAATTGTTACTATGATTTCTTCGGTGTTTGGTATCGCAATTATAGCTTTGCCTTCCGGTGTTATCACTGCAGGTTATCTTTCAGAAATCAATAAAGATGAAGAATAAACTATCACCGCCACGGATTATTTTCCGTGGCGGTGTGTTCGTTTATGCCGATTGCTGTGCTTTTAGCTTTGCCTTGGCTTCTGCAATTTCAGCTTTAACTTTGGGAATCATCTCTGCGAGTAGTATCTCACATTCCTCTCTCGTTTTGGCATAGACATTGAATTTCTTTCGTTTGCCATCGGCGAGTCTTGGGAAGTAGCTACCTTCCCACAGATTTTCACTGACCTGATACAAGCATCCGGTGCCGGGCTTTCGTATTTTGCCTTGTACGGCTTCAAATTTGCGTCTACACGGGTCGTTTGTGTCTTGGTCGGGTGTTTGTTCGTCCTCGGTGCTAACGCCGTCATTTTTGGCAATACCGCTGTCAATTTTTCTTGCCGCCTGTCTTTGCATTTCGAGAGTGCTGTGCAGGTATATATCAAGGGTGGTTTGGGATGATACATGGCCTATAATGGAGGACAGGGTTTTTACATCCATTCCGTTGGCAAGTGCCGTTGTAGCGAAGGTGTGCCGTAGATCGTGGAAGCGAATGTTTTTGCAACCCGACCTTTCGAGTATGCTCTTGAACTTTTTATACACCGACTGCGGATTCCTCGGCATATCTTCTATCATCGGTGACGGGAACAACCACCTTGAGTTGACCGTCATTTTATACTCGGCTAACACATTTAATATAACTTTCGGCAGTATTATGGTGCGTATCGAACTTTTTGTCTTTGGCTCGGTTATCTGCATACTGCCCTTGACATGATATACCTGTCGGCAGATGTGTAGCTCGCCGGTATCGAAGTTTAGGTCTTCCCACTGCAGAGCAAGCAATTCACCTCGGCGCATTCCTGTTGTGAGTTCAAGCAAGAGCATTTCGAAGTACCCTTCATACTTTGCTTGGATAAGGAAGCGTTGCATTTCTTCGGGAGTGAGCACCTGCATCTCACGGGATTTCTTAGGCGGCAAATTACAACCGATTGCAGGGTTTACTGTTATCAGCGATTCGCTTACCGCCTTTTCGAGTGCTTGTCTGCATACAGCGTGTATTGAGCGTATCATTCGGTCGGATAAGCCTTCACCGAAACATTCCGCATATTGCAACCGACCGCCTTTCTTTGCCTTTGCATAAAACTGTTGCAGGTCATTTTGAGTTAGTGCATTTAATTTGATTTTCCCAACGCAAGGGATGATATGCTGATAGATGCGGTTTTCATAACTTGCCTGTGTGGATTGCCGTATGGTCATTTTACAATACTGCTGATACCAGAAATCTATCCACTCACCGAATGGCATATCCGATTTTACTGTGTTGCGCCTGACGAGACCGACTTCTTCTTTAAGCTGCTCTAACTTTTCAAGGCATTTGGTCTTTTCGAGGGCGGTCACGCATTTTGTGAGTGGCAGTCCTTTTTCATCATAGCCGATAACGACTCTTGCTTCCCAACGACCGTCTGCTCTTTTGCGAAGCGTTCCGCTACCGCGCTTTCTTTTCTTACTCATATTAAATTCAACTCCTTTCCGAACATATCCTCGACAAAGTTTTCTACAATGTCGGATGCTCTTTTCTGCATATCTGTAGTGACGTGAGTATAGGTGTCGAGCGTGAAGCTCGCATTGGTGTGACCGAGGATTCCCGATAGTGTTTTGGCATCGACTCCGCTTGTGAGGGCGTGAGTGGCGAAGGTGTGTCGCAGATCATGGAAGCGAATATCGGGCAGGCCTGCATTCTTTAGAATGGTTTTCATTCTGTTGTATGCCGAGTCGGGTGATACAGGTCTTGACGGATCAAGCGGATTTTCGAATATCCATTCACTACAGCTTTTGCGCTTACGCTCTTTCAATAATTCCGCCGTGCTTGGCGCTAATATTATCACACGCTTTCCTTGACCTGTTTTAGTTTCGCCCTCAACGATACCGCCATTCTTATCGTGGGATACGCTTCGATTGATTTTCAGTGTGCCGTCACGCTCATCGAAGTCCGTCCACTTGAGACCGCACAGCTCACCTCTGCGAAGTCCCGTTGTAAGCTCGGTGTAGAACAGGTCGTGCCATATAATATCGTTATCTATGGCATCCATAAACCGTTCGAGTTGTTCTTCATTTAATATCTGAAGTTCGGGTTTCTTCTTTTTCGGCGGATTCGTACCGGTTGTCGGGTTTTTCGGTATAAGGTGTTCCTTTACGGCATCGTCCATCGCTTTGTGGAGCATATTGTGAGTGCGGACGATGGTCGAGTCCGACAAGGTTTTACCGAATTTCGGGTGGTGGTTCTTTCTGCCTTCCTTTTTGAGTTTGACATACATTTTTTGTATATCGTTTGTAGTAACGAAGGCGATGGTTTTATTACCAAGGATAGGCTTTATATAATCCTCGGTCAGATGTTTGTAACTATCGAAGGTGCTTTGGCGGATTGTGTTGCGCATATATTTTTTAAGCCACACATCCAGCCATTCGCCGAGAGTCATTTTGCTGTCCTCGGTTAGTTCCACACCTTGATACTCATTTAATTTACGGTGCATCTTTTCGGTTAGTTCTTTTTGCGTTTTTCCGTAGATATAACGGAAGATGGGAGAGCCATCATCTTTATGGCCGACTATGATTCTACCTTCCCATTTGCCTTTGAGCTTTCTAACCATTCCGTCACCGTTAGGTCTGCGTTTTGCCATATTATCACTTCCTTTCTTCAGCACAACACAATACCACACCTTTGGTACAATATCCAGACAATATTGACCGTAGG
>JAFQAP010000004.1 GCA_017399965.1 Clostridia bacterium | reverse complement strand
TATTATCGACAATTCCCGCAAAAAGAGCGATGACCTTTTTCCAAAAGGTATTCAAGAAAAAACGCTTGAACTTATTATGGAATATCTAAACGCCAATAAAAGCATTTGGTTTACCGGCGATGAGATTGCCGAAAAAGTAAACCTTACGGGCGTAACTGTGCGCAGATATATGAACTACCTTGCCGAATCGGGTAGAGTGGTCAGTGAAATGAATTACGAAACCGGCGGCAGACCGTGTATGAAATATAAGGTTGAGTGAAAAACAATATAAATTTCCAAAGCAAGTACAGCTTATGAGGCGCTTTTTTGTCAATGATTATGAAGACGGCAAAATTTCCTTTTATTGCGAAAACTTTGATATCTTCGAAAATTGAGATAATTATTAAATTTTACTTCAAAACGCAAAAAATCCGAGTCACCGGACTCGGATTTCATTTTACTCTATATATCCTTTTGCCGTTTCTATATCCTTCTTCACCTCTCTTCCTCAATTTAATTTTTCATAATTCAAGGAACGACCATAATTGTAAATAATTTCATTAACATCTAATATCGTAAGGTTGTTATGCTTTGTACATAGTTTGGAAAGCTTAACAAAATCCTCAAATTGCATATGGGGATACGCCTCTAAGCACAATGCGTATGCCCCTGCCACGTGCGGAATTGTCCAACTTTCTGATACATATTTACTCCAATGTATATAACCGTTATTAGTGTTATTGTCGGCTGATGTACGCCTTGAAGAAGGTACACAACACAATGAGTTGAAATAATCTGTAAATCCTTTTCTGTTTTTATTACTTTCATAATTATCAATTTGCCATTGATTTAACAAGAATTCCCCTTTTTCTTGATATCTAATATAGTCCACACCATAGAAGTTGTGCCCAAAACTTGTTGCGTCAATTAATGTACAACCTGTTTTTTTGAGTTCACACTCCAAAAAGTCTCTTGTCAGTTTCTGTTCATTTGTGAAAGGGGCAGATAAACTGACAATTCGGATGGGTTCTTGGTTTGTTTTGTTATAATCAATGACTTTTTGTAAAGCGATCAATTGATAATTATAGTAATCATAGATCGGAGAAGTTTTGTTCGGTATTGCAAAATAAACAAGCTTTGATTCTGGGGCAACCCCGCAGTTTGCTCCGCTTAGGAAACTTGCGCAAGCGATACCGTGGAAATCTGTTCTTAATGTTTCGGAAATGTCGGGAAGAACTTCTATGTACTCTATTCTGTTTTGAAATTCTATATGGTTTTTATTGATCGGTCTATCAATTACCGCAACTTTGACTCCCTTTCCGGTGAGCTTTCCGGAATTTATTAAGTTTGATTTTCCATCCTCCAATACCGCAGAAGCTTGTGCTCCCCATTCGCTCGGAAATGTTGTTTCTGTGTTAAAACACAGTTCTGATAATTCGGAAAGACTATTCAATGCAATTTTATTGTTTGTCAGATTTCTGTAGCAAAGCTGCCATATTCCTTCCCGGGAAAACGGATCAATACAATTATAATAATTTGCTGTTATGATGTCTGGAACATCAAACATTGTTATAACGGATTTCATTATCCCACCATTCCCTTCGCCGTTTCTATATCCTTCTTCACCTGCTCGGCAAGCAATTCCACCGAATCGAATTTCTTTTCTCCTCGAATAAAGCGCAAAAACTCTATCTTTATTTCGTTTCCGTAAATGTCTTCACCGAAATCAAAAATAAAGTTTTCCGCACGGCGTATTTTTTCGTCTACCGTGGGATTGGTACCGATATTGGTGATACCGTAAAATGATTTTCCGTCAAAAGAAGTTACGGTAAGATAAACTCCGTCTTTAGGCAACACCTTGTTTTCGGGGATATGAACGTTTGCCGTGGGGAACCCTAAGGTTCTGCCCAGCTTTTTTCCGTTTATTACGGTGCCCTTTATACTGTACGGTCTTCCCAAAAGCATATGTGCTTTTTCGGGGAAGCCGTTTTCTATATACTCCCGAATTACGGTGGAGCTTACCGTTTTGCCGTCAACGCTTATTTTATCAGATATTTCCACGGAAATATTTTGCTTTTTACAAAGCTGTTTCAGTTCCTCTGCCTTTCCCGTTCCGCCTGCGCCGAAGGTATAGTTAAACCCGCAAAATACCTTTTCCGCATTAAGCTTTTCTTTAAGCACGGTGTTTACAAACTTATCTTTTGTAAGGCATTTTACATCCTCCGAAAAGGGGAACTCTATAAGTATATCCACGCCCAAAGCTTCGAAAACCGCTTTTCGTTCCTCGTTGTCGGTTATGGACAGAATGGAGGAGCGTGACGATTTTTTGGGAGAATCGAGGAATGTCCAAACAACGGCGGGAATATTATTTTCACGGCTGTATTTTACCGCACTTTGTATAACGGCTTTGTGGCCTAAATGCACTCCGTCAAAGAACCCCAAAGCTACGGCGGTCTTGTCTTTAATTTGAACGAACGGTTCGGTAAAAACTATCATTCCGCATCCTCCTTTCAAAATATGTTCAGCCCATTATAATCGTTAGTTTTGCAAATGTCAATTACAAAGAAAATACAAATTAAAATTATATGTTAAATTATTACGAAAAACCACCTACCTTGTTGACTTTTGGTGTTTTGAGTTGTATACTGTTATGACTAATATTAATAAATAGGAGGGATCTCTTTGAACTTACCCGCCTTTACCGAACTTAAAAGAAATTTAAAAAAGGATTATTCTTCCTTGCCTGTTATAAAACTTGGCATTATCGGCGATTGTGCCACCCAGCATATTGCGGTTGCTCTTCGCGGCTGGGGATATGAAAAGGGCTTGAATTTTGATATTTTCGATTCCGATTATAACCAGATAGATGCCCAGACTATGGACCCTGCGTCCGAACTGTATACCCACGGCTGTGCTTACGTTGCGGTTGTTAACTGCACGGATAAATTGTATATGCGTTATTGCGAAACTCCCTTGGAAAACCGCAAGGATTTTGCCCAAACCGTATGCGAATCCATTACCGCTGTTTGGAGCAGGATCTCCGCTAACAGCAAATCCCGTATTATTCAGTTTAATTTCCCCGTATGGGATGACCGCATCTTTGGCGATTTCGGCGCAAAGACTGTAGATTCCTTCGTTTACCAAACGAGAAAGCTTAATTGCCTGCTTGCTGAAAAGAGCGGTGAATACAAAAACGTATTTATCTGCGATATTGAGGGTATTCAGAGCAGAGTAGGGGAAAGTGCTTTGCGGGATAACAAGATGTTCTGTATTGCCAAAATGCCCTTCCGCACCGATATTTTGCCCGTTATCGCAAAATCTGTTACGGATATTGTTCTTTCCGCAGAAGGAAAGATAAAAAAATGTGTTGTTCTTGACCTTGATAACACCCTTTGGGGCGGCGTCGTGGGTGATGACGGCACAGACGGTATCCAGATCGGCGAACTGGGTACGGGACACGCATTCACTCACTTCCAGCTTTGGCTCAAAGAGCTTAAAAACCGCGGTATAATCTTGTGCGTTTGCTCCAAAAATAACGAAGAAAACGCAAAGGATCCCTTTATAAACCATCCCGAAATGGTGCTTCGTCTTGAGGATATTTCGGTTTTTGTCGCCAATTGGCAGGATAAAGCCGGTAATATCCGCTATATCAGAGATGTGCTTAATATCGGCATGGACAGTATGGTATTTTTGGACGATAACCCCTTTGAACGTGAGGCGGTACGCAGTCTTATTCCCGATATAACCGTGCCCGAATTGCCTGAAAATCCCGAAGAATACGTAGATTTTCTTCGCGCTGAAGGATTGTTCGGAACCGCTTCCTATTCCAAGGAAGACCATATGCGTACCGACCAATACCGTGCGGAAGCAGAGCGCGTGTCCTTGCAGAGCAAGTGCACTGATTACGACGATTACCTTCAGAGCCTTGAAATGGTTGCAGAGGCAAAGCCCTTTGATACCTATCATTTCCCCAGGATCGCTCAGCTTACCCAGCGTTCAAACCAGTTCAATCTCCGTACAGTAAGATATACCGAGCAGGAGATCGAGGATATCGCAAATGACGATAACTATATAACTCTTTATTTTACTCTTAAGGATAAATTCGGCGACCACGGACTTATCTCCGCAGTTATTATGGAAAAGCGTGAGGATTGCCTGTTTGTAAACACCTATCTTATGTCCTGCCGTGTGCTCAAGAGGGGAATGGAGGAGTTTATTATCAACACAATGGTAGAAACCGCACGGGATGCGGGCTACAAAAAGGTTGTGGGCGAATATATCAAGACCCCTAAAAACGCAATGGTAGCCGATATTTACGAAAAGCTGGGCTTTACTCCCAACGGAGATAATACCTTTACCGCAGATACGGATAATTTCAAATTCAATAAAACTCACATTCAGAAAGGTGATATATAAAATGAACGAGATATACGAAAGATTAAACCAAGTTTTTGCCGATGTATTTGATGAAGATATAACAGTCAACGCTTCCACCACGGCAGATGATATAGAAGATTGGGATTCTCTTACCCATATCACCCTCATTTCCGCTATCGAAGAAGAATTCGGTATGAAATTCAGTATGAAGGAAGTTGTGGGAATGAACAACGTGGGTGAGCTTGCAGATATCGTTGCCGCACGCAGAAAGAGGTAATTTTTTAAAATGGTATTCTCAAGTCCGTTTTTTGTATACATTTTTCTGCCCCTTTTGTTGCTTTTATACTATGTAGGTAAAAACAGCGCCTGGCGCAGAGGAATACTTTTGGTATTTTCCTTGTTTTTCTACGCCTGGGGCGAGCCGGTATATCTGTTCTTAATGCTGTTTTCGGCACTTATCAACTATATATTCGGCATATTGGTCGGCAAAGGGAAAACGCCGTCCGCACGTAAACTGGCGGTTGCCGGCGGAGTTGTACTAAACCTTGCAATGCTGGGCGTATTCAAATACGCAGGCTTTGCGGTGGAATCCTTAAACGCCGTTCTGGGCACCTCCATTCCCGTTCCCGCCATCGTCTTGCCTTTGGGTATTAGCTTCTATACCTTCCAGGCGATGACATACGTTATCGACGTTTACCGTGAAAACTGCCCTCCCCAGAAGTCTTTTTCACGTCTGCTTTTATTCATAACCTTCTTCCCTCAGTTGGTTGCGGGTCCTATCGTCCGTTACACAGATATAGAGGATCAGCTTGAATACCGCCGCGTTTCCGCCAAGGAGATAAACGACGGTCTGTACAGATTTGCCATCGGTATGGGTAAAAAAGTTGTGTTTGCAAACACCTGCGCACTGGCAGCGGAAAATCTTTTTGCTTCTACCGCAGGGCCTACCGTTTTAAGCAGCTGGGGCGGAGTTTTGTTCTATGCTTTGCAGGTTTATTTCGATTTCTCGGGATATTCGGATATGGCGATAGGTCTGGGCCATATGTTTGGCTTTACCTTCCCCGAAAACTTTGACCATCCCTACATATCCAAAAACGTCACCGAATACTGGCGTCGTTGGCATATGACATTGGGCGGTTGGTTCAGAGATTATCTTTTCTATCCCGTTATGCGTTCAAAGCTTGTTACAAAGCTTACAAAATCCCTTAAAAAATCGGGACACAAGACCGCCGCAAAGAACCTGCCCACAATTATCGCACTTACGGTGGTTTGGTTCTCCACCGGTCTTTGGCACGGCGCAAGCTGGAACTACGTGCTGTGGGGCGTGTATTACGGCGCTTGGCTCATCCTTGAAAAATTCGTTTTGGACAAAGCCTATAAACGTCTGCCGGACATGCTGTCTACAATTATCCAGCGTGTGTCCTTTGTGTTCATAACCCTTTTCGGTTATGCAATATTCTATAACGAGCAAAATCTGTTCACCAAATTGGGTCATTATTTCGGTATCGGCACTACCGGTTTTACCAACGTGTACTCAGAATCAATGATATACGAAAACGGTCTGCTGCTTATAGTAGCCCTTATAAGCTGTACTCCTCTTGCCGCATTCATTATGGGCAAGATACGCGCAAAGCTTAACGCTTCTTTGGGTGAAGAAAAGGCATATAATATCGACCGTGTGTTCAAAACCGTTGTTGTTATCGCATTGTTTGCTCTTTGCACCGTGCGTCTTGCAGGGGATTCATATAATCCCTTTATCTACTTTAAATTTTAGAGAGGCGGTGGGAAAATGAAAAACAATAAATTTATAGACGAACTGGTTTTATTTATTTTTATTATCCTGCTTGGCTCTGTTGCAATACTCAACCTGTGCCAGACAGACCGCCCCACCGTTTCGGAAATAGAAAACCGAAATCTTGCAACAATGCCCGATTTCACTTGGGATACCTTCTTAAGCGGCGAGTATTTTGCAGATATCGCAGATTTCGTTTCGGATACCTTTATCGGCAGAGAAACGCTGGTTTCACTCTCCAAAAAAATGGATACCCTTAAATCCCTTTCCATTATTTACGAAAGGGAAGGAATGACGGTTATTATCGACCCCAACGCAGGTCAGGGTAACGAAAGCGATGAAAGCGACGATTTCAGCTTACCCGAATTTTCTTTGCCGCCCTTGCAGCCCGAGGAATCCGATGTTTCCGAAGAAAGCGACGTTTCGGGAGAAGGACCGGTAATTATCCCCGTAAAGCTTTCCGCAGACAGCGCCACCTTTACGGCAGGCGCTACCTATCTGCTTTCCGCAACCGTAGGTGAAGGATACGAAAATCTGGTATGGTCTGTTACGGGAGATGCGGGAATTTCTATCGCCGTAAATGAAGACGGCTCCGTAACTGTTAAGGGCGATTCCGCGGGTAAAGCAACTGTCACCGCCACCGTTAATAAAGACGGAGAAGCCTTCAGCGCCGAGTGTATTATCACCGTTAATGCGGTAGTTATAGGAGGACCGACCGAAGAGGCACCGGATTTCCTGCCCAGCGGACTTATTATCTATAAAGGTGCTGCGTATTCCCAGTCCTTCTTCTCTGCGACTTACGCGCCCAGATACGCCGCTATTTACGAGCGGTACGCCCAGATGTTCCCGGATACCCGTATGAACGTGGTTATTGCGCCTTTGGCTACCATCACCATTACGGATCCCGAGGTAAGCTCGAAGATTTCCAATCAGGCGGCTATACTGGATAAGATGGAAGCCGCTATCGTGGGCGACGTTAACTTTGTAAACCTTAAAAACGTTTATTTAGAGCACGCCGATGAATATCTCTTCTTTAAGAGCGACCACCATTGGACACACAGAGGTGCGTATTACGCATATTCGGAATTTATTAAATCCGTTGGTATGACACCTACTCCTATCGAGGATTTTGATGTAGAGATCATAACCGATAAGTATATCGGCTCTATGTACGGCTATACAGGCGACGAGCGCGTAAAGAGCTTTTACGATACTATCGAAGCCTATATGCCCAACAAGGAGCTTACAATGACTATCTTCCGTAACGACGGAAAGTCATCTACTCATAATTTCTGTATCAATACGGGAATCAAGGGATACACGGCGTTTATCTCCGGCGACCATCCCTATATGATCATCAACGTGCCCGAAAATCCGCAGGATAAATCCATTTTGGTTATCAAGGATTCCTACGGCAACGCTTTCGTTCCCTACCTTACCGAGCATTACGGAAATATTATCGTAATCGACCCTCGCCACGTAGATATGAATATCTATGAGGAATTCAAGGATTACGGCCTTACCGATATAGTGTTTATGGTAAACACCTCTTCCGGAAATACCAAGCCTTGGTATAACTATCTGGTAAATCTTATCGACTGATAAAACAATCATCCCAATAAAAATCGGCGAGTAAGATTACCTCTCATAAAGATGTTAAAAACCGACAGCCTTTCAAGGTCTGTCGGTTTTTTGTTTGATGAATTGCGACATTTTGGAATTTGTTATTCTACTACGAATTTAGTCCACTCGATTTTGTTGTACTGCATGACATCATCTGATTTTTTCATACCCAGCTTCTCATAGAACCCAACCGTATTCTCGTTGGAAATCAGATAAACTGCAATATTCTTTTCTCCGCCTGCGATTTCATGGGCGGTTTTTATCAGCTGTCTTCCAATACCCTGCCCAGTGTAGGCTCTGTCTACACCCAAATCTGTCACATAAAGCCAATAGGCAAAGTCGGTCAAGCCAAACAAGACACCAACGACTGTGCCACTTTCGTTTCGGGCAACAAGGCTGATGGAAACGTTCTTAACCAGTTTTGAAACTCTATCAGTAAACCGCTCTTTTGGATATTGAGAACCCAAGTCCGTTCTTTTTAGAAAGTCTATATATTCTTCTACAGAAATGCGTTCTTCAAAAATTCTTACTTTCTGATTCATACTACTTCACCACCAAATTCTTGTTTACGGAACTGTCTAGAACCAGCATCGCATTGTAAGTACAAATGGTTTATTAGGCTATTCCCAAACCCTTTTTATCATAGCACAACAGTAGATATTATTCAAGTTATATTTCGACTTCGTCGGAGTGATATTATTGCATTCGCAATAGTGTTATTGAAGCCTATCGGCTTCAGTGTTATTTTATTCGCCAAACTCGGCGCAGCCGAATACCACTATGCGAAGCATTATATAACTGCGAAGCAATATAACTCGCCGAGATGAACGAGGCGAATAAAACTGCGAGACTTCCTTATGGAAAGTCTCGCTAAAGACCGCTGTTTTGCGTATAATGAAGTGTTATTGAAAAACAAACATCATATGCATAGGGTGTAGATAATACTCGCCGTTCACCGAATAAACAATAAAGTTTGCTTCTTTGGGGTCGGTAGAGCCGCTCATCCCCTCTATAACGTAAGAAACCGTAAGGGAGAGTATCTCGCCAACCTCTCCGTCCGGCTCAAACGTGCCGGTGTATACCGCGTCAGAAGGGAACTCGCCGAGAGTTTCTTTTTTTACTTCGGTAACGGATACAGAGGTAAAGGCGCCGCAGGATTCCTTGTTGTAGGCTTTGGTGGAAGCCAGCGTTTCGGAAACGGTGGTTTCAAGATCTACATCGGAGATGATAGTAAAATATTCTTCCAGCTCGGAAATATATTTTTCCTCGAATACGCTTAAATATTCATCCGCATCTCCGCTTTTGACAGCTTCTGCCAAAACGTTTATCGGCTCTCCGTAACTGCCGCTGATGGCAGATGCACAGGATACGGCGGTAAAAGACAAAATAACGATTAAGGTAATTAAAACTGTTTTTTTCATTCTTCTTCACCGGATTTTGAGTTAAGTTTCATTTCCGCAAATTCTTCGGGAGTAATTAAGATAGCGCGTTTTTTTGTAGTGGGGTCGAATTCACCTATAACCCCGCTTCTTTCCAGCTTGTCCACAATTCTTGCGGCTTTCGCATAACCCAGAGAAAGTCTGCGCTGAAGCAGGGAAGTGGATATGGTGCCGTATTCAAGCGCCACTTCAATGGCTTTGAGCTTGATAGGATCGTCCTTATCGTCGTCTTCTGCGCCGCCCTCTTCTTCAACAACGCTCTTCTTTTTCTTTACACCGCACATTTTTGCTTCTTGTTCGATCTTTTCCATAACAGCTTCGTCGTAAGAAACATTGGCTGCGGATTTAATAAACTGCGTAACGGCGGTAACTTCTTTTTTACCGTCTACAAATGCGCCCTGCACACGCAAGGGCTTTATTGCGCTTACGGGTGCATAGAGCATATCACCCTTACCCAGCAGACGTTCAGCACCGCTTTGACCCAATATAATATCGGAATCCACGCGGGAAACAACGGTGAATGCAATACGGGAGGGAATGTTTGCTTTAATAAGACCGGTGATAACGTCTGTGGAAGGACGCTGTGTACCGATAACAAGATGCATACCTGCGGCACGTGCTTTTTGTGCCAGACGGCAGATAGAGGTTTCTACGTCGTCGGGAGCGGTCATCATAAGGTCAGCCAGCTCGTCGATAACAATGACAACGTCAGGCATATATTCCTTTTCGGGATCACCTGCAATGGCTTCGTTATATTCACGGGAATCTCTTGCGCTAACGTCCTGAATTCGCTCAAAACGTCTTTCCATTTCCATAACCGCCCAGTTAAGCGTGCCTGCCGCCTTTTTAGGCTCGGTAACTACGGGCACCAGCAGGTGAGGCAGACCGTTGTAATCGGAAAGCTCAAGCTTTTTGGGGTCGATAAGTATAAGCTTTACTTCTTCGGGACGCGCCTTGTAAAGCAGGGAGATTATGAGGGAGTTAAGACACACCGATTTACCCTGACCGGTAGCGCCCGCAATAAGCAGGTGGGGCATCTTTTTTATATCAAGAAATACGGGATTGCCTGCAATATCTTTTCCGAGGCAGGTAAGCAATTTGTCCGTAGAATCGCGGAAGGTGGGAGTAGCGATAAGATCGTGAAGTCTTACTATGGAGGATCTTCTGTTGGGTACTTCGACACCCACAGCACCTTTTCCGGGAATGGGCTCTACTCTTACGCTGGAAGCGGACAAGTGAAGTGCAATATCTTCGGAAAGGTTGATTATCTGTTTAACCTTTACACCTATCTCGGGCTGTAATTCAAAACGGGTTACGGTAGGACCGCAGCTTGTGTTGACTATCTTTGCACGGGCGCCGAAGCTTTCAAGAGTTTCTATAAGCTTTTGTCCCGTAGCGCGGATATCCGCTTGGGTGAATCCGCCGTCGGTTTCGTTGCCCTCTATAAGCAGGGATAGTGGCGGGAACACGTAAGGCGCTTCGGGAGCTTCCACGTCTTCGGTTTCCAAAACAGGCTCTTCCTCTTCAAGGTCCTCAATATCTTCCGAAACAGGTTGTGCCTCTGCTTCGGCTTCGGAATCGGTTTCGGTTTCGGGTTCTTCTTCGGGAACGTCTTTTTCTGCAAACTCTTCGGTAACGGGGAGGGGAGCTTCTTTCTCTTTTAACTTTTCGTCCCAAGGGTCTTCACGGTTTATTTCGTGCTTTTCCTCGGGTTCGGATTTACCTGCCGTATCGTCCATTTCGGGAAGATCGAACTTGCGCTGACCGTTATCCTCAATAATAGGAGCGGGTGCTTTTACCGGCTTTGCTTTAACCTCTTTTACCTTGGGAGCTTTTTCCTTGCGCTCATTCCGTACGGCAGAATAATCCGCCTCTTTAAAGAATTTGATTATGTTTTTAACAACGGCATCCGGCGTGCTTCCGCAAAGCAGAATAAGGGAAACCAAAAAGAATATAACTGCCAATACCCAGGTCGCAACTGTGCCTATTGCTTTTTCCGTAAGCAGGTCGGTAAACCAGTTAAAGATAACGCCGGATTCGTATTTGGCGAGTCTTATAACCATAAGCAGGGTAAGCAGATTTACCGAATATAATATGGATTTAAGCGGGAGTGCGTTTTTCTCTCTGTCGCTTTTCCACATAAAAGAAAGAGCAAACATATATATGGGTAAAAAGTACTTACCTTTTCCCACCAGCCAATCAAGGACCGAATTTACCCAAGCGCCTACTGCTTTTGTATCAAAGAAGAAGGTAAGGGTAATAAACAGCGCCGCGATGAATATTATATAGGGAGCAATATATACTGCCTTTTTCGGTTTTTCGCTGCTTTTCGTCTGTTTATACGATTTATTCTGCTGTGGCTTTGCAGCTTTCTTTACAGGGGCGTTTTTTTTATTTTTTGTTGCCATTTTATTTATAGTTCCTTAAAAATTATTTTATATAATGATATCGGCAATTATTGCGAACAATCCAACGACGAAGCAATAAACGGAAAAATAGGAAAAGCCTTTGTTCTTTGCAATATATTGTAAAAGCTTTATAGCCCCGAATCCGCTTACTGCCGCAACTATGGCTCCGATAATAAAAGGAAGAGCGTTTTCTGCGGGGATACCGTCTTTAAAGAAATCCGGAAGTTCAAGTATGCTTGCTCCCAATATGGCGGGAACGGACATTAAGAAAGAGAGTTTAACTGCGTCTTTTCTTTCAAAACCGCCCAACAGAGAACCTGTTATGGTAATTCCGCTTCTGGATATGCCGGGAAGCAGACCGAACACCTGCGCAACCCCGGGATAAAATGCTTTTACGGGATTTGACTTTGAAAGAGAAAATCTGTTGCTTGCAAGCTTATCGGAAATAAACAGAACCAGCCCGTTTATAATTAAAAGCAAGCCTATGGCCCAGCTTACGGAAGACACAGCCTCCAGCCAATCCTTAACGAGTATGGCAGGAATGAGAGGAAGGGTTGCAAACACCAGCATTACAAAAAGCTTTTCTCCGTAATCCAGTCTTTTTAAATTAAGTTTTCTTTTGAATAATTTTTTAATTAAAGAGAAAAATCCTTTTACGACAAGCCATACGTCTTTTCGGTAAACGGTGCACACCGCCAAAAGAGTTGCAAGATGAAGCAATACGTTAAAAGCAAGATATTCGTTTCCCTCCGTGTCGGCAGCGCCGAACAGATTTTGTGCTAAAGCAAGATGCCCGCTAGAGGAAATTGGAAGAAATTCCGCAATGCCTTGCAACAGGCCGTAAAGGATGCCTTCTAAAATACTCATTGTAAGACCCCATAAGTATACATAATATTATATTTATTATAAGATATTTAATTATAAATGTCAATATTACCTTTAAAGTATAATTATATTTGACAAAATAAAACTATTGTATTATAATGCATACGGAAAGGAGTGGAGATTTTGTCTACCGCTATCAGAAATTTCTTAATTGTATTTTTGCTTTTTTTGGTTGTGTTCGGTTTGCTGGCATGGAAAGTCGCTGTGCCCTACATAGATGAAGCTCTTTTGGGCGATTTTGATAAAGGTACGGAGGAGGATACTTCACAGATCACAGAGGAATCCGAAACCTCGGACGATATTATCGAATCCGGCAGAAACAGAAAGTTTTCTCTTGCGTTTATCGGTATGGCGAATAAAGAGCACGTGGCTAATATTTTCTTTGTACGTGTAGACGAAGAAAAGGGAATCTATCTCACCACATCGATTCCTTACGATGCAACCGTGGATAACGGCGGAAAATCCGCACCTCTTTATTCATATCTGTACATGAGAACACCCGAGGATATTATGAACACGGTTCCTTATCTTGTAGGGTATGATATAGATTATTACGCCGCCTTTGATTACAGCGGATTATATGAAATAGTTAAGGAGCTGGGAACGGTCACAGTTACTCTTCCTACCGCCGTTAAAGTGTATAATCCCGATTTTATGGACGAAATTCAGGATTATCTTGATAACGACGAGCCTGTGCCCGACGCTTACTGTGAAACTTACGGTCCCGGTGATGCTAATATAAGCGCAGAAGTTCTGGGGATGATATGGGATTATAATCCCGAAGGAAACGATACGGATTATACTATCAAAGACAGTCTTTACGAATCCGTATTTCTGGCAATAACCAAAAGATCTTCTCTTGCAACGGATTCCGAAAAATATCTGGAAATAATGAATAACGCCATTTCCACCACCATGGGCACCGAAGCCTTTGAGGAATACGGCGATATAATGTTTGCAAACGGCTATCTGTTCAAGGGCAACGGAAGTAAAAAAGTCCTCTATAACCAGACCTTCTCGAAAATGATCGTTAAAATAAGAGAAGCAATGGGAGAATATTAAAAATACATTAATAAATATCAGAAACACTTGAAAAACGTATTTTTCTGTGTTATTATAGGTTTGTAAATTATAATTGGAGGTGTCCGATATGGCATATAAGGTAAACAAAGACGAATGCATCGGCTGCGGCGCTTGCGCAGAGCAGTGCCCCATGGCAGCAATCGTAATTGACGACGAGGGCAAGGCAGACATAAATGCAGATACCTGCGTTGATTGCGGCGCTTGTGCCGGTACATGTCCTGTACAGGCTATTGCCGAATAATCTGTAACAGACGAGAGTGCGCCCTCATTCGGGGGCGCATTATTCATCTGTTTTGTTAAAACGCAAAGAAGCGGAGCAAAATTATGGAAATAATAACCACAAGGGTTAATAAATCAATAGTTCTTTCCGAATATACAGACGGAATCCGCTTCGGGACAGATGCGCTTCTGCTTGCGGATTTTGTTAACGGCAGAGGAAAATGCCTTGACCTGGGTGCAGGCAGCGGAATTATCGGTCTTTTGCTGTTGGCATCAAGAAAAGCAAGCGTTGTGGACGGGGTAGAGATACAAAAGCAATACGTTTCTCTTGCTGCGCAAAACGCTCTGTCCAACGGTTTTTCCGGGCAATATAACGCTGTTGAGCGAGATATAACTCATTTAAGCGAATTTGAAGCGGGCATTTACGATTATTGCGTTTCCAATCCTCCATATCTTAAGGCGGGAAGCGGATTTGATAATCTTTCGGAAGCCTTGAATATTGCACGCCGCGAAATTCTGTGCACCGTTGATTCGGTTTGCGCCGCCGCATCCAAAAGCGTTAAAAGCGGCGGTAACGTATATATGGTATACCGCGCAGACCGTCTGGATTCCTTGTTGTTTTCCTTAAAAAAGCATTCTCTGCAGCCAAAGCGGTTAAGGGTTGTTTGCCCTTCTGCCGAAAAAAAGCCTTCTCTTATTTTGGTGGATGCAAAAAAAGACGCCGCAGAGGGAATGGTTTTTGAAAATGTGTTTTATATATATAAAGATAATCTTCATACCGAATATTCGGATGAAATGAAAAAAATATACAGCGATTTTTCTTAAATTATTTGGTGAATATTTAGATGTTTAAGCGTTTATTCTCTTTAATACTGTCCTTTTATTTGCTGCTCGCCGCCGTTTCGGAGGGGGGCTTTGCGGGTTTTACCTGTTTTGCGGACAATAAAAACGAGAATGGCGCTTTTTCTCGTTATATAGTTACTTTTCGCAAAGATGCGGATGCGGATTCTCTGCTTGAAGGTTACGAATATAAGACGTTATCCCGCAGTGAAAAAGTATATTTGGTAACGGCAGAAGATATTTCTTTTCTTTCACAGTATACACTTTCTGCAGAAAAAGAACTTCCGCGTAATCTTCTTACGGTTTCCCAAGACGGCACCTGGATGGATAAGTGCAGTATAAGCGAAGCGTGGGAGTTATCTTCCGATTTAAACGATATCGTTATTGCAATTCTGGACACAGGTATAGAGCGCAGTCACGGCGATCTTAAAAACATTGATATCCTCGAAGGATACGATGCAACCCTTGGCAAAAACGGCGTGTACGCCGATTCAGAGGGACACGGTACTGCGGTTGCGGGGATAATTTCCTCCGTTGCCAAGGGTGCGAAGATCTACCCCGTAAAGGTATCTTCGGGTGGTATGGTATATTCCTCCGCATTGGTAGAAGGTATTTACAACGCTGTGGATAACGGTGCGGATATTATAAACGTTTCTTTGGGCGGATATTCTTATTCTGTAAGCGAACAAAATGCAATTAATTACGCTCTGTCCAACGGATGTATTGTCGTTGCCGCCGCAGGCAACGACGGCGCAGACGCATCTCTTGCGGGAAAATATTTTTACCCCGCTTCATACGATGGAGTTGTTTCCGTCGCTTCCGTGGATAACGATGGCGTTCCCGCCCACTTTTCTCAGTTTAACGATAAAGTTACCGTTGCCGCTCCCGGTTCGGATATTATCGTGTGCCATCCTCAGGAGGACTATACCGTGTCTTCGGGCACCAGTCTTTCTGCCGCTATTGTAAGCGGTGTTGCGGCGCTTGCCCGTTCCGGTGCAAAAGAGCTTGACGGCGAACAATTCAAATACCTGCTTATGTCCGTTTTGGGTACTAAGCATTCTCCTTACACGGGCTACGGCGTAATTAATGCCGCCGATATTGTCAAAGCTTCCTTTGAACCTATTATTACAGGTATATTTAAAGGCGCTTTACTTACCGAGCCTACTCAGATTTTCTTTAACAAAGGCACGGCAAAACTAAACGGAAAGACCTTTGATTCGGGAGATTGGGTAAAAGAAGAGGGACAGCACGTATTTTCTCTTACTTTTGAAGATAAAACCATAAATATCTCCTTTACCGTAAAATACGGAAACCTTGATTATTCGGTTACCGAAAACAGTATTGTGTTTAATGAAGGTTTCGGTTATCTGGACGGTATGCCCTATGAATCCGGTACTGCGGTACCCGCAGGGTATCACAGATTTGTTCTTAAAAATGAATTTTCATCCCTTTCCGCTACCGTGAATATAGGTGGTACGGGATATATACGGGGTGTTGAAAACGGCGAGACTTATTCTTCCTCCGTGGCAGTTACCGCTTACGGAGAAGGTATTTTTACCGTAAACGGAACCGAATTTTCGGGCACAAAGGTGCTTAGCGACGGTGAATACACCGCATCTGTTACTGATTTATACGGCGCTTTGGTTTATTCCTGCTCTTTTACCGTAAAAACGGAAAAGAAGCTGCATACGGGCTTCGGGCATGAAAACGTAATTTTTGCTGACCGTGAGCAGGGATTTCTTCTTGCCGCGGACGACAGCTCGTTGGGCTTCCGTGTGTACGATATTTTAAATCTTTCCGCCCCTTTGCGCACATTTAAAACCGTATCAAAGGTTATCGGCTTTGAAGCCGACGATAAACTTTTATACGTTATACTTGAAAGCGGTGTTTATTCCGTATCCCGCACAGCGCTTAAGGACAGCTTGGCTCCGAGCCTTGAAAAGGAGGAAGGATATATTCCTTTCGGCGGATATGAGTTTGAACAGAACACCCTTCTTTTCGGCGGTCAAAAAGTGCTGACTACCCCTTACGGCAGTATTTTAAGCGTAAACGATAATATTTTGTTTACGTCCCGCGGCTGTGTGGATATTTTAAGCGGCAGACTTTTGTATACTTTTTGCGATACCGCTTTATCTGTTACGGACGGTTATGTGCTTTTTGAAAATACCGGATTGGTTGAATTTTCCGATATTACCCAGGTTGCTTTTGCGGGAGAGGTTTCCGAAGTCGGTTACAGCGTTTTGTTTAACGATTATACTTCTTTTGCTCTTTTGAGCGTTCATCCCGAGCAAACTGCATTTGATCCCGCTTCCGGCAAGATTTTTATGCTCTCCGATGGTGCGGTTTACTATACTGATGCTTCTTTTATTACTTCCGGCAGACTTGCGTTTACGGATATCCCCTTGTATATTACCGCCGGAGGAGGAGAGCTCGCAGTCTTCTTTAAAGATAGCTGTTGCATTATTGATTGCAATACCTTGGATATCGTATCGTACTTCGATATCCCCTGTCCCGAAAAAGCGGTTATAAGCTATTACGGGCTTGCAGCCTTTGCAGAAAATGAACTTATACTTGTTCACGATGGCGGCATTTCAATAATTTCCGATATTTCGGTTTCGGATATTGCGGTATCGTTGGATAAAGTATACGTTGCAAATTCCCAGGGTATCGGAATTTTTGGATTTGACGGTAAGTATCTGGGCAGTATTGATTCGGGAGATACAAAAAAGGTTTATACGGACGGAGTTTATCTGACTTCAAGAGATACCGTGTATCTTACTGCCGACGGCAGCGAATATTCCCGAATTCCTGCGGATATCCGCGCCGTAATGAACGGTCTTGTCTTTACTGCATCCGGTGTGTATACTGCAGATGGTGAGCTTGTTTCCGATTATGCTTTTGACGGCATTTTTGCAGAAGGGTACTGCGTTACAACGTCAGGTGCTTCCGTGACCGTACACGGTGCTTCTTTTGCGGGAAAAACGCCCCAAATTCAAAACGGGGAAGGCACCTATCAAGAAGCTGTGGAAATCGCCTCAGATCTCGGTTTGCTTTTTATCGACGGCAAGCCTTTTTACGGCGGGGAATACACCTTGGGCGGAAAGCACCGTCTGGAATGTGTTATGCCTTTCGGTATAATTTTTGCAAGCGAATTTTACGTTGTTCCCGCTCTTACGGGTATTTCCGTTTCCGGAGGAAACAGAGAGCTTAATCTCGGCGAAAGCAGACACATACTTGTGGAATATCTGCCTTACGGTGCGTCTGCGGTGCCTGCGGAATTTTCTGTGGAAGGAAACAGTGTTACCGTAGATAAAAACGGACTTATGATCGCTGTGGAAGAAGGCGTATCCGTTATTACAGTAACGGCAGGCGGCTTTTCTGCAACCGTGACCGTAAACGT
This sequence comes from Clostridia bacterium, assembly GCA_017399965.1. Lineage (GTDB taxonomy): Bacteria > Bacillota > Clostridia > Oscillospirales > CAG-382 > SFLA01. Next base: position 137,302 of record JAFQAP010000004.1, on the reverse strand, counting down.
AGTAAAGCTTTTGATCGAATTTACAGATGAAGAGTTTATTTACGATGAAGCCACACGTACCGTACGTATTCCCGCAGGTATTACAGTGGCAGGCTTTGTGAATACTGTTAAAAATCAGGATACCCGTTTCCGTATTTTAAAAGGTGACGGCATAGCTATGGATGATAACGAAATTATCTTCAGCGGTGCTGTTATGAGCTTTGTTTCGGACACCGGCGAAAGTATTGGCAGCATTCCTATTATCGTGGTAGGTGATACGGATTGCGACGGTATGCTTACCGCATCGGATATCCGTGTTCTCGTTGAGGGAATAGAGGGAGAAGATATAAGTCTTCACGCATTTTATGCGGGCGATTGCAACTTTGACGGGGTTCTGGACAGCAGCGACACAATTATCCTGCTTTCACTTATTAACGAATCTTACGCAACTCTTCCGCAGCCGGACGGTTCTTTAAAGGTAACGGCGTCTGTTCCCGCAACTCTTCATCCTGCCAGCGAATTCTCCGTCGTTTTATACGTGGACGGAGGAATAGGTATTGATTCCGTTTTCGGCACCTTTGCTTTTGATGACGAGCGTCTTGAGCTTATGTATGTTGCGGGTTTGGATTATCTGGTGGAATATACAGAGGGAGAGGGAAATGTAACATTTGCCGCTTACGAAAAAGACGGCACTCCCTCAAACCGTGTTATAAAATCCTTTGCTGCTTTACGTTTCCGTGTGAAATCGGATATAAAGCTTGACGATATGGCTTTCACTTTGCAAAACTGCGGTGTTACTGCGGTGGGAAATGTTATTGCTTCCGAATCGGTTGTTAAAACCTCCGCCGTTAAAAAGCGAACCTCTGCGGATTTTTCCATAAGAATAAACAATGCGGAATATTTTGTTTTTAATCCCACTATACGTAATTATTCCGTAACCGTTCCCTTTAACGCGGTAAACCTTGATATTGAATTCGATTACCCCGAGGGCGGTATTATAGTGTTGTCCGATACCGTTATACCGGAAAGTGACGAGCTTACCGTAAATATCAAATACACTTCTCCCACAGGGGTGTCCACAAACTATAAAATACAAGTCATTCGCAGGGAGCAGGAGCTGTTAAACGGCGACCCCTTCCTTGAATCTATAACGGTTTCCTGCGGCGAGCTTACGCCGGAATTCGTTTCCGAGCGGCTTAAATACAAGCTTGTGCTGTCCTATGAAATGCCTTCTCCCGAATTTTCTTTCGTTGCGAGAAATGAAAACACAGTAGTTTCGATAGATGCACCGGAGAGCTTCGCTGTCGGCAGTACGGACGTGCTCATTCACTGCGTGGCGCAGGACGGAACCTCCGTTACCTATACGGTTACCGTTGAACGCAAAGCAAAGATCATTTCCGAGCCTTCCGACGGAAGCGAGCCGATAGATAAAACCGGGGAAAACGGTGTGATCATAGCTGTTGCGGCGGCGGTTTCGGTCACCGTAATTGTTTTGGTAATTATTTTTGTTATATATCGAAAGGAAAAGAAAAATGTCCAAAAAGACCTCTAAAAGCTCTTATTTTGCAGAGCAGAGAAAAAATAAAATACTTGAACAGCAAAAAATTAAGCGGCGTAACGCATTTTTTAAAAAGTGCGCCACAGTGCTTGCCTGCATTGCAGCCCTTGCGCTTTGCGCGGTTTTGTGTGTGCAGGTCGTGCTCAACTCCGGCGTGGTTTTAAAGAAAAATGTTTTAGAGAGTGAAAACTTTTCTGTTACCGCAGGTATGATGAGCTATTATATCTACGAGCAGAATTATTCCTTTGCAAAGTATTACGGAGCTTCCATATCGGATATCTATAATCCCGATAAATCCTTGAAAAATCAGGATTATACCAGCGATAAAAGCTTCTTCCAGTTTTTTGCGGATACAGCGTATAACAACGTGATAAATTATCTTTACTTGTGCGAAGACGCAAAATCGGACGGTTTTGATCTTTCCGAAGAGACTAAAACCGCACTCAAAGAACGTGCATATTCCCTTGATCCCGAGAAATACGGCAGAGGACTTTCTTCCGAAGACATTTACAACGCCATCTATTTGAGCGTGCTCGCCGCTGAGTATTCTTCGAATCTTTATAATGAGCTGGCGCCAAAAGCAGAGGAAATAGAGGAATATAAAGAAAAAAGCCCCATTTTCTGCCAGAATGTAGATTATCTTATGTACACAGTATCTTACGCAAAGGACGATAAAGCGGCAAAAGAAAAGGCTCAAAAGGGTGCAGACGATATCGCTGCCGCAAAAAATAAAGAGGAGTTCAAGGCTGCTGTTTTAAAATATCTTACCGACGGCAAGGTTACTTCTCTTGATAAAGCTGATTCCGCAACTCAAAAGATTGTAAACGGTGTGGAATATACGGGGGCGGTTTACAACAACGACGAAGCAGGCAACTGGCTCTTTAAAAAGGCGCAGGTAGGGGATACGAGAGTTATAGAGGATACCACCAAAAACTGCTATTACGTGTTTATGCTCACCACCGCACCTTTTATCGACACTCAGAAGACCGTTGACGTGCGCCATATCCTTATTTCTTTCGATAATTTCGAAAGCAAGGAACAGGCAAAGGCCGAAGCGGAGAGAATATATCAGCTCTTCAAGGACGGAAACGGAAGCGAACAGGATTTTGCCGCACTTGCTTACCGCTATTCCGACGATGAAGGTTCCTTTGCTACCGGCGGCTTGTACGAAAGGATCCGCAAAGGCGAAATGGTTACCGAATATGATAACTGGTGCTTTGATGAAAGCCGCAAATACGGAGATACCGGTCTTATTTCCACTTCTTTCGGCTATCACATAATGTTCTTCTGCGAAGATAATATTCCCAACTGGCAGCTTAATTATTTTAATACTGCCGCAGGTGAAGCCGCAAACAACGCACTTGCGGAAATGCAGAAAAATTATACTATCAACGCAGATATAAACAAGATATACGCTATTCCCGAAGTAAAATAAAACAGCGCCCGAGAAAACTCGGGCGTAATTTTATAAATATTTACAAAAAACATTAACCAAATCATTTTTCTTTCACTATAAGGGCAGAAGCTTCTGAAAACATACAGGGAGGTGAGCGGATGGACGAAAAAGAAGTGCGAGAAAAGATCACGGAAGTGTCTAAAACGATATTTTCGTATTGTATGTCGAAAACACCTACACGGGAAGAGGCAGAAGATCTTTCGCAGGATATTTTGTGCGAGTTGCTTAGATCAGCAGGAAATATTCGCGATGATAAAGCATTTTACGGATTCATGTGGGGTGTTGCAGGAAATGTTTATAAACAGTGGTACAGGAAAAAACTGAAAAGCAGTACCTGCGAATTGACATCCGATATTCCCATCGAAGATAATTTTGCTGAGGATGACAGCGGTGATATGTATCTTCTTCGCCGTGAACTCGCATTGCTTTCCGAAAAATACCGTAAAGCAACGATCATGTATTATATCGATGGGCGTTCTTGTTCGGAGATTGCATCTGTTCTCACTGTTTCCGAAGGAATAGTGAAATACCTGCTTTTTAAATCAAGAAAAATATTGAAAGAAGGAATGAATATGGAAAGAAATCTTGGAGAACTCAGTTATAATCCCAAAACATTAATTCCGATGTATAGCGGTCATGGTCCCAATCAGTTTTGGGATTTTATGCAGAGTAAGATCAGGCAGAATATTGTCAGCGCTTGTTATAATGATGCGCTTACCGTTCAGCAGATCAGTCTCGAAACCGGTATCCCGCTTCCGTATCTTGATGATGAAATAAAAGAACTTGAGGACAAACAGATCATACTAAGAGACGGCAAACGTTATAAAGCAAATGTTATTGTTATTACATCCGAGTGTGCAGACGAAATTGAACGTGCCGACACAAAATACCACGAGAAAATCGCCGATAAGATCGAAGCTTTTATCAGGGAAAAGTCTTTGGAATATAAAAATATCGGTTTTATAGGCAGCAATTTTTCCGAAAATACATTGCGTTGGCAGCTTGCCGCAATTCTCTTTATGGCGATCTGCGAAGTTGATTATAACGAATTTAAAGTACCAAAAACGGCATGGGGAGAACCTGCTTACCTTTGGTGTATAGAAAAATTGAACGAAAAGTTCATGTTCAATTACAGCAGCATGGAAAGCAGATCCGGTGATAGATTATACTTTTTTGATTATTGGAAAGACGGCAAGGGCAAAGGCGACCATCACGATTTTTATGGGAACGAACATTATAAAAGTGTTTTTTGCAATATTTGCCGTGGTGAAAAAGTTGCGTACAACGAATATGATCTTGAAGCTATTGCACAAATGATAAAAAATGGATATGTTATTAAGGAAAACGAAACGTATCGAGCAACGGTTCCGGTGTATACCTCAGAGCAGTACAAAGCTATTGTAGATATGGTATCGGAATTTGTATCGACTGAGCTGAAATCGATCATTATCGAATTGGATAAAACTGCTACCGGGATTTTAAGTGAACACACTCCCAAACATTTGCAGGATCAGGTTGAGGGTGTTGCATCAATGGATAAATTCTTGAACGCCGTTTGCATTCCCGCAGCCATTCTTATGGAAAGACAAGTGTTGACTACTGCATGGCATCCGTTTGAAATGCCTACTACCTATGTTGTTTTAAACTAAAATTTATCACCGCCGAGAGAAGCCAAACGGTTACTCTCGGCGGTGAACTATGTTACATTAATGTTATTAGTTGTGTAAAGCTATAAGCTTTAAAACTTTAGTCCATATAAAGATCATTCGTCTTTTCTTTTTCATAGCATTTTTACTGATATTACTAATCTGACCATATCAACCACAAGTTGATTAACAAATTCCTTAAATATATTGATTTCTTCGGACAACCTAACTATAATACAATCAGCATGCTAATTAGGAGAAGCTAACATGGATAATATAAAATGCTTGATAACCAAAGAAATTATAAAGAAGATCGCATTTGATGATTCATTCCAAGAAAGTTACGACAATGATGGTGCTGTAGATGGATATGTTTTGAAATTTGCAGCGAAACCGGAAAAGGGTTTTAATTTTGGATATTTGATATATATCCCTATATTTTTAATGACTAAGCCCATATTAATAGTTGAAGGACCGTCCGTCGGTGAAATTGGATCAATTGAAAAGGCCTCTGAAATCGTATATAATAAAGCGGTTTTCGAATTATCTAACGGCGGTTTTCCGCATTTTTTAGCAAAAAAACTTAAGTGTCCTATTATTATGCCTCTTTTTCCTCGACCCGAAGACAAGGAAAACAACACTAATATCTTTACTCATGCACTGACAAGCAAAAGTATGTCAATTACCGAATCTCCGATTGCACGAGTTGATTTACAGCTCATTGCCATGTTTCAGGATATAAAGAATCGATTTTTAAATGCAAATATAGAATTGTATAACAGATTTATCGTGAAAGGCTTTTCTTCGGGCGGAGACTTTGCTCATAGATTTACCATACTTCATCCTAACTATGTTTTAGCGGCTGTCGGCGGCGGATGTATGCATTCTTTCACTCTGCCACTGAAAACTTTTAATGGTGAAACATTGCTATGGCCTAATGGCATAGGAAATATGGATAAGTACTCAAATATCAACCCATGTTTTGAGGAATACAAATCAATTCAACAGTTGTTTTATATGGGCGATATAGATTATAACGATTCCGTTCCGTATCATGATTCTTTCACTGAGGAGGAACGTCAACAAATCTACAGATTGTTTGGTAAGATAGGGATGCCTGACCGATGGAACATGTATCAGGAGTTGATTAAAGAACTTAATCTTAACAATATTGTTTGTATAACTCAGCATGGCGTCGATCATAAGCCCGGCAATGAAATTCGTCAATATATTGTCAATTACTTGCAAGACATAATAACTCAAATATAGCTGTTATTCATAAGTTGGCATACTCGATTAAATATTCATGTATTGCGACCACAAGTCGTTGAACGCGGTAACACGAGACATTTAATAAGAAAAAGTAAAAACCGCAGAGAGAACAGTGATATCTCTCTGCGGTAAATTGCATTTGACTGTTTGAAAGCTAAATCAGTCAATTCATATTATTGCAGCCTTTTAATATATAGTTACCTTATGTACCTTTACTTTATCGGTATCCGACATAAAGGTCATTTCGTTGTTGCCTTCCAAAAGGCTTATAAGACGGTATTCGGTAATTATCTTTCCGTCGGTACCGCCCACGGTATACGTAGCGGCATTATGCCAGGTGATTATAAGCTGAATATCCGTCTGTGTAAGTGCGGGGGTTGTGGAAGAAAGTTCGACTGCAATTACGGCGCGGCGTGCGTTGGGGGAATTGTATACCGCCTTGTAATCCACGACCTCGGTCGTGAACACGGGTTCTTTGTCCTCAACAAGGCTCTTGGGGTCGGCGGTGCCGTAGCCTTCACGCATTGCTTTAAAGGAAAGGCTGTCAAGGGCGTATGTGCAAAGATGCTCTGCGCATATACCGAGCTGCGCTCTTGTAAGCTCGCCGTTTTCAAGGCTCACTGCAAGATTATCCTCTCTCGTTTCCGCATCGGAGCAAACCATATAAACGTCGTTCTGGGCTTTTACCATAGCCTTAAGGTTGGTCGTACAGCCCTTGCCGTCGTCGCCTGTAATCTTTGCCCACCAGTCGCTCATTACAAAGCCGTCAAAGCCGAAATCGTCACGCAGGATGCCGATGCACAGGTCTGCGTTTCCTGCCGCCCATTCGCCGTTTACGGGGTTGTAGGAGGTCATCACGGCGCGTACGTTGCTTTCTGTTACTGCAATATAGAAGGGGAAAGCATATATTTCTCTTACCGCACGCTCGGACAATACCGCGTCAACATCGTGGCGGGATTTTTCCTGGTTGTTGGCAAGAAAATGCTTTATAGTGGCAGAAACGCCTGCGTTATCAAGACCTCTGCAAACTGCGGCACACATTTTACCTGCCAGCAGGGGATCTTCGGAGAAATATTCAAAGTTTCTTCCGCACATAGGATTACGGTGAATGTTAGTGCCGGGACCGAGGAGAACGTCTACAGCATAAGAGGCGAGCTCGTTACCGCAATGCACGTACATACTTTCTGCCAATTCTGTGTTCCAGGTAGCGGCTATCGCGGTAGCGTCAGGGTAAGAGAAGCACTTTGCATCGCTTACCATACGTATGCCGGAGGGACCGTCGGTACAGCACATAACAGGTATCTTCTTTTGGGAAAGGTCTTTTGTAACACCGCCGAAAGCCGCGCCCGTACCGGGAGTTACCTTGGGACTGTTCATACCCTCGCCGCGTACTATACAGCAAAGCTCTTTATCTGTAAGCTGTGCTAGGAATTCGTGCATTGATGCTTTATTTTCCGCGACGTCAAGCAGTGTAATACCTTTATCGCCGGTATAGGGGAGTTCTGGCAGTTCGGGAAGTACGAACTTTTGCTGTCTTGTAGGCACGTCTTCATAAGCAACGGTGCCGTCTGCGTTGTAAAAACGTGTAAATTCACGTACGGGAGCCAAAGCGGAAACGCACTGCTTCAAAACCTTGGTATCGTTAAGTGAAGTCTTGAATACATCCGTGGTGTTAAGGGAAGAATCACCGATACTGTATACGTACTCGCCCTTTTCAAGCAGGTAGCAGAAACGGTTGCCCGTCTTGCCGCTGTCATCATAAGAAGCGATCACACGCTCGGGCACGGAGATAACACCTTCACAGCTTTCGCCGGGGGCAAGCAGGGGAGTTTTGTAAAAACCGCAGAGAATGCTTTGTGCTTTGCCCAGAACGCCCTGGGGCTGTCGGCAGTAGCACTGAACGACCTGCTTACCGCTGTAATTGCCGGTATTCTTTACGGTAAAGCTAATGTTTACAACACCGTCTTTTGCGCTCGCTTCGGTGGTGTTGATCTCAAAATCGGTATAAGACAAGCCAAATCCGAAGGGATATGCAATGTCCTGCTTTGCAAAGGTATTGAAATAACGGTAGCCAACGTATATATCTTCTTGGTAGAGATTGAATTCGGTACCGCCGTAGTTATTTGTCGAAGGGATACATTCGGGAGAAACTGCGATGGTATCGGGCAGTTTTCCGCTGGGGGATATTTTTCCGCAAAGCACCTGCGCCGCCGCCTTGCCGCCCATCATACCTGCCTGCCAGAGGTAGAGTACGCTGTCGATATCATATTTCTTTACCCAAGACATATCCATTACGCCGCAAACGTTGAGTAAAACGCATACTTTGGCAAATTTTTGGCGTATAATAGAAAAGTTATTTTCCTCCGTTTCGGAAAGGAAGTAACTTCCCCCGACAGGAGCGCAGTCCTTGTCTTCGCCTGCGGTGCGGGCAATAATTACTATTGCGGTATCGCACCTTTGGGAAGCGGCGGTTACAAACTCTTCGGTTAATTCAGGCTCTTTCTGGGACCAGGGATGTGTCCAGCCGTTATCGGGGTCGTAAGGGTTTTCTTTAACGAATTCATCGTAAAAAGCCTCGGTTTCCGCATCAAGCAAAACACCTTCTTCTTTAAGCGAATCCGCAATATTGGTAACGTAAGGGGGTGCGACGCGTCCTCCGCTTCCGGTACCGGAAATAAAATAGTCCTTTTGCATTCTGCCAAACAAACAAACCTTTGCATTTTCTTTTAAAGGAAGGCAGTTTTCCTTGTTTTCCAGCATTACAACAGCCTCCGCTGCGCACAAAAGTGCTTCGGGCACAGACTGTTCATAAGTATATTTTTTTGCGCCGGTAAGATATTCAAACGCATTTTTAACATTCATAAATACTATCACCTCTCGGGTGTTATTCTACCATTAATTTTACGTATAGTCAATGCGAATATTAACAAATTAATATTGATTTGTTTTGTACATAGTGCTATTATATATATCACATTATTTTGGAGGTGCCTTTTTGAGAACAAAACTTTCAGACCGCGTACTTCCCACTTACACCAAAGGGGAAGAGATATTCAATATGGTATCCCATATTGTAGGCGGCGCATTTGCCGTATTCGTGCTGGTATCGGGAATTATAATTTCCGCCTTCAAAGGAAGTGTTTACGGTGTGGTAACGTCATCTGTTTACGGCGCCTCTATGATATTGCTTTACTGTATGTCCAGTATTTACCACGGGCTAAGACCCGGTATAGCCAAAAAGGTTTTACAGGTGCTTGATCATTGCACTATTTATCTGCTTATAGCGGGCACTTACACTCCCATTTTGTTGTGTGCGCTCCGTCCTGTATATCCCGTTATTGCTTGGGTGGTTTTCGGTATCGAATGGGGATGCGCCGCATTGGCAATAACCCTTACCGCAATAGATCTTAAGCAATACCGCGTTTTCTCTATGATATGCTATGTTATGATGGGCTGGGCTATAATTTTTGCCGTAGTTCCCACTATAGAAGTGCTTACCTTGCCGGGATTTTTATACGTGCTGGGAGGCGGAATTCTGTATACCATAGGCGCAATTCTTTACGGATTGGGCAAAAAACGCAGATATATGCACAATGCTTTTCATGTGTTCGTTATTGGCGGAAGCGTATTTCAATATATAGGAATAGCATTATATGCCCTTTAAAGGAGTAAGATATGTTAGAAACAGGTTTAAAAAACAGCATAGAGATAACTGTAACGGAAGCGCTTTCCGCAAAGAATATGGGAAGCGGCAGTCTTTGTGTACTTGCCACGCCCGCGCTTATTGCGGGAATGGAAAACGTATGTATGAACTGCGTTCAGCCTTTTCTTGAAGAAGGCTTTACCACCGTAGGAACAAAAGTAAATATCTCACATCTCGCCGCAACTCCTTTGGGAGATACGGTTACATACAGCTGTGAGCTTACGGAGATCGACAGACGCCGTTTGGTCTTTACAGTTCAAGCCTTTGACAGCAAAGGAAAAACGGGGGAAGGCACTCACGAAAGGTTTATTGTCGATTCGGCGCGCTTTATGTCAAAACTTTAGCTAAGTAAAGTTCAACAATTCTTGGCGTTAATAGTTTGTACAAAATTACTCTTGAAAACATTTGCATTTTTGGTATAATAAATTCAGGGTATTTTACAAAAAACGGAAAGGATGTGGCGAACTTTGTTTTCAAAGGGCGAATACGTGGTGTATGCCGTTAACGGTGTATGTCTTGTAGAAGAAATAGGACCGATGCGGAATTCGGAAGAAGATGATAAAACTTATTATATTCTTCGTCCCAATAATAATCCCTCTTCAGTTTTGTACGTACCTGTAGATAATCCCTTGCTGTGCGGCAAGATGCGCTACGTGTTTTCCAAGGATGAATTTGACGGTATTATAGCGCAGGCAAAGAACGAGCGCATGGATTGGATAGACGACCGCAAAAAACGTATAACCTCTTTTAAAGAGATACTTTTGCAGGGCGAAATGAAATCTCTTATGCTTTTGGCAGATTGCATATACAGAAAAAGACTTTTGCTTAATCAGGCAGGAAAGCGCCTTTCCGATGCGGACGAGCATTTTTTCAGGTCTGCGGAACGCATTGTGGAAGAAGAACTTGCTTGGGTGCTGGGAACCCAAAGATCGGGTGCTTTGGAATATTTGAATAAGGCTTTATCATAAACTTCTCTTAAACGGAGGTTAATTTATGAAAAAAAACATAATCACTGTGGGAAGACAGTTTGGCAGCGGAGGCAGAACTATTGCAAAAACCGTTGCAGAGCGTTTGGGAATTCCTTATTACGATAAAGAGATAGTGGAAAAAGTTGCTTTGGAAACCGGCTTTTCCGAAGAATATATAGAACAGATCGGCGAGCACGCCCGCGGAAAAAGTGTTTGGTCATACGCTTTTTCAAATCCCGGTGTTCCCGGTATAATGGGTGGAATGTCCGCTTCGGATTTTCTGTGGGTCATTCAAAGAAAGGTGATCCTTGATCTTGCGGAAAAAGGTCCCTGTGTTATCGTCGGCAGATGCGCGGACCGTATCTTAAAGGATAGGGAAGACGTGCTGCGCGTGTTTATCCACGCATCCGATGAATTCCGTGCAGAACGTATCGTAAGATTATACGGCGAAAGCGAGAGTAAACCGCAAAAACGCCTTGCGGATAAAGATGCAAAGCGTCGTGCGCATTATAAGCATTATACCGGCGAGGAGTGGGGAGATACCACCAACTACCACATGTGTCTGGACAGCGGCGTTCTCGGCATTGAAAAATGCGCCGAATACATCGTTTCCGCAATGAAAGATGAATAAAACCAAAACCCCCGATATTATCGGGGGTTATTTGTATGCTAAACAATCTCGGTTACCACTAAAACGCCGTTTTTGTAAACGAATTTTACTTCTTTTCCGGCGTAGGAAAAACCGTATTCCTTTTCTTCTTCTCTTTTATAAGCGGGGCGGGGGTCATCACCCAAAGCGCCCATAAGTCCCGCAAGCTTTTCTTTCGGTAGCTTTTTGCCTATCTCATCCGGGATTATTACTTTTATAGAATAATCCTTTTTTTCATCTGCAAAACCGCTTATCGCATCAGGTTTACTGTCCGTAAAAGTAAGATAGGGCTTTATGTCATAGACCGGAGTTCCGCTGCACATATCCATTCCCGAAACCTGCAAAACGCCGTTTTCGTGGTCAATACTCTCCAGCTTCAGGCAGGACATACCCACAGAATTCGGCCTGTAAGGGGAACGGGTGGCAAAAACTCCCATTCTGGTGTTTCCACCCAGACGGGGCGGACGCACGGTAGGGGACCACTCATCTCTTTCCGCGTGTGAAAATCCCCATAGCACCCATATATGTGAATATCCGTCAAGCCCGCGGAAGGCTTCCTTTACACGGTATTCGGGTAAAAACTCTATATATCCTTTGATTTCCTCTACCAATCCCGATTGTCTCGGCAAGCCGAATTTTGTAGGGAAATCGTTTTTGACTCTTGCTATCACTCTGAGCTCGGGACCGACCAAACGAATACCTATAGCGACCACGCCGTGCTCTTGTTCCTGCTCGTCGGTATAATATTCCCGCATACTGTCTGCAAGAAGTTGTGCAGACCAATGCCGGTAAGGCTCTCCTTCACAGCCGAGGGCTGAAAAAAGCTCTAAAAAGCTTGGAAATACTTTGATATACGTTACGGCTGTCTTAACGGTATCTCCCGTATCTCGGTTGGTAAAAACGATAGTATCGCCCACGGAGATCTTTTTGCGCTTTTCGTCATATAATCTGTATTCCGCTGTTTTAGTGCCGTTATATATGCTTTCAAAAGGTTCGTTTGCAAGCATCATATTGTGGATCACTTTTATCACCTCTTGTAAGCATTGTAGCACAAGCTTACACCTATTTCAATATTGACTTTTGTTTATTACTAATGTAAAATCAAATAAAAGGCGGTGAGACGTAATATGAAGTTTTATCTTTCCTCTGCGGATATTGCACGGGTAGAAAGGCTTGAAAAAACACGCAAAACAAATTTTCGGTTTACTTCTCTTTTGAGCAGATATCTCAATCTGTTTTCCGACGGAGTCAAATACGAATATATCAGAGAGCTTATTGACGGCACTCAGGCAAGCGCGGAGGAAGCTTTTTGCGCCGCACTTACCGTGCTTTTCGGTTTGGATACACAAAACGAGGAAGACAGAATAATCATTCGCAAATATCTTCCCAATTCCGTTAAATGCCTGGATTCTTTTTACTACCGTTCCGATCCATACTACCGTAATATATCTTTTAATGATGTAAAGCAAAACGAATGGGAATTAAAACGGCTCTCACTTGCGCCTTACGAAGCATTTGTGTATAATGACCCTTTGCTTTTGGCGGATTATACGGAAATTCCCCGCATAGGCTTTTTCAGAGAAGAGTTTTCATACCCCGCAGTGCTGCAAAACGGCAGGGAATGGATGACACTTATGCCAAACGAAACCGCCACTCTGGAAAATGCCGTCAAAAATTGCTTCGGCAACGTAGTTACCTACGGCTTGGGACTGGGATATTTTCCCTATATGGCGTCTGCAAAGGAAAACGTAAAAAGCGTTACTGTTGTGGAAAAGGATAAAAACGTAATAGAACTGTTTACCCAAAATATATTGCCTCTTTTTCCCAATAAAGATAAGATAAAGATCGTGTGCGAGGATGCTTTCTTCCACGCAAAAAAAATACTTCCCAAAACGGATTGCAATTACGTTCTGGCGGATATATGGCACGATGCGGGAGACGGACTTTATATGTATCTTGAATTCCGACGCCTTGCAAAGCTTACTCCCCATATAAAATGGGAATATTGGCTTGAGGAAACAATGATATCATATATGCGCTGGCCCTTGTTCAGCGAAATGTATAAATGCATAAAAAGCGGCACGAATTCGAAACTTTTTGAAGGTGTTGATATTAACGGATTTTCGGATATACAAAATATATTAGCCTATGAATACTTAAAAGAAAATGCGTGTGAAATAGGGGAGTTTTTTAATATACGGGAGGAAACATAAAATGAAAAAAAGACTTTTGGCGTTTTTGCTTTCTGCGGCAACGGTAATGCCGCTTTGCTGTATAGGCGCAGGAGCTGTCAGCGTAAACAAAGCACCTACGGTTATTCCCGCCATCCGTGAATGGGACGGCGGCACAGGGGAATTCAAGCTTTCGGACACGGTCAAGATAAACGTAAAAGACGCAGCTGTTTCAGATGCCAAAAAGAATATTATCACCGAATCCTTTTCGTCCTATCTTGGAGTTCGGGTACTCTTTACCGAGGAGGGCGGCGATATCTTCTTTGTAACCGATAAAAGCGATGAAGCACTTGGTAAAGACGGTTATACAATGGAGATAACCGAAAAATCCATAACCGTAAAAGCACCTGAGGATATCGGATTTTTATACAGCGTATATACTGTCTTGCAGTCTGTAAAGACGGACGGATACGTTCCCTGCGGTAAAGCAAGAGACTTTAGCTATTATCAGATACGCGGCGGTATGCTTGATGTGGGCAGAGCCTGGATCCCTCTGGATTACGTAGAAGAAATAACCAAGTATTGCGCATTCTTCAAGCTTAACGAAATACATCTTCATATTAACGATAAAGGCGCAAACAATTATTCCGCTTTCCGCCTTGAAAGCGATGTTGAAGGCTTGACCGCAACCGACGGCTATTACACCAAGGACGAATACCGCGCATACCAAAAGCGGATGCTTGAATACGGCATCGAGGTTATAACAGAAATCGATACTCCTGCACATTCCGCTTGCTTTAACAACGTAAACCCCGATTATATGCTGGATAGCGGACATCTTGATATTTCCAAGCCCGAGGTTATTCAGTTTGTAAAAGACCTTTTTGATGAATATATGACTGGTGACGATCCTGTGTTCGTTTCCAAGAGAGTTCATATCGGTACCGATGAATACCCCGAAGGATACAACGAGCTTATGCGCGCTTATACCGATGAGCTGATAGATCACGTTAATTCCCGCGGATATATCCCGCGCTTTTGGGGCTCCTTCGGCAACAAAGGCTTTAACGGAGAAACTCCCGTTTCCTCAGAGGCAGAGGCAAACTTCTGGGCGGTAGAGCTTTCCGATTACAAGACACTTTTTGATATGGGTTATGATATTATAAATACCTGCGGTCCCGTATTGTATATAGTTCCCGGCGGAAATTACGGATTTGCGGATTATTATAATCTTCAGTCTCTTTATACCACTTGGTACGTAAATTATATGGGTTACGATTCTTCTACGGCGGTTGACCCCGACCACGAACAGCTTTTGGGCGGCAACTTTGCCCTTTGGAACGATCTTCACACCGAATACAGCGGATTTTCGATCTTTGATGTTTTCGACCGCCTCCGCGGCGCGGTTTGCTTTATGTCCGAAAAGACCTGGTGCGGCGAGCAGACCAAAAAAATAGATGCTTCCGATTTCGTTTCCCGCTATGAAAAACTTTCTCTCTATTCACCCGAAGGCGACCCCGGACGCCACGATGTCGAGAATATTAAAAATACCGTACCCGAAGGTGTAAAATCCTTCGGCTGGCCCTATACCGCAAGTGTTGATGTAACCGTAGATTCTCTCGGAAACGGATTTACTCTTTTCGGCGGTGAGGACGGCGAATTTTACGTAGATAAAAACGGTAATATGGGCTTCAAACGGGGCGTATACGATTTCAAATTCAAGCACAAGCTGGCAGAAGGCGAGAAGACAAATATCAAGCTGATCGCCGACAATAAGCAGACAGTTCTGGTAGTAAACGATACGTATTTCTATACCCCCGTTAACACCAAGAATACCTCTCTTACAAGAAGCTCAACATTTACTCTTCCTCTTGAAAAGATCGGTGAAGGTCTTGACGGAAAAACAGAAAATCTTTCTGTTGAAAGCGGCGCAGCCGATCTTTCCCACCGCGTTGTAAACGGCAACTACGCTTTAGGTAAAACTGCTACGGTTTCCGCTTTGGAGGTGGAGGACGGACGCTTTACACCCGATCTCGCACTTGACGGCAATCCCGCCACCCGCGTGTCATTTTCAGCGAAAGCGGATTACCAGTGGATGGTCGTGGATCTCGGCTCGGTACGTACCGTGGATAAGGTGGTCATCCGATTCAACGAGCATATTTCAGATTACGTCGTTTCGGTTTCCGAGGACGGTGAAAATTATACAGAGGTCGCCCATATTCAAACGGGCGAGGACAGAGCCAAGCAGACGGATACCGTGCCTTTTGAAGCCGTTAAAGCCCGTTATATAAAGTACGAGCAAAAGAAGCGCTTTTATATTCAGGATTGGAACGCATATTACAGCGGTGGAATTCTGGAATTCGAAGTGTACGGCTTTAACCCCAAGGAATACAACGAGCTTGTAAACAAGGCATTGGATATGGTCATTGAGGGAGCGCCCGAATCCCTTAAAAACGCAATGCAAAAACTGGAAAACTATCTTGACGAAGAGTATATTTACGATACCCATCTTGCGGCTCTTACGGAAATTCTGCAAAAAGAGATGTCCGCCTTTGAAGAATCCAAGAATAACATTGATACCTCTACTCCCGCAGAAGCTCCCGCAAAGAAAAACAACGCGGGTCTGTGGATAGGTCTTGGCGTTGCCGCCGCCGCTGTTGCCGCCGCTGCCGCATATTTTATCTTTAAAAAGAAAAAGTAATAGTCAAATGGTGCACCGTGTTTTACGGTGCACTTCAACTATTGGTTGAAAAACCTCGTTTATACAGTTATTGCTTTAATACAATGCCCGTGCTATAATCAATATCACAAGGCAGGCGCCGTCTTGAAAATAATTCGGAGGTTCGTAAATGAATATAGGCAATAAAATTAAAGAGCTTCGCAAACAGCGGGGGGTAACCCAAGAACAGCTTGCGGAAAGTATGGGTATCTCTTTTCAGGCGGTGAGCAAGTGGGAAAATAATATAGCCTTTCCCGATATAACCCTTTTGCCTGTCTTGGCACGGTATTTTGATGTATCTATGGATACGCTTTTCGATTTTAACCAAAGTGAAATAGAAGAAAAGTCCCTTGAAATAGCAAAAGAAAGCTGGAAATACCGCTTTAGCGACAATGAAAAAGCGCGGGAAATACTTGAAAAAGGGTTGAAGGAATATCCCGATAATGATATTTTACTGTGTAACCTTTTGTACGTGGTGGATTTGGATTCAAATCCAGACGAAGTGCTAAAGATAGGCTCCAAAATACTGGATGTTACTAAGGATGATGGCTTAAAATACGATGCTTGCCGATTCATGGCATACGCATATAAATCAAAAAATGACCTTGACAGTGCGCGGAAAGTGATTGACATAATACCCGAAATATACATTTCTCATCTTTCGGTAAAAGCCGAGGTTATGGAAGGCGAGGAGAAATGGCGTGCGGCTTGCACAGAAGAGGGAGTGTGTCTTCAGAATATGTTGGATATGCATTCAATAATGGTCGATTGCTACAAGGAAAAGGGCGAATTTCAAAACGCATTGAACCAATGCGAAAAGTCCTTGAAGATTTTGGACGTACTTGAATGCAGCAGTAATTGGGATTCAGTACGAATCAGTTTTAAAGAAAAAGCAGACGAAATGAAAGCTAAAATCAAATAAAAACATTCCCGCAAGGCTCTTGATGCTTTGCGGGAATTTTACTTTATTTTTTCTTTAGTTTAACGGCAATGACCACAGTCCCGATAACGATTACGGTAACCGCAACGATTATACAAGGTATTAAGCCGTTTTTGCCGTTATTATTATCGGAATCACTTTCATGGGTGGAAACAACGGCTTCGCTTTCCGCTTCGGGGTTGCTTTCTTCGGCATCGCTTTCTTCGTCGTCACCGTTTGTTGAGATCAGTAAACGGTTGATTATTACCTTCGTATTTGCTTTGCCGGAAGCAAATATTTTTATACCGCTTACGGTAACTGTACCGTCCTCGTTATAGCAACCGTCGGGAAATTCTACCGTTGAAAGATCAAGCGTTCCGCTTATTTTGCTTCCATCGCCTTTGATATCTCCACTTCCGGCAGATATTGTTACGCCTGCAAGCAGGGAATTGATCTTAATATACTGCCCTTCGGCAAAGGAATCCGGTGTGCTTCCGCCGCAAAACAGCAAAATGCTGGTCTTGGAATCAGCTTCCGGTTCAAGCTCATAATGAAGCAAAGCGTTTTCCGGATCAAAGGTTATCGGAGATTTCAGGTTATAACGTGCGTCGGGCCAAAGACCGTCGGTGTTATATAAAATAAGGGAATTTTCGGAACTTTTTTCAACCACCAGCGTTGTGTTATCATAACTCCAATCCGACGGATCGGCAGATATTATGCTTTCTCCTTCGTATACATACCCTTCACCGGGTAAATATCCGTTCAGCGTTATCGCCGAACCGACTGTAAGCACCTTTCGCATACTTGCGCGGAAAGAGCTTTCATATGAAGCGGTGTTCATTATCATTGCAAATCCGCCTACGGGTATGTCCTCTTCCTTTGCTTCGCCGGATACCGTGGAAGCCGCAGTAAGAGTATATTTGTTCTTTGCGCCGTCAACAGGGGAGAAAGTGAATATCATATTCCACTTGTTATCGTCATCCTTATTGAAGGTGGTTTTTCCCCAGGTGCTGTCGAATATGATCAGTTCATCTGCTTTTACGGTACGGTTCGCGCCGTCAATATTAAACGCTCTGTCAACAGAATCAATAACTATGTTTGCGTGGGACGTCAGAAGCGGCGAGATAACGCCCGAAAGCTGACTGAAGGTAACAGCTTGTCCAACAGAGATACTGTTTATATCAAATTCGTTACCTGCCTTGTCTTTCGCATTCTCGGCAACTACTATAACCCTTCCGTCCTGAGGTATTGCGGGAACGGAAGCGCTATCGTTTCCGTAAATAATATCGCTTACACGGTATCCGATCTTATCTTTGTAACGGATCACAATGTAGTTTACGCTTGCGCCTTCTTTTACGGCATCGCGGGCATCAAGTGAAAAAGTACGGTCATATATTCCCGCGTTGTTATATGATGCTCCGTTTTCGGCAGTGTTTATATAATTTAACGGAAGCGCGGTTTTTTCGATATCTCCGAATACAGCCGTCGCATTTAGAATTACGGTTCCCTTTTCGGGATCTGATTCTTCCTTTGCCTTGGGCGCGGTAAAGTCAAAGGGAATCGTGAATTCATCTCGGTAGCCGTATTCGTCCATTTCGTCGCCTCGGTTTTCATAGGCGTTAAAATCATTCAGATAAGGGGAATAGGTACGGAATGCGACGGTGCCGTCTTTTTTATCAAACTCCAAAAAACGCATATATCCGTTTCCGCCGTTTTCGAGATTTTGGTAGTTTGCCATTAGCTGGTAAACGGTTCTGTCGGCAATTCCGTCGCCGTTATCGTCAATGTCTTCTACCAATCTGGTTGCATTATAATTGTGTCCGCACATAACCATACGTACGTTGGGATTTTTCAAAACGACTTTGTCGAATATCTCGTTGCCGATCTCCGTACGTGTTCCGTTGGCGTAAAGGTATTCGTGAAATGAAATAAAAGCAATGCGGTCCGCATGCTTTTCCAGCACTCCGTTTATCCATTTGTAATCCGCTTCGGTGTGGTCGCCGTAGCCCAGATAAACGAATATGAAATCCGTTCCGTCAATAGTCATCAGATCGTAATGACCGCGGTTATTTTCGTAGCTTTCGCCGTACCAATCGTTGTTTTCAAAACGAGCAGCGCCGAAATATTCGCCGAATTCGGTGTAGTCGGTTCCGTCAACGTCGTGGTTTCCCGCAAGAACACCGTAGGGAAGTCCGGAATCGTCCCATTTTTTGTACTGATCGGTTACGAATCCCCATTGATCGCGGTTGTGAGGCAGGTCTACAAAATCTCCCGTGTGAATAATGTATTTCACATTCAGACGGTCAAAATTTTCGATTACCCATTCGTTTTGGTCAATGAGTATCTCTTGGTATGCAAAGGAATACCATTGGGGATCGCTGGTCCACAGAATAGTATAATTATCTTCTTCAATAAGTTCTATATCTTCCGCATACGCATCGATTGAGGGAAGTGCGCAAAAGCACATAAGCATAACCAGAAAAACACATAATGTTTTTTTCATTTAAAAAATCCCTTTCACACGATTTCTTTTCCAAAGGTATCTATCTCGTCAATAGCCGTATACATTACAGCGTAGTGGAATTCAGTGCCTTTTTCACATTCTTCTGCCATACGCTTTTGCAGGCTTGAGCCTTCACGTACAAATCTGCAGTCCGCGCCGAAAGAGCCTGTGGAGGGAAGTATATGCATACTGCGGTTAACGGCGAGTATGTTACTGGTTTCAGGCAGTACCTTTTCAAGCTGGGGAGAGAATATCCAGGAATATCCCGCAATGGCTTTGGGCTTGTGCTGAGGGTAAAAGTCTCCAAAAAACTCAACCGCCTGCTTGTATGCGTCCTTTATAGCGTCGGGCGTGTACTGTATTTTTGCGGGAATGTGTATTTCAATAGTGTGAGTACCGCCTCGGAGATAATCCTTCCAAACGGATTTGGAAAATTCGGTGCTCTCATAAGCCACTTTTCCGTCGGGAGAAACCACGTGACCTATATATTTTTCATCATCCTCGTAAAAGCTTGTTTTACCAACAGATTTTTCTTCGCAATCAACCAATTCTCCGTCCTTGCCGATAAAATATTCACCGCCGATAAGAGAAACGTATCTGCTTCCGTCGGTAATAACGGGGTAATCTCCCGTAAATTCGCCGGGTACGAATTTTAGCACGCCGAACATAAACATACATCCGCCTGCACAAAGCATATTCCAATGCCATTCCAGAATTCCCCAATAACCCTTTTGGTTAAAGCAAGCATGGGAATATCCGCGGAACGCATTTATATTTTCTTCGTTAAGATCCTTCGGGGGCTTTTTGTTTATAAGCGTATTTGCAAGCTGTGTGGCAACCAATACCCAGCCGACCTGCTCGGGCTTAAGACCTTCTACGGTAAAAAGATCGTCCCAATATATGTAATTCACCCAGGGCACACGCTTATATACGGTTATATACGCAAGAAATGATGCGCACAGGTGAGCGTCATCGTCGGCATTTATGATCTCCGCACAGCTTATAAGTGCCTGCTTGCCATCCTCGGGCAGGGAAGTGGCGTCCGCAACGTAAGCCGCATTTTCAGCCGAAAGCACGGGAACGTCTCTTTTATATTCCGCCGAAAAATCTTCAAAATACTCTTTTGCGTATGCAGGCATTTCGAAATTGTATTTTTCGCAAAGCTTTATGTAATCCATTTTTTATTCTCCTATGGTGTATTCGTTTATATTACCTGCAATACCCTGGGAAGAAACGTATTGTGTAACCCCCTCGGTTATATGGGAAATATTGTTAAAATGCAGATGTCCCGCAAGCACAGCAGCGACAAGAGCGGAATTTTCTTTTATCAGCTCAATAAACCTTATATTTTCTTTGGGGCATCCGTTGTAATTAAGCTGGAAATATTCTCCCGCTCTTCTTAAAGCCTCCTCGTTATCTTCCGTCATAATGGGAATGTGAAGTGCAATAACGGTGCATTTTCCTTTTTTTAAGGTGTCTGCAAGCGCATTTAATTGGTTTTCGGTAATTATACGTTTCGAATTGTCAAAGCCGATAATTATAAGGTCGTCAAATTCAATTGTCTGTACGTCCTTCTTCATAACGGAAACCGCACCGGTTTCGGGAATTTGATCAGCCTTTTCGTGGTTACCGCAAACAGAAATAAAGGGGCATTTAAGGCTTGCAAATCCTTTCTCGGCAATACGCAGGTTTGCGCCGTTTACGTAATCGAGAATATCACCTGCCATAACAACTGCATCGCCTTCTGACGAAAGCTTTATAAGGTTTTCAAAATGCTCTTTACCGGTGATTTTCTGCGCATCCGTAAAGGGTTCGTTGTAGGCGGAGATAAAGCTGTATCTCACGTTTTCCCAAGCAGCGGTCTGCTTTATGGCTTTTTCTTTTTCTGCGGCATCGGAAAGAGAATCGTATTCGGTAAGATGGGTATCACTGAAATGATATATCGTTTTCTTTTTTACTCCTTTTACAGGAATATTGAATTTATGAAGTATAATACTGTCCATATTTTTGCACCTCGCTTTAATATGTAAAATTATAACACGGATTTCATATTAATACAAGTTAAAATTGACATTTATCACAATATATGTTATTATATTTACCGCAGTAAACGTAGCGGGCGTTTGTGCCCGCACTAATGTTCGGAGGATATCATGAAGAAAATTTTTGCTTTTATTTTGCTTGTCTTAATGCTTCTGCCTGCAGTATTTGCCTGCACGCCGGATAATTCTCAGACGAGCGACGACGTATCTGATAAAGAGGAGAGTGAAGTCTTGGTAACTGATAAGAATGCGGCTTCTTTCTGGAATGAAGCTTATGCAGATACCGAAAAGGGAATTGATACTGCAGAAAAAGTATATTCCTTGGGCGTATTTGCAGACGGTAAGTCTTTGGGCTCTGTTGCAAGCGCAGAGGGAAAAGACCTTCGCTATCTTTTCGGAGGCGACGGATATACCCGTGCCGTAAACCTTCCCGAAGGATACTGCCTTACACTCCCCGGCGGTAAAGTGCAGGCGGATTTCAGCCTCGGCGCTCTCCGTTCTCAGTATTTTACCGATGAATATTGCCTCACCCTTACATATGAGGACCAAAATCCTTACGGCGACCACGAAAGCGGTCTTGAGCTTTATCTCCACGAGTGGCTTACCGAACAGTTTGCCGATACTAAATTTCTCGCGGAAAATAATCTTCGCCGCACCCGTCAGCCTATAACCAATGATACGGAAATGTTTCCCGGATATTCCGTTACTTTACACAGCATAACCATCAACCTTCCCCTTAAAATAGAGATGCCTTATTACAACATCGCTATTGTACGTCCCGTAGAGACCTATGAATACTTCTATCTGTTCGTATTCAAATCCGTGGACGAAATGCACGATGCTTTTGATACTATGCTCAAGTCCTTCCGTGAAATAGAAAAGAGCGGTACTCCCGTTAACGGTCAGGGCAAGTTTGAATGTAATATTCCCGAATTCTGGAACGAGGAAACAAAAGCATATTACGAAAAGCTTTGCAACCAGGAGCACGTGGATTGGGGCGCATTCTATCAGGGCAACGATTCCGATTACGTTGAATGGCTTTCAAGCGAAGAAGCTCTGGATTACGATATGGACGTATATATGACATATCTCCATATGGGCTGGTATGATTCCGAAAGCACCTTTGAAGAAAGCATTAAGCCCCGTGCCGAAAAACACGCGGGCGGTAACGGATTTAACGGCAAGCCCGTGCTTATGTTTACGTATCAGTGGACATATACCAATAACGCCGCGTCCGGTGATACTCCCATGTATGATATCATTCGCGGAAAGATGGATAAAAAATTCGTCGAACTTGCCAAGTCTATCAAGGAATACGGCAAACCCGTACTCTTCCGTCTTTGTAATGAAATGAACACCGACTGGACGGATTACTGCGGAATGCTCACTCTTGCAGATCCCGATATTTTCCAGATGTGCTGGGAGCGTATGTATAACATCTTCCGCGAGCAGGGCGTCGATAACTGTATATGGATATTCAATCCCATTGCAACAAGCTGTCCTTACTCCAACTGGGGCAACGAGCTTTGCTATCTGCCCGATATCGAATGTGTTCAGATGTACGGTGTTACCAACTATGAAATGAACAATTCAAACACCGTTAAGTCCTTTAAGGAAATGTACACACAGGTATATAACAACGGTATGCCTTATTTTGACGATTATCCTTGGTGTATCGGCGAATTTGCCTGCGGTGCCGGCGGTGAATATTATTACGATTGGGGTACAAACGGTTATATTAAATCAGAACTCGGAAGAAACGAAAACCTTCAGGCTAAATGGATTGAAGAAATGTTCAAATGCTTTGAAAAGGACGAAGAGTTCTGCAAGCGTATTAAGGTTGCGGTTTGGTTCTCCGCCAATGACTACGCTACCGTTAACGATACCAGCGTTATAACCAATTATCTCAGACTTGATGAAAATATCCCCAAGACTCTGGAAGCGTTCAGAAAAGGTCTTGCGGAAATGAAGAAGGATACGTTAGAATGACACTATATATTATAAGACACGCAGACCCCGATTACGCAAACAATACCATTACCGAGTTCGGCTGGGAAGAGGCAAACGCGCTTGGCGAATGGATGAAGGATGTCAAAATAGACCGTATTTACTCTTCTCCTTTGGGACGAGCGTTGGATACGGCAGCACCTACCTGCAAGGAAAAGGGTATGGAGCCTATCATACTGCCTTGGACAGCGGAAAGCATGGATTATATGGATTCCCACCGCTTTACTCCGGAGAGCAATTGTACATACAGCTTTTCTCTCCAGAAGGGCATTTACGATTTTAAGGATAACTTTGAAGACAACCGTATGGCAACCGTAGAAAATATGATAAAGAATTCCGATGAGTTCCTTGCATCCTGCGGTTATTCCAGAGAGGGAGCTTTTTACCGCATAACCAATCATAACGATGACAGTATCGCGGTATTCTGCCACGGCGGTTTCGGCTGTGCTTGGATAGCACATCTGCTGAACACCGCACCCGCTGCAATGTATCCCGGAATTTCTCTTAATACCACAAGCGTCACCACCTTTGTTTTCCGCAATTCGGATAACGGCTTTACCCGTCCTTGCCTCAAGCGTCTGGGTGAGATCGACCATATCCGCCGTGCGGGACTGAGAATTAATAACAGATAAAGGAGCACGCCATGCGTAAATTAGCGGCTGTATTATTAATTATGTTGTTTTTTACAATGCCTCTTACCGTTTCTGCGGCAGGAAATATAAAGGAAACCGCAGGGAAATACACCTATACCAACGATACCACTACTCTGCCTTACCGCCTTATCCTGCCCGAAAATTATGATGAAACCAAGGAATACTCCCTTCTTTTCTTCTTCCACGGAGCAGGGGAGAGAGGTAATGATAACGAACTGCAGTTTTTCCACTGCGTTCAGTATCTTGCAGACAATATGCCCGAAACCATTATAGTTGCACCTCAGTGCCCTGCGGGACAGCAGTGGGTGGATACGCCTTGGTCAAACGGCGCATATTCCATTGAAGCTGTTCCCGAATCAGACGAAATGATCGCGGTTATGGAGCTTTTGGATGAGCTTACCGAAAAATATTCCGTAGATACCGACCGTATCTACGCCGCAGGTATTTCTATGGGCGGATTCGGCACGTGGGATATTATGATGCGCCATAACGACGTTTTCGCGGCGGGCATTCCCGTTTGCGGCGGCGGAGATATTTCCCAGGCAGCAAACCTTGTAGACGTTCCCTTGTTTGTATTCCACGGCGATAAAGACGATGCGGTTCCCGTTTCCGGCTCCCGCGATACCGTTCAGGCAATAAAGGATGCAGGCGGAACAAAGGTTGAATACGTTGAGTACGCAGGCGCAGGCCACGGTATCTGGAACGATGCCTTTGCAACCGAAGGACTTTTGGAAAAGCTTCTTGCCTGCCGTCTTTCCGACCGTATTCCCGTTGAAGAATCCTCCGAAGAACCCTCTGCCGAAGTAAGCGAAACTTCTGAAAAATCCGATAGCGGAAACGGCGGCTTCCTTAATTACGCTCATCTTGTTCCCATTATCATCGCGGTTGCCGTTTCTATCGGTCTGGTTGTATACACCATAATCAAATATAAAAAGTAAATCAAAAACACAAAAGCCAAGCTGATCAAAACAGCTTGGCTTTTTGATATTTGTTTTATTGCCACCTGCCCTCGCGTTTGTGCAAAAAATACCCGAAATCAAAGCGAATTTCGTGTCTTTCAACGTCAAGATTGGTATAACAGCAGGTATCGTAGCCTATAAGCTCAAAGCCTTGGCTGAGATAAAATGCGATCGCCCTTACGTTGCAGGATTGGGTTTCCAGAATGATAGCTCTTCTGCCTTGGAGCTTTGCCTGTTCCTTGGCGAAATTCATTAATTTTGTGCCTATGCCTTGTCTGTGAAGCTTATCCGCAACCCAAAGCTCGGTTACCATAAGACGGTTGCTCCATTCCTCGGGACAAAGCTCAATGCAGGCAAGCAATTCTTTTTTACCGTCCTGCTCGCATACTATTCCGTAAGCATCTGCTTTTTCCCAATGGTCCTGATACAAACTGTCCGGAAAATCGTATTCTTCGGGTGAATGAGTTACGGAAGATTCAAATTGCTTTTTAACCATTTTGACATTAAAACCGTTGCTGTCAACCGTTGTTTCAAGATCATAGTATTCTTCCGTGGTATATCTGATCATTATCGGAGTGCCTTTCCAGCTTTCCTTGGGAAGGTGAATAATTTCGTAGTTCATAATATTTATCCTCAAAAATATATAAGGCACTGCATATACGCTGCAGTGCCTTGGATAGTTTAATATCTGTCGATATATGCGGTTATAAAGTTACCTTGTGGAATACTTTTTTACCTTTTTTGATCTTAACGCTTTCGGCAATAAGGGAAGCGGGCACTTTATGGTTTACGTTTGCAACCTTTTCGCCGTTAACGGAGATACCGCCCTGCTCAACAAGACGTCTTGCTTCGCCTCTGCTGGAAGCCAGCTTGCAGGCTACAAGCAGGTCGATAATACCGATACCGTCTTCGCCTATCATATCTGCGGTAAGAACGGTGGTGGGCATATTGGAATCATCACCTTCACCGGAGAAAAGCGCAGCTGCGGTTGCCTTTGCCTTGTCTGCTTCTTCCTTGCCGTGAACAAGCTCGGTAAGGCTGTATGCCAGAACTTCCTTCTTTTCGTTAATACGGCTGTCTTCCCATTTATCCATTTCCGCGATCTCTTCAACGGGAATAAAGGTGAGCATACGTATACACTTCATAACGTCAGCATCGTCAACGTTACGCCAGTACTGGTAGAAATCAAAAGGAGAAGTCTTTTCGGGGTCAAGCCAAACGGCACCCTTTGCGGTCTTGCCCATCTTCTTGCCTTCGCTGTTAAGAAGCAGGGTAATGGTCATTGCAAAAGCGTCCTTGCCTGTCTTTTTACGGATAAGCTCGGTACCTGCCAGCATATTGCTCCACTGGTCATCGCCGCCGAACTGCATATTACAGCCGTAATGCTCGTTCAGATAGTAGAAATCGTATGCCTGCATTATCATATAGTTGAATTCAAAGAAGCTGAGCCCTTTTTCCATTCTCTGTTTATAGCATTCCGCACGAAGCATATTGTTAACAGAGAAGCAAGCACCTACTTCGCGGAGCAGTTCGATATAATTGAGGCTGAGCAGCCAGTCTGCGTTGTTTACAACAATAGCCTTGTCTTCGCCGAATTCGATAAATTTGCCGATCTGCTTTAAAAACTTATCGCAGTTGCTCTTAATGGTTTCGGGCGACATCATTTGACGCATATCGGTTCTGCCGGAAGGATCGCCTACAAAGCCGGTGCCGCCGCCAAGCAGTACAACAGGCTTGTTGCCTGCCATCTGAAGACGCTTCATAAGGCAAAGCGCCATAAAGTGACCTACGTGGAGAGAATCCGCTGTAGGGTCAAAGCCAATATAAAATCTTGCGCCGCCGGTGTTGACCAGTTCGCGTATTTCTTTTTCATCGGTTACCTGGGCAATAAGTCCTCTTGCCTGCAGTTCTTCATAAATGTTCATAAGTGAGCTACCTCCGATATTAGTAAAAAAGCCCGACGCGGTGTCGGGCTTTCTGTTTGTCAGGGTCCCCGAGAAACCGTCAGGCTTCTTGGGGGTGATTAGTCCGATTTGTTTAACTATAACACAGCGGACATATTTTGTCAAGATTTTACTGTTTTTGTTCGCTAACGGTCTCAACAACTGATTTTGCAAGTCCCGCAACGCCTTGTATCTCGGAAGGGATAATTATCTTTGTGGCATTTCCGTCTGCCGCTTTAACAAAGGCTTCCAGTTTTTGAATGGTAAGATATCCGTCGCCCGGATTAGATTGGTTGATAAGTTCAATGGCTTCCGCCTTTGCTTTTTGCACCTGACGTATAGCTTCCGCTTCGCCTTCGGCTTCTCTTATCTTTGCCTCTTTAATTGCTTCGGCGCGCAGAATAGCGGCTTCTTTTTCGCCCTGCGCAGCAAGGATCTGGCTTTCCTTCTGACCCTCTGCCACAAGTATTTTACTTGCTTTTTCACCTTCGGCGCGGAGGATGGATTCACGTCTTTGACGTTCCGCCTTCATTTGTTTTTCCATCGCATCCTGAATTTCATGAGGGGGAATAATATTTTTCAGTTCAACACGGTTAACTTTAATTCCCCAGGGGTCTGTAGCTTCATCCAGAATTACTCTTATTTTAGAGTTAATTGTATCTCTGGAAGTAAGGGTATGGTCAAGCTCCATTTCGCCTATAATGTTACGAAGTGTGGTAGCAGTAAGGTTTTCAATAGCGCTGACAGGCCGTTCAACACCGTAGGTAAACATTTTCGGGTCTGTAATGGCATAGAAAACTACCGTGTCGATCTGCATGGTAACGTTATCCTTGGTGATAACAGCCTGAGGCGCAAAATCGACTACCTGTTCTTTAAGGGAAACCACCTTTGCAATCTTTTCAAAAAAAGGAATTTTAAAATGAATTCCCGTCTGCCAAGTGGCGTGATAAACGCCCAAACGCTGAATAACGTAAGCCTGTGATTGGGGAACTATCTTGATGTTTGCAACTATGACTCCTAAAAAGAATATAACTATTCCTATTCCGAGTAATGCGTAAGGTCCCATAAAATTAATCCTCCTTGTTTAGTTTCTTTACAATTAGTTTAACGCCTTCAATGCGTAATGTTACAACGGTTGAATTTTCGGGTATTATCTCCCCGTTTTCGCTTCTCGCAGTCCAGACGATTCCGTTAAGCTTTACAGCGCCTTTGGCATTAAGATTGTCGATTTCTTCGCACACAACGCCGCGCTGTCCGATAGCGGCATCTGCATTTGTCGGCTTGGGTTCCGCCTTTAATATATTTTTGGCAAATTTTCTGGTGAGCATTACAAGAATAATTGAAATCGCCAAAAACAGAACCCATTGCAGCCAGTTCGGTGCATCAAAAAAGGAAGCGACACCGGCAACAAGGGCGCCTGCCGCAAACCAAACAGTGGTAAGCTGGACTGTGATTGCTTCAATTACAATCAAAACTACAAACAAAGCGATCCAAATGTATACAGACATAGCATCATCTCCTTTAACAACATTGCCTGTATCAATATTATACAGCAGTTTTGACTCTGTGTCAATGAATTTATGTATGAAATAATTTACTTGACACTTTAATTTATTGATGTTAAAATACCGTTAAACAATCACGGCGTTTACCGTGAACTTTACGGAGGTATATTTGATGAAAAAGATAGCGCTTTTGCTTTCGTTTGTTATGCTTTTGTCGCTTTTCGCAGGCTGCGTTTCCGATGGCGAAGTTTCAGATGTTTCCGTTTCCGAGAAACCGTCTGAATCTGTACCGGACGAGCAATCCAAAGAAGAGGAAATTAAAATTCCCGTTGAAAACCCCAAAAACGCTTCTGTTATAAGCACCGGTAAGCCCTACACAAACACGGCTACTCCCGGAGAAGCGTATCCCGATTCCTATACCACCGAGCTTACCGACGGTCAGTTTGCACCCGACAATGTAGGAGATTATACCGACGCCAAGTATTCCGGTTATACGGATTCCACAGTTTTTGTAACTGTCGATCTTGGGCAGGTTTATGATACTATATATGAGTTCCGCTGCAGTTTTCTTTCCACCAACACCGCAGGTATTTATCCTCCCAACGGCGTAAGGATCTCTGCTTCCGTGGATGGTGAGAAATTTACCCGAATAGGTAATTGCGTTATGCCGGAATATAAAGAAGACAGCCGTGCAGAGGCGGTTCTTACTTCCGAATATTACGTATCCGCACGTTATATTAAATTTGCTGTGGAAAAAAGCGCTGCTTGGGTGTTTATCGATGAACTTGTCGTAATCGCCGATGAAGCAGCAGGTTCTCAGCTTGACGAAGCTTTTCTTGAGATAATAAAACAAACTTATGATACGCTCGGAACCGTAAAATACGAAGGCGAAAAGCCTGTAGATAAATCTCTTGCGCTTCAACTGGTGAGCAAGGGAGCAAAATATAAGGCTTCCAAAAACTCCGTTTCTGCTTTTCCGGATAATAATACACGTCTTACCGACGGCGTATTTACCGGCTTTTTCGAAAGCGGTATCTGGGTGGGATACGAAGGAGGAGAAGCTGTTACCATCACTGTGGATCTCGGTAAAAAGCGTGATGATCTCAGCGTGTTCCGCACAGAATGTTATTCTAATATGAACGTCGGCAATTATATGCCCGCGGCGGTAACATATTCCGTAAGCGACGATAACAAAAACTTTACAGACGTTGGCAGAGTTTTTGGTGTGGCTTCCGGTCAGAGTGTTTATGATTTTCCCTTGATACTCAGCAAAGCGGCGTCGGGACGTTATGTAAGATTTACTTTAGAAGCTACAGATACGAAGATGTATCTTGTTGAAGAGGTTGCCGTATATGCAAATACGGGAGAGACCGATACGGATACGCTTTATCCGGCGCTTGTTATCGATCCCAGTGTTAAAAACTGGCCTAATCCTTCTACCGAAGTGGTAAATCTTATAAAGGGACTTACCCAGCAGATCAACTGTCCTTCCGATGTTAACGATGAACAAGCCGCAAATAACACCAAGGTCGATTCAAAGCTTATGACTGACGGCAAACTCGCTACAGTCAACAGCATTCATAACGGTCAGTTCTTTAAATTTAACGGCGGTTCTTCCCGTGATATAATATACGATCTCGGTGCCACCAGTGCCGTGCGCAAATTCACCGCCCAGTTTACGCATCTTGTTGATTGGGCTGTTCTCGCTCCCACCGCAGTTGATATTTATCTTTCTATGGACGGCGAAAAGTGGTACGTAGCGGGCACAATGCCGGTTAGTGCCGAAAACGATAACACGTTGGTATCCGCAGAGCTTTCGCTTAAAACTCCCATACAAACCAGATACGTTTGTTTTTCCTTTAATATCAACACCTGGTGCGGAGTAGGGGAGCTTGAAGTATACGGTACGACCTCTACGGCAGGCGCAACGGCACTTTCCTCCGGAGTCGTGCCCGAGCGCAATCTGTTCGGAAAAGGCAACCAGGCTCCCAAAGAGGACGTTCTCGGCGGCGCGGCGGACCTCGTTCTCTTGTATCACGGTACCTCGTTTGACGGATATACCGTTGAAAAGCTTATTCCTTATCTCGCTTACGTTGACAGTGAAGGTAATATTAAGGACACTATGTTTGATAGCTTCCTGTTCCTCCTCAGCGGCGGATTTCCCTCCGGACTTTCCGGATGGAACGATTCCAAGGGAAGCGATTGGGAGTGGACTATAACCGATCTGTTTACCGAAAACGAAAATATTTTGGCTCTTGAAGAGGCGGCGGGAATCGTAAAAGAAGCGCTCGGCTTGGACGATGATTATAAATACGGATTCACCGTTACCTTATATTATCCCAATTCCGAAAGAACCGATTTCGGCGATATCAACGGAGACGGAGTTGTAGACGGTCTCACTACCGATGAAAACAGACTCCGCGCTCTTGAATGGTATATGGAGATGTTCGAAGCGAAGCTTAGCGAATACGATTTTGAAAACATAGAATTTGTGGGTTATTATTGGTACGATGAGTCCATTTATCCGCAGGATAACGCTCCGTATATTGTTTCCGAAACCGCAAAGATTGTTCATAACAGAGGATATGATTTCTTCTGGATTCCTTATTACACCGCATCTGGATTTTCTGCATGGGATTCCTACGGCTTTGATGTCGCTTGTATGCAGCCCAACTACGTATTCAAAGAAGAAGAGCCTTATTCCAAGATTCCTCAAGCAGCGTATCTTACCCAGCTTTACGGTATGGGTATAGAAATAGAAATATCCGGCAAAGCGTTTAGCAGTGATATTATCTACAGAAAATATATGGAATATCTTTCCGGCGGCGTGTTGTACGGCTATATGAAGGATTGCGTTCATATGTATTATCAGGATGTAACCGTATATTACGATGCGGCTGTTTCCAAGGATCAAAGTGATAGATTGATATACGATTACACTTATCAGTTTATTAAAGGCACTCTTGATGTTTACCCCGATATTCTTGAGGAACGTACTTTTAATTCTGCTAAGGGCGAAAGTTTCAGCGGGGTAATTGTTGAGGATGCTCCCGGTTACGCTCAGTTTGAGATATCTTCAATGCCTGCTTCCGGCACGGTCTCTCTGGCAAATGACGGCAGCTTTACTTATTATCCCGAAGCCGGCTTTACCGGCACAGTAACCTTTACATATATATATTCCGAAGGTCTGTGTAATTCCGAGTCCTGCACCGTAACGATCGTAGTCGAATAAAAAAACACAAAAACTGCCGCATATTAGCTTGCGGCAGTTTTTTTGATGTAATAAAAAAGTGGCTGATTTTACAGCCACTTTAAATGATTATGGGTGAGTTTTAATTCTTTTTCTTCATTACCACTACGGTTACCACAGCAGCAATAACTACGATAGCACCACCGACAATTATCCAAACAACGGTATTGTTACCGCCGTCGTTTCCGCTGTCGCTTACGTCGGAAGAAGGAGCGTCGCTTTCGGGCTTGTCGGATTCATCCTTGCTTTCGTTGGTCGTATCGGATTCTTCGGGAACGGATACTTCTTCGGATTCTTCGGGAAGGGAAATCTCTTCTTCGCTCACGTCGCCGCTTACTTCGCCGTTTTCGGAAATGCTTACGTTAAGAGAAGTGTTGGGAGTGGTAAGTGAGATCAGATCTTCGGATTCGGTAAGCTCGGTATTCTTTACCTCGATAAGTGTATCTACACCCTTGGAAAGAATCTTGAAGTTTACGGTGCAGGTGATAGGGTCGGTGGTTCCATGGCCTTTTTCGGGGCTGTCAAAAAGCAGGCAGATAAGCACGTTGCCTTCAGCATAAAGTTTGCTCCAGCTATCGCCCTGTTCTCCCCATTCTTCGGGATAATCGGCTTCAACGCTTTGGAATTCCAAAACAGATTTATCGAAATATACATTAGAAGATACTGCTACAACACCGTCGGGATCTGTAAAATCAGAATATGTAACGGTCAAAGAAAGTGTTTCGCCCTCGGCCGCATATTCAAGACCGATCTTGCAAGCGTCTGCTGCGGAAGAAACCACTGTGAACGCGGCACATATAAGCGCTGCGGAAAGAAGTAATATAAAAGCTTTTTTAAACATATCGTTATACCTCCGTGTTTAGTATAGTTTATTATATTTACTCAACTTTGTCAAGTAAAGAATTGCAACAATTCAAAAAATATGTTATAATTCATCTCAAGGAGGCGGCAATTTATGAAAATTCTGGATGAGTTTGAACTTGAAGGCGGTATTGCCATAGAAAACTATTCCGAAATCTGTAATAATATTTCCGTGGGCGACGTTCTGGAGGGGAAACCCTGCACCGAGGGAATGTCTTTTTCCTCCAACCAAAACGTGCTTGGATATCTGCTGGGCGACAGCGCATTGCTGTCCGTGTATGCATATAACAACGGCTACGATATTTTTGCCCGTATCACAGCAATACGAAGAGTGGAAGCGCTTCCCGTGCTGTTCGCTTCTCTGCACGCTGTCCACCGCGGCACCGTCTGGGGCAGGGAAAAGGATAAAATAGAGAAGGAGAGCAAAGAATAGCGCATATGATTACGGAAACTATTATATATGACCATCAGATACGCGAAGTTAGCCGTAAAACCAAAGAAATTTCTTTCGGTCATGTTATATACGAAGACAATGACGGACTTCATAAGATCAATCTTGATGTTTGTTCGGAAAACTTCAATGAAGAGTACGGAAAGAGTTCCGGTACTTGTGTAGGCGGAAGAAACATCGAGAAAAGTTGGTTTATTTTGTACACAAGCGGTGTTAAGACAAAGATAATTTTTAAAAGATCCTTTGTTTTCGGTTTTTCCGCACGTGCTTTATTATATGGAACAAAAACAAGCAGGTTTTTACAGTTCAAACAAAAACTTTTAGATGCAAACTATACCACGTTAGACATGACATGAATTTAACACGGCTGGGATTAATCTGCCTTCAGTCGATGCTTTGCGAAGCAAAGCTGCCTTTCCTTTTATCTCTGCTCTCTTATTTTTTCTCCGGAAACGACAATTTGAGAGAAGAGAGAAGACCGAAAAGAGAAAAGTGAAAAGAACAAAAAAACGACAATCTTCTAAAAGAAAATTGTCGTTTATTTTGGTGCGGCTGATGGGACTTGAACCCATACGGTTGCCCACACGCCCCTCAAACGTGCGCGTCTGCCTGTTCCGCCACAGCCGCGTGAACATTCACTATTATACTCACAAAATCGAATTTGTCAATACTTTTTTTAATTTTATTTTTCATATTATTTTTAGCTCTTATTTTGTCCGATTATATCGAAAAAATACGGAATGTACATTTAAAAAATGCACATTCCGAAAACGCTTTACAGCCCAAAGCTGACGTTCAGAGCCTCGTTTACCTGCTGCATAGTGGTATCGTCAAGATGCCCCATTTTATCTTTAAGCCGTTTTTTATCCAGAGTACGTATTTGCTCAAGGAGTATTATGGAATTTTTTGCAAGACCGCATCCGGGAGCTTTCCCCGCGCCTATGCTGTCTCCGGTAACTTCTATATGTGTGGGAAGCCGTGCTTTTCCCGTTTGTGAAGTGATCGCGGCGGCAATAACCGTGGGACTGTGTCTGTTGCCAACGTCATTTTGCACGATCAGCACCGGACGCACCCCGCCTTGCTCCGATCCCACTACCGGTGAAAGATCCGCATAATATATATCTCCGCGCCGTATTACAGTTTGTTCGTTCACTTTTGATCATCGCCCCGTTTTCAGTTTATTCCAGCAGATATATTTTTGCCCGCAGGGGAGATGATTATGCAAATAAAAACGCAGGGCTTACGAATAACGCAAGCCCCGTATGGTTTATTTAGATTTCGGAAAGAAGCTCTTTGAGCTCGGTTACGGTATCGTCAAACACCTTCATTGCGCTGCTTACGGCTTCGGGCTTTGTAAGGTCAATTCCTGCAATTTTAAGCTCGTTAAGAGGATAATCGCTGCCGCCGGTGGTAAGGAATTCAAGGTATCCGGAAGCATCGCCGGTTTCAAGAATGTTTCTTGCAATAGCGACCGCACTGGAAAAACCGGTGGCGTACTGGTATACATAATATGCCGTGTAAAAGTGGGGAATATATGCCCATTCGTACTGCATAATATCATTTATACCCGCACCTTCATAGTAAAGGGAGATAAGGCTGTGGTAAATATCACACAGCGCTTTGGGAGTGAGAGGCACGCCTGCCTGCGCCATATCGTGAGCTTTGCGCTCAAATTCGGCAAATAATGTCTGTCTGAATACGGTTGTGCGGAATCCTTCAAGAAAATGATTAAGAATATATGCCTTGCGCTTCTTATCGGTTTCATTTTTAAGGAGATACATAGTAAGCAAAACTTCGTTAACGGTAGATGCAACTTCCGCAACCATTATACGGTAATCGTGGTTAACATAATCTTGCTTCTCGGATGAGAGATAGGAGTGCATTGCGTGTCCAAGCTCGTGTGCCATGGTGAATGCATCGTCAAGACTGTCGGTATAATTCAGCAGCACGTAGGGGTGAACTCCGTAAACACCGCAGGAGAAAGCGCCGGAGCGTTTGCCTTTGTTTTCATATACGTCCATCCAATGCTCGGAATAAGCCTTGTCGAGCAGTTCCTGATATCTTTCGCCCAAAGGAAGGAGCGCTTTTTTAACCATATCCTTTGCCTGTTCAAAGGTGACGGTATAATCAACATCTTCCATCATTGGAGTATAAAGGTCGAACATATCAATGTTCTCCAGACCCAAAGTCTCTTTTCGGAGATTAATATATCTCTTCATTGTGGGAAGAGCGCCGTGCACGGCTTCGATAAGAGAATCATAAACGGATACGGGAATGTTGCCGCCAAACAATGCCTTGTGACAAGCACTTTCGTAGCCGCGGACAGCAGCAAAATAGTTGTCAATCTTTACGTTGCCCGCATACATAGCGGCAACTGTGTTTACGTACTTTTTATAAGTGCCGAAATAACCTTCAAAGGTCTCTTCACGCACACGTCTGTCCTTGCTTTCGCGGTAAATGCCCATATTGCCGTTGGTAAGCTGAACTTTTTCACCTTTTTCATCGGTTATGCAGGGAAGCTCCATATCAACGTTGGAGAACATGGTAAAGCAATCGTCGGGAATACGGGTGATATCGCCCATCTGAGCAAGAAGAAGCTCGCTCTTTTCGTCAAGCACGTGGGCTCTTCCTCGTGAAATGTCCTCCAGCATATGGCGGTACGTTGCAAGTCCTTCGTATTCCATATACTGCTTTAAGGTATCTTCGGGGATAGAGAGTATCTCGGGCTCGATAAAGGAGCATACGGTGCCCAATTTAACCAACAGAGAAACTGCCTTGGCTTCCATTTCCTGCGCTTCGTTATCGCCGTTGTCCGCGCTTTTGTAAAGCATTGCGTAGATATAGGGCAGTTCTGCCGCCTGATTGGCCTTTGCCAGAAGATCCATAGCTTTTTTAAGACTTTCCGCACTTTCGCCCAAAGTGCCTTTGAGTGCGGGGATGGTATCAGCTATCTTATCCGCCTCAGCAAGGGCGCTTTCCCAAGCCTTGTTATCGGCATAAATGTGGGTAAAATCCCAGGTGAATTCGGGGTTCATTTCTTTTCTGCTCTTCATATTCTGCTCCTTTTAGTTATATAAGAAATTATCTTTTATAAAATGTTTGTCAAGATTATCCTGTCTGCGGTCGAAAACATTTCCGCAGTTGTATTTTATTTTTGCTTGGCAGAACGGCATATCGGTATATACCTCCTGCATGGGGTAAAGCCCCCATCCGCCGCCTCTGAATATTATTTTGTCCGTGTCGATTCCCGCGTTTTTCAAAGCCTTTCTGTATTCGCTGCAGGTCTTTAAAAATCCTTCGGGATTTGTAAGCGCTCCCAGATAAACGGAAAATATCATATCTTCGTTTCTGTCTGACATATCGGCGGGATATGTTACGGTTCCCTCCGGATATCCGTTTATTCTTTCGGAAACAACTGTAAAGGAGCCGTCGGGAAATGCTTTACGCAAAATACCCGCAATATGTGCTCTTTGCTCAGCCATAAGCAGATATTCTGTCTTTTTTGCGTATCCGTCGAATACAACCTTGTCGCAAACCGTAAGTAAGCCCTTTGCATCCCCATAGCTTTTTGAAGCTATTTCTCTTTGCCATGTGCGTGTAAGAAAATCGTATTCCAATTTTCCTATCTCTTCGTTTTCGCTGTCTTTATAGTGATTCTCTATGTAGCTTTCTGAAACGTCAGCCGCGTTGAAATAAGCAACGAGATTCCCGCCGAACACAAGCTGCAGGGCAACTGCCGCGCCGAGTGGAAATACCGCCCAAAAACGCACTTTTTCTTTTTTGACAAGACTTATACCGTAATCACATAAAAACGCCGTGGCACCGCATATAACTCCGTATATGAGGATATTAGGTACGTCTGCGGCATATCCTGCGGAAATAAGCATACCGCATACTGCAAAAAACGCAGTCTTGATACTTCTTTTGGGGGCTAAAAGACCTGCCAGTATTCCGCATAGAGGCAATACGGGAAGGGCAGTAAGCATACCGGCGGAAGGTACGATACACGCCGCGCCGATAAATCCCAGCAAAGCGCAAATAACAGGTCCGCCCAAGGTGTTGTAAAGGCTTTTTAGTTTCTCTTTCATCTTTTACCTCCGCGGGGAATATTATATGGATTCGTATATTCGATCAGCAATCGGGTATCATCGTCATTCTGTCTGCCGTTTACACGCTCAAAACCGCATTTGCGGCACTTGTGCTTTATTACAAAGCCCCTTTTTGCTTCGGTGCGTACTTCTACAGGGTCCATTACGGCGCCGCATTCGCTGGCTCTGTCACCCGGATTAACATCCACGTGTCTGGAACACAGGCAAAAAGGACAATGGTTGCGGGAGGAATATCCCAGAGGCGGAACCTCTTTTCCGCAATTTAAGCATATAAAACCGCTGTCATTCTTTGCAAACAATGTATTTTCCATTCAAACCTCCGAATTTGTTTACAAAATACTGTTTACTTTTTCTTTTCTTTCTATTATAATAGCAAAATGTTAATATTTCAAGTCGGGAGGCAAAATAATGTCAAATAAATCCCAGAATAATATATCCTGCCGTCTGGGCAGAGTAGGCGGAAGCGCTCTTATGGAGGGCGTAATGATGAAAAGCGGTCCGGATGTTGCTATGGCGGTCCGCCGTACGGATAACGGAAAGATAACAGTACGTAAAAAGAAATATAAGTCCATTAAAGAAAAAAGTGTGCTCTTAAGATTGCCTATCGTAAGAGGTATAGTCAATTTTGCAGAAACTATGATCCTTTCTATGGGTACTATGACAGAAGCAACAGAACTTTTGGGACTGGACGATGCTGAGCCTGAGGGAAAGTTCGATAAATGGCTTACGGAAAAAATGGGCGATAAGATGATGCAGATAGTATCCGCCGTATCCGTGGTTCTCGGTGTTGCCCTTGCTTTGGTGCTTTTTATGTGGCTGCCTTCGTTTATCACCGATCTTATCTTTAATGTTGATGCGGATGAATTCAATTTCGCCGCCCGTTGTGTTGACGGCGGATTAAAGATACTTATTTTTATCGGTTATATCGGTCTTACTTCTCTTATCCCCGATATAAAGCGGGTATATATGTATCACGGTGCAGAACATAAGAGCATTGCCTGCTATGAATCCGGTGATGAGCTTACTGTGGAGAATGTACGCAAGCACACCCGTTTTCATCCCCGTTGCGGCACATCCTTTATGTTTTTGGTAATTATAGTTTCCATACTCGTAAACTCTCTGCTTTTGTGGGCGATAAGCGCTTTGTTCCCCATGGCGCCCGTAGGGGAGAGATGGTTTATAGTACTTGCAAAGCTTATTGCGCTTCCTCTGGTCGTAGGTATCGACTACGAATACGTAATGTACGCAGGCAAGCACGATAACTTCTTTACAAAAATATTTTCCGCACCCGGCTTGTGGATGCAGAGGATCACCACCCGCGAGCCCGAAGACGATATGATGGAAGTAGCTATATGCTCCATTAAATCCGCACTTCCCGAAGAATTTCCCGAATTCGAGATCCCTACGGAAGAAGTGATAAAAGCCGAAGAAGAAGCGGAAAAACAATCCGAAACAGCGGAGGAATCTCTATGAATATCGGCGAATACAGATACGAGCTTAAAAAGACTCTCACCGAAGGCTGTTCCGAAGACAGCGCAAGAGAGATAACTGAAATAATCGACATTTTGCTGTGCCACCATCTTTCCATACCGAGAAACCGTTTATATCTTAAATTAGAGGAAAACGTGCCCGCGGCATTGCCTGCGAATATGTCCGACAGCTTGGGACAGATCGCTATGGGAGTACCCGTTCAGTACGTTATGGGAAGCTGCTGGTTTTACGGCAGAGAGATAAAGGTGGGTCCCGGAGTGTTTATACCCCGTGCGGATACCGAAATACTTGCTCAAGCGGCTATCAAAGCAATTCCCAAGGACGGCTGCTTTGCGGATATTTGCTCGGGAAGCGGATGTATCTCCGCTGCGGTAGCTTCCGAAAGACCGGACGTGCGCGGCTTTGCTCTTGAGCTTTCAAGAAAAGCAATTCCTTATACCGAGGAAAATTTAAAAGATCTGCCCAACGTAACCGTAAAGAGATTTGATGCATTGGATCCCGAAGATTACGAAGCGCTGGTAACCGCAAACGGAAAACAGTTCGATCTTGTTTTAAGTAATCCTCCTTATATACCTACCGACGACATTTCTTCGTTGGACGCCAACGTGCTTTCCGAACCCGAAACCGCTTTGGACGGCGGCGAAGACGGCTTGCGTTTTTACAGAGAGATAACAAAAAATTTGCCTGTTATTCTTTCTCCCGAAGGAGTAATTTGCTATGAGGTCGGTATGGGCCAGGCGGAAGATGTTTCCGCAATTCTTAAGTCCGCCGGCTTCTCTGTAGCGGTTTTACGAGATCTCCACGGTATAGACCGTGTAGTTTTAGGAAAAAAGTCTTAACAAAAGTGTTGACAATAAAAAAAGAATGTACTATTATTTATAATAATAATAGTATATTTTTTTGTAATGGCATCCCGCATCTGCGCGGGATAGTTGTACAGGAGATCAAATGAAGGTCATAACCTCCAGAAACAATGAACGGATAAAAGATATTGTCCGCCTGCGGGACAGAAAGTCCCGTACGGAGAGCGGTCGGTTTTTCATAGAGGGTATTCATCTCGCGGAAGAGTATATACGTAATTGCGGTTTTCCTCTTGAAGTTTATTTTACCGAAAAGGCGTATAACTCTTACAGAGATTTTTTTGCGTCTTTGCCCGATGATATTTTGTATTCCGTAAGTGACAGCGTTTTTGAAAAAATATCTACAGAAGCTTCTCCTCAAGGTGTGCTGTGCATATGTAAATCAGACTTGTTTGAGCAAACGCTTCCCGAAAGAGGATCTTTTTTGTTTTTGGAATCCGTAAGAGATGCGGGAAATCTGGGTACCATAATCCGTACAGCAGTTTCTCTCGGTGCTTTTGGAATAGTACTCTCTCCCGATTGCGCGGACATATATAACCCAAAGACGCTCCGCGCCTCCATGGGCGCGGTGTTTGCCGCAGATATATTTGTGCCAGCAGACTTCAAGAAAGCGGTAATTAAGGCAAAGGAATACGGTAAGGTGTATGCAACTGCACTTTACGATAATTCCCTTGAGCTTGGTAGATTTGAGGTTTGTAAAAACGATAGCTTTATTATCGGCAATGAGGGGCAGGGAATAACCGAAGAAATAAGAAGCCTTGCGGATAATACGGTTATCATCCCTATGACCGGGAAAACGGAAAGCCTGAACGCCGCAGCCGCTGCCGCTATTATTATTTGGGAAATGACACGGAGCTATAATGGACGTTAGATTATATTATATCTGGCTCCAGCGTGTGTGCGGAGCCGCCAACAGACTTACAGACCTGCTGTTTGATAAATTCTCTTCCGCAGCGGAAATATATGAATGCAGAGATTTTTCATTTTTGCCCAAGGGTTATGCCCGTTACGAGAACAGGCTTTGCAATAAGGATCTTTCCGAATCATTTGAAATATACAAGACCTGCATAAACAGAGGAATTTGCTTCGTTACTTATCACGATGATGATTTTCCCGAAGTGTTGCGCAACATTCCCGACCCGCCCGTAATGCTGTTTTATTACGGTGATATTTCCCGTCTTAAAAACAAGCAGTCTGTGGCAATGGTGGGCACCCGTACCTGCACCGAAGCGGGTATGGAATATGCAAAAATCTATTCCGAAAGCTTTTCAAAAGCAGGGGTGACCGTAATAAGCGGGCTTGCAAAAGGAATAGACAGTATCGCAAACAACGCCGCTTTGTTAAACGGCGGTGTTTCGGTAGGCGTCTTGGGTACTCCCATAGATAAAGTTTACCCGCCGGAAAACGTGCGCCTGTTCCACGCTATGTATAAAAGCGGTGTGGTTATAAGCGAATATTCCCCCGGTGCGGATGTGGGCAGATTTTCTTTTCCTGCCCGTAACCGTATAATAAGCGCCCTTTCGGATTGCACTCTGGTTGTAGAGGCTGCCGAAGGAAGCGGAGCACTTATTACCGCAAAGCGCGCTATACAGCAGGGCAAGCCGGTATATTTTGTGGCAGGCAGGGTGACCGCGATGCTTGACGGCGCGGTTTCCGTATCATCTCCCGCAGAGGTGATGGAGCGTTTGCAGTTAAACGACCCTACCTTGAGAATACCCACTACCGCATATACAGTAACAAAAACCAAAAGCTACGGGCGTAAAATAACACAGCCCCGTGAGAATAAATATAATCAAACGGATGAACTGGGACTGCTTAAGATAATAAGTGCAGGTCCCGTTACCGCATCCGAACTTTCGGATAAAACCGGAGTTTCCATAGACAGAATTTACGAACTGCTTACTATGCTGGAGCTTGACGGCGCAATTATTTCCGCCGCGGGAGGAAGATACGTTAAAGCAGGTAAGCAATAAGGAGAATATATGAGCACACTTGTAATACTCGAGTCGCCTACCAAGGCGCATACAGTCAAAGGCTTTTTGGGAAAGGGTTATAAGGTCGTTGCATCCAACGGCCACGTCAGAGATCTTCCCAAAAGCAAGCTGGGCATAGACGTGGAAAACAACTTCGCCCCTCAGTATATAAATATCAGAGGCAAGGGCGAGCTTATAAGCGATCTTAAAAAAGAAGCGAAGAATGCAGATAAAGTTTTGCTGGCAGCCGACCCTGACCGTGAGGGAGAGGCGATCAGCTGGCATCTTGCGGCAGTACTGGGTATTCCGGAAGAAAAGATCAAGCGTATAACCTTTAACTCCGTAACCAAGGCGGCTGTTAAAGAGGCTATAAAGAACCCCAGAAGTATCGATATGGCTCTGGTGAATTCACAGCAGACCCGCCGTATTCTCGATCGCCTTGTGGGCTATAAAATAAGTCCTTTTCTCTGGAGAAAGATCAAAAACGGTCTTTCGGCGGGAAGGGTCCAGTCTGTTGCCACAAGACTCATTGTTGAGAGAGAACGTGAAATCCGGGCGTTTGTTCCCGAAGAATACTGGACGGTTACCGCGAAACTCTCCAACACGGAGGGTGATACCTTTACGGCAAAATATTTCGGCGATAAAAGCGGCAAAAAAGATCTGAGCAACGAATCAGATGCGTACCGTGTGGTAAATTCTGCAAAGAACGCATCGTTTACCGTAGCTTCAGTAAAGCGTTCCGTCAAGCACCGCCGTCCCCAGCCCCCCTTTACCACAAGCACTCTTCAGCAGGAAGCGAACAGAAGATTATCTCTTCCCACCCAGCGTACAATGATGATCGCGCAGGAGCTTTACGAAGGTATTAATATCGGCGACAGAGGCACCCACGGTCTTATCACCTATATGCGTACCGACTCCTTGCGAGTTTCAGATGAGGCAAAGGCGGCTGCAAAGGAATATATCGTCGGCAAGTACGGTGAAAAGTATTATCCCGCAGTGCCCAACACCTACAAGGTTAAAAAAGGCTCGCAGGATGCACACGAAGCTATCCGTCCTTCCGATCCCACTCTCGCTCCCGATATGATCAAAAACCGTCTTACGGCGGATCAATACAAAGTATATAAGCTGATATACGACAGATTTATCGCCAGTCAGATGAAGCCTGCGGAAATTGACACAGTTTCCGTGGACCTTGATGCCGCAGGGAATATCTTCCGTGCTACAGGTGCTACGGTAAGATTCCCCGGTTATCTTGTTATCTGCGACGATTCGGATACCGGCGATGACGAAATAGCAAAGGATAAGCTTCCTCTCCTTAACGAAAACGAAGTGTGTAATTGTTTGGGCATTCTTCCCGAACAGCATTTTACAGCACCTCCTTTCAGATACACCGAAGGTTCACTCGTTAAGATGCTGGAGGAAAAGGGAATAGGCCGTCCTTCCACTATCGTTACAACCATAACCACCATAATATCCAGAGGATACGTTATAAGAGAGGGAAAATCCTTGGTTCCCACCGAGCTTGGATTTGTTACCACAGATCTTATGCTCAACGCATTTTCGGGCATAGTGGATTATAACTTCACCGCACAGATGGAAGAAGATCTTGACGAGATAGAATCCGGCAACAAGGATTATATAAAGGTGCTGGAAAACTTCTATAAGGATCTTGAAGCGGAATTGAAATCCGCAGAAAGCATTATCGGAAAGGATAAAATAGCTGTCGAGCCGGAAAAGACCGATATTATTTGCGAAAAATGCGGCTCTGTAATGGTGGTTCGCAACGGACGGTTCGGTAAGTTTGCCGCTTGTCCCAATTATCCCAAGTGCAAAAACACAAAGCCTCTTGAGCCGGAAAAGAAGCCTTTGGAGGCAAAAGAGATTATAAGCGACGAAAAATGCCCTGCCTGCGGCGGTGAAATGGTACTGCGTAAGGGAAGATACGGAAGCTTCTTTGCCTGCCGTTCTTACCCGGAATGCAAGACCACGCTTCCGGTTATCAAGGACAGCGGCGTGGTATGTCCCAACTGCGGAAAGCGTATCGTGGTACGCCAAAGCAAAAAGAAGACCACTTATTACGTTTGCGAAGATTCTTCCTGCGGATTTATTTCCTGGGACATCCCCCAGACGAGAAAATGTCCCAAGTGCGGAGATATAGTTTTAAAGAAAAAGAACAGAGATCAGTATTACTGCCGCAGTAACTGCGGTTGGACAGAGGAAAACAAGAAATGAGAACTACCATAGCTGTTGACGCAATGGGCGGCGATAAAGCTCCTCAATCCGTTGTAGGAGGCGCCTTGCTTGCGGCATCACAGTTGCCTATAGATATTATTCTTGTGGGCGACAGCGATGCTATTTATACAGAAATTAATAACAGAGGACCTATGCCTTCAAACATTACCGTTGTTCACGCACAAAGCGTTATAACCATGGAGGATGCACCGGGTGCTGTATTAAAGGAAAAATCCGATTGCTCTATGGCGGTAGCGGCAGAGCTTGTCAAAAACGGAAAAGCAGACGCTCTGGTTTCCGCAGGAAATACAGGTGCCCTTTTTACCGTATCTTCTCTTAAGATACGCCGTCTTCCCGGTATACGCCGTGCGGCTCTGGGTGCAGTTGTGCCTCTTGAAAATCCCGTGCTTATCGTGGATTCCGGCGCAAATACCGATGCTACTCCCGATCTTATGCGTACTTTTGCCCATATGGGCAGTTTGTATGCACAGCTTGTAATGGGTATAGAAAATCCCCGTATAGGACTTGTTAACAACGGCAGCGAATCTACCAAGGGAACTCCTCTGTATACCGAATCCAACGCTCTTCTTTCACAAGAAAAAAACATTAACTTTGTAGGCAACGTAGAGGGAAGAGATATCCCCTGCAACACCTGCGACGTTGTTGTGTGCGATGGCTTCACCGGTAATATACTGCTCAAGACCATAGAGGGTATGGGTCTGTTTATGAAGAGCAAGCTGAAAAGTATCTTTTATGCCAACCGTGTTACCAAGGTTGCAGGCGCTCTTACCAGGAGACAGATTACA
Source organism: Clostridia bacterium (assembly GCA_017399965.1). Lineage (GTDB taxonomy): Bacteria > Bacillota > Clostridia > Oscillospirales > CAG-382 > SFLA01. Next base: position 92,617 of record JAFQAP010000004.1, on the reverse strand, counting down.
GACCTTAAAAAGCAAATCGACCACCGCGAGCACGGCGGCGCTCCCTTCTTGGGGCTCGCAAAGCCTGTTGTAAAGGCTCACGGCAGCTCGGACGAAAAAAGCATTTTTACCGCTATCCGTCAGGCAAAGACCTTCCACGAAAGCGGACTTATATCAAAACTTAAGGAGGCGATACAGAATGAATCATCAGATTGAGCCGTTGCCGTACATCGAGCTTGAAAAAAAGATCGGCTATGTGTTCCGCAACAAAGAATTCCTTTTGACCGCCCTTACACACTCTTCTTTCGTTAACGAAACAAAGCAAAAGACTGCTCTGAAATCCAACGAAAGATTGGAGTTTTTGGGAGATTCCATTCTTTCCGTAATCGTTTCCGAGCATATTTACCGTTCTTCTCCCGAATTGGACGAGGGTTTTCTTACAAGAATAAGAGCCAACATCGTATGCGAAAATTCATTAAGCGAATTCGCCCGTGAAATAGAATTGGGCAATTATCTCCGTATGGGGCACGGCGAAGCCGTTACCAACGGAAGAGACCGTAAAAGCACGGTTGCCGACGCATTCGAAGCGTTGCTTGCCGCAATTTACCTTGACGGCGGTATGGATCAGGCAAGACGTTTTCTTATGCCCCGTGTGAAGAAAGCACTTTCCAAGCTTTCAAAGGGCGGCAACGAGGATTATAAATCCCGCCTGCAAAAGATCGTTCAGCAAACTCCGGAGGAAATTCTCGAATACGTTCTCGTAAGTGAAGAAGGTCCTCCTCATGACAGAGTGTTTACGTTCCGCGTAATGCTCAATTCCAACCGTCTCGGCGAAGGTGTGGGCAGAACAAAGCGTGAAGCGGAGCAAAATGCAGCAAAGGAAGCGCTTTCCGTTCTCGGTGAACTTGATGAAGAACCATCGTAACATACCTGTTTTTATTCCACAGGAGGGATGTCCCAACGCCTGCGTGTTTTGTTCCCAAAAAAAGATAACGGGAATTGACCGACGCGCAGAAATCAATACCTTAAGAGAAACAGTTGAAAAAGCCTTGGAAAACGAATGGCAGGAAAGCGAGATCGCCTTTTTCGGCGGCAGCTTTACGGCTATTGATAAGGCACGTATGGTTTCGCTTCTGGATACTGCTTATGAATACGTGGCGGAGGGCAAGGTAAACGGAATACGAATTTCCACCCGACCCGATTTTATAGATGAATCCGTGCTTGATATTTTAAAAAGCAGGGGAGTGACCGCTATCGAATTGGGTATTCAGAGCATTTCAGATAAGGTATTGGAAGCTTCCGGAAGAGGACATACCGCCAAGCACAGCGAAAATGCCTGCAAATTAATAAAAAAATACGGTTTCCGTCTGGGCGGACAAATGATGGTGGGATTACCTGCGTCAACAGCGCAGGATGAACTCGCCACCGCTCAAGCCATTTGCGATTGGGGCGCGGACGAAACCCGTATTTATCCCACCGTGGTGTTCAAGGATACGGCGCTTTATGATATGACTTTAAAAGGTGAATATGCGCCCCTTTCTTTGGATGCCGCAGTATCCCGTTGCGCAGATTGTATGGATATATTTTTATCCCGCGGAGTAAAGGTGCTCCGTGTCGGTCTTCACGCTTCGGAGCAGCTTGTTTCCGCACCTTACGGCGCCACACATCCCGCTATGGGAGAATTGGTTGAAAGTGAATTATACCGCAGACGGATAGAGGATCTTATAAAAGAAAAGCGCGGCAAAAAGCTTTTGGTGTACGTTCCTTTCTCCGCTTGTTCAAAGGCGGCGGGACAGCACAAAAAGAACACGGAATATTTTAAAAGCACCTATGGCTTTACTCAGGTATCCGTATACGGAACCGATATGCCGGAGCATACGGTAAGAATACATATAGAGGATTGATTTTTTGAAACTTAAAAGTATAGAAATGCAGGGGTTCAAATCGTTCCCCGATAAAACACGAATAACCTTTGACGACGGCGTTACCGCTATTATCGGTCCCAACGGAAGCGGTAAATCCAACATTTCCGACGCAGTTCGTTGGGTGTTGGGCGAAATGTCTATGAAAAGTCTTCGAGGCAGTAAGATGGAGGACGTTATATTTAACGGTACTCCCAACCGTCCCGCCGCAAACTTTTCTTCCGTTTCTCTCACTCTGGATACGACAGCGGAATACGACCGCCATGCCCAGACCTTTATGGCGCTATCCGAAGAAGAGAAAAACGCCGATGAAAAAAAGGATGAATACAAGCTTCACCACGGAACGGAAGTAACCATAACCAGAAAATACTACCGCAGCGGCGAAAGCGAATATTATATCAACAAAAAGCAGGTACGCTTAAAGGATATATACGAGCTTTTCTATGATACAGGTATCGGCAGAGAAGGCTATTCCGTTATTTCCCAGGGTAAAATATCCGAAGTTCTCTCCCAGAAGGGACATGAGAGAAGAGATATTTTCGAAGAAGCTGCGGGAATTTCCAAATTTCGCTATAAAAAAGCAGAAGCCGAAAGAAAGCTTGCCGAAACAGAAAATAACCTTATAAGAATTAACGATATATTGAGCGAAGTTTCCTCCCGTATCGGTCCTTTGGAAAAGGAAGCGGAAAATGCAAAGAAATATCTTGTGCTTTCCGAAGAGAAAAAGGGATTGGAGATCACACTCTGGCTGGATAAGATAGATAAGCTTCGCGGCGATCTGGAGCGTAATGCGACCGAAACCGCAGGTGCACGTCTTGCTTTGGATAACAGCGAAAACGACGTAAGAACATTGGATTATAAGCTGGATAACGCTCTTCGTGAGGGATATGATATCGGCCGTGAGCTTTCCGAAACCGAGCGTCTTATTTCCGAAGCCGAAAAAAATATAGCTTCAACAGAATCCGAAAAGGCTCTGCGCCTGAACGATGCTGAGCATTACCGCCGTATGGCAAGCCGGTACGGAGAAGATATTTCCGTAAACAAAAGGGAGCTTGCTTTGGCTGAAGATATGCTTTCCGCTGCCGTTGAGGTGGGTAAAGAGCTTGAATCCGAACACGCAAAGGTAAAAGAAGAATTCGCTTTTGCCGAAGAAGCGTATGCAAAACACCGTGATACTGCGGTTTTGTGTGCGGAAAGAGAACAAAACGCTGTTTCTGAGCAGACAAAGGCATACGAAACCGTTTCCGGATTAAGAGAAGCATATGCTGCCATTAAGGCTAAATCCGAAGAAGCTGTCCGTGCGCGTGACGAAGCGGAAGCACAGCTTTCTGCCTCCGAAGCAAGACTGGCAGAACTGCAATCTGTTTTGGATAAAGCTTCTTTGGCTCTTCAGTCTGCCGAAGCACAAGTAAAATCCGCTTTCGAAAAGAACGCAGAGATAACTCAAAAGTGCGATGAAAACAGAACTTTGCGAAATCAGCTTAACGAAAAGCTGTCTGCCGTAAACCTTGAAATTTCCGCACTGGAACACAGACGTGAAAATCTGCGCCGTATGGAAGCGTTGTTTGAGGGATATTCGGACGGCGTTAAAAACGTAATGAACGCTGCCGAACTTAAGGGCATCGTGGGCACCGTTTCCTCTGTGATTTCCACAGACGAAAAATACGTTCTCGCGCTGGAGACCGCATTGGGTGCATCCGCACAGTTTATAATTACAGAAAAAGAAGAAGATGCCAAAAACGCCGTAAAGTATCTTAAAAAGACTTCCGGCGGCAGGGCAACCTTCCTTCCCATAGAAACCGTTACCGGTAACCGTGTTAATGAAGAACACTTTAAAAAGGTAGCGGGTTATATCGGCATCGCTTCCGATATGGTTAAGAGCGATAAAAAGTTCCGCACGGTTATTGACGATCTGTTGGGCAGAACCGTACTTGCGGAAAATATGGATTCAGCAACCCTGGTAGCTTCTTCAAGCGGCTACAAGGTAAAGGTAGTTACCCTTGACGGTCAGGTGGTAAACCCCGGCGGAAGTATTACAGGCGGCAGTGCTCATAAAAAAGCGGGTCTGTTTACAAGAGCTATGGATATCGACCGTCTAACTGCAGATATTAAATCAAAATCTGCCGAAGCCGAAAAGCTGGAAGCTGATATCGCAGACGCAGACTCTGCATATACTCTTCTTTGCGTCGATAAAAATAAGGCGGAAACAGCATATAACTCCGCTTTGGTATTGCGCGGCGATCGTCAGCGTGAATGCGACGGTGCGCAGGTAAGACTTGAAGAAGAAAATAATCATAACGATTCTATCAAGCTTCAGGCTTCCCGCCAGATCATAGATGCGGAAACTGATCTTGCACAGACAGAAAAACAGCTTGCAGAGGCTGAAGAAAACCTTAATCTTGTCCGCACCGCTTGCGAAAAGTGCGCTTCCGACAGTGCTGCGGCAAAGGCAAACGAGCAAAGTGCGTTTGAAGAATGCAACCGTATCCGCACATCCCTTTATGAAAAAGCGTCTTCTTTTGACAGACAGAACGCTCATATTCGTGCTCTTTCCGAAAAGAAGGAAAGCATACAAAACAGAATAGATGATATTACGGCTTCTATCCGTCAGGCAGAGAAAAGCGCTCTGGAATCCGAAGCGTTGCTGGCAGAATACGACGTTAAAAAGCAAGGCTTTGAAGAGGAAGCTGAAAAACACAGAGAAAAGCTCAAAGAGCTTCTTGCTTCCCGCGATGAATCGGAAAAGAGTGCTGTCACCATACGCGGTCTTGTTAAAGAAGCGCAAAACAAAAAAGAAGAAGCATTGCGCAGATTTACCGAGCTCGAATCAAAAGGACAGAATCTTAATACTGATTACGATACGGTTTCCGCAAAGCTTTGGGATGAATATGAGCTTACCTATACCAACGCTTGCGCCTACAGATTGCCTGCAGAGCAGATGACTTCTGCCGCAACCCGTGTGGCTTCTCTCCGCGCAAAGATACGCGCCATGGGTCATATAAACGTAAATGCGGTTGAGGAATACAAAACCGAAAAAGAAAGGTTCGATTTCCTTACCGCACAGACAGATGACCTTAATAAGACACGGCGTCAGCTGGATTCCACTATCGAAAAGCTGTCCCGCACTATGAAGGACACCTTTATAGATTGCTTTGAACGCATCAACTCCGCTTTCGGCAGAACCTTTGCCGCTCTGTTCGGCGGCGGTTCTGGTAAGGTTGAACTGGAAGATCCGAGTAACCCTCTGGAATGCGGAATAGATATTATTTTAAGACCTCCCGGAAAGAGCGTAAAGAGCATTTCTCTCCTTTCCGGCGGCGAGCAGTCCTTTGCCGCAATCGCATTGTATCTTGCTTTGCAGGAGATCAATCCTTCGCCCTTCTGTATCTTTGACGAGATCGAATCCGCGCTGGATGATGTCAACCTTGCAAAATTTGCAGATTACGTGCGTGAGCACAGCGAATCCACCCAGTACATTCTTATTACCCACCGCCGCGGTACTATGGAGCGTGCCGACGTGCTGTACGGAGTAACTATGTATGAAAGAGGTGTTTCCAATTATCTCCGCCTTAACGTGGATATGATGGAAGAAAATATCAAAAAATACAGTCATTCATAAAAAGGAGCAACAATGGGCTTTTTTGATAAATTGAAAAAAGGTCTTGCAAAGACCAAAGCCGCCTTTATAACTCCGCTTGAAAAGCTCTTTTCTTCTGCGGAAAAGGTGGACGAGGATTTTTACGATGAACTTCTTGACGTTCTTATTATGGCTGATGTAGGAGTAGAAACATCCGATTATATCGTGGAAACTCTTCGCAGCGAATTAAAAGCCAAGAATATTTGGGAGGCGGATAAAGCCCGTGAGGAGCTTCGCAGAGTAATGTGCGAAACTATCGGTGAATACAAGCCGCTGGAAATTAAAGAAGGGCTCAACGTTATCTTGGTTATCGGGGTTAACGGCGCGGGAAAGACCACTTCTATCGGCAAGCTTGCTTCCATGTATAAAGCCGAGGGTAAAAAGGTCATCCTTGCCGCTGCGGATACCTTCCGTGCCGCCGCTATAGACCAGCTTGGTGTCTGGGCAGACAGAGCAGGAGTGCAGATGATACGCCAGTCAGAGGGTGCAGACCCTGCGGCTGTAGTATTTGATGCCGCAGCCGCCGCACGCAAGCAAAAGGCGGACGTGCTTATCGTAGACACTGCGGGAAGATTGCATAACAAGAAAAATCTGCTTGATGAGCTTGCTAAGATAAACCGTGTTTTAGACCGTGAGCTTCCCGATGCCCACAAGGAGACCCTTATTGTTCTGGATGCCACCACAGGTCAGAACGCTATCCTGCAGACACAGGAATTCGGAAAAGCCGCAGGAATTTCCGGTCTTGTTCTTACAAAGCTGGACGGAACCGCAAAGGGCGGATTCGTATTGGCTATAAAGCATACCTTGGATATACCCGTGCGCTTTATCGGCGTAGGCGAGGGTGTGGACGATCTGCGTCCTTTCAACCCCGATGATTTTGTAAAAGCTATGTTCGGAGATTAAAAATATGGAACTTGTTTTTGCCACCAACAACAGACACAAAGTAAGCGAACTTCGTAAGCTTTTTCAAGGATATTTCGGTGATAAGGTAAATATACTTACTCTTAAAGACGTAGGCTTTGAGGGAGATATCATCGAGGATGCCGATACCTTTGAAGGCAATGCTTTTATAAAAGCCGATACAGTTTGCCGTTTTTGCGGCAAACCTGCCGTGGCGGACGATTCCGGGCTTGTTGTGGACGCGCTTGACGGCGCACCCGGCGTTATGTCTGCTCGCTATTCCGGTGCAGATGCCGATGATATTAAAAATATTAACAAGCTTTTAAAAGAGCTTGAAAACGTTGAGTATACAAAACGTACTGCACGCTTTGTCTGCCATATATGCTGTGTTTTTCCGGACGGAAGACGTATCGACTGCGAGGAAGCCAGCGAAGGCAGAATTATCTTCGAATGCAAGGGCGACGGCGACTTTGGTTACGACCCCGTCTTTCTTAACGAAGAGTACGGACTTACCTTTGCCGAAATGGATATGGAAACAAAAAATAAGGTAAGCCACAGAGGAAAAGCAGTAAGAACTTTTGCAGATATATTTGCTTCAACAAATGTTGACATAATACAGTAAATGTGATATCATAATTTATTGTATTAAATATACTTTACCGGGAGGGAACAGCGTGAGCGATTTTCTTTATTATGTTAAGGAAACTCTGTTAAATATTACAGTAATAGACGTTATTGATATAGTTATAGTGTCTTTTTTGCTGTACTACACTTTTAAGTTCATACAAGAGCGCCGCGCTGCGAAGCTCGCCATTGGTATTATTTTACTTTTGGCACTTTTGTTCGTAAGCGAAGTGCTTAATATGCACGCTCTTAACTTTATTCTGTCCAACCTGTTCAGTGTCGGAATAATTGCTTTGGTTATCGTCTTCCAACCCGAGTTACGAAGCGCTTTGGAAAAGGTGGGCGGCGAATCGCTGCGAAGCATAAGAGGTAAAATGGATGACGAAACCGTTGCCGTATACACCGAATGTATTACCGAGGTAGCGGTTGCCGCAGAACAGCTTTCCCAATCCAAAACCGGCGCTTTAATGGTTTTTGAGCGTTCCACAAAGCTTGGCGACGTTATACGTACTGGTACTGTTCTGGATGCGAAGCCTACTTCTTTCCTTATCGGAAATATATTTTTCAACAAGGCACCTCTGCACGACGGTGCGGTGATATTCCGTGAGGGACGTGTTCACGCCGCGGGATGCTTTTTACCTCTTTCCGATAATAACGAAATTGTAAAAGATCTCGGCACCCGCCACAGAGCCGGTATAGGTATGAGCGAAAACAGCGATGCTATCGTACTTATCGTGTCTGAGGAAACAGGTATTATCTCCGTCGCTTGCGATGGTGTGCTTAAAAGAGGCTTTTCCCGCAAGAAGCTGGAAACTTACCTCGAAGCCCAGCTTATTGTTAAAGAAAACTCCTTGAAGAGCAAGGTAAAGAATCAGATAACACGTATTACAAAGATCAAAAAGGGGGATGAAAATATTGACAAAGAATAGCCAAACCCCCGCAAATCATACCACTCACGCCAATAAAGGGAAAATCATTTCCTTTTTAACAGCTCTTCTTGCTGTTATAGCATCTATAGTTTTGTGGTTTTTTGCCATAGATTATGACAGCCCCGATTACACCAAGACCTTTTCAAACATAAAGGTCGAGGTCACAGGACTTGCCGAGCTCCGACAGACAATGGGATATACTTTGTTGGAGGAGCCGGATCTCACCGTTGATGTTACCATTGCGGGTAAGCGTACCGATGTTAATCAGGTGCGTTCTTCCGAAATAACAGCATCTATCGATCTGTCCACGGTTGCCGCCGCAGGCGAGAATAAATTCGAGGTTCAGATAACCGCACCGGACGGCACTACCGTTGCTTCCCAGAGCATAAGGGAAGTAAGACTTTACGTGGATAACTTTATTTCCGCACAGTATACAGTAAAGGTCCGCAATATGAACTATACTCTGGCGGAAAACCTTTATATAGATACGGTAGTTTGCAGTCCTGCCACTGTCACTGTCTGGGGACCGGAAAACGAGCTTGCAAAAATTTCCGGCGCTTACGTTGATCTTGAGATGGGTGAACTGGTAAATTCCATCAAAGTTACCTCTACTGCAAAGCTTCTTGATATCAACAATGCCGAAGTGGATAATCCTTATATTTATATCAGCAACTCTTCCGTTACCTCTTCCGTCTCCGTTTATATGGAAAAAGAGGTTCCCGTACGTGTAAAGCTTACCGGCGGGTTGTATTCCGAGCTTACAGCGGATATCCGCTGTGATATGGAAACAGTGCTTCTTCGCGGCACGGTTGAGCGTATGACAAATATAAAGGAATACGTTATCGAAATAGACGAAACAGATACCCAGTTCGATTCGCCCATTAAAGTGTTGATAACACCTCCGAACGGGGTTGTAAACGCAGATGAACAGCAGTACGCAACCGTGCTTCTTTCCATCCCCGATATCGGAAAGCGGGAAATGGTGATCTCTTCCAAAGCGGTTGAATTTTTAAATTTACCCGACGGAATAGATGCAAAGGCTCTTGCTGATATAACGGTTGAACTTCGCGGTCTGCAGGATATTCTTGATACGCTTACGGAAGACGATATATCTGTAACAGTTGATATGTCTGTGCTGGGCGAGCTTTCGGAAGGCACAGCCACCGTTCCCGTAACAGTAAGTATTTCAAACGAAGACGTTTCCGGTGTATTCGTTTACAATAAAAACGCATATACCGTTCAAATTATTACAAAATAAATTTTTAGGAGATGAAGGCCTTGACTTCAAGGAAGTGGGTCATAAACGGCGCCGATACCGCCGCATCCGCCGCGTTAAGGACGAAAAGCGGATATCTGCCTCTTACAGCAAGATTGCTTTGTTCCAGAGGATTGGATACAGCAGAAAAGGTTGCCGAATTTTACGATATATCAAGACTTTCTTTTTACGATCCGTATCTGCTTAAGGATATGGATAAAGCGGTTGCCCGCATCAGAAAAGCTATTGAGAATAAGGAACGGGTATGTATTTACGGCGATTATGACGTAGACGGTGTTACCTCTACAACTATGCTGTATACATATCTCCGTTCTCTCGGAGTGGAGACTACCTATTTTATTCCCGAGCGAATGAACGAAGGATACGGTCTCAGCCGCGCTGCTATCGAGCGTTTTGCAGGCAACGTAGATCTGCTTATAACCGTAGATACGGGTATAACGGCGGTTGCCGAAACCGAATATGCAAAGCAGTTCGGAATGGATATGATAATTACCGACCATCACAGCTGCAGAGACGTGCTTCCCGATGCGGTTGCGGTTGTTAACCCTCACAGAGAAGACTGCGAATATCCCTTCAAAAAGCTTGCGGGGGTAGGAGTGGTGTTCAAGCTTCTTTGCGCTCTTCACGGTAACTATGAGGATATTTGCAAGCGTTACGGAGAGATAGTGGCTATCGGCACAATTGCTGATGTTATGCCCATTGTTGGCGAAAACCGTCTTATTGCCGCTATAGGTATCGAAAATCTTTCAAATACAAAATATCTCGGTCTCCGCGCCCTTATGGAGCAGGTGGGTATTTTCAAAAACGGCAAGAAGGTTAAGAAAATAACTTCTTCCACTATAGGATACGTTCTTGCTCCTCGTATAAATGCCGCAGGAAGAATAACCAGCGCAGTGCGTGCGGTAGAATTACTGCTTGCGGACAGCGAAAGTGATGCTAACCGTATCGCCGCCGAACTTTGCGAGATAAATAAACTGCGCCAGTCAACCGAATTGGATATATATAATCAGGCGCTTTCCCAAATAAACGAGCATCATTCCGAAAACGCCGCATACGTTCTTTCTTCCGACGGATGGCATCAGGGCGTTATCGGTGTGGTTGCTTCCAGAATAACCGAAAAGTATTCTCTTCCCAGCGTGCTTTTCTCCTTTGACGGAGATATCGGCAAGGGAAGCGGAAGAAGCATTAAGGGCTTTTCTTTGATGGATGCTCTTGCCGAATGCTCCGATCTTTTGCTTGAATACGGCGGACACGAGCTGGCGGCAGGTTTGTCTATAGAGCGTAAGAATCTTGAGGCTTTTTCCGCAAGACTTAATGATTACGCAGAAAAGCATATTAAGAAAAACGAACTTGTTATTCCTCTTGAAATTGATTGCGAAGCGGATTTTTCAGAGCTTACTTTACGTCAGGCAGAGGATATTCAGCGCTTGGAGCCTTTCGGACTCTCCAATCCTGTTCCGGTGTTCATTCTTAAAGGTGCGGTTATAAAAAATCTTACACCTCTTTCCGCAGGCAAGCATATGAAGATAAGAGTGTCTGACGGAGGCAGGAACGATATTACTGCGGTGTATTTCGGTATGAGCGCGGAAAACTTTCCTTTGTGCGAAGGTGATAAATGCGATATTGCCTTTTCTCTGGAAATAAATGAGTTTTTGGGTAACGCAACTCCCCAGCTTCTTGTTAAGGGAATTCGACTTGCAGAGGGTGAAAAAAATCTCCTCGAAACAGAATACGAAACATATTTGAATGCTGTCGATTTTGATAATACCCGACCTGTTTCTGCCGATTGTATTCCCACTCTTGCGGATTTCAGGGAGGTTTTCCGATATCTGCGCCGCAGTCTGGACGGAAGCAAGCCCATATCTCTGCGTCGTCTTGTAAGCAGTATCCGCGAAGATACGGATACCGATATAAGCGCATGTAAAATATTGATAATAAGCGATGTTTTGCAAGAACAAGGCATAGCCGAAGTGGAACATATTCCCGGTATGCTCATACGTATCACTCTTAAGCCGTTCAGCGGAAAGATCAATCTCGATAATTCCGAGCTGCTGGGAAGGATAAAGGCAAAACAAGCATAAAGCACGGTGTTATATGTCTGTTAATTTTGAAAGCTTAATAGAAAAATTAAATCAAAGCGGCGGCTATGATATAGCCAAGGTTACAAAAGCATATGAGTTTGCTTTCAGGATGCATGAAGGACAAACCCGTATATCGGGTGAGCCTTATATCATACACCCTCTTTCCGTTGCGTATATTGTTGCAGATCTTCAGCTTGATACCGATTCAATATGCGCCGCTTTTCTTCACGATACCGTTGAGGACTGTGGCGAAAAGGTAACCTTAAACGTAATAAAAAAAGAGTTTGGAAACGACGTTGCAGACCTTGTGGACGGCGTTACAAAGCTTGTTCATATCCGCTTTGAAACCAAGCAGGATGAAAGTATTGAAAACCTGCGTAAAATGTTTCTTGCAATGAGTAAGGATATCCGCGTTATATTTATAAAGCTTGCAGACAGGCTTCATAATATGCGTACTTTGGACGTGCGCCGTGAGGAAAAACAGCGCTCCGTTGCTTTGGAAACAATGCACGTTTATGCGCCTTTGGCACATCGTCTCGGTATCCAGAAAATTAAGCAGGAACTTGAAATGCTGGCACTCAAATATCTGGATCCTATCGGCTTCAGAGAAGTTGAGATCGACGTTGAAAAGCGATACGGCGAAAACAAAGGATTTTTGGATCATTACAAATCTCTTGTAGGCGAAAAACTTGATGAAAACCATATCAAATACCGCCTTGAAGGACGTATAAAATCCATTTATTCCATATACAAGAAAATGTATTCCGGCAGTAAAAGCTTTGAAGAGATCTACGATTTTTATGCTATCCGCATTATCGTGGATACGGAACTGGATTGCTATACAGCTTTGGGTATAATTCACGAAGCGTTTAACTTTATTCCCGGCAGATTTAAGGATTATATTTCCACTCCCAAACCCAACCTTTACCGTTCTCTCCATACTACGGTTATAGGTAAAGAGGGTATTCCCGTTGAAGTTCAGATACGTACGTGGGATATGCACCGTGAAGCGGAATACGGTCTTGCGGCTCACTGGAAATATAAATCCGGTGAGCAGGCTCAAAAGATCGTTGACCAAAAGCTTCAGTGGATACGCACTCTATTGGAAACCGAAAAGGATACCGACGATCCCGATGAATTCTACCGTCCCTTGAAGATCGATCTTTTCGAGGATGAAATATTTGTATTTACTCCCAAAGGGGACGTTATAAACCTTCCCACAAACGCAACCCCCATAGATTTTGCATACGCCATCCATTCCGCTGTCGGTAACAAGATGGTGGGTGCCCGTGTAAACGGCAGTATTGTTCCCATAGATTCCATATTGGAAAACGGTCAGATCGTTGAGGTAATCACATCTTCCGCTTCAAAGGGACCCAGCAGAGATTGGCTCAAAATCGTCCGCTCGGGCGAAGCGAGAAATAAAATACGCCAGTATTTCAAAAAAGAAATGCGGGCAGAAAATATTATCGTCGGCAAGACTGAGGTTGACCGGGAATTAAAGCGTTACGGAAGAAGCTATTCCGAAGCGCAGAAGAACGAGATCGTTTCAAATGTTGCGGCTCGTATCAGCCTGCCGGACTCTGACGATCTTTATAATAATATTGGCTACGGCGGTCTTTCCATCAGTAAGATTGCCGCAAAGCTAAAGGATGAATTTACCCGTGTGGTTTGCCCTCCCGAAACGGTGGAGGAAGTACCTGCGGTGCAGGAAAAACCTTCCGCTCCCAGGGGAAGAATTACCAATTCTCAGTCTGTTATTATAGACAGTGTTTCCGGCTGTGAGGTTAAGTTTGCTAAATGCTGTAATCCTCTGCCCGGCGACAGTATTATAGGATTTATCACCAAAGGCTACGGAGTTTCTATTCATAAATATGATTGCCCCAACGCTCAGGCGGGTTTGCAAAAGCCCGAAGATAAAGACAGATGGGTAGTGGCATCCTGGTCTACTCAGGTTGAAAAGAGGGAAGTAGGCAAGTTTGATGCGGTCTTGAACGTATACGCAGATTATTCCTCCGCATTGTTTGCAGATGTTTCCGTTCAGCTTAAGAATATGTCCGTTGATGTTATTTCAATGTCCGCCAAAGAGAATATAGGCAACTGCTTGCTTACTGTAGTAATAAAGTGCAGCAGTATCGACCATTTGCACAGCATAATGTCGCAATTGCGCAAGGTTCCAAACGTACGCGATGTTACCCGCGGCAACGAAGGAAGAGGGGTATAAATGAAGATAGTAATTCAGCGTGTGCTTTCCGCTTCCTGTACTGTGGAGGGGGAGAGTATTTCCCATATCGGTTTGGGCCTTTTGGTTTTCTGCGGCGTTACCGCGACGGACACTGAAGAGGATATTAAAAAAGCGGCAAAAAAGATTTCCGGAATGCGCATTTTCCGTAACGATGCAGGTAAAATGTCTCTTTCTGTGGGGGATGTAGGCGGTTCTGTAATGCTTATTTCCAATTTCACTCTTTGTGCTGATTGCTCTCACGGCAGACGACCGGAATTCCTTTCTGCTGCTCCTGCTGCCAAAGCAGAGGACTATTATAAAAAATTAGCCCATATGATCGGGGAAAACGTTCCCGTTGTATGTGGTGTTTTCGGAGGAGATATGCGTATCAGTGCGGAAAACTTCGGTCCCGTTACTGTATACCTTGATACTGCTTCTTTATGAAACTTACAATAAATAATACCACGGGTCTGTTAAACGATTATTATTTTCAGACCCTTTCTCTCCTTTATTTCCCCGGCGAAAAATTCCCTACGGGTGTTGATCCAAGCCCCAACAGCGCGGAATTCTTTCTTGAAAAGCGCGGAAACGGTTATTACGGCAAAGCCGTTTTACATGCCGGTTCTGTTTGGGAACAAGGAGAGTTTTGTACGGATGGATACGGTTTTTCCGTACCCGTTCACGACGAGCTCAACGCTCAGTGCGCTATCGGCAAGGCGTTTCTTATTGCAGGAGAAAAGCTGTTCGGTTTTTCTCTTCCGTGGGGATATATTACAGGATTACGTCCCGTAAAAAGAGCAAGGTTTTATCTTGATAAAGGCTACGATGACGAAACAGTATCCCGCCTTTTTACAACCGATCACAACATATCCAAGGAAAAGACAGAGCTTTCCATACGCACCGCTCACAACGAAATACGAATGCTAAAGGACGTAGGAGAAAAAACCGCAGGGCTTTATATTTCAATTCCCTTTTGTCCCACAAGATGTCAGTATTGCTCATTTGTGTCTTACTCTACGCCGCGCCTTTTGAAAATGCTTCCCGATTATGTTGAGCTTTTGATAAAGGACATAAAAGCAACCGCACAAATAATGCAGGAATTGGGAATAAGCCTTTCCGCTATTTACGTCGGCGGAGGAACTCCCTCCATTCTTTCACCGGAGCAGACAAGCCGTGTGCTTGGCACAGTTACCGAAAACTTTGATCTTTCATCTTTGCGCGAGTTTACCTTTGAAGCAGGCAGACCGGATACCATAACCAAGGAAAAGCTTTTTGCCGCCAAGGAAAACGGAGTTACACGTGTAAGTATCAACCCCCAGAGTCTTAACGAAAACGTATTGCGTGCTATCGGCAGACAGCACACCACACAGCAATTTTTCGAAGCATATGATATCGCACGGGGAATAGGCTTTGACAGCATAAACGCCGATCTTATTGCAGGACTTCCCGAAGACAACTTCGAAACATTTTGCTCCAGCTTTGAAAAAGTGCTTTCCATGGGGTTTGAGAACATAACCCTACATACTCTCAGCATAAAGAATGCTGCCGCTCTGCGTTTTTCAAAAGAAAACGTGTATGATCCTTCGGGAAACCTTGCCGTTTCCTGCGTTCAGTATGTTTACGACCGTATGCTTAAAAGCGGTATGGAGCCTTATTATCTTTACCGTCAAAAGAATACTGTAGGTAATGCGGAAAATACCGGATATTCCATACCCGGCAAGGAAAACCTTTATAATATTCTTATGATGGAGGAGCATTCCAGCGTATTCGCCTGCGGCGCAGGTGCTATCACCAAGCTTGTTTCTCCCGATGAAGAGATAATAGACCGTATCGCCCACCAGAAATACCCATACGAGTATCTTGATACTCCCAAGGGTATCGGTGAGGACAGAATCAAAAAGTTTTATAAGCAGTATTTCGACTGCTGAAAATGTATTTTAAAAGGGACGTTATGAGTAACATAGATAAGTCTTCCAAAAGCTTTGTTGCGGAAGCAGCTATAATATCTGTTTCAAATTTCGCCGTCAAGCTTGTAGGCGTGTTGTTCAAAATTCCTCTTGCCAACCAGCTTGGGGAGTTTATGGGTGTATTTAACGCCGCATATTCTATATATGCTATGCTGTTTATGATCTCCACTTCGGGTCTTCCCGTAGCGGTATCAAGGTTGGTAGCTATTGCAAAAGAAAAGGGAAGACGTGCGGAATCCCTGCAGATCTTCCGTATCTGCGCTCTTACCTTTGGCGCCATCGGTTTTATATGCTCGCTGGCTATGTTTATCGGTGCTGATTATATATGTGAAATTACCGCGCATCCGGGAGCAGAGCTTCCTATGCGGGTTATATCTCCCACTCTGTTTATAATCTGTATAACAGCTTCCATACGCGGATATTTTCAGGGACTCAGAAAAATGGTCCCCACCGCAGTTTCAAACTTTATAGAAGCTGTGCTTAAACTCATTTTGGGTTTGGGTGGTGCGGCGTTTGCCGCTTCCCGCGGTTGGAGCGGACCCGTGCAGGCGGCGTTTGCGGTTTCCGGTATATCTATCGGCGTTATTGTCGGCACGGTTTATCTCGCAATTACCTTTTATCTCAGCCGCAATTCGAATATTCCCGATACTGACCGTACCGTATCCAAAGGTGCCGTTATCGCAAAGAACGCTCTTCGCGTTGCCGTTCCGGTAACTCTTGCAGGTTCTGCATTGTATTTTTCCACCTTCTTCGATACCGTGGTTATCAACAACCGTCTTATCTTTTCGGGTTTTTCGGAAGAAATGGCGGACAGGCTGTATACTGCGTATACCACTCTCGCTATATCTATTTCAGACCTGGTGCCTTCAACCTTGGTATATCCCATTGCGCTCAGTATTCTTCCTGCAATGTCTGCCGCTTTGGCGGGAAACCGTCAGCGGGAGGTGAGAGGATATATTCATTCCTCCATCCGTATTTCGGGAATTATCGCTATTCCCAGCGCATTCGGTCTTGCTGTGCTTGCCCGTCCCGTAATTCAGATGATATATTTCGGTTCTCTTTCAAAAGAGATAACTCTTCTTGACGGAAGCACGGTTATGCCTATCGACGTAGGCGCCGCTTCTCTCGCAATTCTTTCGGCGGGCATCGTGTTCCTTTCGTTAATGTCAACTACCAACGCATTACTTCATTCATACGGCAAAAACTTCCTTCCCGTTATTTCTATTTCTGTGGGAATAGTTTTGCTTATAGTTTCCGAAACTTTGCTTATCGGTATCCCCAAAATTGGAATTTACGGCGCACCCATCGCTTCACTTATTTGTTATTCCGCCGCCACCTTTTTAAATATGCGGGCGGTACGTAAGGTTTCCGGAATGCGGCTTAACCCCGTTAAGCTGTTCGGAAAGCCGGTCATTTGCTCCGCTTTGTGCGCTGTTGCGGCTTTCGGCGGTTATTCACTTTCCAAACTGTTTGTAAGCGAAACCACCCGTATGGGTAACGTCGTTATGTTTATTTTCGGAGTTATCCCCGGTGTGGCGGTATATATTGTCACAATGCTTGCATTAAAGGGAATTACTGCAACGGAAGTAAGACTTTTGCCTTTCGGACACAGAATTGCCGCTGTTTTGATAAGATTTGGATTTTTGAAAGAGAGCAAAGCATGAACAAAAACGCAAAAAAATATGTAAACAAAGAACGTTATACCGTAGAAGACCTATACGACATTGTAAGAATTCTCCGCGGCGAGGATGGTTGTCCTTGGGACAGAGAGCAGACCCACAAAAGTATTCGCAGAGATCTTATTGAAGAATGCTACGAGGTTATCGAAGGTATAGATAACGACGATCCCGTACTTATGTGTGAAGAATTGGGAGATCTGCTTTTGCAGGTGGTGTTCCACGCACAGATAGGTACGGAAGACGGTCAGTTTGATATGGGCGACGTGGCAGACGGGATCTGCCGCAAACTGGTTTTGCGCCATCCGCACGTGTTCGGTGACGTTGATGCAGATACCTCCGAAAAGGTACTTGAAAACTGGGATAAAATTAAAAAGGAAGAAAAACAGCGTCTTTCCCTTGCAGACGAAATGTATGCTATTCCACCGGCACTTCCTGCTCTGATGCGTGCAAATAAGGTTGGCAAAAAATCCGGAAAAGCCAATTTTGATTTTCCTACGGATAAAGAAGCCTTTGATAAAGTAACGGAAGAACTTTCAGAGCTTTACGAAGCTCATTTGCAGGGTGATAAAGAACATATTGCGGATGAAATGGGCGATCTGTTGTTTTCCGTTGTAAATGTTTCGAGAAAAGTAGGGGTGGAACCCGAAGAAGCTTTGACAAGAGCTACGGAAAAATTTATGAAAAGATTTAAACTGCTCGAGGAAGAAGCCGCTAAGTCAGGCAGAAACCTTGCGGATTTGACCCCAAAAGAAGCGGATATTCTATGGGAGCGTATAAAAAACCACGATTAAAAGTACTTTTTTTCGAAAAAAGTCTAAAATAATACTTGAAAAATACAAAAAATAATGATATACTGTCACAAGCGAAAGCAAGGATAATATGAAAGGAGTTCATTTTATGAACAAGATTACACTGGCAGACGTTGCTGCAAATGCAGCAGGTATTAAGAAGAAGGACGCTGAAGTAGCAGTTAACGCTATCTTCGCAGCTATGGCTAACGAATTGGCTTCCGGCGGCAAGGTTCAGATCGCAGGCTTCGGCAACTTCAAAATGAAGGAAAGAGTAGAGCGCGTAGGCAGAAATCCCAAGTCTCACGAGCCTATCGTTATCCCTTCTGCTAAGGTAGTTAACTTCACCGCAGGCAAGCAGCTCAAAGAGCTTCTCAACAAGTAATCGGTGTTTATGAGGTAAGAGGTCTTATGCGGTTAGATAAGTTTTTAAAGGTTTCTCGTATAATCAAGCGCAGAACAGTTGCTAACGAAGCGTGTGACAGCAGCTATGTGGCTGTTAACGGTCTTCCCGCTAAGGCCTCCTACAATGTAAAGATTGGGGATGTTATTACCGTTTCTTTCGGTAACAGAACTACGTCCTTCCGCGTTCTCAGTCTTAACGAGCATACCACAAAAGCGGAAGCGAGCTCAATGTACGAAATAACGGAATGATATTCACTCCCGCTTCATATATAGTAATATGGAGCGTGAGAGAATTTGAACGAAAAAATACATTCCGTTACTTCCACCGCACGGGATATAACTTTGGTCACCGCGGTGTACGATATTATCAGTTTTGATGATACACAGGTCAGCCTTTCTTTGGGGGAGGATACTATTCTTTCCGTAACCGGTACGGGGCTGACACTTCGCCGCCTTTCTCTTGAAACGGGAGAGGTGGATATTTCCGGCAGGATAGACGCCATCGTTTATCTTGACAGCGGCGCAAAACAGAAAAAGCGCCGTTTGTTCGGCTGATGGAGGTGGATTACCGAGGACAGCTTCTTTTGGCGCTGTACTCGTTTCCCACAGGCCTGCTTTTGGGCGGGATATACGACATATTAAGATTATTTCGTTTACCCTTCGGCAAAGCAGGTGTTTTTATAACCGATATATTGCAGTCTTTCCTGTGCTTTTTATCGGTTCAGATTTTGCTTTATAATTTCTGGAACGGCAAAATACGTATTTATCCGTATTTAATTTGCTTTATAAGCTTTGTTTTGTACAGAGTTACACTTGGCAGGCTGTTTACTGCTGTGTTTATAAAATTAAGTTCGTATATAAAACCCCGCGTTCTTTACAGAATTGCGGCGGTTAGAGGATATATTTATAAAAAGCGTCTGCTTTATAAAGCGGCGCACGGATTCGGGATCAAACTCCCGCGGAGGAAAAGAAGTGGCAAAAAGAACAAGACCTAATATGGTGATGAAGCTTGCCTTTGTTTGCGTCCTGGGCTTTCTTGTTATCTCTGTTATTCAGCTTCAGGTTGAGCTTAAAGAGCTTCGCGCCCTTAAAGCGGAACAACAGGCACAGGTTCAAATGCTTGAGGACGATATTACAGAGCTTACCATCAGACTAAATACTCCCATATCCGATGAATATATCGAGCGTGTAGCCCGTGCACACGGCTACCGTATGCCAAACGAAATTATTTTTTATAACGATATTGCGGATTAGAGGTTGATGCCCGGTGGTACTTGAAGAAATAGTAAAAGGTAAAGTTACAGGAATTACCAAGTTTGGCGCTTTTGTTTCCATTGAAGGCGGCAAAAACGGAATGGTACATATTTCCGAGATAGCAGACGGATTTGTTAAAGATATAAACGATCATATTCATATCGGCGACGAGGTTGAAGCAATGGTCGTGAGTATTGATGAAAACGGCAGGATCGGTCTGTCTATTAAAAAGTGCGCTGCATTGAAAGCACGTACTGCACCTCCGCCTATGTTTGACGAAGGCGTGCCCGCACTTGATACCGATTTTGAAAATATGATGAAACGGTTCAAGGCTGTAAGCAACGATAAGCAGGCGGATATCAAGCGTGGCTTTGAATCCAAACGCGGCACCGGAAAAAGAGGAAGAAAATAATTTAAATCCCGTTTTGGCGGGATTTTTTTATTTTTGATAACAACTTGATAACATCTGTGTTTTATTATAAAAGCGTAAAGGAAGTGTATTACAATGGCAAATATTCTTATTGCAGAAGACGAAATGAGTATAAGTAACTTAATAAAAATGAATCTTGCTTTGGTGGGGCACACCTGTACTCAGGCGTGCGATGGAAATTCTGCATTGAATATGGCAAATTCTTCTCATTTCGATCTTATTATACTGGATGTAATGCTACCCGGAATATCGGGATTTGATCTTATTTCGCATTTGAACAACACTCCGGTTATTTTTGTAACAGCAAAGAGCGGTCTTGAGGACAGAATACGGGGCTTGCGTTTGGGCGCAGATGATTATATTACAAAGCCTTTTGAAATACTCGAGCTTGTCACACGGGTTGACGTGGTGCTAAGGCGGACAAAAGCAGTCTCTCATTCCTTTGAATTTGATGATATAAAAATAGATTTTGATTGTAAAAAAGTGTTTAAGCAGGGAATTGAAGTAAACTTAAAGCCAAAGGAATTCGATCTTCTTGTTGCTTTGGTAAAAAACAGAAATCTGGCTCTTTCAAGAGAAAAGCTGCTTGAAATAGTGTGGGATTTTGATTATGAAGGTGATACCCGCACCGTTGACGTACATATACAAAAGCTTCGTAAAAAGCTGGATATTGAAGAACGGTTGAAAACTGTATATAAGACCGGATACAGGTTGGAGGTATGATATAATGCGTTTTTGGCATAAGACCTATATATTGACTCTGATCTTGTTTTTACTTTGTCTTAATACGGGAATTATGACACTTGCGGTTTATACTTATCAAAAAAACGTAGAAACAATAGAAGCTTCCGCAACGGCAGAACAGCATTATATAGCCCGTTCCTTTGAAAATGATTATCGATCCATGCTAAATGCCGGAGGAATGGCAAATCCTTCGCTTTTAATGCAATCATACGGCAGTCATTACGAAAACAAAGGAATTTACCTCTGTTTTGAAAAAAATGAAAAAACAGTGTTTTCAAACATAAAATTTGAATATTCGGTAAACAAAAATGTTTTAATGCAAAAAAAGATAGATGGTGTCCGCTATATTTTTATTTCTGTCGAAATCTGCGACGGTGAATATGACCTTGTTTACGTGAAAAACGTATCGGAACTGGACAATGAGTTTAAAACTCTAATGACTGCGTATGCGTTGACCGCACTTACCGTTTCTGTTTTTCTTGCTTTGTGTTTATTCTTTGTACTTAAAAGGTTATCCGTCCCTTTGGAAAAGCTACGCTTGACCACCGAAAAAATAGAAAAAGGTGATTTTTCCGTTAGGGCAGAGGAAAAGGGAAAAGACGAAATTGCGCTCCTTGCAAGAAGCTTTAACGAAATGCTTTATAAAATAGAGGAGCAAATGAATTTTTTGGAAATAGACGCGGAAAAAAAGCAAATGCTTGTGGAAAATATGGCGCACGAATTACGAACACCGCTTACAAGTATTCACGGCTATGCAGAGTATTTGGAGAAAGCAGCTTCAACGGAAGAAGAACGCATACTTGCGGCAAAGTATATAGTATCCGAAGCGTCCCGACTTAAAAAAATATCCGATATTTTGCTTGATACTGCTTACGTGAGAGAAAATCGCTTTGAATATACCGAAGTTTCCTTGGGAGATTTGGTTTCTGACACGGTATACAGACTTTCTCGAAAAGCGGAGGAAAACGGCGTAATATTAGAGGAAAACATCGCGGAAATCCGTGTCAGCGGTGACAAGACCTTGCTCTCCATGCTGCTTTACAATCTGACGGAAAACGCCATAAAAGCTTGTAAAAAGGGAGGAAAAGTAAAGATATCCTGCTCACCTCATCAACTGGTGGTTGAAGATAACGGAAAAGGTATGACACCGGAACAGCTTTCCCATATAACAGAGCCTTTTTACCGCACCGATAAATCCCGTTCCCGTTCAGAGGGCGGCGCAGGTCTGGGACTGGCACTTTGTAAGCAGATAGCGGAAGCTCATAAGGCGGTTATCCGTTTTGAATCGGTTCCCGAAAAAGGAACAAAAATTACAGTTGATTTTACAAGTTGATTACAACTCGAAAACAACTTAAATACAAAAGGGCTTTAATATATGTTTGCAGGTTGAAAGACCGCAAATATTTTCCGAAACGGAGGAAACAATTTTGAAAAGCAACCGAAGAACAGTTATTGTTGCATTGTGTCTTGTTTTGGCTTCTGTGTTGGCTCTCACCGGCTGTATGTACGCCCTTGCGGCAGAGACGGGAGATGAAAAGCCTTACGCATCCGAAGATTTCGAAAACAGCTTTGGGGATGCGGTTATAGAAGACGCACCCGTATCTCAGGATTCAATGCAGGAAAAGCACGCAAAGTATCTGCACTACTCCGAAGACGGCAAAGAAGTTACCGTTTTTACTGAAGAACAGTTGAGCGAATTACTTGCCGTAAGAGTAAACGGCAAAAGAAATGCCGTTACCTATGATGAAATACTTTATATCATCAATGATTCCGTGCGTATCTATTTTGCCTACGACACCGTGGTGTTGAACGCAGACCTTGCAAAACAGTTGGATATTAACGTATTCACCTGTAACGATACCGGTGTTATAACCACCTGCGAGCCCGATTCCGATATCAACTACAGCAAGATGGTAAGGGATATATATTCCATAATCGTTTACCGTCTGTATGCTCTTGATTCCGGATTGACACATATGTATTTCGGCGTTCTTTCTCATCCCGAAACTATGGAGTTTGAGCATATGTACAGCTATGAAGGCGACGGTATTAATGATCAGGAAAATTTCCTTAAGACCAAAAACTGGTTTGTACTTTCTCTTGACGGCGGCACGGAGATCGGCGCAGAATACAATCAAAGATTGTCTGCCGAGTACGGTGCTGTTGCAGATGAGCACATGGCAATGATGAATCCCGATCCCGATTTCGTATTTGACTTTGAAGGTAATTCCATTTCCGCACCTTACTTTATAATCGAAGCGCCTCTGGTTGCCGATTCGTATAACTACAGATACGTTGATTCATATAAAATGTATCATATCGGCGAAGACGCTTCCACTTATACTACCTTATATCCCACAACGGAAATTACTTCTTTTAAGCGCGAAGGTTATT
This sequence comes from Clostridia bacterium, assembly GCA_017399965.1. Classification (GTDB taxonomy): domain Bacteria; phylum Bacillota; class Clostridia; order Oscillospirales; family CAG-382; genus SFLA01. The sequence goes on along the minus strand of JAFQAP010000004.1, from coordinate 69,384 downwards.
TTGACAGAGTATTCAATTTCCCTGTTGAAAGCATTACCATTCACGCTGGCGATTATTCCCAGTATCAGGTATGCTCCGATATTTCCGCAGAGGACTGCGAAGCGCTTATCGCTATTCTCAATTGCGATACTCCTTGGGAAAGAGGTGTTTCTGTGGATCCCGTCATATGCAGATTTAATTTAGACGGAGCAGGCTTCAATTACAGAGACGGATTTATCTATTCCACCTCCGGAACTTATATGCCTCTTACGGACGAACAGAATGAAATAGTTGCTTCTATCGCAGAAAAATATGATAATTATTTTGAAATTTACCACGGCGAGATCAAAGAGATCGAATTTTATCCCTTTAATCCTTTCGCTCAGGATGAATTGGTTTGGGCAACAGATATCACCGAAGAAGAGATTGACCGCATCTTCGAGATCCTTAGCCGCGATGAGCCTTGGCAAAAGCGTGATTACGATTCCCACGAGATCACCGCACGGCTTAATATAAACGGACGTGGCTTTAACTACAGCGTAGACAGAATCTACGATACTGCAGGCGGTATGCTTATCCTTACCGAGGAAGAGTGCGCTTTCTTTGATGCGCTTATAGAAAAATACAATAACGACTGATTTTCCCTTAAATCCTTTTTGAATTCACCCCAAAGTAACAACGCCTCCCAAAGACATCTTTTGTCAGAGGGAGGTGTTGTTTTTATAAAAAACGGTATTGAAAGTATATAAAAATAATGGTATACTGCAAAAAGTATAATATTAAAGGGACTTTTTATGCGTAACGACCTTTCGGGATTAAAGATAACGGAATATACAGTATCCGCTCCGGTTAAAGAAGAGCTTTGCTTTGCATTTGTTTCGGATCTTCACCATTGCGAAAACAAACCCGTTTTGCAGGCGGTGAAAAGCATATTGCCGGATGCGGTGCTTGTGGGCGGAGATTTTATGCACAATATGTCTTTTTACACAAGGGGCTTTGAATTTCTGAAATCTCTTTCCGAAAAATATCCCGTCTTTTGTTCTTTGGGAAATCACGAGGGAAGATATGAGGGGGATATTCATAAAGCCGTTGCGGAAACAGGAGCAACACTTTTGGATAATTCATACACCGTTTTCAGAAACCTGCTTATCGGCGGCCTTACCTCCGGTTTTTTAACAGATGGTATACCTGAAACATCTTGGTTAGACGGTTTTTCAAGCAAGACGGAATACAAAATTCTTCTATCCCACCATCCCGAGTATTATAAAAAGTATATCCGTCCGCTTTCCGTTGACATTGTGCTTTCCGGACACGCCCACGGCGGTCAATGGCGATTTTTTGGCAGAGGCGTGTACGCACCGGGGCAGGGAATATTCCCAAAATATTCCGGCGGTATCTACGAAAGACGTCTTATTGTGGGCAGAGGTATCGGCAACGCACACAGGATACCCCGTATAAACAATGCGCCGGAAGTCATTAAACTAAAATTAATTCCAAAGGAAGACACTATATGAACACAGTTGAAATAATCGCCCAGACCGTAAGCGTTCTCGGTATGGCTTGCAATGTTCTTTCCTTTCAGCAAAAAACACAAAAGCGCGTAATCACCTGCCAGCTTGCAGGTGCATCCTTATTTACCGTAAGCTATCTTTTGCTTGGCGCGTATGTAGGTGCACTTCTCAATTTCGTGGCAATAATACGTGCTATCGTATATATGCACAAAGAAAAATTCCGTTCCGAGCACATTTCGTGGCTTATCGGCTTTACGACGGTGTATCTGCTTTCTTATCTTTTAACGTTTACCGTGTTCGATAAGGATTTCACGCTGCTTAACGCCGTTATAGAGTTTTTACCTATTATAGGAATGTTCGCCACTACCGTAAGCTTTCGTTTGAAGGACGCCGCCTCAGTGCGCAAGCTGGGTCTTATCTACAGCGTGCCTTCCTGGCTTATTTATAATATATTTAATTTCTCTATCGGCGGAATTATATGTGAAATATTTTGCGGCTGTTCCATAATTATCGGTATGATACGTCTTGACAGAAAGAAAAATTAGCATAAACTAAAGCTGTCCTTTTGCGGACAGCTTTCGTGCTTTTATCAGGTCATTTTTTCTTGTTTAACCTTGTGGTCGATAACGTGGCGGGAGGCAAGCTCGTTTTTGATATCGTCTACGGTTATACCCATTTGAACCATCAAAACCATTACGTGGTATGCCAGGTCTGCGATCTCGTATACCGTGTCCCGCTTATCGTCTGCCTTGGCAGCTATAATAACTTCGGTAGTTTCTTCGCCCACTTTTTTCAGTATCTTATCAATGCCTTTTTGGAAGAGGTAAGTGGTGTATGAGCCTTCGGGAAGCTTTGCCTTTCTGTCGAGCAGCAGTTCGTACAAACCGTTCATCGAAAACGGTGCGCCCTCTTCCGCAACAAGCAGGGGAGTGTTGAAGCAGGAGTCCGTACCCGTATGGCAGGCGGGACCGTCTTTGTTTACCTTTATAACAAGTGCGTCTTTATCACAATCTGCGGTTATGGAAACAATGTGTTGGTAGTTTCCGCTGGTCTCCCCCTTAAGCCACAGACATTGTCTGGAACGGCTGTAAAAGCAAGTTAGCTTTTTTTGCAGAGAGATTTCAAGACTTTCCTTGTTCATATATGCAAGGGTAAGCACGTCGCCGCTTGCGTTGTCAACAACGATTGCGGGAATAAGTCCGTCTTTATCAAATTTCAGTTCGTTTACGTTTATCATTATAATCTCACCTCAATATCATTTTTTCTTAAAGTGTGCTTAAGATCTTGAATTTTAACTTCGCCGAAATGGAAAATAGAAGCTGCCAAGCCTGCATCAACTCCCGGAAGCGCTTTAAAAAGCTTCACAAAATCTTCTTTTTTTCCCGCACCGCCGGACGCGATAACGGGAACCGAAACTGCGTTGCATACCGCTTCCAGCATTTCAAGGTCAAAGCCTTTTTTAACGCCGTCCGTATCTATAGAGTTGACTACAACCTCGCCTGCGCCGTTTGAAACACATTTTTTTATCCAGCTTATAGCTTCCATTCCCGTGTTTTCTCTGCCGCCTTTGGCAAAAACACGGAAAATACCGTCAACACGTTTTATATCTACGGACAACACCACGCATTGGTCGCCGTATTTTCTTGCGGCGGCGGAAACCAGGCCGGGATCCTTTATTGCGCCGGAGTTAACACTTACTTTATCTGCACCGCATTTTAGCACTCTGTCGAAATCATCGGTGGTATTAATACCTCCGCCCACAGTAAGGGGGATAAAAATGGTGCTTGCAACTTCGGTAAGTATGTCCGTAAAAAGCTTTCTTCCTTCGGCAGATGCGGTAATATCGTAAAATACCAATTCGTCTGCCATATTATCGCTGTAATATTTTGCCAGAGCAACAGGACTCGAAACGTCGGAAAGACCTTCAAAATTAACGCCCTTAACCACACGGCCGTTTTTTACGTCAAGGCATGGGATAATACGTTTTGTTATCATTTTGCCACCTCAACAGCTTCTTTCAAGTCAATGGCTCCGGTGTAATATGCTTTGCCGATAATTGCACCGTAAATGCCCATTTCGGTAAGTGCACGCACGTCTGCTATGCTTGAAACACCGCCGGATGCAATAATATCGATATCGAACATACCCGAAAGCTCTTTGTATAACTCACGGTTGGTGCCCTGCATGGCACCGTCTTTGGAAATATCTGTACATATGACCGCGGTCACGCCAAGAGCTGTCATTTCTTCAAAGAAATCTTTTGCGGTTATATCGGAAACCTCTGTCCAGCCTTTGATGGCAACATACCCGTCTTTAAGATCAACGCCCACGGCAATTTTATTTCCGTGCTTTGCAATGGCATTTTTTAAAAACACCTTGTCCGTTACTGCGGCTGTACCCAAAATAACTCTGTCCACGCCCGCATTTATATATGCGTCAACTGTGTCCATATTTCTTATACCGCCGCCAACCTCAACAAAACCGCCGAATGTGGCGCATATTTTTTTTATGGTCTTCTGGTTGGCGGGAACGCCGCTCTTTGCACCCTCAAGGTCAACAAGGTGTATATGCTTTGCGCCGCAGGCTTTAAAATCGCCGGCAACGAAAACAGGATCATCGTTGTATACCGTCATTTGTGCGTAATCGCCCTTATACAAACGCACCGCTTTACCGCCAAACAGATCTATTGCAGGAAAAATATTCATTCAGTTACAACCTGCCTTCCTTGCAAAACGCTTTAAGTATTTTCAGTCCCGCTTCGCCGCTTTTTTCGGGATGGAACTGGCAGCCGTATACGTTTTCTTTTTCCACAGCAGCAGTTACGTTAAAACCGTATTCCGAAATTGCTGCGAGAGAATCTTCGCATCCTACCGCGCAAAAAGAGTGTACAAAGTAAACGTGTTCGCCTTCCGATGTGTTTTTCATAAGAATGCTTTTTTGGTTTGTAATATGAAGCTTGTTCCAACCCATATGGGGAAGTTTAAGGCTTTGTGTAAATTTGCTCATAGGCATTACCGCGCCCTTTAAAAGTCCAAGCCCATCGTGTTCACCGTATTCAAAGCTTTTTTCAAAAAGCAGCTGCATACCCAGACAAATTCCCAAAAGGGGAGTGCCGGAAGCCGCTTTTTCCTTTACAAAAACATCCAGCCCGCTGTCTTTCAGCTTTCTGACAGCGTCGCCGAAAGCGCCCACACCGGGAAGAATAAGCTTATCTGCTTTATTAAGCATATCTTTATCGGCGGAAATAAACACCTCTTCACCGATAGCGGTAAATGAAGATGAAAGGGAAAAAAGGTTTCCCACGCCGTAATCAATTATACCTATCATTATAAAACTCCCTTTGTGGAAGGTATTTCGTCCTTTGTTTCGGGATTTATCGCCACCGCCGCCTTTAATGATCTTGCAACGGATTTAAAAGCACCCTCAACTATATGGTGTGAATTTTTGCCGTCAAGCTTGCGGATGTGCAGGCTCATTTGACAGTTTCTGACGAATGCGTAAAAGAATTCCTCAACGAGCTCGGTATCAAAAGAGCCGATCTTTTGGGTGGGAATATCAAGATCATAGCATAAAAAGCATCTTCCGCTGATGTCTACCGCAGTAAGAATAAGGGTTTCATCCATAGGAAGTATAAAGCTTCCGTAACGGTAAATTCCTTTTTTACTTCCAAGGGCTTGTTCAAACGCCTGACCGAGACAAATTCCGATATCTTCCGCAGAATGGTGAAAATCCACGTCAATATCGCCTTTGCAGGTAACGTCAAGATCAAATCTGCCGTGAGAAGCAAACAACGTAAGCATATGGTTTAAAAAACCGCATCCCGTGTTTATATTGCTTTTTCCCGTGCCATCAAGGTTAAGGGAAAGAAAGATGTCTGTTTCTTTTGTTTTTCTGTTAATAATTGCGCTTCTCATTTCTTTCCTCCGGAAAGTATTTCTTTTACCGCTTTAACAAAACGATCCATTTCTTGCGGTGTTCCGATGGTAATACGGTTAAAATCTTTTATTCTTTCCTTGCTGAAATGGCGCACAAGAATTCCTCTGCTCTTCAGTTCAAGGTAAAGCTTTTCACCGCTTATATCGGGGCTTTTTGCAAACAAAAAGTTTGTGTTGCTGTTCAAAACAGTAAATCCTTCGTTTTCAAGAGCCGATTTCGTTTTATCTCTTGTACGTATTATCTCCGCACATTTTTCCATGTAGTAATTATCATTATCAACGGTAGCTTCGCCAAGAGACAGAGTAAGTCTGTTTATATTATAAGGATTTGTAGAGTACTTGATCTTTTCAATATCCTCTATAAGCTCTTTACATCCGAAAGCGTACCCCAAGCGCCCTCCGGCGAGACAGCGGGATTTGGAAAAGGTGCGCACTACCAACAGATTATCGTATTTTTCTGTCAGCTTATAACAGCTTTCACCGCCGAAATCTACGTAGGCTTCGTCAATAAGCACCACATTTTCGGGATTGCTTTTAACGATCTCTTCTATCTGCCAAAGGGGGAGCGATATTCCCGTGGGAGCGTTGGGATTTGCTATGGCAATAAATTTGTTTATTCCAAGATAATCCTTGTAATCTACGGTAAAATCTTCTTTTAAAGGGAGCTCCGAATATTCAACGCCGTGAAGCTGTGCGAACACAGAGTAAAAGCCGTAAGAAATATCGGGAAAAACAGCACCGCATTTTCTGCCGAAAGCAAGGAAAGCGAAGTTAAGAATATCGTCGGAACCGTTGGAAACAAATATGTTTTGCGGCTTTACACCGTAAAGACCCGCCAGCTTTTCTTTAAGCACTTTGCAGGTAGGGTCGGAATAAAGACGCAAGTTCGCTATATCTTTTTCGCTTACCGCCTTTAATACCTCGGGCGCGGGAGGGTAAGGAGATTCGTTGGTATTAAGTTTAATGTACTGTATATCTCTCGGTTGTTCGCCGGGGGTATAAGCGTTGGTTTGCTGCAGACGCTTATCAAGAAATTTGCTCATAACTATTCCTCAATGCGTATGGTTACACTTCTTGCGTGGGCATCAAGACCTTCTTTGTTTGCAAAGAAGGCTACCTTTTTGCCGATCTTTTTGAGTGCATCCTTTGTATAATAGGTAAACTGCGATTTTTTTACGAAATCGTCTACCGACAAAGGGCTGGAAAACCTTGCGGTACCGCCCGTAGGCAAGGTGTGGTTAGGTCCTGCAAAATAATCTCCCAAGGCTTCGGGGCAATTTCTTCCCATAAATACCGAGCCCGCGTTTGTGATCTTATCAAGAATATCAAAGGGCTGATCAACCATCAATTCAAGATGTTCGGGGGCAATTCGGTTGGAAACTTCGATAGCATCAAGTAAATTATCTGTTACGATTATCTTGCCGTAGTTATCGACAGATCTTCTTGCTATATCCTGTCTGGGAAGAAGTGCAAGCTGTTTTTCGATCTCCTCTTGGGTTGCTTTTGCAAGTTCAATGCTGTCGGTTACCAAAACAGCGCTGGCGTTTGCATCGTGTTCTGCTTGGGAAAGCAGGTCTGCCGCCACGTGTGCGGGAACGCTGTTTTTATCTGCAATAACCAGAATTTCGCTGGGTCCTGCTATCATATCTATAGAAACCTGACCGTAAACCTGTTTTTTTGCTTCTGCAACGAATGCGTTACCGGGACCGACGATTTTATCCACCTTGGGAATCGTTTCGGTGCCGTAGGCGAGGGATGCAATTGCCTGCGCTCCGCCAACCTTAAATATGCGGTCAACTCCCGCAGTCTTTGCGGCGGCGAGAATTACGGGGTTTACTTTACCGTCTTTACCGGGAGGAGTGGTCATAACTATTGTGGGACATCCTGCAATCTTTGCGGGAATACTGTCCATCAGCACGGTGGAAGGATAAGCCGCTGTACCGCCGGGAACGTAAAGCCCCACCTTTTCTATGGGCGTTACCTTCTGACCGATCACCACGCCGTCTTTTTCGCTTATAACAAAGCTGTTGCGAACCTGCTTTTGGTGAAATGCTCTTATGTTTTCTGCGGCTTCTTTTAGAATTTCGAGGAATTCTTTATCAACGGAAGCGAAGGCTTCTTCAATTTCCGCTTCGCTTACTTCCAAAGAAGAAAGAACGGCTTTATCGAACTTTTCTGTGTATGCAAGTACAGCTTTATCTCCGTTTTCTCTTACGTTTTTAATAATTTCTCTGACCGGATCGGTTACTCCGGTAATATATTCCTGCCGTTCGAATATCTTGTCTGCAGGAATTTTTCCGTATTCAAATATGCGTATCATTTATTTTCCACCTGCTTTGCCATTTCGGATACAATGGCGTCAATTTCATCGTTTTTAAACTTGTAGCTTACTTTATTTACTATCAGTCTTGCGCTGATGGGGACTACGTCTTCTATAACCTCGAGATCATTTTCTCTCAAGGTACTGCCTGTTTCAACAATATCCACGATAACGTCGGAAAGATTGAGAATCGGCGCAAGCTCAATAGAACCGTTAAGGTTTATAATATCGATGTCACGGCACTTTTTATCGTAAAAGCACTGAGCGATATAGGGGAATTTCGTTGCCACTCGTAAAGTGGATGCCTTTGAATCGGAAAAATCTTTTTTTGCGGCAACCGCCATCCTGCATTTTCCTATATTAAGGTCCAACAGCTCGTAAACATCGGGTCTGTATTCAAGAATAATGTCCTTGCCCGCAACACCGATATCCGCGGCACCTCTTTCAACGTATATAGAAACGTCGGAAGGCTTCACCCAAAAATAGCGTATACACTTTTCCTCGTTTTCAAAGATAAGCTTTCTGTTCGCTTCCTCAATAGAGGGACACTCGTATCCTGCGGCTTTAAACATATTATAAACTTTTTCGCCCAGTCTTCCTTTGGGCAATGCTATGTTAACTGTTTTCTTCAATTAATTTCACAACTCCGTTCTCTGCCCTGTATAACCGTTTCCACCTTTTTCCTTCGGGTAGGGAAGCGGTTACCAATAATTTTTCCTCTTCGGGAAGTGATTTTATGAACTTTATAAGTGCGTGAGTATCGGTGTCATCGCATCGCAGTATCACGTTGTCTATCACGGGAAAAGCATCTGCGGTGTCCTGTCTGCTTAAAAGATCTGTGTATACCGCAAAGCCTATTGCTTTGCTTTTTCTTCCCATTTTCTTAAGCAGTTTATCGTACTGTCCGCCCGACAAAATACTTGCGGGTATACCTTCAATATAGCCTTTGAAAACCACACCGCTGTAATATTTAAGATCGTTACCGACGGAAAGATCAACATTTATCTTTCCCTCATAACCCCAGCTTTCAAGAAGCTCGCAAATTGAAAACAGCTCGTTAAGTGCGGATATCTCGTTTTCTTCCGTAAGAACTTGAAGCAAGGCTTTATACACCTTTTTGGGAGCGCCGGCACAGACCACAAGGGAATTGAGCTTGTTTGTTTTTTGTTCATCAAGCTCCAAAGCTTTGCAAAGGGAAGCAAGCTCGTGGGCGTTTTTGCTTTGCAGGCATTTAACTACTTTATCTTTATCTTTTTTTGAAAGCGTGCAGTTTTCCAAAACAGAGCTTATAAGCCCCATATGTGAAATATCGAGTATAAAATCTTTAGAAATTTTCCATAAGCTTTGCGCCGCCAGCAAAACCACTTCGGAAATTTCGTAATCGTTCAAATCCCCGATACACTCGAGTCCTGTCTGCATAATTTCGCAGAAGGAATGAGTTCCGCCGCTGACACGGTATACGTTTTCGTTGTAGTATACCTTTTGAACTTCGCCGCTTACGTCGGGAGCATTTTTTATAATGGAAAGGGTAACGTCCGGTTTCATTGCAAGCAACCGTCCGCTTCTGTCCGTAAATGTAATGACCTCATCGGAAATAAGAAAATCTTTGTTTGCAACGTAAAGATCGTATTCCTCAAATCTGCTCATTTTATAACGGGTATATCCGTATTTTTCAAATAATTCTCTTAAAGCGAAAACCGCTTTTTCGTCACGGCGCATCATAATATCTCATCTCCGCTTTCTTTAAGTCTGTCAAGTACGATACGGTATCCGTCGCTGTAATTAAGGCATTTATTTACTCTGCTTATGGTTGCGGAGCTTGCGCCGGTATCCCGTGAAACGTCATTATAATTTTTACCTTTATCAAGCTGTTGTGCCACAAGAAATCTGAGCGAAAGTGCTTCAAGCTCTTTTATGGTGCAAATATCCTTAAAAAACTTTTCGCACTCTTCGGTTGTCTTTAAAGAAAGTATGGCATTATATAAAGCTTTTGTTTCTTGATCATGCATTGATTTCATTATGCTTCACACCTTAAAAAAGATTTTTTGCTATTTTAACACTTTAGTGCGCTAAAGTCAATACCGAAATAACATTATTGTGGTTTTATACAATAATATTTTTAAAAAACTGTAAATAAAGTGGATTTAACATCTTGATTTTTTTCTGCATAAGAAATATAATAAGATGAAAAATTATTCAACGGACGGAAATATTATGCGAATAGTTATTAAAATAGGAACCAGTACCCTGGCTCATCCCACGGGACATCTTAACATACGCCGCGTAGAAGAAATGTGCAAAATAATAAGCGATATGAAAAATGCCGGCAATAAAGTAATACTTGTGTCTTCAGGCGCTATCGGAATGGGCGTTGGTAAATTGGGACTTTCCTCCCGTCCTTCTGATATTCCCACAAAGCAGGCGGCGGCAGCTGTCGGTCAATGTGAGCTTATGTATACGTACGACAGAATATTCAGCCAATATCACCACACCGTTGCACAGCTTCTTATAACGGGAGAAGATGTCAAAAACGAAACAAGACACAATAATTTCAATACTACTTTGGAAAGACTTCTTGAGCTTAACGCAATACCCGTTATAAACGAAAACGACACCGTGGCGACCGAGGAGATTGTTATCGGCGATAACGATACTTTGGCTGCAATAGTAGCTTGCTCTGTCAAGGCGGATAAGCTAATACTGTTATCCGATATAGATGGATTATATACTGCCGATCCTCATACTGATCCCGAAGCAAAGTTAATACCTTTCGTTTACGAAATAAACGAAGAGCTTTGCGCTCTTGCGGGAGGAACCGCTTCCGGTCAAGGCACCGGCGGTATGGTAACCAAGCTTCAGGCGGCGAAGATTTGCATGGAATGCGGCTGTGAAATGATAATTACAAACGGTAACCATCCTGAGATCCTGTACGATATTTTAGACGGAAAAACCGTCGGCACCACTTTTACGGAGAAAAAATAATGTTAGATTTATTCATTTCGGCAAAGGAAGCAAAGCCTTTTGTTTCCGCTTTGACCGAACAGCAAAAAAACAACGCCCTCTTGGAAATGGCACGGGCTTTGCGTGAAAATGCGGGTGAAATCCTTTCTGCAAACGAAACGGATATTAAAGCCGCCGAAGGGAATATACCCAAGGTTATGATAGACCGTCTTATGCTGGATAATTCCCGTATAGACGCAATGGCAAAGGGTATAGAAGAGGTAGCTTTGCTTCCCGATCCAGTGGGACATATTCTTGATACTTATACACGTAAGGACGGACTTCAGATACAAAAGGTTTCCGTTCCCGTAGGCGTTATAGCCATTATATACGAAAGCCGTCCCAACGTTACAAGCGATGCGGCAGCGCTTGCTTTAAAAAGCGGAAACGTATGTATTCTACGCTCCGGTAAAGAAGCATTCAATTCCGCAAAAGCGATAGTAGACGCTTTGAAAAAAGGTCTTGCAAAAGCAGGGGTAACCGAAAGTGCGGTCAACCTGGTTTCCGACCCGTCGAGAGAAAGCGCAAACGCTCTTATGACAGCCAACGGATACGTTGATATGCTTATTCCCAGAGGCGGTGCAGGGCTTATTAACGCCTGCGTACGCCGGGCAACCGTTCCCTGCATAGCCACAGGTACGGGAATATGCCATATATATGTCGAAAAAACCGCCGATATTAACAAGGCATTAAAGATAGTCGAAAACGCAAAAACGAGCCGTCCCAGTGTTTGTAACGCAATGGAGGTCTTGTTGGTGGACGAGGATATAGCACCCGAGTTTTTGCCCCGTTTGCGCAAAATTTTGGTCGATGACAGAAAAAATAAGGGGCTTGCTCCCGTGGAATTAAGACTTGACGAAAAGGCCATAAGTATAATAAACGGCATTCCTGCCGGTGAAAACGATTTTGACACCGAGTTTTTGGATTACATTCTGGCTGTCAAAGTGGTAAAAAACACAAAAGAAGCTGTTGAACATATATCCGCTCATTCCACGGGACACAGCGAAGCTATTGTTTCTGAGGATGAGAATGCAAAGAGCTTATTTGTAAATTCCGTTGACAGCGCGGCGGTTTACGTAAACGCTTCCACACGTTTTACCGATGGCGGTGAATTCGGTTTGGGATGTGAAATGGGTATTTCCACCCAAAAGCTTCATGCAAGAGGTCCTATGGGGCTTAAGGAGCTTACCACATATAAATACGTTATCAGCGGAAACGGACACATAAGATAAGGAGTAAAGTATGAAATACGGATTTATCGGCTGCGGTAATATGGGAAGCGCGGTGGCTTTCGCTCTTTCAAAGGTTACTACGGATTTCGCAGTTACCGACCGTACGGGAAAAGCAAAAAGTGTTGCCGAAAGCATCGGCTGTAAATATACGGATATCGAAACTATAGCCCGTGAGTGCGAAAACATATTCCTTTGCGTAAAACCTCAGATGATGGGGGATATGCTTGGGGGAATTTCTCATATAATTAAAGAAAAAAAGCCCGTTCTCATAACAATGGCGGCAGGTCTTACCACCGAAAAAATATGTGAAATGGCAGGCGTACAACTGCCCGTTATCCGTATAATGCCCAATACTCCCGTGCTGTTGGGAAAGGGTATAGTTCTGTATTGCGGAAATGCATTGGTTTCGGAGGAAAAATTAAAGGATTTTGTATCCGATCTCAGCCACGCCGGTAAGCTTGATAAACTGCCCGAAAATCTTTTTGATGCCGCCACTTCCTTGACCGGATGCGGTCCCGCATATGCTTATATGTTTATAGATGCTCTTGCGGACGGCGCGGTTTCCTGCGGTGTTCCCAGAAGTAAAGCTATCGAGTACGCGGCAAACGTGCTTATCGGTGCGGCTGAAATGGTTTTATCTACAGGCGAGCATCCTTCTAAATTAAAGGACAACGTGTGCTCTCCCGGCGGCAGTACTATAGCGGGGGTAAGAGTACTGGAGCAGGAGGGCTTCAGAGGCGCTGTGGTGGATTGCATCATTGCTGCAAATGAGAAAAACAAAGAATTGGGAAAAAACAACTGAGGAGTTACAAAAATGAAAAATATAGATTGGTCCAACATAGGATTCGGATATATAAAAACAGACCTGCGCTACGTTTCCAATTATAAAAACGGTGAGTGGGATGAGGGTTGTCTTACCGAAGATGCCAATATTACCATGAGCGAATGTGCCTGCGTGCTTCAGTATGCACAAACTTGCTTTGAAGGGCTAAAGGCATATACCACAGCAGAGGGAAAGATCGTTTGCTTCCGTCCCGATCTTAACGCATCCCGAATGGCAGATTCCTGCCGCAGAATGAAGATGCCCGTGTTCCCCGAGGAAAGATTTGTGGATGCTGTTGTAAAAACGGTTGAAGCTAACTCAGAATGGGTTCCGCCTTACGGATCCGGCGCTTCTCTTTATCTGCGTCCATATATGTTTGGTTATGATGCCGTTATCGGTGTAAAGCCCGCAAACGAATTCCAGTTCCGTATATTTGCAACTCCCGTCGGACCTTATTTCAAGGGCGGTGTAAGACCTCTTACGCTTCGTATTTCCGATTTCGACCGCGCCGCACCCAGAGGAACGGGACACATTAAAGCAGGACTCAACTACGCTATGAGCCTTTACGCTATTGTTGATGCTCACGAGCAGGGATATGACGAAAACGTGTATCTTGATTCCGCTACCCGCACCCATATAGAAGAAACCGGCGGTGCCAATATCATCTTCGTGACAAAAGACGGTAAGCTGGTAACTCCGAAATCCGAAACTATACTTCCTTCCATTACCCGCCGTTCTCTTTTGCAGGTTGCAAAGGATTATCTTGGCATGGAGGTAGAGGAAAGGGAAGTCACCCTTGCGGAGATAAGTGAATTTTCCGAATGCGGTCTTTGCGGAACTGCAGCAGTTATCTCTCCCGTAGGAAAGATCGTTGACCACGGACGCGATATTAATTTCAATATCGGCGATAGCGGCATGGGTGATACAATAAAGAAGCTGTACGATACCCTTACCGGCATTCAAATGGGCACCGTAACTCCTCCCGAAGGTTGGGTAAAGGTAATAAAATAACTGAATATTTTTTCAAAAAAACAGCATATTATATTCATTTTTTTACTTGACACTTTTTTTGTTTAGTGGTATAATTCTTCAATACTATATAATGCAGAACTTTTTAGTTTTTTCACGGCAAACAGAATGGTATTGACTGTTTATTAATTATCAGCTCCCTCTCTCTTTGCATTTAGAGAGAGGGCGTTTTTTATGATTTGAGAATTCTGCACGAAAGGGAATTTTAAAGATATGCTTACTATCGACAAAATATTTCACGCATCAACAGTGCTTAAAAAAATCATACGTCCCACCCCTCTGGCAAAGGCATACGGTATAGCACCTCAGTCCGATCTGTATTTTAAACCTGAGAACCTGCAGAATACAGGTTCTTTTAAACTCAGAGGCTCCGGCTATAAAATAGCAATGCTTTCCGATGAAGAGAAGGCAAAGGGAGTTATTGCTTGCTCTGCGGGAAACCACGCACAGGGCGTTGCTCTCGCGGCTTCAAAATGCGGCATTTCTTCTCTTATCTGCCTTCCCGATAACGCTCCCATTTCCAAGATCGAGGCTACCAAGAACTACGGTGCAAAGATATGTCTTGTTGAAGGATGTTATGATGATGCTTACAATAAAGCAATGTCTCTGAAGGATGAATTGGGACTGACCTTTGTTCACCCCTTTGATGATGAGAACGTTATAGCGGGCCAGGGCACTATAGGTCTTGAGATAGTAAATGATATGGATAATATCGACGCTGTTATCGTTCCTATCGGCGGCGGCGGACTTATTTCCGGTGTTGCTTACGCCATAAAATCCATTAATCCGCGTATAAAAGTCTACGGCGTTCAGGCAGCGGGCGCTGCAAGCATGTATAATTCCGTAAACAGCGGTACTATACAGACTTTACCTTCTGTTTCCACCATTGCAGACGGTATCGCCGTAAAGCGTCCCGGCGACAATACATTTGATATGGTCAGCAAATATGTAGACGATATCGCCCTTGTTACTGAGGATGAAATTTCCTCCGCTATTCTTGCTTTGATAGAAAAGCAAAAGATGATCGCGGAAGGAGCCGGAGCTGTTTCCGTGGCAGCTGCTATGTTCAATAAATTCCCCACAGAGGGCAAAAAGGTAGTAAGCGTTGTTTCCGGCGGTAATATTGATGTTACCAGTCTTTCCCGTGTAATAGAACGCGGTCTTATGAAGTCCGGCAGAAGCTCAAGTCTTCTTATCGAACTTGTGGACAAGCCCGGTCAGCTTAAGGACGTTTCCCGAATTATTGCGGATTGCGGAGGCAACGTAACAAGCGTACATCACGAGCGCAACGGAAACACCGAAAGCATTAACGGCTGTTATCTGCGTATCGTTATGGAGACCCGCGATTACGATCACGTTCAGCAGATCATCGAAGCGCTTAAAAACGAAGGCTTTAAAATTGTTTCAAAGGAGTAAATTATAATGAATTACATATACACCAAAAACGCGCCGGACGCTATCGGTCCTTATTCTCAGGCTACCGTGGTGGGCAATATAGTTTTTACTTCCGGTCAGATAGCTATCGATCCCACAAGCGGTGCTGTTGAAGCAACCGATATCCGCGAGCAGACCGAGCAGGTATGCAAAAATCTTTCCGCCGTGCTTGAAGCGGCAGGAAGCAGTATTGAAAAGGTTGTGAAAACCACCTGCTTTTTAAGTGATATGGCCGATTTTGCCGCTTTTAACGAAGTATACGGCAGGTATTTTGTAGGCAAGCCCGCCCGCTCCTGTGTTGCAGTTAAAGCTCTACCCAAGAATGTACTGGTTGAAGTAGAGGCTATAGCAGAAATCTAAAGGTACATCAAGGAGCAAACAATGAACAACGGCAAATACAGTATCGGCTATTTTCCTCCTCCCGGCACCCGCTTTAAATGGGTGGACAAGGACCATATAGAAAAGGCTCCCCGTTGGTGCAGTGTTGACCTGCGTGACGGCAACCAATCCCTTGTAATCCCCATGAGCCTTGAGGAAAAGCTTGAATTTTATAAACTTTTACTTGCGGTAGGTTTTAAGGAGATCGAAGTGGGATTCCCTGCCGCTTCCGAAACCGAATACGAATTCTTACGCACGCTTATCGAAAAAGATATGATCCCTGCGGACGTTACCGTTCAGGTGCTTACTCAATGCAGAGAGCATATTATCCGCAAGACCTTTGACGCTTGCAAGGGTGCACCCAATGCGATTATCCATTTTTACAATTCTGTAAGCGTTGCTCAAAGAGAGCAGGTTTTCAAAAAATCCAAAGAAGAAATAAAACAGATCGCTGTTGACGGCGCAAAGCTTGTTAAACGCCTTGCTTCCGAATACGAAGGTAATTTCCGCTTTGAATACTCTCCCGAAAGCTTTACGGGAACAGAGCCCGAGTACGCTCTTGAGGTATGTAACGCTGTTCTGGACGTGCTTGAGCCTTCAGAAACCAATAATGTTATTATAAATCTTCCCGTTACCGTAGAAATGAGCTTGCCTCACGTTTACGCGAATCAGGTTGAGTATATGAGCGAAAATCTGAAATACCGCGAATTCGTAACTCTTTCTCTCCATCCTCATAATGACAGAGGTACAGGTGTTGCGGATACCGAACTTGCTCTTCTCGCAGGGGCAGACCGTGTAGAGGGAACCTTGTTCGGAAACGGCGAACGTACCGGAAACGTGGATATAATCACCCTTGCAATGAATATGTATTCCCACGGTGTGGATCCCGAGCTGGATTTTACCAATATGCCGGATATCGTTGCTGTTTATGAAAAATGCACACGTATGCACGTATATGAAAGAAGCCCTTATGCCGGCTCTCTGGTGTTTGCCGCTTTTTCCGGAAGCCATCAGGATGCAATTGCAAAGGGTATGAAATGGCGTGAGGAAAATCACCTTACGCGATGGACAGTGCCTTATATTCCCATTGATCCCAAGGATATAAGCCGTACTTACGATGCAGATGTTATCCGCGTAAATTCCCAGAGCGGCAAGGGCGGTATCGGTTATCTGCTTGAACAGACATACGGTTATGATCTTCCCGCAAAAATGCGTGAGCATTTCAGCTACGCCTGCAAAAACGTATCGGATCACGACCACCGCGAATTAAAGCCTCAAGACGTTTTGAAGGTATTTACAGATAATTATCTTAATCTCGAAAGCCCCGTTGCCATTTCAAATATGAGCTTTGTTCAGAAGGACGGGGGAGTGGACGCATACGTTACCTTTATACGTGACGGTAAAAAGAACACCGTGCATACGCAGGGCAACGGATCTCTTGATGCTGTAAGCAACGCTTTGAAGGAATACACGGAAGATAACTATATTCTTAAGGTGTATACAGAGCACAGCCTTGAGGGTAAGAGCTCGGACGCTACTGCTGCCGCTTATATCGGCATAGAAGATAAAAACGGTAAAACTCATTGGGGCGCAGGTACGGATACGGATATTATCCGCGCAAGTATCCACGCATTACTGAGTGCATATAACAATATGATCAGATAAGGAGTCACAAACTATGGGTATGACCATGACTCAAAAAATACTTGCCGCCCACGCAGGGCTCGAAAGTGTCAAAGCGGGACAGCTTATCAGCGCAAAGCTGGATATAGTTCTCGGTAACGATATTACTACCCCCGTAGCGGTAAATGAATTTAAAAAAGCCGGTTTTAATACCGTGTTCAATAAAGATAAAATTGCCATTGTTCTGGACCATTTTGTTCCCAACAAGGATATTAAGGCTGCAGAACAATCCAAGCAATGCCGTGAATTTGCTCTTTCTCACAGCGTGAGCCATTTTTATGATGTAGGTAAAATGGGTATAGAACACGCCCTCCTTCCCGAACAGGGCGTTGTAACCGCAGGAGATTGCATTATCGGTGCAGACAGTCATACTTGTACTTACGGTGCATTGGGCGCGTTTTCAACAGGTGTTGGCAGTACGGATATGGCAGCCGGAATGGCAACGGGAACCGCTTGGTTCAAGGTGCCCTCCGCAATCCGTTTTGAACTCAAAGGCAAGCTTTCCGAGCATTGCAGCGGAAAGGACGTTATACTCACTATCATCGGTATGATCGGTGTAGACGGCGCATTGTACCGCAGTATGGAATTTACAGGTGAAGGCGTTGCATCACTCAGTATGGACGACCGCTTGTGTATATGCAATATGGCTATTGAAGCGGGCGCAAAGAACGGTATTTTCCCTGTGGATGAGGTTACCGAACAGTATATGGAAGGCAGATGCGAGCGTACACCGGTTATTTTTGAAGCTGACGAGGACGCGGAATATGAGCGTACTATAGAGATAGACCTTTGTTCCATAGTTCCCACCGTCGCTTGTCCTCATCTTCCCGAAAACACCCGAGCAGCCGCAGAACTTTCCGATATAAAGATAGATCAGGTGGTTATCGGAAGCTGTACCAATGGCAGAATGGAAGATATGGAAGCCGCATACAACATTCTTAAGGATAAAAAAATAGCCGATAACGTGCGCTGTATTATCATTCCCGGTACAATGCAGATACTCCGCGAATGTGTTGAACGCGGCTACGTTACTGCTTTTATTGATGCAGGTGCGGTAGTATCCACTCCTACCTGCGGTCCTTGCCTTGGCGGTTATATGGGTATCCTTGCCACAGGTGAGCGTTGTATCGCTACCACCAACCGTAATTTCGTAGGCAGAATGGGACACGTGGAAAGCGAGGTTTACCTTGCTTCTCCCGCTACAGCCGCAGCAAGCGCACTTACGGGATATATTACAGACCCTCGGAGGAATAAATAATGGAAACCAAAGGAAGAGTTTTTAAATATCCGGATAACGTGGATACAGACGTTATCATTCCTGCACGTTATCTCAACACCTCCGATGCAAAAGAGCTTGCAAAGCACTGTATGGAGGATATTGACAATACCTTTGTTTCCCGTGTTAATGCAGGTGATATTATGGTTGCGGGCTGGAATTTCGGCTGCGGTTCTTCCCGTGAGCACGCACCTCTCGTTATTAAGACCTGCGGAACAGGCTGCGTTATTGCAAAAAGCTTTGCCCGTATTTTTTACCGCAACGCAATAAATATCGGCTTGCCTATATTGGAGTGCGAAGCTGCGGCGGAGGAAATACAGGACGGAGATACCGTAAGCGTGGATTTTGATACGGGTGTTATTACCAATATCACAAAAGGAAAAACCTATAAAGCAGAGCCGTTTCCCCCTTTTATACAGAATATAATAGAGAAGGGCGGCTTGCTTGCTTCGCTTAAGGAAGGTTGTTAGTATGCAAAAGAACATAGCAGTTATCCGCGGTGACGGTATAGGCCCCGAAATAGTTGAGCAAGCGCTCAAGGTGCTTGATAAAACAGCTTCGCTTTTCGGACACACCTTTTTGTATACCGATGTGGATATGGGCGGTTGCGCCATAGATAAATGGGGAGATCCTCTTCCCGAAGAGATGCTTGCAAAGTGTGTGGCTTCCGATAGCGTTCTTTTAGGCGCTGTGGGCGGTCCCAAGTGGAACGATGTTCCGGGTAATATGCGCCCCGAAAAAGGTCTTTTAAGACTTCGCGCAGGAATGGGTGTTTACAGCAACAACCGTCCTGCAAAAATTTGGCGTCAGCTTTCAAGTGCTTCTCCTTTAAAGGAGTCTATTGTTAACAAAGGTATAGATTTTATTATCGTACGCGAGCTTATCGGCGGTATATATTTCGGAAAGCACGAAACCGAAACCGTTAGCGGTGAAAAGATCGCACTTGATGAGCTCAAGTATTCCGAACAAGAGATAGAGCGTATCGGCAGAATCGGATTTGAAACCGCAATGAAGCGGGGTAAAAAGCTTTGCTCCGTGGAAAAAAGCAATGTTTTGGATTCAAGCCGTCTTTGGAAAGCCGTTATGCACCGACTTGCCGATGAATATCCCGAAGTTGAGCTTACCGATATGCTGGTAGACAACTGTGCGATGCAGATCGTAAAAGATCCTTCCCAGTTTGACGTTGTGGTTACCGAGAATATGTTTGGTGACATTTTGTCCGACGAAGCTTCTATGATCACCGGTTCTATCGGTATGATACCTTCATCCAGTCTCGGCGCGACAAAATGCGGATTATACGAGCCTATTCACGGTTCTGCTCCCGATATTGCGGGAAAGGATATAGCAAACCCTATCGGTACGATTCTTTCTGCGGCAATGATGCTTCGCTTCAGCTTTGATATGGAAAAGGAAGCGGATGCTATAGAAAATGCAGTTTCCCGCGTGCTTGACGCAGGCTACAGAACGGGTGATATATTCTCTTCCGAAGAGGGACTTACACTTGTGGGATGCAGCGAGATGGGCAGACTTATTATAGAGAATATACAGAAAGGATAATGTGAATGTTACTTTCAGGTGCAGATATTATCGTTCGTACGTTGATAGAGCAGGGATGTGACGTAGTTTTCGGTTACCCCGGCGGACAGATCATCAACGTTTACGATTCGTTATATAAATACAAAAACGAGCTTAAGCACGTGCTTACCGCTCATGAGCAGGGCGCCGCTCACGCAGCGGACGGATACGCCCGTGCCACCGGTAAGGTGGGCGTTGTTATCGCTACATCCGGCCCCGGTGCAACAAACCTTGTTACCGGTATTGCTACTGCTTATATAGATTCCGTTCCTCTTGTTGCCATAACCGGCAACGTGCCCAATTCCGTTATCGGCACAGACGGATTTCAGGAAATAGATATTACCGGTATCACGCTTCCCATTACAAAGCACAACTACTTTGTAAGCAGTATAGAGGATCTGGCAGATACCATACGTGAAGCGTTTAAGATAGCTTCTTCCGGCAGGCCCGGTCCCGTGCTTATCGATGTTCCCAAGGACGTGCAGATAGCAAAATATGAGTACGAGCCTATGCCCAAGGTTGAAAAGGACGAAAAGAGCGCCGCAAAGGATATTCGTATTCAGCAGGCGGCAGAATGTATAAACAACTCGGAAAAACCTTTTGTCTATATCGGCGGCGGTGTTATCTCCGCAGATGCGAGAGAAGAAGTGCTTGCACTCGCAGATCTTATAGATGCTCCTATCGGCTGTTCTATGATGGGTATTTCCGCAGTTTCAACGGACCATCCCCGTTTTCTCGGAATGCAGGGTATGCACGGTCATTACGCTTGCTCTATGTCGATGCACAATGCAGACTGCATTATAGCGCTGGGTGCAAGATTTAATGACAGAGTTACGGGCAACAGAGCAAAATTTGCAAAGAAGGCAAAGATAGTTCATATCGATATTGACGGCGCAGAGCTTGCAAAAACAGTAGAGCCTACCCATGGACTCCGCGGTGACGTAAAGCTCACGCTTAAAAAGCTTATCCCTTTGCTTAATAAGGCTGACCGCCCCGAATGGCAGGCAACTGTCAATAAATTCAGAGCAGATGAAGAAGCGGGACTGGACAGCAGAGAGGGGATGACTCCCAGAAACGTAATAAACACTTTGAACAAATATCTTGATGCAGATACACCCGTTGCAACCGATGTCGGTCAGCACCAGATGTGGGCGGCACAGTATCTTAATTTCAAGAATCCCCGCAGGTTTATAACCAGCGGCGGCTTGGGTACAATGGGCTTCGGTCTGGGTGCCGCTATCGGTTCACAGCTGGGCTCCAAGCAGAGAAGCGTACTTGTTACCGGCGACGGAAGCTTTGGTATGTGCCTTAATGAAATGGCAACAGCTGTCAGCGAAAATCTTCCCGTTGTCATTCTTATAATGAATAACGGCGTTTTGGGTATGGTTCGTCAGTGGCAGACGTTGTTTTTCGATAAGCATTATTCCAACACCGTTCTTGACAGAAAGACAAATTTTGTAAAGCTGGCAGAGGCTTTCGGTGCAAAAGCAAGCAGTGCGTTTACGCTGGAAGAGCTTGATAACGCTTTGAAGACCGCATTTGAGTATGACGGACCTTATCTTATTGATTGTGCAATTGATAAAGATGAGTTCGTTCTTCCCATGCTTCCTCCCGGCGGCTCTATGGACGATATTATTGTAAAGATAGGAGACTGATAATGGATAACAGATTTACAGTAGCAATTCTTGTTAATAACCAGTTCGGTGTCCTTAACCGAGTTACAAGTATGTTCAGACGCAGACAGTTCAATATTAGCGCGCTTACGGTAAGTGAAACCGAATCCGCCAAATATTCCCGTATCACCGTGCTTTCCGAAGGTGATGAGATCAGCAAACAGCAGCTTATAAATCAGCTTTACAAGCTTCCGGACGTTTGCTCAATAGTAGAGCTTAATCCCGCAGAAGCGGTAAGCAGAGAACTTTTACTTGTTAAAGTTGCTAATTCAGGAGAAACGCGAAACGATGTACGCGCCGCTGTAGACGCATTTGAAGGCAAGATAGTTGACTACACCAGAGAGACCACGATGATCCAGATGGTGGGGGATAGCCGCAAGATAGATGCTTTTATAGATCTGCTGCGCGATTTCGAAATACTGGAAATATGCCGTACCGGCGCCGCTTCCCTTGAACGAGGCAATACAACCATACGCAAAGTTACAAACTTATAATATTTACAATACAGAAAGAGGTATATTGTTATGAATAGAATTTTTTATCAGCAGGATTGCGATCTTCAAAAATTAAACGGCAAGACCGTTGCTATTATCGGTTACGGTTCTCAGGGACACGCTCACGCACTTAACCTTAAGGACAGCGGCGTAAATGTTATCGTCGGTCTTTATAACGGAAGCAAAAGCTGGGCAAAAGCAGAAGCACAGGGACTTACCGTAATGACCGCTGCAGAAGCCGCAAAAGCAGCAGATATCATTATGATACTTATTAACGATGAAAAGCAGGCGAAGCTTTACAAAGAAAGCATCGAGCCCAATCTTACCGAAGGAAAAACTCTGGCATTTGCTCACGGCTTTAATATCCACTTCGGTTGTATCAAGCCTCCCAAGTTCGTTAACGTTATTATGGTTGCACCCAAGGGTCCCGGCCATACCGTAAGAAGCGAGTATCAGGCAGGCAAGGGCGTTCCTTGTCTTATCGCAGTTGAGCAGGACGCTACCGGCGACGCACTGGAGATCGGTCTTGCATACGCTCTCGGTATCGGCGGCGCACGCGCAGGCGTACTTGAGACCAACTTCCGCACCGAAACCGAAACCGACCTGTTCGGTGAGCAGGCAGTTCTTTGCGGCGGCGTTTGCGCACTTATGCAGGCAGGCTTTGAAACTCTCGTTGAAGCAGGATATGACCCCAGAAACGCATATTTTGAATGTATCCACGAAATGAAGCTGATCGTTGACCTTATCTACCAGAGCGGCTTCTCCGGTATGAGATATTCTATCTCCAACACCGCAGAATACGGCGATTATATTACCGGTCCCAAGATCATCACCGAAGACACCAAGAAGGCTATGAAGAAGGTACTTAAGGACATTCAGGACGGTACCTTTGCAAAAGATTTCCTTCTCGATATGTCCGATGCAGGCTCTCAGGTACACTTCAACGCAATGCGTAAGCTGGCTTCCGAGCATCCTTCCGAAATCGTCGGCGAGGATATCCGTAAGCTTTACAGCTGGAGCGACGAAGACAAGCTTATCAATAACTAATTATTTTAAGTATCCCCGGAGTGCATTTTGCCCTCCGGGATTTCCCGTTTGAATAATAAGAGGAATTAATATGGAAAAAATTATAAAAGGTGCAGGCAATGCTCCTCACAGATCCCTTTATCACGCTTTGGGAATGACGAATGAAGAGCTTGACAAGCCTATGATCGGTATTGTCAGCTCATATAACGAAATAGTTCCCGGTCATATGAATCTTGATAAGATCGTAGAAGCTGTTCGTATGGGCGTTGCTATGGCAGGAGGAAACCCTGTCGTATTTCCCGCAATAGCTGTGTGTGACGGTATTGCTATGGGTCACGAAGGAATGAAATATTCTCTTGTTACCCGAGATCTGATAGCTGATTCCACCGAAGCAATGGTTCGTGCTCATGGCTTTGATGCTCTCGTTATGGTCCCCAACTGCGATAAAAACGTACCCGGTCTGCTTATGGCGGCGGCACGTCTTAATATCCCCACCGTTTTTGTAAGCGGCGGTCCTATGCTTGCAGGCAGAGTCGGCGGCAAAAAGCGCAGTCTTTCAAGTATGTTTGAGGCTGTGGGACAGTATAACGCAGGCAAGATCGGTATGTGCGAGCTTGAAGAGTTTGAATGTAAAGTATGTCCTACCTGCGGCTCCTGCTCGGGTATGTATACCGCAAACTCCATGAACTGTCTTACAGAGGTTTTGGGAATGGGACTTAAAGGAAACGGTACTATTCCCGCTGTATATTCTTCCCGTATCGAGCTGGCAAAGCACGCAGGTATGGCGGTTATGAAATTGCTTGAAAACAATATCCGCCCTTTGGATATTATGACAGAAAAAGCATTTATGAACGCACTTGCCGTTGATATGGCTTTGGGCTGTTCCACCAACAGTATGCTTCATCTTCCCGCTATTGCCCACGAATGCGGAATAGATATCGATCTTGATATAGCAAACGGTATAAGCGCAAAAACTCCAAACCTCTGTCACCTTGCTCCCGCAGGACCTACCTATATGGAAGACCTTAACGAAGCGGGCGGTGTATATGCGGTTATGAATGAGCTCACCAAAAAAGATCTATTGTACACCGATTGCATTACAGTAACCGGCAAAACGGTGGCTGAAAATATTAAAAACTGCGTAAATCTCGACCCGGAGGTTATCCGCCCCATTGATAACCCCTATAGCTCCACAGGCGGTATTGCCGTACTGAAGGGCAATCTTGCCCCCGAAGGAAGCGTTGTAAAACGCTCTGCCGTACTTCCCGAAATGCTGGTACACGAAGGTCCTGCCCGTGTGTTCGATTGCGAAGAAGATGCGCAGGCGGCTATAGACGCAGGCAAGATCAACCCGGGTGACGTGGTGGTTATCCGCTATGAAGGTCCCAAGGGCGGTCCCGGTATGCGTGAAATGCTTAACCCCACCTCTGCGATTATGGGTATGGGTTTGGGCAGCTCTGTGGCTCTTATTACCGACGGACGCTTCAGCGGCGCCACAAGAGGAGCTTGTATCGGTCACGTTTCTCCCGAAGCGGCATCCGGCGGTGCTATCGGTATCGTAAAAGATGGCGATATTATCAGTATAAATATCCCGGAAAACACACTTGAACTTAAAATCAGCGAAGAGGAATTTGCTGCCCGCATGGCATCATTTGTTCCCAAAACAAAACCTCTTTCCGGTTATCTTAAACGCTATGCCGCTTTGGTTTCCAGCGGCGCGAAAGGTGCGATACTTAACTGATGAGCGCAGCAAAATTAAAAGAAATATATACAGATCTTCTCTCCCTTGCTGTTTTTCCGAAGCTTTTGGAAGATAGCGTTGTTCTTGCTCTTTGCGAATTTCTTTGCGCAGAGGATGATACAGACGCACGTGTTTCCGAGTATGCAAACTTCGTTTCGAAGGTATTTTCCTGCGGTACGTCCTTTGCAAAGCATTTGCAGAATCTTGTAAATGACGATGAAAACGTGTATATGCGTACCATCGGCGCGGGGAAGACTCCGTCTGCTGCATTGGAAAAAGCCGTTAACGCCGAGCTTGATATTCTTCAAGATATTTCGGAAATAACTCCCGAATTACTTAAAGCAAGTATTGATTACAGCGGATATCTGCCCGATTTCGATGTTGAAAAGGTAAATATACCCGATGAATACAGATATCGCTGTGATAACGTAAACCGCTTCGGATACGGTATTTATTCCAAATATAAAATGTTTTATCTCGATGATGAGCGTCGAATAGTTCCCGTTAAAAACCCTGATAGTATCACGCTTTCCGAGCTTATTGATTATAAAAACGAGCAGGCTGTCATTCTTGAGAATACTGTTGCTCTGCTCAACGGAAAGCCTGCCGCCAATATTTTGCTTACGGGAGATGCGGGCACGGGTAAATCCTCAACCATAAAAGCTGTGGCAAACGAGCTTTACGGTAAAGGACTGCGTATTCTTGAGGTGCGCAAAGAACAGCTTTACGCTCTTCCCGAAATTTTGGATCAGTTAAGCGAAAATCCTTTAAAATTCATCATTTTTGTTGATGACCTGTCCTTCCGTGAGGATGACGATAACTTCGGTGCGCTTAAAGCGATACTGGAAGGAAGCGTTTCCGCACGGTCGGGTAATGTGGTGATATACGCAACAAGTAACCGAAGACATCTGGTTAAGGAAACCTTTTCCGGCAGAGAAGGGGACGATGTTCACCGTAACGATACTATGCAGGAAATACTCTCGCTTTCTGCCCGCTTCGGAATTCATCTTTCCTTCTACAAACCAAATAAAGAAACATATTTGCACATTGTTACACACCTTGCGGAGGAAAAAGGAATTAATATCCCCAAGGACGAAATGTACGTTCTGGCAGAACGATTTGCACTGGAAAAAGGCGGCAGAAGCGCAAGAGCGGCAAAACAGTTTGTGGATAGTATTTTGGTTAAAAAATAATTATATTTACCATTAAAAGCCTTACTTCATTGTAGAAGAAAGGCTTTTTGTCGGGGTCCCCGAGAAGCCGTAAGGCTTCTTGGGGTGATTTGTCGTAAAAGGTGTTGCAAAGTAATCATCACCGTGTTATAATCAAGTTACAAAAGCAAGGAGGTAACAAATGGAAAACAGCAATGAAAAAGTAACATATACCACTTTTGAGCCGGATGTGATGCTTTCCGTAATTTTCGGAATATCCGCTGCTTTTTTAATAGCATTCGCTTCTCTGATGCTGTACGTTGCGATGGTTATATTACCTGAAGAGATAACCTTCGCTCCGGGCAGAATCGCCCTTGCGGCCGGCACGGTTTTTGTGGGAATTTTCCTTTTGATCGCTATTGCAGTTACCGGATGGCGGTTCGTTTCCTACTGCGGTTTGTTCAGGACCGATTATATCTTTGATACCGACGGAATTCACGTAAAAGGACTGTTTAAAAGACAATTTATGCCTTGGTCACAAGTAAAGGATTTCGGATTTTCTTTTGTAATGTATAAGCGGGAGTATAGACGTTATTCCCGCTATTCGAGAGGCAAATGGTTTATAAAAACAGGCAGAATTTATAAAGTGTATTTTTCCGATACAGAGTGCAAATCTTTACCCAATGCCCAAAAAGAACTTAAAGGAAAGCTAATTAATTTTTACATAGTATTTCCTTTATCAACACCAAATGTTGAACACTATGAAGGTATGACCTGGGTGCGTGATTTCATCGAATACGCAGAAAATAAGACGGGAATTAAAGCTCATGTTCCCGGATACGTTCATCCTTTTTTATATCCCGAACAAATACATAACACTACCGAATAAAGGACAATATTTTGAAAAACAAAAAGCTTTTATACTCTATAATAATAGCAGCAGTCTTTGTGATAATTACCGTATTTGCGGTCAAGCTTGCTTTATCGGACGAGAATGAAAATTCCAAAGAAATATCGAAATATTCCGAAGCTTCCGAAATAAGCGAAATTTCTTTTGAAACAAGCAAGGAAAGTACGGATGACGTTTCTTTTGATGATATTTCCGAAACCGTTTCGGAGGAGATATCCGAAGAAGAGTCTCGTTTACCCGACATTTCTTTCGTTCCCGAAGTTTCCGATGATGTCAGCGAAAATTCCGAGGATACTTCAATTCCTCCTAAAGAAGAAACAAGCACTCCCCAAGAAGTTTCCGAAGAAATTGAACCGACAATTACCGTTCCCCAGATCACTGTGCCCGAGGTAACGGATGCTGTTTGGGACGGAAATGCCGCAAATTCCTTTGAAGAGGGAAGCGGTACCGCAAACGACCCGTTTGTTATCGCCACGCCTTCACAACTTGCATATTTCAGAGATACCGTGAATTCGGGAAACAATTACGAAGGAAAATATATTTGCCTTTCACAAAGTATTAGAATTGCAAATATCCAAAACGGTCAAACACCCGATGAAGAAACGGTTTACTGGGAAGGTATCGGCACAGAAGACGTTCCTTTTCTCGGCACGTTCGATGGTAATGGAAACGCAGTTTTCGGGCTGTACGGTGACGGACTGTTCGGTGTTATCGAAGGTAATGTAAAAGACGTAATTATTGCAGAATCTTATATAACCTCCGGCGGCGCTGTTGCTTCAATCGCTATTAAAAACTACGATCTACCCGAATACACTCCCATTATTTCGGGCTGTGCCGTAGTTAAAAGTAAGATATGCGGTATCGGCGGTATTGTTGGATACGCCGGCGGGTATAACATTGAAGATTGTGTAAATTCATCTACCGTAGACGGTAACGGTGATTGGGTAGGCGGGATTGTCGGTGAAGTTACCCGCGGAAAAATGACGGATTGTTATAATACCGGGAGTGTTTACGGAACAAATTTATGCGGCGGAATCGCAGGAAACGCTTCTAACAACAGCTTTGAAAGATGTTATAACGCAGGCGCTGTGGAAGGTAAAGATTTCAGCGGTGGCTTTGCGGCTGTCAATATTAAAAGCAAGTTCGATTCATGCGGATTTTTAATTTCCGTTTCCGAATACGCTTTTTCCGAAGCAGACGGCACATATATTAAAGAAGCAAAGGGAATTTCCGCGTTTACAGATTAAAAATAACGGCAGATATAAAGTCTGCCGTTATTTTTTGCCGGGGTATTTTTAAAAAAGCTATTGACAAAATGTGTTTAATGTGTTAGACTCTAAGTGTCGAATTGATTAGACAAAAATTAAGGGGTACTACCATGGGAAACACACCGAAAGTTTTTGAAAGCGAATACAGATTTTGCCTTATTCTTTGGGAAAACGAGCCTATCTCTTGCTCTGCGCTTGCCGCTATATGCAAAGAGAAATTAGAATGGTCCCGCACAACCACATATACGGTTATAAAGCGCCTGTGCGAGCGCGGTGTTGCCGTAAATGAAAATTCTATTGTCCGTTCTCTTGTAAGTAAGGACGAAATTCAGGTTTCCGAACTTGACGAACTGTTTGAAAAGCGCTTCGAAAACTCTTTGCCCGCGTTTATCGCCGCATTTGCGAAGCATCAAAAGCTTTCTCAAAAGGATATAGATGATATCCGCAAGATCATAGAACGCGGAGATAAGTAAAATGTCAAAACTTTTTCTTGAAATACTTAATTTAAGCATTACCGCAAGTTGGCTTATCGTTGCGGTCTTGGCTGTGCGCTTTGTTTTCAGAAAACGCGCCCCTAAATGGGTAAGCTGTCTTCTCTGGTCTTTTGTGGGACTCCGTCTGCTTTTGCCCTTTACTATCGAAAGCCCCTTTTCTCTTTCTCTTAACAGGGAAGTGATAAATACCGATGCTGTGTATGGCGAAGGACCTGCAGATACAGTTCCTCCCGCCGATACAGTTCCTCCCGCCGATGATGATATAGTTATTCCTCCCGCGGTTGATACCGTGCCGGACGATAATTATATTCAAAGCGGTATCGGCGCTTTGGATGACCGTCTTAATCCCGTAATCAAGGACACAGTGTCTTCAGCGCAGCCTTCGGAAGAAAACGTTTTACAAAAAGTTATAGATGTTGCAAGCTATATCTGGCTTTCCGGTACTCTGCTTTTGTTGGCTTATGCGGGCATCAATTATCTTTTGCTTAAATACCGCGTTTCTTCCGCCATCCCTTGTGGCAACGCTGTCCGCAAAAGCGAGAGAGTTGATACTCCCTTTATACTTGGCTTTTTCCGTCCCCGTATTTATCTTCCTTTCGGCCTTTCTTCCGAAACGGAAGAGTGCGTAGTATCTCACGAGAACGCCCATATCAAAAGAAAAGACCATTTGATCAAACCGTTTGGCTATGCCATTCTTTCGGTTTATTGGTTTAATCCTCTGGTGTGGGTAGCTTATATCCTTCTTTGCCGTGATATCGAGAGTGCTTGCGACGAGAAGGTTATAAAAGATTTGAGCGCCGAAGCGAGAAAGGCGTATGCGACCGCATTGCTGGAATGCAGTGTGCGCAAAAATTATATCGCCGCTTGCCCTCTTGCTTTTGGCGAGATAGGAGTGAAAAACAGAGTGAAAAACACAATGAATTATAGAAAACCTGCATTTTGGGTCATTATTTCCGCCCTTTTGGTTTGTGTTACAGTTTGTGTATTGTTTCTTACAAGCCCGGGAAAAGCGGATAATGATACATCCGAAACCATTTCCGAAGATTCACGCCAAACCGAATCTTCAGATACTTCCGACACCGATGTTTCCAACGATGTTTCTTCATCAGACACCAGCGAATACATCGGTGAGGTTTCGGTAAGTGATGAAGTTTCTTCCGAATCCTCGGATACCGACGTAAGCGAAGAAATATCCGATGAAGTGAGTGAGGAAGAATCTGGAGAAGAGTCAACGCCTGTAGAAGATGAAGATGTTTCCCACGAACATTCTTTTGAATTGGCGTACGATGAAACCGGGCATTGGCAGCAGTGTGGGTGCGGTGAGGAACAAGACTTTTCAGCACATTCCTATGCAACGGGCGAGCTTAATAGCGATGGTACGAAGAAACAGTGGTGTACGGTTTGTTATCTTTCGAAAATCGTAACATATGCATTCCCCGCGCCATCTACCTATATGAAATTTGAACTGAGTAGCGACGGATCCTATTATAGTATTGTTGAATATAATGGTGATGTTGCCGATCTTATTATACCTTCAGTTCATAATGGAAAGCCGGTGAAAAAAATTGGCTTTTCTGCTTTTAGAGAAAAAGGGAGGTTTAACAGCGTCTATATACCTGGCAGCATAACGCATATTGGTGCTCGTGCTTTTGAAAGTGCCAGAATTGACAATGTTTATTTTTCTTTTGGATTAAAAGAGATTGGCGAAAGCGCTTTTGCATATTGCGACTTAAAAGAACTCAAATTACCTAATAGCTTAGAGAAAATTGGTCCGTATGCTTTCAGATCAAATTGGTTAATAACCCAATTATACATCCCCGGCAGTGTAGTTCAAATTGCCACAGGAGCTTTTTACCAGATAGATAGCTTGAGATTGATTTACATATCTAAATCTGTTCAGATTATAGGAACTAATGCGTTTTTCTCACACTCAAGTCAAACCAAAAGAATTCTGTGTGAAGCAGATGAAAAACCTGACGGGTGGCATGATGGCTGGAAGGCTGGTTGCTACGGAAACATTGAATGGAACTGTGCTTATTCAAGATATAAATATTTTGTAGATAATTTTGATTACTGGTTTTAAAGTAAAAAAAGACCACCGATTTTATTTCGGTGGTCTTTATTTATATAAGTGTTGCTGCCATTACGGCTTTTATGGTGTGCATACGGTTTTCTGCTTCGTCGAAGACGATTGAATTTTTGCTTTCAAATACCTCGTCGGTAACCTCCATACAGTCGATACCGAACTTTTCGTATATTTCCTTGCCGGTGGTGGTCTTAAGATCGTGGAATGCGGGGAGGCAATGCATAAAGCGGCACTGCGGGCCTGCTGTGTTCATAAGCTCGGTGGTAACGCGGTAAGGAGTAAGCTCCTCAATACGCTCCTTCCAGACTTCGTCGGGCTCACCCATAGAAACCCAAACGTCGGTATATATTACATCTGCGTTTGCAACAGCTTTTTTGGGGTCGGTGATAAACTCAAGCACAGCCCCCGTTTCGGAAGCGATCTTTTTACATTCGTCAACAAGTTCGGGGTTAGGGAAGTACTTTTCGGGTGCGCAGGCAACAAAATGCATACCCATCTTTGCACAGCCTACCATAAGAGAATTACCCATATTATAGCGGGCGTCACCCATATAAACCAGCTTTTTGCCCTTCAGCTCTCCGCAATGCTCTTGAATAGTAAGAAAATCCGCAAGTATCTGTGTAGGGTGGAATTCGTTGGTAAGTCCGTTCCAAACGGGAACGCCTGCATATTTCGCCAGCTCTTCAACGATTTCCTGTCCGTATCCTCTGTACTCGATACCGTCAAACATTCTGCCCAGAACTCTTGCCGTGTCTGCAATACTTTCCTTTTTGCCTATCTGTGAACCTTTAGGGTCAAGATAAACGGGGTGCATACCCAGATCAGCCGCCGCAACCTCAAAAGCACAGCGGGTTCTGGTGCTGGTCTTTTCAAAAACCAGAGCTATACTTTTTCCTTCACACATTCTGTGGGGAATACCTGCTTTTTTCTTTGCCTTAAGCTCTGCGCTTAACTTAAGCAGTTCGTTTATTTCTTCGGGTGTATAGTCAAGCAGCTTTAAAAAGCTTCTGTCTTTAAACTGTTCCATTACATTATCTCCTTACATACTGTCTTAATGACGTTTACCGCCTTTTCAAGAGCGGGCATAGGAATATTAAGGGGAGGAAGCAAACGAACCTTATCCTTTGCGGTAAGGCAAAGAACACCGTTTTCCATACACTTGTTAACGATCTCTTTTGCGTTGCCCTTTGTCTTAATACCGATCATAAGTCCCATACCGCTTACGCTCTCAACGCCATCTGCATCCGCAAGGGAAGCGAAAACGTATTCGCTTTTGGATCTCACGTCCTTAAGAAAAGCTTCGTCCAGACGGCTTATAACGCTTAACGCGCCTGCACAGCACACGGGGTTACCGCCGTAGGTGGAGCCGTGGTCTGAAGGTCCCAGCACGTACTGTACCTTTTCGCTCATCATCGTTGCGCTGATGGGAAGTCCGCCGCCCAAGCCCTTTGCAGTAGAAACGATATCGGGTGTAATTCCAAACTGCATATAAGCGTAAAGCGATCCCGTTCTGCCGTTTCCGGTCTGTACTTCGTCGATTATAAGAGGAATATCATTTTCTGTAGCAAGACGCTGTGCTGTAATAACAAATTCTTTATCAAGAGGGATAACACCGCCTTCGCCCTGCACCATTTCAAGCATTATACCTGCGGGCTTAAGAGCCTCTACGGCGTTAATAAGCTCTTGCGTATCATTTGCCGCTACGTGGGCAAAACCCGGTGTAAGAGGATTAAACAGCTTGTGGAACACGTCCTGCCCGGTAGCGGAAAGGGTAGTAAGCGTTCTGCCGTGAAAGCTATTTTTTAAAGTGATGATAGTATAGAATTCATCGCCCTTTTTCTGCGCGGAATACTTTCTTGCAACCTTAATGGCACATTCGTTAGCCTCTGCGCCGGAATTGGAAAAGAAAACCTTTTTCATTCCCGTTTTTTGGCACAGAGCCTCCGCAAGTAAAGCGCAAGGCTCGGTATAATAAAGATTAGAGGTGTGCTGTAATCTGCAGGCTTGTGCGGTAACTGCTTTTGTCCATTCCTCGTCGGCATAACCGAAAGCAGTAACGCCGATTCCGGAACCCATATCAATATATTCCTTACCGTTTATATCTTTCACGATACAGCCTTTTCCCTCTGTAAGCTCAAGAGGAAAACGACCGTATGTTCCTGCAACATATTCTTTATCCTTTGCAATAAAGCTGTTCATTGGTTTCAACCTTTCGTAACCATAGTACCGGCGCCTTCGTCGGTAAGAAGCTCCATAAGAATGGAGTGGGGAATACGTCCGTCCATTATAACAACGTTATTAACACCGTGGCTGAGTGCATCTATACAGCAATCCACCTTGGGTATCATACCGCCGGAGATAACGTTTTGTTCGTAAAGAGATCTTGCTTCTTCAACTGTTATCTTGGGAATAAGAGTGGAGGGATCGTCTTTATCGCGGAGAATTCCGGCAATATCCGTCATCATTATAAGACGCTCAGCTTCAAGAGCGCCTGCAATATGTGCGGCAGCAGTATCGCCGTTTATATTATAGATATTTCCGTTTTCATCGCATGCAACGGTGGAAACAACGGGGATATAGCCTTTTTCCAAAAGATCGGTTACGGGCTGAATATTTATGTTGGTAATATTTCCGACGTATCCTAATCTTTCATCCTTGAACTCTGCTTCTATCAATCTGCCGTCGATACCGGAAATACCCATGGCTTTTCCGCCCTTCATTTCCAGCATATTAACAAGAGTTTTGTTTACTTTGCCTGCCAAAACCATTTGAACTATATCTACGGTTTCTTTATCGGTAACACGTAATCCATTGACAAATTCAGCTTTTTTGCCCAGTTTTGCCATTGTATCGCTTATTTCCGGACCGCCGCCGTGCACCAGCACTACTTTTACTCCGATAAGCCACAAAAGAACGATATCTTCCATAACCTGCTCTTTGAGTTGCTGGTTTATCATGGCGTTACCGCCGTATTTTACAACAACGCACTTTCCGTTATAACGGCGTATATAGGGTAAAGCCGCAGTAAGTACTTCGGCGCGCTGTGCGTTGGAAAAAACATTTTCGTTGTTCATAAAAGCTCCTTATGTGCGGTAATCGCCGTTTATCTTTACGTAATCGTAGGTAAGATCACAGCCCCAGGCAGTAGCGGAAAACTCACCGCTGCCCACAGAAATGATAATACAAATCTCTTTTTCAAGCAGGATCTCTTTCGCTTTTTCTTCGGAGAAGGGGACTCCCGCACCGTTTTTGCAAACCGGAATCTCGCCCTTGCAGCTCTTGAAGGAAACGTCTATTTTGCTGACGTCAACAGCCGCACCGCTATAGCCGATGGCGCACAAAACACGGCCCCAGTTGGCATCTGCGCCGAACATTGCTGCTTTAAGCAGGCTGGAGCAAATAACGCTCTTTGCGCAAATCTTTGCGGTTTCTTCGTCGTTTGCACCGCTTACAACGCATTCCAACAGCTTAGTGGCACCTTCGCCATCTCCGGCTATCATTCTGCAAAGATTTACCGTAATGGTATTCAAAGCCTTCATAAACACGGTATAATCTTTGTTTTCTTCGGTAATGACTTCGTTACCCGCCATACCGTTGGCAAGTACGGTAACCATATCGTTGGTGGAGGTGTCGCCGTCAACGCTTACCATATTGAATGTATTTTTTATATCGCCAGAAAGTGCCTTCTGAAGCATATGGGGAGCGATCGCGCAGTCGGTTGTAATAAATACAAGCATTGTTGCCATGTTTGGATGTATCATTCCGCTTCCTTTTGCAATACCGCCTATACGGCACACCTTGCCGGAAACTTCAAATTCAACTGCCACTTCCTTCGAAACGGTATCAGTCGTCATTATAGCCGTAGCCGCATCGTTGCTTCCGTCATAGGAAAGTCCTGCGGTCAGCTCCGCCATACCGTTGGCAATAGGGGTAATATCCAAAGGCTGTCCGATAACACCGGTGGAAGCAACAACAACATCGCTTGCGGAAATACCGGTAGCGTTGGATACAAGAGAGCACATTTCTTTTGCTATCTGAATTCCGTTTGCATTACAGGTATTTGCGTTACCGCTGTTACAGATAACAGCTTGTGCCTTTCCGTCGGAAAGGTTACGCATATTAAGAAGCAAAGGCGCACCCTTTACAAGATTTGTGGTATATACGGCAGCGGCGCTGGCGGGAACATCACTCACAATAAGAGCGAGATCCTTTTTGGTGCGGTTTTTACGTATTCCGCAATGAATACCGCTTGCTTTAAATCCTTTTGCGGCACAAATACCGCCGGAAATAAGTTTCATTTATATAATCTCCTTAATCGTTTACACAAAGTCCGTGTTTTTCGTCAATACCCAACAGAATGTTCATATTCTGTATTGCGGCGCCGGATGCGCCTTTTCCCAAATTATCAAATCTGGCAGTAAGAACGATTCTTTCTTCGTTTCCGTGAACGCTTATGCACATATCGTCTCTGCCGGAATAACGGTTTGCGGATAACATACCCGTTTCATCTTCGCTGTCATCAACGAACACAAGACCATCCTTGTAATAATCAATGTATAATCTTCGAATATCCTCAATACTGCCGTTTACGTCCTTTGCAAACAGAGAAACGGTAACTTCCATTCCGCTGTAAAAATCACCGACGATAGGGCAGAATACAGGCATATTCTCAAGTCCGCACAGATACGCCATCTCCTTAAGATGCTTGTGTTGCTGGGAAAGTGCATACTGTCTGGGCGCTTTAAGCAGAGGCGAACGATATTCATCCTCGTATTCGACGATCATCTTTTTTCCGCCGCCGGAATATCCGGTAAGCGAAAAGCAGGTAAGAAATGCATTTTTGCATATAATACCTGTTTCGGTGAGAGGAGCGACCAAAGCAATAAATCCGCTTGCGTGGCAGCCGGGATTTGCTATGCGGGTGCTGTTTTTGATCTTTTCTCTTTGTCCTCTGAGCTCGGGAAAACCGTATGTCCAGCCCTCGGAAACTCTGTGGGCAGTGGAGGTGTCGATTATTTTTGCCTTTGAACCTTTTGCAAGCTCCACAGCTTCAACCGCCGCCGCATCGGGCAGACACAAAAAAACTATATCGGCGCTTTGAATTGCTTCTTTTCTTGCATCTGTATCTTTTCTTTTGTCTTCTGAAAGACGGATAAGATCAATATCCTCTCTTTGGGAAAGCCGCTCCGCAATGCGCAAGCCCGTTGTGCCGGCACTGCCGTCTATAAATACTTTTGTCATTTTTTCAAAATCTCTTTCACGTAATTTATCTGCGCTTTAACCGAATCAACAGATGTACCGCCTTCGGAAACACGCTTTTCAACACAGACCATAAGGTCAATTTCGTTATATAAATCATTTTCAAACAAGGGAGAATACTCCTTGTAAACTTCAAGGGGAAGCTCTTCTAAAACCTTGTCCTTTTCTATACAGTAAGCAACTATGGAACCGGAGATCTTGTATGCGCTTCTGAAGGGCATACCTTTTTTTACCAGGTAATCTGCAAGATCCGTGGCATTTATAAAACCTTTTTGAGCGGCGCGCTTCATATTTTCGGTGTTTGCTTTAAGCGTTTTTATCATTCCCGTAAATACCTTAAGGCACATTATTACGGTGTCGCAGGAGTCAAAAACACTTTCCTTGTCTTCCTGCATATCCTTGTTGTACGCAAGGGGAAGTCCCTTAAGCGTGGTAAGCAGTGCCAAAAGATCGCCGTATACTCTGCCTGTCTTTCCTCTTACCAGCTCCGCCATATCGGGATTCTTCTTTTGCGGCATAATGGAAGAGCCTGTTGTGTACGCATCGGAAAGTTCAACAAACTTAAACTCCCAGCTTGACCAGAGGATTATTTCTTCGGAAAAACGGGAAAGATGCATCATAAGAATGGCAACCGCGCTCATAAATTCAGCGCAGAAATCGCGGTCTGATACACCGTCAAGACTGTTGAGGCAAATTCCGTCAAAGCCAAGTCTTTCAGCCTCAAAGCGTCTGTCGGTATTATACGTTGTTCCCGCAAGGGCGCAACAACCGATAGGGGAAAGATTCATTCTCTTTCTGCAATCTTTAAATCGCTCAATATCACGTAAAAGCATCATGGCGTAAGCCATGAGATGATGTCCGAAGGTTATGGGCTGAGCTCTCTGCAAGTGAGTATAACCGGGCAGTATAGTGTCCTTATAAGTATCTGCTTTATCGGTTATTTCTGATACCAGTTCCTTTAGCAAAGCAACAATTTCGTCGGTTTTTTCGCGGAGATATATACGTATATCCAAAGCAACCTGATCGTTTCTGCTTCTTGCGGTGTGAAGCTTTTTGCCGGTATCGCCGATACGCTCGGTAAGCACCTGCTCAACAAACATATGAATATCTTCACAGGACATATCAATTTGAAGGGTACCGGATTCAAGGTCGGCCAGTATAGCTTCAAGACCTTTGGTAAGAGCGTCCGCATCCGCTTCGGAAATTATACCCTGTTTGGAAAGCATTGCCGCGTGAATAATACTTCCGGTGATATCCTGTCTGTACATTCTGCTGTCAAAATGTATAGAAGAATTGAAATCATCAGCGATTTTTTCTGTTACACCGTCGGTACGGCCTGCCCACATTTTAGCCATTTGCCTGTTCTCCTTAAACTTAAGTATATACGTAACATACGCCAAATACCGGCTGACCGTTTTTTAAGACGGTCATCCGGTACTTAAATTTTATATTATTTGCCGTCTACCATAGCCTGAACCTTTATGGGAAGACCATAGAGGTTTATAAAGCCCTTTGCATCTGTCTGGTCGTAATCACTTTCACCGAAGGTTGCGATCTCTTCGCTGTAGAGAGAATAATCGCTCCAAACGCCGGCGTTGATCATATTGCCCTTATAGAGCTTTAACTTAACCTTGCCGGTTACACGCTCCTGAGTCTTATCCACAAAAGCGGAAAGAGCTTCGCGGAGGGGAGTGAACCACTGACCGTTGTAAACGAGTTCTGCAAATGTAATAGAAAGACGCTGCTTTTCGTGAAGAGTCATCTTGTCAAGGCAGATGCTTTCGAGTACGCTGTGCGCTTTGTAAAGAATAGTTCCGCCGGGAGTTTCGTATACGCCGCGGCATTTCATACCAACAAGACGGTTTTCGACGATGTCAATAATACCGATGCCGTTCTTGCCGCCGAGCTCGTTAAGCTTTAAGATAATGTTCTTTGCACTCATTTTTTCGTCGTTAAGAGCAACGGGGACACCCTGAACGAAATCGAGAGTTATATAAGTGGGTTCATCGGGAGCCTGAATAGGGGAA
This sequence comes from Clostridia bacterium, assembly GCA_017399965.1. GTDB lineage: Bacteria > Bacillota > Clostridia > Oscillospirales > CAG-382 > SFLA01. Next base: position 31,080 of record JAFQAP010000004.1, on the reverse strand, counting down.
ACACCCATTTCAAGGAATCCTTCTTTTTCGTACATAGGCTCGTTTCCGGTATCCTCAAGGTCCATACCCTCGTGGGAAAGATGCCAGAGGTTTTTGTCCTTGGAATAGTTGGTTTCGCGGTTTATCTTTAAGGGAATATTATGAGCCTCTGCGTATTCGATCTCCTCTTCGCGGGATTTGATATCCCATTCGCGCCAAGGAGCGATAATAGGCATATTGGGGCAGAAATGCTTGAGAGCAAGTTCAAAACGAACCTGATCGTTACCCTTACCTGTACAGCCGTGAGCGATAGCGTCTGCATTTTCCTTTATAGCTATCTCTGCAAGACCTTTTGCGATACAGGGGCGTGCGTGGCTGGTACCGAGGAGATACTCTTCGTAAACGGCGCCTGCCTTCATGGTGGGAATAATATATTCATCAACGTATTCGTCTGTCTGGTCAAGAACGTAAAGTTTGGACGCGCCGGTTTTGAGCGCCTTTTCTTCAAGACCCTCAAGCTCGTCAGCCTGGCCTACGTTACCGGAAACCGCAATTACTTCGCAGTTGTTGTAATTTTCTTTAAGCCAGGGAATAATGATAGATGTATCAAGACCGCCGGAATAGGCGAGCACTACTTTTTTGATGTTTTCTTTGTTCATAAAATATGCCTCCGAAAATGGGTGTAAATTTGTGAAATATTATACAACCAAACATTATATTTGTCAATTATTATTCGGCTTTATATCCACTTTTTTACTTTTTATATAAATATATACACATTTTTTATGTTTAGTTATGCAAATACACAATAAATATGCCGAGTCTGTTAAAAATCTGTTAAAATCATTGATTTTTATCAATATTGCTGATATATTATATAAGGCGACTGTTACGTTTGAGACACGTGTTTTTACCGCGCTTTCTAAATATTTTTTGCTTTTTGTTCCCTTATGTTAATTTTCGGTTTGTAAACTGTGCATAATATGTCAGTACGAAAAATCACAAAGAGGTAAAAAGCTTTGAAAGAGGTAAAAAGACCCCGCAAACAGCTGATATTATATTATGCTATCGCCCTTGCTGCGCTGTTGTTGTTTAATCTTTTCGCAATGCCTCGTCTGGCGGAGAAATCTGTTACACAGGTCGATTACGGAACTTTTATGACAATGACTGCGGAAGGAAACATAGGCAAGGTCGAAATAGGTACAAATTATATCGTTTTTACAGACAAGACCCAAGAAAATATATACAAGACCGGTGTTCTTAACGATCCCGAACTTATAAACCGTCTTCACCAAGCAAACGCGGTTTTTTCCGGTGAGATAACGGAAGAAGTGTCTCCGTTTCTTTCCTTTGTGCTGTCTTGGATATTTCCCATCATCTTTTTCATTATCCTGGGCAATATCCTTTCCAAAGCTTTTATGAAAAAAGCGGGCGGCAATAATTCCATGATGTTTAATTTGGGGAAAAGCAACGCCAAGATTTACGTAAAATCATCAGGGGGAATAAGATTTTCCGATGTTGCGGGAGTTGACGAAGCCAAGGAAAGCTTAAAAGAAGTTGTAGATTATCTTGATAACCCGGAAAAATATACCGCCATAGGCGCTTCCATGCCCAAAGGCGTACTGCTTGTCGGGCCTCCCGGTACGGGAAAAACTATGATCGCAAAAGCGGTTGCCGGCGAGGCAAACGTTCCCTTCTTCTCTATGTCCGGTTCCGAATTTGTGGAAATGTTCGTGGGAATGGGTGCTTCAAAGGTAAGAGATCTTTTTGGGCAAGCGAAAGAAAAAGCGCCGTGTATAATCTTTATCGACGAGATAGATGCTATCGGTCAGCGCCGTGACGGCAGACCGGGAAGTAATGACGAAAGAGAACAGACTCTTAATCAGCTTTTAACCGAAATGGACGGATTTGAAGGTAATACGGGGGTTATTATTCTTGCCGCCACAAACAGGCCCGAGACCTTGGATCCCGCTTTGACACGTCCCGGAAGATTCGACCGCCGGGTTCCCGTAGAGTTGCCGGACCTTAAGGGCAGGGAAGCTATACTCAAGGTTCACGCCAAAAGAATAAAAACAGACGGTAACATCAACTATCTTACCATAGCAAGAATGGCGTCCGGTGCATCGGGCGCAGAGCTTGCCAATATCATTAACGAAGCTGCTCTGCGTGCCGTAAGAGCAGGTAAAGAAGTGGTCTCCCAAGCAGATCTGGAGGAAAGTATAGAAGTAGTTATTGCCGGCTACCAAAAAAAGAATTCTCTGCTTACAGACAAAGAAAAATTGGTAGTGGCGTACCACGAGATGGGCCATGCCATCGTTGCCGCTAAACAAGCGGGCACTTCTCCAATACAAAAGATCACTATCGTTCCCCGAACCTCCGGTGCTTTGGGGTATACTTTGCAAACAGAAGAAGACAATAAATATTTGCTTACAAAAAGCGAGATCGAAAGCAGAATAGCCATTCTCACAGGCGGACGCGCCGCAGAACAGGTTGGGGTGGGTACTGTAACCACAGGTGCGTCAAACGATATTATAGAGGCTACAAAGCTCGCCCGTGCCGCAATTATGCGCTTTGGAATGAGTGAACATTTCGGTATGACGGCGTTGGAAACCCAAACAAATGTGTATCTCGGCGGTGATTCCGTTTTGAATTGCTCTGCCGATACCATGGCGAAGGTTGACCATCTTGTGACTGATCTTATAAAGATGCAATATGATAAAGCTTGTAGCATTTTAACTGAAAACCGTAAAAAGCTTGATGAACTTGCTTTGTATTTATATCATAATGAAACCGTAAGCGGAAAAGAATTTTATGAAATTCTCGAAAACTGACGTTATACAGAGGACAAAATGAACAGACTGCTGAAAAAAGATCAAATATTTACTTTGCCGAATTTACTGAGTATAATACGGCTTTTGCTTATTCCCGTTATTGTTTACCTTTATTTTTTTGAAAAGCAATATGTTGCCGCCGTTGCAATAATCCTTATTTCGGGTTTGACGGATATTGTTGACGGGATAATAGCACGCAGTTTTAATATGGTATCGGATTTCGGAAAAATACTCGATCCCATTGCCGATAAGCTTACACAAATAACCGTAATTTTTTGCATTGCAACACGAATACCAGCAGTATGGCTGCTTGTAGGTATGTTCATCATTAAAGAGATAGTTATGCTGGTTATGGGTATGGTAGCTATTAAAAAATTGGATTCGGTTAACAGCGCAAAATGGTACGGAAAGGCAAATACCGTTATACTTTACGCTGCTATGGTATTATTTATTATCTTTCCGAAAATGGACAATGTTATTTCATCCGCCATCGTTATTGTGTGCGCGGTTTCTCTGGTATTAAGTTTGGGACTTTATATTCGTTTTTATCATCGTTTGTTTATAAACTCCGCAGCGGAAAACAGTAAGCAAACAGCAGATAGTTTAAATAATTAATAATTCACTTATACTTTTGGAGGATCGTATGCTTGAACTGAAAGGTATTAAAAAAGAATACTCTGCAGGCGATACAAAGGTCCATGCTTTGCGTGGCATTGACCTTCAGTTCCGCGATTGCGAATTCGTATCAATACTCGGTCCCTCGGGATGCGGCAAGACCACAATGCTGAATATTATCGGCGGTCTGGACCGTTATTCTTCGGGTGACCTGTATATAAACGGAAAGAGTACAAAGTATTTTTACGCACGTGATTGGGATACATACCGTAATCATTCTATCGGTTTTGTTTTCCAAAGCTATAATCTTATTCCACACCAGAGTGTGCTTCAGAATGTTGAATTGGCACTTTCTCTTTCCGGTGTATCCAAGCGTGAGCGCCGCAGAAGAGCCAAAGAAGCTTTGGAAAAGGTAGGGCTTGCGGATCATATTAAAAAGAAACCCGGTGAAATGTCGGGCGGTCAGATGCAGCGTGTGGCTATTGCCCGTGCGATCGTAAATAATCCCGATATTATTCTCGCTGATGAACCTACCGGCGCCTTGGATACCGAAACCAGCGTTCAGGTAATGGAGATACTTAAAGAAATATCAAAAGACCGTCTCGTAATAATGGTTACCCACAACCCCGAACTTGCCGAGACTTATTCCACACGCATAATAAAAATGGTAGACGGCACCATTCTCGGTGATACTGCTCCCCTTACTGAGGAAGAACTTGAAAAAGAACGTATCAAGGAACAGGAAATGGCAAAAAAGAAAGAAAAAATGCCCTCCCTTTCCTTTGCCACTTCTTTTGTGCTTTCCCTTAAAAACCTTATAAGCAAAAAGGGACGTACTATCCTCACTTCTTTTGCGGGAAGTATAGGTATTATAGGTATTGCCCTTATATATGCGGTTTCCAACGGTATGACTGCGTATATAGATACGGTGCAGGAAGAGACCTTGTCCTCTTATCCTCTTACCATTCAGGCACAGCATTTGGATATGAGTACTCTGCTTACCACCTTTATGGGGCAAGCAGAATCTATAGAAGAGCACGAAAAAGACGCAGTTTACCAAAAGGCAATGCTTGCGGCTTTGATAAATGCTGTTAATAACACCGAAGCCACCGAAAACGACCTTAAAGCTTTCAAAGAGTATATAGAAAAAGAAATGTCCGATGATTCGGAAAACGAAAAACTGAAAGAAGCGCTTAACGGAATTCAGTATACCTATAACCTTAACCTTTTGGTATATACCAAAGACGAAACCGGTAAGATCATTGAATCTGATATCCAAAAGCTTTTGAGCGAGCTTTTGCTTGAAAACTTCGGTATGGATATGTCTAATATGATGGGCGGCAGTATGTTTGGCGGCGCATCGGTTTCGTCTTCCAATTCAATGTGGCAAGAGATGCTTCCGGGCAAAAAAGGTAAGCTTGTAAGCGAGCTTGTGGAAAAACAATACGAGCTTGTATACGGCACATGGCCCACCGAATATAACGAGATAATTCTTGTACTGGATGAAAACAACGAGCTTGACGATATGACACTTTATGCACTCGGTCTTCTCACCAAAGAAGATATGGAGGCGGTGTTTGATGCCGTTAAAAACGGTACCGAGCTTGAACTTCCCAACAACAGCTGGAGTTATGAGGAAATATGCGATATGGAATTCCGTACCGTGCTCAATTCCTCTTGCTATACCATTGATAAAGATTCAGGTCTGTATGTAGACCTCAGAGATACCGACGCAGGTTTGCGCTATCTTTACGATAACGGAATTTCTTTGAAAGTATCCGGTGTCGTACGCCCCAACGAAGATTCGGTTTCCTCTATGCTTACCGGAGCTATCTGCTATACCGGCAAGCTTACGGAACATATAATAGAGCAGGGAGTTAATTCCGAAGCTGTTCAAAATCAGATCAAAACACCGGATATTGATATTTTCACCGGGCTCCCCTTTAAGGATTCTTCCGCGAATATTTCTCCGGAGGAAAAAGAAGCGGCTTTCCGTGCCCATATCGAAACGCTTGATGAAGCCGGAAAAGCAAAGGCGTATATCACCATTATGTCCATTCCTTCCGAAACGGAAATTGCTCTTACCGTTAACACAATGCTTGAATCCATGACAATGGAAGAAATGCGTGAAAACCTTATAAAAGGTCTTGCACAGCAGATGGGCATGAGCGAAGAAGGAGTTGCGGAATATATTGATGTGATGAGCGATGAAGAGATAAGAGAGATATTCTTCTCCTTGCTGGCAGAACAGTTTACTGCCCAATATGCCGCAAAAGTTCAGGCGCAGCTTGCAGCTATGGAGGCTTCCCAGCTTGCAGCAATGCTTGACAAGGCTATGCCCACATACACCACCGAACAGTGCGCGGATTATTACGAAGCAGTGCTTGAATTTTCACAGTCCAATTACGAAGTAAACCTTCATAAGCTGGGTTACGTGGATATTGAAACGCCTTCTTCCGTTAACCTTTTTGCGTCTTCTTTTGAAAACAAGGACATTATCGAAGAAGCAATAGCTGAATACAACGATTCTGTTGATGAACTTAAGCGGATCGCATATACCGATTATGTCGGTCTTATGATGTCTTCCATAACCACCATTATCAACGCTATCACTTACGTTCTTATCGCTTTTGTTGCGGTTTCTCTTATCGTATCCTCTATAATGATAGGTGTTATCACACTTATTTCGGTTCAGGAACGTACCAAAGAGATCGGTATTCTCCGCGCTTTGGGCGCATCAAAGCGTAATATTTCAACTATGTTCAATGCAGAAACCGTTATTATCGGTCTTGCATCCGGCTTGGTAGGCGTAATCGTTACCTATTTGCTCTGCATACCCATAAATCTGCTCTTGCATCACCTTACCGGTATCGGCAATCTCAGCGCGGCACTTCCTCTGCTTGCAGCTGTAATTTTGGTTGCTATCAGCGTTATTTTGACAATGTTCTCCGGTATAATTCCCGCAATAAGTGCTGCAAGAAAAGACCCCGTTGTCGCTCTGCGCACAGAATAAACAAAGCTTTAAAGGGACTCTTTTACAGAGTCCCTTGACATTTATTTTGCATAGATATATAATTTTGAAAAGCGGGTGAAAATATGAAATACAAGTTAATAATTACGGATCTTGACCGAACCTTGTTACGTACCGATAAAAGTATATCCGACCGCACTCTGGCTGTACTGAAAAGATGTAAAGAAAGCGGTGTTCTGTTGGTTGCCGCCACGGCAAGACCGTACAGAACCATTACGGAATATAACGAACTTATCGGGTTTGATGCCGCGGTGTGTCTTAACGGTGCATATATTGCTTATAAAGATAAGATTATTGAGCACTGTATAGACAAAACGGAAGGAGAAACATTTTTGAGTATGCTTTGCTCCGTATCTTCCCCCGTTATTTCCGTAGAATGCGGAGGCGTATTATACGCGAATACCGTGTTTGATGAGTGGGAATCCGTATTCTGGGATAAATTTCCCGCTTTACCTGAAGGTCCTTTACACAAGATTCTGTTAACTTACAGCGAAAATGAAGAAATGCTTGTAAAGTCTTATCTGCCGGCATCAATGTACCATACGGTTGCAAACGGTCAGCTTTTGCAGATAATGAGTAAAAAAGCTGCAAAAATGAACGGAATATCCGCTTTGCTCGATAATATCGGCGTTTGTGCTTCCGAAACCGTGTATTTCGGCGATGATAATGACGATGTTGAGGCGATTTTAAATTGCGGTCTTGGTGTTGCTGTTGCAAACGGAATTGAAAGCGTGAAAGCGAGTGCTGACGTTATTACCGAATCCAACGATAACGACGGCGTGGCAATTATTTTGGAAAAACTTCTTTTGGGTGAGATATAATGACTTTTATCGAATTTTTTGATAAAACCTGTGTGGAAAACATTTGCGCCTGTCTTTCGCAGATACCGGAGCGGGTCATATTTTTGGGAGATAAGAAAAAAGAACTCGAATCCCACGCAGCCCGTTATGAAAAATTGTTTACGGAAAGAGGACAAACAGTTGAATTTGTTTGCAAAAGTGTAAACAGAAACAACCTTAAAAGCATTGTTGCATTGCTTTCCGATATAGTGGAAAAATACAGTGATTGTGCCTTCGGTCTTACGGGAGGCGACGGTCTGTTTCTTACCGCCGCAGGTATAGTTTACGAACGGTATAAAGATAAAAATATTCAGCTGCACAGATTTAATATCCATAATAATAAGATATATGATTGCGATAATGACGGAAACGTTCTTTCCGTTAACGAAAATTCAAACCTTACGGTAAGAGAAAACGTGCTTATTTACGGCGGTGACGTTGTTGACGGAAAAAGCTTTGATACAACTTGCGAATCCGATATAGTGGATATTTGGAATATCTGCAAAAGAAACGTGAGTGCCTGGAACCACGCTGTTAATAACATAAAAAAAGACAGCGTTATTTGCAAGGAGCTTGTTAAAAAAGAGCTTATATTCTTTAAAGACGGTAAAATTGTCTATAAAAACGATATGGTAAGGCATTGTCTTTCAAAGGCGGGCATGGCGCTTGAGATGATAGTATTTCTTGCCGCAAAGCAGGTCAACGATAAAGACGGTAATGCGGTTTACAACGACTGCATGAACGGAGTCTGCATTGATTGGGACGGGCACGACGAAAAGTACGATACTAAAAACGAAATCGACGTTATGCTTATGAGAGGGATGATGCCCATATTCATCTCTTGCAAAAACGGCGCAGTTGAAACAGAAGAGCTTTATAAGCTGAATTCCGTTGCCCAGCGGTTCGGCGGAGCGTATTCCAAAAAGATATTGTTTTCAACCGCCCTTTCGGGAAAAGGAGAATTTTTCGAATATTTCAGACAGCGTGCAAAAGATATGGATATAAGACTTATCGAAAATATTCAGTATTTATCATACGAAGAAATTAAAAACACTGTTAAAAACCTTTGGATAAGTTAAGGAGTAATTATGGAACGAATTGCAAGTTTTACGGTAGACCATCTTAATTTGCTGCCGGGATTATACGTTTCCCGCAGGGATAAAAGGGGAGATGTGGTTATAACTACTTTTGATATGAGAATGACTGCCCCTAACAGAGAACCTGTTTTGGATATTCCCGCTCTTCATACCATAGAGCATCTTGGAGCTACTTATTTAAGAAATTCAAAACGAAAAGACGATATTGTTTATTTCGGACCGATGGGATGCAGAACAGGATGTTATATTCTTATGTTCGGCGACCTTACCTCAGAAGATGTTTTTGACCTTGTAGCAGATATGTGTGATTTTATCATTTCTTTTGAGGGAGATATACCCGGCGCCGCCCCCGAACAATGCGGAAACTACAGCGAACAGAATTTAAATATGGCAAAATATTATATAAGCAAGTACAAAAAACAGCTTTTGGAAAACAGGTCTTTTGAATATACTCTGCTTTAAATGTAGTTTTGAACATACAAATACGCTTTGTGACGCAAGGCGTATTTTTTATATATACTTTTTGTTGAAAAATGCAGAGATACGTGGTATACTTTATAGTATCAAGTATAGGGAGTTGGTTGTATGGATAGTCTTACAGATATTATAGAACGATTTATAGACTTTACCGCATGGGAAATGACAAAACCCAAAGCATACGGACCTTTTCATCTTATCTTCACCTTTGTTGGTTTGGCAGTACTGATGTTTCTGGCGTGGAGGCTGCGGAATATCAGCGAGAGGGGGAACAAGATACTTCTTATAAGCGTCAGCGTTTTCCTTATGGTTACCGAGCTTTATAAACAGCTTTTTTATTACTACCATATGGAGGACCACAAATATAATTTCGGAATTTTCCCGTTCCACCTTTGCAGCGTTCCTATGTACTTGTGCCTTATCGCAGCTTTAATAAAGCCGGGAAAGGTACAAAACGGCATGTATGCGTTTATGACAACCTTCAACCTTTTGGGCGGAATTATGGCTTTTATCGAGCCTTCCGGTATTGTTCATGAGCATTTAACCTTAACTATACATGCATTTTTATGGCATCTTTCTCTAATATTCGTAGGCGCATACCTGCTTATGTCGGGAAGGTGTGCCAAGACTATGAAAGATTATTGGGGAGCGGTAGCAACCTTTGTTGCTTTGTGCGCTTTGGCGTTTGTTATAAACATTTCTCTCTGGGAAGTTTCGGAAGGGAACATAAATATGTTTTTTGTTGGTCCCAGAAATTCTTCCCTTGCTGTATTTAAACAGATATCCGAAGCCGCAGGGTGGTATGTAAGCACCGCTTTGTATATCCCCGCAGTTTGTATCGGGGCATACATCATTTTCCTTCCTGCACATTTATATTTTAAGAAAAAATCAAAATAGCGCATATCGGAAACACTTCCATCAATAATAATTTGTGAAATTTATGTGAGATCGGAGAAAACAATGGATAAAAAACAAGAAAGCTTTTTAAACCTTGTGATATATCAGATATATCCGCGCAGCTTTATGGATAGTAATAACGATGGTATCGGAGATATCCGCGGTATTATCTCCAAGCTTGATTATATTTGCGAGCTGGGTGCAAACGCTATCTGGCTTTGTCCTTGCTACAAAAGCCCCAATAAAGATAACGGATACGACGTTGCCGATTACCGCGAAATAATGGATGAATTCGGAACAATGGAAGATATGCGTGAGCTTATCCGCGAAATGCATTCCCGCGGAATGAAGCTTATTATGGATCTTGTGCCCAACCATACTTCCGATCAGCATAAGTGGTTTTTAGAGTCCAAAAAATCCAAAGACAACCCTTACAGCGATTACTACTACTGGTTTGATAAGCCCATAAACGATTGGCGCGCAAGCTTTGGAGGTTCTGTGTGGGAATACGTGTCCGAAAGAGATCAATACTACCTACATTCTTATACTATCGGTCAGCCCGATCTTAACTGGGATAATCCCAAGGTCGTTAAAGAAATGCAGGATGTGGTGGATTTCTGGGTAGATATGGGGGCAGATGGCTTCAGAATAGACGTTATCGACCAGATATCCAAGGATTTTGAAAAGGGCAGAAACTGCTTCGGTCCCAATCTGCATAAATATATAAACCTTCTTTTCGGCAGAGAAAAGACTGCACATCTCTTTACCGTAGGCGAATGCTGGGCAAACGATATCGAAGAAATAAAACGCCATATTGATGCAGACAGAAACGAACTTTCAACGTTGTTCCAGTTCGACCATCTTGAAGCCGGCAGAAGCGAAAAATTCACACCTATGGAAGATTCTCTCTGTACAGTAAGAGATATTCTTATCAAATGGCAGACTCTTACCGGTAAGCACGGACTTTTGTATTCTCTGTTTACAGATAACCACGATAATCCGCCGTTTATTTCCCGTATCGGAAACGACAAGGAACTGCGTTACGAATCCGCCACCTGTATTGCAACAATGTTCTATCTCCTTAAAGGTGTGCCATTTATTTATCAGGGACAGGAATTCGGTATAGCTTCTTCATATTATGACGATATGTCGTATTTTGACGATATTGAAAGCATAGATATGTACGGACGTCTTGTAGAACAGGGATATTCCGAAGAAGAGTCGGTTAAAAAGATCAATTTCGGCGGCAGAGATAACGCCCGCCGTCCCGTGCCTTGGTCAAACGGCGTCGGAGGCGGTTTTTCGGATGCAAAAACGTGGATTCCTTTGTCTACCCGTGTAAATGAGATCAACCTTGAAAACGATCTGTCTTCCCAAAATTCAATTTTTCGTTTTTATAAGGATATGCTTTCTCTGCGTAAAGGAAACAAAGCCTTTATAAACGGAGACTTTGCGGTAGTTTCCGGGGATGAGGATAAATATTTTGTATTTACCCGAATTTTTGAGGATGAAAAGTTTACGGTAGTTTGCAATTTTGAAAAAGAATCGCAGATAGATTGTACAGGATTCGGTAATCTTGTTCTTTCCAATTATAAAGACCGAGTGGGTAGCGAAAAAACTTTCCGCCCTTATGAAATCGCAGTTTATAAAGGATAAATTATGGAACCAAAGGATTATACTTTAGTAAAAATAGAAGGCGAATACGCTTACCTCCGTCCCGATGACGGCACGGATGAAGTGTATATAGCCCTTGCGCTTTTGCCTATGGGTGCGGATATCGGCACAAGGCTGCACGGCGAAATGTTTGAATATAGTATCATTTAACTATTGATATTGCTTTTTACTTGTGCTATACTTTTTTCAGTTTTTTTGAAAGGTCGTTTTTTATATGAGTATCAGAATCGGAATATTCGGTTACGGAAATCTGGGCAGGGGGGTAGAAGCTGCTGTAAAGCAAAATCCGGATATGTCCCTCGTTGCGGTGTTTACCCGCCGCGATCCCGAAACGCTTAAAATCAATACCCCTGACGTGCCCGTTGTCCACGCAGACAAGGTTGAGGAATACAAAGACAAGATCGACGTTATGATACTCTGCGGCGGAAGTGCAACCGACCTTCCCGTGCAGACACCTGACCTTACACGCATTTTTAACTGTGTGGACAGCTTTGATAACCATTCCCGAATCCCTCAGCACTTTGCGGCTGTTGATGCCGCAGCAAGCAAAAGCGGTAAGGTTTGTCTTATTTCCTGCGGCTGGGACCCCGGTATGTTTTCTCTTAACCGCCTTTACGCTTCTGCTGTATTGCCGGAGGGAAAGGATTATACATTCTGGGGAAAGGGAGTAAGCCAAGGACATTCCGATGCTATCCGCCGTATAGAAGGTGTTGTTGATGCACGTCAGTATACTGTTCCGGTTGAAACCGCTGTAAATGCTGTAAGAAACGGTGAATATCCCGAATTCACCGCAAGAGACAAGCACACCCGTGAATGCTACGTGGTCGTCGAAGAAGGCGCAGATAAAGCCCGTATTGAAAATGAAATAAAAACAATGCCGGCATATTTTGCGGATTATAATACCACCGTTAATTTTATTTCACTTGAGGAATTAAAGAGAGATCATTCGGGAATTCCCCATGGCGGTGTTGTTATTCGTACAGGCAAGACGGGCAGCGGAAACGAGCACGTTATCGAATACAGTCTTAAACTGGATTCAAATCCCGAATTCACATCTTCTGTTTTGGTTGCCTTTGCACGTGCTGTATACCGTTTAAGTAAGCAGGGTATAAGCGGCTGTAAAACAGTATTTGATATCCCGCCTGCTTATCTCAGCATGTATTCTCCCGAAGAATTGCGCAAAAATATGTTGTAAAGATTTTTACCCTGCATTTTTTAAGCAGGGTAATTTCTGTAAATGAGGTATTATGAACATTAAAAAATGGCTGCAAAGCAACACAGCTTCACTGAAAGGTAAAACAGTTGTTATAACAGGCTCTACCGGCGGCTTGGGCAAAGAAATATGTAAAATACTTGGCTTTTTGGGTGCTGATCTTATTTTGGTTGACCGCAATTTTAAAAAATCGTCTGCCCACAGACAAGAGATCATTTCCCGCTTTGCCAAAATAAAAGTAACTCTTTTAACCGCAGATATGGAGGATATGGATTCTGTAAAAGCAGTCTGCGAAAAGCTTAAAAATATTAAATTTGATTACCTGATCCTCAATGCAGGTGCATACAGCATACCTCGAAAAAAGTCTTCTTTCGGGTATGATAACGTGTTCCAGATAAACTTTGTTTCCCAGTATTATATTGCCCGCACTCTTGCGCCTTTAATAAAATGCCGTGACGGCAAGATAATTACAGTTGGAAGTATTGCCCATAATTATTCGATAATAGATAAAAACGATATTGATTTTTCAACCCGTAAAAAATCAAATCTGGTATACGGCAACTCAAAACGATATCTTATGTGCGCTATGTATAAGTTATGTAAAGACACGGGCGTAGAAATATCCGTGGTACATCCCGGAATAACGTTTACGAATATTACCGCTCATTATCCTCCCATTGTCTTTGCCGTTATAAAGCATCCCATGAAGGTGATTTTTATGCCTGCACGTAAAGCGTGCCTTTCGGTTATCAAGGGTGTGTTTGATTCCTGCGAAAAATATGAGTGGATAGGACCGCGAATCTTTGATGTGTGGGGATTACCGAAAAAATCGATGCTGAAAACCGTATCGGAAGAGGAATATTCCTTCATTTCATCGGTGTGCGATAATATTTTTAAACCTATTGCTCATTGACAATTTATACATAATGATGTAAAATATATTCAATTAAAAATCAGGGAGGACAAAATATGCTTTCAAAAGCTTTATGCTCCGATATAATAGCAAAGGCTATGTCAACCGGAGCTGATTTCGCCGAAGTTTATCAAGAGCTTACCCGCGGTAATGTTATAAGACTTATCGGCGGCAAGATAGACGCTATCGACGATACCGTTATATCCGGTGTAGGTGTACGTGCTTTTTTGGGAACACGTACCGTATATGCTACCACTACCGATCTTTCCCGTGAAGGTCTGCTTCGCTGTGCATCTGCTGTGGCAGATACTATTGCACAGTCAAATGCACAGGTTTCCATCAACCTTACAGAGCGCATTTTTCCCAATATCCACGGTATAAAGCGTCTTCCCGGTGACGCTCCCGTAAACGAGCGTATCGGAATACTTAAAGAAGCTTGCTTCGCCGCAAAGGAATATGACGAGCGTATCGCTCAGGTTCAGGGTAATCTGATTTCTATTGACCATTCCATTCTTGTTGCCAACAGCGAAGAGCTGTATACCACCGACCGCCACGTGCGCACACGTCTTGCAGTTTCCGCTATAGCTTCCAACGGCTCCGAAAACCAGTCCGGTTTCTACGGCCCCGGCAGAGCTATGGGACTTGAAATGTTTGAAACCGTTAACCCTGCACAAACAGGTATCCGCGCCGCACGCCAGGCAATAGTTAACCTGGGCGCTGTTCCTTGTCCTGCTGGAGTTATGCCGGTTGCAATAGACAACGGCTTTGGCGGAGTTATTTTCCATGAAGCCTGCGGTCACTCTCTCGAAGCTACCTCGGTTGCTATCGGTGCATCCCAGATGTGCGGCAAGATGGGACAGAAGATCGCAAACGAAAAGGTTACCGCTATAGACGACGGTACGATTCCCAACGCTTGGGGCTCTATCAATATTGATGATGAAGGACATTCTTCCCAGAAAAACGTGCTTATCGAAAACGGTGTGCTTAAATCTTATATGGTAGACCGTCTCGGCTCCCGCCGTATGGGAGTTCCCTCCACGGGTTCAGGCAGAAGACAGGGCTATATGTATGAGCCCACTTCCCGTATGACAAACACTTATATTGCAAACGGACCCGATAAAAATGAAGATATCATCGCATCTATTGAATACGGACTCTATGCTGCAAGTATGGGCGGCGGAAGTGTAAATCCCGTAAACGGTGCTTTCAACTTTGCTGTTAACGAAGGATATATTATCCGCAACGGTAAGATATGCGAACCCGTACGCGGTGCTTCTCTTATCGGTACCGGCAGCCAGATAATTCAGGATATTGATATGGTCGGTCAAAACCTTGAGCTCGGTCAGGGAATGTGCGGTTCCAGCTCCGGCAGCGTTCCTACCAACGTAGGTCAGCCTCTTATCAGAGTTTCCAAGATCACCGTCGGCGGTGCAGGTAAATAAGGAGGTAAAATACTATGACTTTTGAACAGATAAAATCAGTTGTTGCCGAAGCCGCAAAGCTTTACGGCGTTACACAATACGAAGTGTATTATTCCGAAAGTGAAGGAATGAGCACAGAAACACTTAAGGACGAAATAAGCTCTTTTACCTCCGAAAACGCTTCTTCGGTAGATTTTCGCTGCATTATTAACGGCAGAGCGGGTTATGCTTCCACACAGCTCCTTGAAGAAGATGAAATTGCGGACCTTGTTAAAAAGGCTGCGGCAAATGCTGCTGTATGCGAAAGTGACGATGAGCTTGAATTCTTTGCGGGAAGCGAATCTTACGGCGAGGTAGATATGCCGGAGCCTGTCATTCCTTCTGCGGCAGCTTTACGTGAAGCTGCGCTTGCGCTCCAGAAAAAGACATATTCTCTTTCCGATAAGATTGCAGACGGTACTCAGTCCGCAGTAGGTGCCGCTATAAGCGGAAGCCATATGTATAATTCCCACGGACTTGAATTATCCCAGCGTTACGGAGTAAATTACGGTTATGTTTCCGTTGTTGTTAAGGAAGGCGAAGAAAGCGTTTCTGCCTTTAAGGGCGCAAACGGCTCTACCTTTGAGGAATTGGAAAGCGCGTGCGATAAAGCTGTGAACAAGGCACTTTCCCAGATAGGTGCAGAGCCTGCTCCCACGGGCGAGTACCCCATTATTATTGCAAGTGAAACCATGCGCAGTCTTCTTTCCACCTTCGCTCCCGTGTTCTCTGCAAAGAATGCGGAAAAAGGACTTTCTCTGCTTAAAGGCAAAGAAGGGGAGGTAATTGCTGCGGATTGCGTTTCTATTGTTGACGATCCCTTCAGACCCGGCTCCGTTCAGTCTGCTTTCGACGGTGAGGGCGTTGCAACCTACACCAAGAACGTAGTTGAAAACGGTGTGCTCAACACCTTGCTTTATAATCTTTCTTCTGCAAAGAAAGCAGGGAAGACCACTACCGGTAACGGTAACCATTCCAACGGAATACGATACCACAATTTCTACATCAAGCCCGGTTCATATACCCGTGAGGAGCTTTTAAAGACGGCAGACGGCGGTATTTTTATTACAGAGTTCAAGGGCTTGCACGCAGGCGCAAACGCTACCACAGGCGATTTCTCGGTAGAGAGCGCAGGTTATATGATTGAAAACGGTGCTTTGGGCAAGCCTGTTAAATCCTTTACCATAGCCGGTAATTTCTTTAAGCTTCTTAAAGATATAGCCGCTTTGGGCAATACCGTGGATTTCGGCCTTTCGACCTCGCCCACAGTTTTTGCTTCTCCCGATATTTATCTTCCCAAAATGCCCGTAGCAGGTAAATAAAATTTATGCCCTCGATAAATTCGAGGGCTTTTTCATACAAAAAAGTAACGGACGGGATATTTCCCGTCCGTTTAAATTATTAAGTTATATTATGCCTTTTTCTTTTTAAGGATAACTACAACTACTACGATAGCAATTATTGCTACAACGCCTGCAACGATACCGATAATAAGACCGGTGTTGCCGCCATCGGAATCATCAGCGGGAGTAGAATCTTCTACAACAGGAGTGGATTCGGTGGTGGGAACGGATTCGTCTTCGGGTTCGGATTCATCAGCGGGTTCGGATTCGTCAACGGGTACGGACTCATCGCCGGGTTCAACAACGGGAGGTACGTATGCGGGGTCAAGCTTAAAGGTGTTGAAAGTGATCTCTGCGCCGTTTACAGAGTATACGGTAAAGCCGTTAATAACAACAAGACCGTCTTCGTTGGTGCCCATAAGCTCTGCGAGCTGTTCGTAGGATATAGCGCCGGAGTATTCGCCGGGCTGGAGGTCATCAGATCCGGATTCGAGGGGCGCGTCGGGAATAAGTGTGTGGATCGCGCGATCGGCGTTGAAGCGGAGGCTTGTTGTACCGGATTCAAAGGAGAAATCGTAAACAAGGTAAGTGCCTTCACCAACGTAAAGTGTGGTGGGGAAGTTAGCGGTTGCGGAAGGCCATGTACCGGATACGCTGCCGTTTACAACGGTCTTGCCCTGAGAATATTCAATATTTACAGAAGCGCCGTCGTGATCAGTCTTTGTCCAAAGGCCGTCGAGAGTGGGGAATATATCGCAAACTGTGTCGAGAGCGGTGGGAGCTTCGGGTTCGGTAGTGCTTTCTTCCTGAGCGGGATCCTTTGCTATATCGGAAACCAGCTTGCAGTAAGACATACCAACAACCTTCTTAGCGCCGGTAAAGTAATCGGAATAGAATACGTAATCGTCGTAATCTCTTTCTTCGCCGGCGTTTGCATAGCCGTTACCGTAATCGGAAAGACCGATCTGGAAGCCAAAGCCGAAGAGAGAACCAACCTGGCCTTTAACGCCGTTGGGAGCTTCGGAAGTGGTCATTTTGGAAAGAGGGATCTTCTGTTCGTAAACGTCGTATCCGCCGTCTGTAACTACTTTGTACTCAAAGCCTTCAAGTCCGGACATACCGCAGAAGTGGTCAGCGATATCGGATTCGGTTTCCTGAGAAGGATTGATAATGGTCCACTCATAGATAAACTGCTTGTTGTAAAGACCGCCCCAAGACCAAGAACCGTCTTCGTTATCGCCTACGTAGCAATCCTTGTAAGGATCGTCGGGGCAGATACAAGTCATAAGGTGGTGAGCGTTGAAGATGAAGTGTTCGCTTGCGTTGTTCATATAAGCAACGTGTTCGCCGTTACAAACAACCTTGATAGCGATGTAAAGGAAATCGCCCTTCCAGCAAGCCCACAGTTCCATTGTATCATCAACTGTGCAGCCTTCCCAGGTATTAAGGTAGCCTGTAGGGTCGTCGCCGGTCTTACAAACAAGTCTGTAGCCTTCGCTGTCTACAACACCGTCAACAACGGGATCTTTTGCAGCTTCGTAAATGGAAACGATACCTGCAGCAGAGCTTTCAAAAGCAAAAGCAGCGGTAAGACCAAGTACGAGGGTCAAAGTGATTAAAATGCTTAAGAGTTTTTTCATTTTGTTTCCTCCTAAAATGGTTATTAACTCTGCGCTCATAATAGCATCAAACTTCAAAAATGTCAATACTGTGAACAAATAATAAATATAATAATGTAAAATTGAGCAATACGCACAAAAAACATATTTGTTCTTTGTTCATTAGTATCAAATCATTTATGCAAAAAATACCATTGAAAAATAATAAATATATGTTATAATATATCTAAAGGAGGCGTTGTTATGCTTTTGCAGGAATCCGGCGAAATGTATCTTGAGACAATATATGTCCTTACGCTTAACAGTGCATTCGTCCGCGCGGTGGATGTAAGCGATAAGCTTGGCTATTCCAAACCCAGCGTTTCCCGTGCAATGGGACTTTTAAAAAACGGCGGGTATATCAATATTGCGGCTGACGGAAATATTACTCTTACCGAGATAGGCAAAGAAACGGCAGAGAAGATTTACGACCGCCACAGTACCTTGACCGATTTTCTGTTATGTCTGGGTGTGGATGAAGATACCGCATCGGCAGATGCCTGCCGTATAGAACACGTTATAAGCGATACGGCTTTTGCGGCAGTAAAAGAATTTATAAAAAAACAAGCTTAACATAAATCACCCCAAGAAGTCGTAGACTTCTTGGGGACCCCGACATAAAAAATTCCGCACACGTATGTGTACGGAATTTTTAAATATAATTGGAGCTGGTAATGTGACTCGAACACACGACCTGCTGATTACGAATCAGCTGCTCTACCGACTGAGCTACACCAGCGACGGCAGTAATTATAGCAAATTATTCAAAGTCTGTCAACTACCTTTTTAAGCAATATTTCTCTTTTGTTTTGTATTTTTTTGTTCATTACATCATCTAACAGAGCGTTAAGAATTTCGTGTATTCTTGTCTTATCGTCAACAAAAGGCAAAATATCCTTTCCGTTTATATCAAGCATAGCCAAATTATAAGGAGTGCCTTCAGCAAGCACTTGTTCGAGGGCTGCGGTATCGCCCCGTTTTGAACAGATAAAGTGTGCATTTTCTTTTCCGCAGTTTTTAAGAAGCATTACGGGGGAGAAGTTATAATAAGTAAAATAATCCTTTGCAAGTTTTACGGATCTTTTATCAGCCTTTAAATCCACAAGCGCAGATTGGGCTTTTTCTCTGTTTTCAAAAACGCTTTTGACCGGTGCGGCGTTTGGTATAAACAGTTTGAAAATATCATAATATTTTTCGTAAGCTTCCGCAAAGAATCTGCCTTCGGCGGCTTTTTTGAATTCGGTAAATATTCTTTCAGCGGAAACCGATTTTATATCATAGGCATTTCTTTTCATCGCCGCCAGTGTTTTCTCTTCAATTTCAAAACCGAGAACCGATGCGAAGCGAAGTCCGCGGAGTATTCGCAAAGAGTCTTCTTCAAAACGCTTTTCCGCGTCTCCCACCGCACGTATAATACGGTTTTGAATATCGGTTATACCACCGTGAAGGTCCGTGAATTTCTCGCCATCATAGCATATTGCATTCATTGTAAAATCTCGGCGTGCAATATCCTCTTCAAGGCTTGCGCCGAATATAACTTTATCCGGATGTCTGTGGTCGGAATATCCTGTTTCTTTTCTGAATACAGTTATCTCAAAGGGAATATCTTTGTATAAAAGCGTAACCGTTCCGTGCTTTATTCCCGTTTCAAATATCTTATCATCGGGGAACACGCCGTATACTTCCTTGGGCAATGCTGAGGTGCAGATATCGTAATCGTATATCTGGCGTCCCATTATCATGTCTCTCACGCTGCCGCCCACAAGATACGCTTCGTATCCTGCATCATTGAACTTTTTAATTATTTCTCTGTACACGTTTTCCCCTCCTTTGAGTATATTTTAACATATCAGACACCGTAAATCAATCAAGGAGTTAAAAATGAAGAAATTTTTTATACCACTTCTCATATTAATATTGTTTTTGTACTCCTGCGGAGCGGAAGATGCGGATTTTTCTTCTGTTACCGAGGTGTCCGAAGAATCTGAAGTTTTTATACCGTATCCCGATCATCTTGAATTTATAGAGGAGGAATCCTTTGTGTATACGCCTGCCGCTTCGGAAAAATTAAAAGCCGTGTGGATATCTCAATACGATATCACCAAGGCTATGTGTACGAAGGAAGGACAAACTCCGGTCGGAGATTACGCGGCATATATAGATACAATGTGTAAAGGACTTAAAAACAAAGGATATAACGCCATCTTTGTTCAGGTGCGTCCCTTTGGTGACAGCTTTTATCCATCGGAATACTATCCGCCTTCCAAATATGCTGTCGGTGCTTACGGAAACAGCTTTGAATATGACCCCATAGAACTATTGGTTTCCGCCGCTCACACATACGGACT
The DNA here is from genome assembly GCA_017399965.1 of Clostridia bacterium. Classification (GTDB taxonomy): domain Bacteria; phylum Bacillota; class Clostridia; order Oscillospirales; family CAG-382; genus SFLA01. Next base: position 10,705 of record JAFQAP010000004.1, on the reverse strand, counting down.
TGAGTTTCACGCTTGGGTTAACCCTTTTCGGCTTATGGAAGAAAAAGAGCTTTCCCTTATTCCCGAAGATTCGCCGCTGCGCCAGCTTCACACTTGGGGTAAATTAAGCCTTCACGGCGGCAGATATTATCTCCGTCCCTCCGATGAAGCGGCGTGTGCTCTCATTCTCAACGGAATAGGAGAAATAATACAGAAATACGAAGTAGACGGTATACACTTTGACGACTATTTTTATCCTACGGCTGATCCTGCTTTCGATGCAGAGGATTTTGCCGCTTCGGGAGAGACCCGCCTGCAAATGTGGCGCAGGGGAAACGTAAGCAATTTTGTAAGCCGTGTGTATTCCTACATTAAAACTCTGGATGCGGATTGCGTGTTTGGTATTTCTCCTGCGGGGAATATGCATTATACTTATGCAACCTGCTGTACCGATATTTATAAATGGTGCTCGCAAGAAGGTTATGTAGATTACATAATGCCGCAAATATACTTTGGTTATGTCCATTCGACAGCGCCGTTTTCGGAAATGGTATCCAAATGGTCGAATATAATCAAAACCCCATCTGTAAAGCTGTATATCGGTCTTGCTGCATATAAACAAGGAGAAACTGACAATAACGCGGGGGAAGGTAAAAACGAATGGATAACGGATAAGGACCTTTTATCTAAGCAAGCGGAAGAATGTATCGAAAGAAGCGACGGATATAATATGTTCTCCTACGGATATATTAATTAAGTTGACCCAATAATTAAAGGCTGTCTCTTTTTGGGACAGCCTTATTGCTTTATTCTATACAGGGTTGTGTTTGTATACCCTGAACTGCGTTTTCGGCGGAAACAATTATTTGTTTAAAATCGCATACTAACGAATCGGGCTTTTTTAAACAGTCGTCTTGGGCAAGGGGAACGAAGTATACGTTTTTACGTACTGCCAAGGTTCCTATATTTCTTAACGTCATTCCCAAAGCATCGTTGGTCGCAAGGGCGATAAGCACGGGCTTTCTGTTTCTGAAAAATATTTTTGCGGTCATAGCAACCGTGGAATCTGTAATTCCGTTTGCGATCTTTGCCAGGGTATTACCCGTGCAGGGACAAATGATAAGCAGGTCGTATTGCTTTGGAGTGAGAATTTCTTCCGCCTCTTTAATACCGGCAATAACTCTTTTCCCGCACAGCGTTTCCGTATTCAGTATAAAAGTATCTTTTGTACCGAAGCGGGTGTCGGTATTGCAAACTATTTCCGAAAGCACGGGGGTGACATCGTGACCTGCGCTTATTAGCTCTTTCAGCGCATTTAAAGCGTTTTTGTGGTTACAAAAGGAGCCGCATACCGCAAAAACTATTTTCATACCATCACTCCTTTCTCGTTCAAAAGAGTTACAACGGTATTGTAAATAATTCTTCCTGCGGTAACCGGCGCTACCTTTCCGGGCAGAGATAGAGCCCAGATTATGCGTTTACCTATCTTTTTGCCATAATCAAAATCAACACCGCCGGGACGGGAAGCAAGATCGATCACAATGCTTTTTTCGTTGAATACATCAAGCTCTGCTTTTCCCACAACAAGCGAGGGAACGGTATTGAACAGTATATCCGTGTACGGTAAAATGTCTTTTATTTTTTCAAAACGGCAAACTTTTATTCCTTGGGTTTCCCAATACGCTCTGTCGGATTTTTTACGCGCCGCTACGGTAACCTCCGCATTTAACCCTTTTAATCTTGGTACCAATGCTTTTGCTATCCTGCCGCTGCCCAATACGGTGCATCGAGAGCCGTCAACCGTAAAGGGTGTTTCCTGCATGGCTATCATTATTGCACCCTCGGCAGTTGGCACGGCGTTGCCCGTTTGCAGCAGCTCGTCTTTGTAATAATCTATACATTTGCAAAAGTTTTCGGAAATTTCCGCAGGCAATAATCCGCCGCATATTACTGCGTCTTTAGGTATTACCGACGTAAGATCGCTTATTTTGATCAAGTTGTCGCAAAGCGGAGCGGCAAGCACTTTCCCGTCAGGAGAGCAGGGAAGTCCCAGTAACACGATATCTGCGTTAATCAATGCCTCTTTCGGACTGCCGCAACGCTTTATACTGCTGCAAATATCAGCACAGTTATCCCAACCGTAGCAAAACACGGTGTTATCCCGCGCAAACCGCTTTGCCGCTTCTATCAAACGTCTGTCGCCGCCTATTGCGGCAATTGTCTTTTTTTCCGACATAAAACCCTCCTTTGTCTTTTTATCAGTATATGACAAAGGAGGGCGTATGTTTTATCTTTTAATTATTATAGGCAAACGGCTGATAAGCTCGCCGACAGCGTTGAAATTTTCCGGATTATCTGCGCGCAATTCTTCGGGGTCCACAAAATAACGCTTTGCAATATTCCACAGATCGTCTTTGCTTGAGGGATAGCAAAATATAAGATTGTAATTATCTCTTTCTTCCTGTGATGTGACTATATCCGTTACCGCTGAAAAAGTGCGGTAAGCTTTCGGAGTTAATTTAAGACTGCAAATCATCTTTGTGTCTATATTTCCGTCAGACGTAAGTGATATGCCGACTTCTAATGGACGGCAATCAATATCGCATATATCAAAGCTTGCGTCAAGTTCCGAAATTTGTTCTTCAAAGCTTTCCGTTAGATCGATATTTTCGTATCGTTCTTCGGTTTTACACAGCATCGAAACAGTATATGAACCGTAAAGGACTGCGGTATTTTCATCTTTTTTAAGCTTACATTCGTTAATTTTGCAGGTGTGATCCACGGTTTCCGTAAGCTTTGTATCAGGTGTAAACCGTCCTTCCAAAGTGATGATCCTTGAAACCGGATCACGGTTTAAAAGTGTTGTGAACTTTTGCAATACCGGGTAATTTCTGCAGCCGGAAGCAAAACCGTCGGTGGCAAATTCCGTTTCGCAGGTTTTATAAAGAGTTATCTTGCCTTTTACGGTGAATTTTATAATAACCACTCGGTTCTCTCCGTAGGAATCCACATCGACAGATGTTTCAGCGGACACGACAGAAGCTTCACAGCAAGGTATAATGTCATCTTCAATGTCCGTATCGTCGAAAGTCATACTCACGGGAAAACTTCTTTGGGACATAATGCATTTGCCGTCAGACCCTTCGCCGACATAAAGGAGTTTACTTGTTACCGTGGTTTTTAACTCCGCTTTTCCGTTTGAGATAAAGCACTCCGTTTTTTCAGTAGACATATAATTCATTATTACGTCGTCAATAGGCACGGCTTTTTCGTTTAAAGTGTAGCTTTCTTCAAATGTAAATTCATTGGTTTTTTCGTCTGCCTTTTCTTGGTATGAAAAGCTGTCCTTTTTTGCAAATATATTTTGGGGTAAAAGGGCTGTATCGCATATTTTTGCCTTTTCCACTCCTTGAACCGAAATACTTAAAGCACTTTTTACCCTTACAGAAAATTTTCTTGGGTTGATTATCTTACATCCTATTCGTTTTACCTTAATTTTGCAGTTAACCGTACCTTCTCTTACCGCTGTCTTGATTTCAATTTTTTCGCTGAAGGGCAGAGTAAAGGTAGTAAAGGAAAGAGACACGTTTTCGCTGCTTTCGTAAAGCATAGAGAACAGATATGTACCGCTTATTATACATTTATCACCGTTTATTACAGTGCTTTCCACGTATGGCGATGCATCAAGCTTTATAAGCCGTAAAATGTCGGGGCAATAATCCGCAAGGGAAGTTTCTTTCTCAAATTCTCTGTCTACGTCGCCGCAAAAGACGTTTTTAAACAAAGGTATCTCCTTTGTGTATATTTCCATAGTTAATATCCTTTCTGTTTTTGATATACTTATATGCGCATTTAATTAAAATTAGTACCAATTAACGCAAAGCGGCATAAATTAATATCAAGAGGTGATAGCTTGAAGCTAAAACACAGAAAACGATCATCGGGGAGCTGCATTATTGCATTCGGTATAGGAATAATATTAGCCTGCGTGTTGCCGTGGGCAGCGGTTAGCTTTACCGTTGCGGCAGTCGCCGTTATAGCCGGTGTGCTTTTATATTTGAATTAGGAGGTAAGTGGTATTGAAAATAGTTGTATTAAAATCTCCCAAGCTGTTACGACCTCTTATGAGGCGTATTTTCGGAGCAAAAAACAGCAGGTGAAAAAATACTTGAATTTGATAAAAAAAGTACTTGACAAACAGCCCCGTGTGTGATAGAATAACCAAGCTGTCTGCGAAAGCACAGTTAAAGGTTCTTTCAATGTGGGCCATTAGCTCAGTTGGTTAGAGCAACCGGCTCATAACCGGTCGGTCCGGGGTTCGAGTCCCTGATGGCCCACCACACATTTTAATATATATGCTGATGTGGCACAGTAGGTAGCGCACATCCTTGGTAAGGATGAGGTCACGGGTTCGACTCCCGTCATCAGCTCCATAAAAAACCGTACTTCAAAGTACGGTTTTTGTTTTTCTGTGTCAGAAAATAAAAAAACGGCTTTTTCAAGCCGTTTTTTGCACTTTTTCAAAATATAATCCGTTTTCGTTAACCGTAATTCTGTATGTTACCGTTTCGGTATACGGCTCCCAATAATCGGGAAGGTTGACACCGCTGTAATGAAGCTTCCTGTATTTGATTTCGTCTACCTCTGCAAACAGCTCACCGTTTACACTCTCGTAAAACCGTATTCCGCTTACAATGTTATCAAACGGAAGGAAAACAAAATGTTTTATTTCGCCGTTTTCCCATACGGCAACATTGATTTTGTACGGGGGAACCGACAAGTCTTCGATGCGTGAAACAATCCTTGATTTAAAATTCTTGAAACGGTGGAATGTAATTTGCTCTTGGATGCCGTCGCCGTTAAAATCAGCACGCCAAGTATCAAAGCATCCTGAATTTTGGTTAAGTATAGTATAATATTCGCCCGCTTTTTTCAAATCGTTTCCCGTGCCCACGGTAATATTTTCGCCGAAATTTATTTTTTCGGGTGATTCTGCGGTAAAATGCATATTGTCGCTATCTGTATGAACGGTTAATTTATATTTACCGTCATTGCTTTCCAACAAATAACCGTCAGTCGTTTCGGTAACTTTACCGTGTATTCCGCCGCTGTTGTTTTCCGCGCATTGCAGGAAAAACTCGGTTCTGTCGTTATAAAAACACAGTACGTTTGTTTTGAATACCATGTATTCTTCTGCGGTACCGGATACAGAGAAGGTAAACACCTCAAACGAAGGTCTTTGTATATCTTCATAATAGCTTATTTCCGTTTCTTCCAACAGAAAAATACTTTCGTTACTCCTTGAGCTTACAGAAAGATAAACGGTTTTATCCTTTAAAAATATAAGCTGTAATTTTACGTTATTGTCCTTGTTTATGGAATAGACACATTCAAGGTTATCTGTAATATTCTGGAATGAATGTCCGTTTTGCCAGTTTGATTCCGAATTTATGATTTTCAGATCAAACGAATCTTCAATCAGGACACCCAATTCTTTCCAAACCGACTGAACGTCCTCCTCATATCTTACGGTTGAAAACAGGTGCATATCCGCAGTAACGTATAATGCTACTTTTTTCTGACTAAGTAATACTGATTCTGTGAGCACATAGGATAAGTAAGGATCTACGCTGCTCAAAGCAAGTGTTACACTGCATACAACCTCACCGCAGACGTATTGTCTGCCTTTTTTGTCCGTATTTTCAGTGCTCTCGCAGGAATACATTGGAACGCAAACGGCAGTAATACAAAGGATTAATAAAACTAAGGATATTATTCTTTTCATTGTTTTATCCCTCCCATCTCGGAAAACGGCATTTCCTCGCCGGTTTCGGTATTGATACAGATTATTCCTTCATCGGTAACACGAAAATCGTAATGTGTGTCTTCATTCCATAATTTAAGCCCTATGCTGCCGTCTGTGCCGATTTCAAATCGGACACCTTTAAATATTATTATTTCTTCAGCAACACGATCACATCCATCGTAAATTGCAAGCACGTTTGCTGGTACGTCGGATGTAGGTACGGGTAATATAACACACAATTCGTGTTGTCCGTCGCCGTCAACGTCTTTGAATACGTTTTCTGTAGATATGTAAGATGTAATGTGGGCGTAATTGTGGGGAGTACTTTCTTCGTCTTTAACAAAAAGCGTGTTGCGAGTAAAGTATTTGATCTCGTTTTCGGGATTGTCTTCTGACATAGGTAAAGGAGAAGACAGATCGGATATGTACTTTAACCCCTCATCAGTCCGTTCAAAAACATAGGTATTTTTTCCGTCTGCGGTTTCAAGATACAGCTTGTCGCCGTCATAGCGGTAAGAGCCGTAAGGGCAATATTGCTGTGCAGAGTAGGCGCGGTATCCGTATGTAAAATGATCACCTTCTTTTTCCAAGAATATCGCTGCTTCAAATTCAGGGTATGATCTATTACTTTCCCTGTTAAAAGTGTATACTTCGTACTTCATTAACGGCAGAGTATAACCTTTGTTTACACTGTCAACTACGGAATATTCGACTATTGCCCTTATTGACGTATAAATTTTGGATTGATATTCAAATTCATTACCAAATACAATCAAAGTTACGCCGTTATTAAGGTAAAGTATATAATATATGCTTTTTTCTTCACCTTTGCACAAATATGCTTGCCGAACGTTCCGTCGAACAAACTCGGCGCTATAATCGTGATACCAGCTTTCAGTTGGAAGGTATTCATAGAAATTATCTGGGTAAAACTGTATATCAACTGCTTCGCCTACTACATACCAGACTGGGTCTGAAGTCTTCGAAGTAAGTAGTTTGTTATCGGAAGTCAAGGCAAATTGTGGAAAGGTGTCATCGGTAAAGAATACTGATGAATAAAATGCGTTATCAAATACAATTCTCTCGCCGGTAAACTGCACAACGTGAGTACTGTCATCTTCGGGATAACCGTTTGAAATGTTGCCTGAATTATCGTTTGGTTGGGTATCCAAAGGATCCGTAAGAAAGAATACCGATGTTGCGATACACGCCAAAACAGCAATGATAATTATCCAGAAGGCAGGCTTTTTATAGTTGAGCACGCCCTTAATACGGCTTTTCACGGCGGTTTCACCAAAGGCTACGGGGCAGGCGGTTACCCATTTACCCGAAGTGCTGCAATTAAGCAATGCTTCGGAATACTGCTTTTTGATTTGCAGACCGTGCTTTTTAATAACCTTTTCATCGCAGGCGGATTCAATATCCTTGCAAAACATAACGTATGCAACCCACAGCAAGGGATTAAACCAATATACGGTAAGCAACAAAAAGCCAAAGGGCTTCCATAAATGGTCTTTTCGTTTTATGTGTGCTTGCTCGTGGGCGATCACCATCTCCGCATCCGCTTCCTTGATAGAGGAGGGGAGATATATTCTCGGAAACAATACGCCCATAATAAACGGAGAAGTAACGTTATCGCATATAAATATGCTTTTTTCTTGCCTAACAGCTTCACGCACCTTGCGTTTTAACAAAACATAGCTTATTATACCGTAAACAGCCATAGCTGCAATTCCGCACAGCCATACTACAGTAGCAATATCGACAATTTCTTGTGCGGGCGTTTTTTCGGGTATATTGATACTGCCCGTAAGCTCACCTTCGATCAAAATTTCTTCGGGAAGCGGCGGGGCGAGGATATCGGATATATAAGGGTTAACAATGCCGTTGAAGGTATTGATTCCCGTGTGGATTTTGGGAACATCCGTATAAACTATCTCCGGCGGTACTGTTTCCACGCTGGGAACTGCGCTTGTTTTGCTTTGAACCGAAAACGGGAGCAAAAGCCTTAAAGCCACAAACGCCCAAAGTACACAGAAAATCCAGCGGGGAGCTTTTCTAAGCACAAGTCGCAAAAGCAAGATTGCTATAACAAGCCAGCCCGCAACAATGCTCATATTAAGAAGCTTTATAAAAACGTCTGTCATTACTGCTCCTCCTTATATTCGTCGATCATATTTCTTAAAAGCAATATTTCCTCCTTGGTAAGCTTCTTTCGTGCCGTAAATGCGGCTATAAAAGCAGGCAAGGAGCCGTCAAAGGTTTCTTCGACAAATCTCTCGCTTTGCAGCGAATAAAAATCTTGCTTCGATATAAGAGATGAAACTACGCCCTTTTCGTTTTTAAACAAACCTTTTTCACAAAGTCGGCGTAATACCGTAAAGGTGGTTGATTTTTTCCATGTCAATCTTTCTTCGCATAAACGTACCAGAGCAGAAGAAGATATAGGCTCGTTTTCCCATATAATGTCGGCAAATTTGCTCTCTATAACTCCGAGCTGTATTTCATTCATAAGCTATTCCTCCTTGGTTTACGTGTTGTAGACCTGCATATAGTTTACAACATGTAAACTGATTTGTCAATAGTAAAGCGCACAAAAATTTGTGCGCTTAATAATTTTATATCTTTTCTGATGTAACCTTGGTTTCCAAACCGCCGCAGGAATTTGCCAATATAATAGCATCAATGCTTATACGGGCGGCTGATTTGGGTTGTAGGACAGTTTCATAAACGAGGGTGCGCTCTTCAAGTAATTCGGGAAAAGGCTGCCCGTTTGCCATTACGGGCCAATATCTGCCGTGAGAGAGCATCAGCTTATCCTTGTTGATTCCCGCAAACGCTTCCTCGGGGGAATTGAAGGAATAAGGCTGAACGTTCATAAACGCCCGCTTAATATTACCTGCGGTATCTCTTACGATAGTAGCAAGTACGCCGCTTATCGAACCTTTTTTATAGACTTTAAACCGCTTTTCGCAATCACTTGAATTTACAAAGGTCAGGTTATCCGTGTACTGTATCATCCAGTTGCCGGTGTTTGCAGGTTTTCCGGCGCCGTCCGCACGGTCGTTATCAATAATAATAGGTCTGCCTTCGGTATCCACACATTCGAAAACCATCATATCGGTACCGATATATTTATCGTTACCGTTGGGATTTATGGCGTAATGATATGCAGGACCGGAATAGGTAAACTTTTCTCTTTCATAAAGCTGATACGGCTGGTTTTTACTTGCACAGTTGTTATCGGACCAGTAATCGTACGTAACCGGGATAGGTCCGTCCGCAGTATCATTACCGGAAACGAACACCGCCTCCGTTTCGATCAGACCCGCCGTATGATCCGTGCCCTTGTACTGTGCGGAATAATCTCTTCCGTCACGGCTTACTATATATCCTTGCTGTGCTTTGCCGTAAGGCACGTTTTGAGGGTCGGTATAACAAAGGAACGAACCCGTCATTTCTCCCTCGATATTAAACTTAACCACGCCGTTTCCGCACTTACCGACTTTAAGGAATTTATCGCCGGTATCGCCTGCGGTAAAACCGCCGTAAGAATCCTCGCTGGTACCGCCCATTACGTATATGTACTTTCCGTCGGGTACGGTAATAATTTGGGGTACATAAAGGGTAGGGGTGTAATCTACAAAATCACATCCGAAGTACGCTTCGTGAACGCTTCCGTCTGTATTGAAATAATCCTCGGGCAGATCGAATTTAAGTGAATAATAGTCGCTCCATTCCTTTTGGCCCAGCCATTCGCCTTCCCATTGTACACCGATATTGGTTACTGTTACAGTTGCATCCTTGCCGGAATCATTGTACAATCTGTAGCCCATACGGAGGTCCACACCGGAATGATTGCTGTTTTCAAAAGTGAAGACAACGTCGCCGCTTAAGTGTTTGTCTTCCATAAGTACCGTGTCGATATCGGGTGAAGCAAGCATTTCGGGATTATTGCAGTAAACGTATGTACCGCCCAAACGCTTTTTACAGTTAATTTTAACAGGTGTAGTTCCCGCTTCGTCAACAACCACCGTATCGCTTAAAAATGTGTTGTCAAAAGGTTGATTATTGAGCGAATATTCCTGTTTTTCAAATGTAACGGTTGCTTTTCCGTTTCGTGAAACGTATTTCATATTATTTATCCTCCGGCTCTCCGTCGTAATACCATCTTCCGCCTACCTTAACTGTGGCGCATTCGCGGGTAAAGCGCTTTTCTCCGTCTACGTATACGTTAAGCTTTACGTAGCCCGTGTTGCCGCTGACATATTCGTCAACCACCGTAAAGGTTATCTTTTTGCCTTCATATCCGGTTGGAACGCCTGCGTAGCTTTTATTAAGCGCTTTTATCAGCTCTTTTACTGTGGGAATTTCTCCCGTATTATATAATTGCTGTCTGATCTTATCGGAAGCGGTGTTTGCCATACCTTTGGTATCGTACCGCATAGATGCTTCCAGATATTCTCTTGCGGCAGAAACGGAATCGCCGGCGCCTTTTTTGCCTATTAACGCCATTACCGCAACAGAAACGATAAGAACAGCAGCAATACAAGCAATAAAAATAACGGTTTTTTTACTTTTCACTGTGCATTACCTCCTAAAGAATTATAACAAATACGGTGAGTTTTGTCAATGTGAGGAAAATTTCAATTTTTTTTAAAAAAGGTATTGCAAAATGAAAAAAGATGTGTTATTATAAGCAAGCGCGCTGAGGCGCACAATGTGGTCCGGTAGTTCAGTTGGTTAGAACGCCAGCCTGTCACGCTGGAGGTCGTGGGTTCGAGCCCCATCCGGATCGCCATATTTTCTGCGGATTTAGCTCATTTGGTAGAGCGCGACCTTGCCAAGGTCGAGGTGGCGGGTTCGAGCCCCGTAATCCGCTCCAAATATGCCTCTGTAGCTCAGTTGGTAGAGCAGAGG
>JAFQAP010000013.1 GCA_017399965.1 Clostridia bacterium | reverse complement strand
GGTTTTTATGGTAATAAGGTTAGCAACGAAAAATGATATTGAGATAATCGTAAAACTCCGCCTGAAGATGCTTCAGGATTATGAGGAAAATCTGCCGCAGGAATTGTCTGGTGCTATTCAGAACTACCTCGAAAAACATATGAACGACAATAGTTGCATCTGCTCATTGGCAGAAATTGATGGGACGATTGTTTCGATGGCTATGTTATGCGGCTATGAAGAAATACCTGATGAAATAAATCTTTACGGCAAAGTAGCAAAGCTATGTGCTGTTTACACAATGCCTGAATACCGAGGCAAAGGGTATATGGAAAAACTGCTTACATACCTTATTGAAGAAGGCAAAAAAACTGGAATTAAAACAATACTCAATTCCGCAGATCTGAAAGCAATCCCTTTGTATGAAAGAGTGGGTTTCCATACTTCATCAACAATTATGTACATAGACCTTTAAATTCAAATTGATTTGACAATAAGACAAATTCCAATTTATCGAATAGCAAAAGGGCGGGGGCTTGCCCCCGCCGTTTGTCGTTGAAGTGAATTTATTCCTTTATATATTCCTCAAATCCTTCCGAGTAATGCACTTTTCCGTCCTTATCCACCCAGAGGACGTATACGTTTTCTAACGATTTTATCAAAACCTTTCCTTCTTCAAGGCTCATATTGAAAAGGGCGGTGGAAAGCACGTCCGCCAAGGCGGAATTGCCGCACAAAACGGAAACGGATTTAAAATCGTTTTTGGGATAAAGTGTGTCCGGGTCAATAATATGGTGGTATGTTTTTCCGTCTACGGTAAAATACCGCATATAAGAACCGCTGGTAACAAGAGAAGGCTGTTTAAGATAAACAATGTTTACATACGCTTTATCGGATAACAGATCCGGGTTTTGAATACCCGCTGTCCAGAATTCTCCGCCGGACTTTTTGCCCGTTACCCTAAGATTTCCTCCCAAGTTAAGCGCATATTCCGTCTTGCCCTCGTCTTCCAAAAATTTTGCCGCCATCTCGCAGGCATAGCCCTTTGCCACGGCGCCTAAATCCAAAGACATTTTTTCGTCCTTTAAAAACAGAGTGCTGTTTTGACGGTCGATAACTATATCCTCTATATTACAATGCTTTGCCGCTTCTTTAAGGCTTTCTTCCTTTGGCAATTCGTTTCCTTTTTGGCGGGCTTGGTGCCAAAGCTTTGTAACCGCGCCCAAGGCTATGTTGGTTTGCCCGTTTGTAACAGAATAAGCTTGTATTCCGTATTCTATAAGGTCCAAAAGCTTTTCATTAACTTTTACGGGCTCTTTTCCCGCTTTTTTGTTTACCGTGCAAAGATTGTTTGTGCCGTAATATTCGTTATATATGTCCGCAAGGCGGTGGTACTCTTTTAAAATATTTTCAATTTCGTCGGTCACTCGGTCAAATTCCTCTTTTGTTTCCCCAAAAGCGGTGATTTCCGTAACCGTATCAAAATATTCGTAAAAAACACGGGTGTTTTTTGTTTCCCCGCCGCCGCAGGAGCAACATCCCGCGGCAACAAGAATAACGGTTAATATTAATAAAAATCTTTTCATTTTGCGTTTTCAATGGCGGCTGCAACCGCATCCGTATAGTTTTTTGAATAAACCGTGCAAGAGGATACAAGGTCAGAAACCTTCCCGTCCTCACCCACGGAATTTTTAATCTCGCTTTGAGTCTTGCCCTTGCAGTAATCTGCCAGCGCATTTACCTGGGTATTCCATTCCTTTCCCAAAGATGACGCACCCGCCATTCCGTAGTCCGAACCCTGCATCTGCTTGGAAACGGGAGTGTATTCGGGGTTTTCAAGGCTGTTTCCCTCGGTATCAAAGACGATGCGGGATTCGATCTCGTCAATATAAGTTTGGTATATCTTGCCGTCTGTATCGGTTGCGGCAGCCGCAGTCACACAGGTAAACACAGCTTCGCCGTCCTCGTCATCTTCCGCCTCATCGGAGGAAGAGGACAGAGTGCAGTTAACGGATATTCCCAACAAAACCTCGCCCTTTGCGGTAAAAGGGGAGCCTGCGTTTCGGCAAGCCTGCTTAACGCACTCGACGAAGGTGCCTGCATATACCGTGCAGGACGCTTGCAGGTCTGCTATCTTTCCGTCCGCTCCAAGTCCTTGTTCTATCTGCTCGGGCGTTTTTCCCGCGCAGTAATCACAAAATGCCTTCGCCTGTTCACTCCATTCTTTGCCGATAGGGGAAGCGGATGACATTCCGTAATTTTTTTCCAGCGCATTTTTTGTGGGAAATTCTTTGCCTATACTTGCGGAAAAATCATTCATATCCGGGGAAGCGTCTGCCTCGTCCACAACACATTTAAGGATTTTCCCGTCCATATCCGTGATAACTGCGGCAAAAGTTGCTTTAAAAGCCACGTCTGTTCCTGCTTTTGATGGGATGAGGGCAAATCCCAAGCGGTACTCCTGCTCCTTCCGGGCGGGTGTGCTTTGTTCATCACCGTCGTTTTTGCACCCGAACAGCACACCGCATAAAGAGAAAACCAAAATAAGGGCTATTATTTTTTTCAAATCAAACCCGTCCTTTCATAACTTTTGTGTGTAAATATTTCGCCGCGGTAAAAATGCGCGGCGAAATATGTAAAGTTATTTGCTTTTTCTCTTTTTAATTATGTAAGCGGCTGCGGCTGTCGCGGCTGTGGCACCGTCGGATGCGGCGGTAACTATCTGGCGCAAAGGCTTGGTGCGTGTGTCTCCTGCCGCCCACACACCTTTGGTATCTGTAGAGCAATCTTCGGAAGCGATAATATAACCGCTGTCGTCAACCACCACTATTTTTGCAAAAATAGCGTTATCTCTGGTCTGTCCCAAAGCGGTAAAAACAGCCGCTGCGGGAATATCTGCGGTGTTATTCTCTTTATCTGCTATAATAAGTCCGGTAACTCGGGTCTCGCCGTATATTTCGGTGGGGTAAAAACCTTTGTAAAGTATAATATTGTCTTTTTCCAAAGCAGTATTCACCGTTTCTTCCGAAGCGGTTATTTTTTTTGCGCACAGATGCACCTTGGTGCAAAGTGCGGAAAGATACAAAGCATCCTCAAATGCATTTTCTCCGCCCCCAACCACCGCAACGGGCTGACCTTTGTAAAGCTGTCCGTCGCAGGAAGCGCAGTAGGAAACACCCAATCCCTCGTAACGGTCGCTTCCCTTACAGCCTATTTTAAGACGCTTTGAACCGTTGGCGATGATCACCGCCGAGCATTCGATTTCGCCGCTGTCGGTCTTTACGGTAAAGATACCGTCTTTTTCGCATACGTCCAGTACGCTTTCGTACAAAAACTCCGCACCGCATTCCTCTGCCTGAAGATACATATTGCGGGCAAGCTCCCATCCCTCCACAGATTTATAAGAGGGGTAGTTTTTTATTATCTCCGTATTAACAAGCTGACCGCCGTACATACCGCCTTCGCACACCAGCACGTCTATTCCCGCACGGCGGGCGTATATTGCGGCAGTAAGACCTGCGGGTCCCGCGCCTATAATTACAAGCTCTCTCATAGTTTTCGTTACCTTTTTTGGGCAATAATTTTTTTAATTTTTCTGCCGCAAAAAACTCCTGCGGCAATCTTTATTATATCGGGTATTATAAAGGGAAAAACACATACTGTCAACCCTTGCCACGGACCGGAGCCGGTGGTTATAAAATACCATACACAACCGAAAATATAACATACCGCCAAGCCGATAAGGGATAAAAGAGTCTGTCCCCAAAAGCTTTTTGCTTTTTTGGCTCCTATCCCCGTTATTACTGCAAGAGGAATGTAGCCGACAATAAATCCCCCCGTCGCTCCTGCCAACACGCCTGCGCCTCCGTTAAAGGCGGCGAAAACAGGCAGTCCCAAAGCACCCAGCACTATGTATAAAATGACAGATAAAGCAGCTTTTTCCTCCAAAACCGTGCTCACACAGCACACCGCAAAAACAGATAGGGTAAAGGGCACCGCTCCAAACGGAACGGTAATGGGGGAGATAACACACAGCAGTGCGGAAAACACCGCCGTTAAAATAAGACCTTTAATACGGAATTTGTTTTTCATTCTATATCGAACTCTCTGTCAATACATCTGCGCACCATTTGTATATTTTCTTCGGTGTAATGCAGAGAATCCGCTGTCATCATTTCCGCCGCCCCGAGAATAAGAGCACGCACGATAAAGGTCTTGCGCACTTTCGCTTCGGCGTTCATATTGACTTCATCGCAGTATGTGTCCACGATCCCTCTGACTTCTTTCGAAATAAGGGATTTTTCTCGTATCTGTTCGGGGCTCAGGAATCTTTCGTTCATCACCACAACGGAAAAATACCCTTTGTTTTCACATAAAAACCTTATGTATTCTATGGAAATATCCAAAAGCTTTTGCCTGGTGCTGCCGCTGTGGTTTTTAAGCAGGGATTCCACACGGGCTTTCCATCTGTCCGCCACCGCCGCTATCACTTCTTCGATCAGCTCGTTTTTGCTTTTGAAATGGCGGTAGGGCGCGGCGCAGGACAGACCGCAGGTCTTTGCCACGTTGCGAATGGAAAAGCCCGCCGTACCGTAAAGATATAATTCCTCCAAAGCGGCGTCTATGAATTTTTCTTTTGTTTCCGGCAAGGCTTTTCTCATACTTTTCTCCTTTAGCTTTCGCTTTTGTTTTCGGGTTCGTTTCTCTTTATTTTGCTTGTGGTCGTTTTAATAAATTCGTTTTCGCGTATGATGATTTTCCCTATATTTTTATAAGAGGGAAACATTTTGTTTACGTCCGCGATCAATTCGGTAATTATCTCTTTTGCGGTTGCGTTTCTCTTTTCCGCCTCTGCGTTAAGCAATTCCATATCGGGATAAACGGAAACCGCCAAACCGGCTTTTCCTTCCTTTTCCGTAAGGAACACCATACAGTCCTTTACAAAGGGGGAGCGGTTTATAAACATTTCCTGCTCTTCGGGGAACACCTTTTTTCCGTTGGGGAGTACTATCATACTCTTGATCCTTCCCGTGATGGAATAAGACCCGTTGGGGTTCTTTTTAACAAGGTCTCCCGTGGAAAACCAGCCGTCGTGCAAAACCTTTGCGGTTTCTTCGGGATTTTTATAGTATCCCAGCATTACGTTTGCGCCCTTTACCTGCAGTTCGCCGATACCTTCTTCGTTGGCATCGCATATTCTGCACTGCACACCTATAATGGGGAATCCCGTGTCGCCCACGGCGCGGTAATTATCGTTTTGCATAATACAAACGGGTGCGGTTTCGGTGAGTCCGTAACCGATATATATTTTACAGCCGAACAATTCGTAATCTTCGTGGATATCGGGTAGCATAGCGGCGGCACCTACCACAAGACGGTCGATCCGTCCTCCCAACGCCTGGTGGATAGAGGAAAAAAGCTTTCTTCTTGCAGGCATGGAAAGCCCCTTTGCAACAGCCTTTTGTGCGGCAAGCAGGGCTTTTCCGCCCTTCATCTTGCTGTAATTCGTCATAATGCTTCTGTGCAGAGTCTCCAGCACCAGAGGCACACACGCCATCAACGTGGGAGCGAATAGCTTAAGCTCGGCTTTTAATTTGGTAACAGAGCTGTTAAACGCGATGCTTGCTCCCGAATAAAACAACGCCTGGTCCACCGTACATTCAAAAGTGTGGTGCAGGGGGAGAATGGAAAGCGCTCTGTCTTCGGGAGTAACGTTTACTCTTTTACGTATCTGTACCACGTTGGAGCAGATGTTGCGCTGGGAAAGCATAACTCCCTTGGAAACTCCCGTAGTGCCGGAGGTATATAAAAGTATACCCATCTTCATAGGGTCAATATAATGGTCGCGGTAGGAAGTGTCCCCTTCCAAAAGCAAAATTTCGCCCTTGTTAATACATTCGGGAATATCATCCATAGAAATAATAATTCCCTCGTAACCGCTGTTTTTTACCTTTTCCAGCACTTCGGGTGAGCATACGATAGCCTTTGTTTCGGAATGCTCCAAAAGATACGCCACCTCGTCGCCGCGCAGGTCTTTGTCAATAGGCACGATAACTCCCGTGCCGCAGCACACCGCAAAGTAGGTAAGCAGCCAATGATAGGAGTTTTTGCCGGTTACCGCAATTTTTTCGTTTTCAAGTCCCAGAGAATTAAGATAAGTGGAAAATGCGCGGATCTCGTGTCCCGCCCGCTCGTATGAGATCTCATTTACGGCGGCGCCGTTTTTATACAAAAACGCCACTTGGTTTCCGTACAGCTCGCAGCTCGTTTCCACCAGCTCACGGGTGGTAGCCACGTCTCTTACATTATATACGTATTTTTCGGTATCGATTTTTTTAGCCAATTTAATAAGCCTCCGTTTGCGTGATATTAGCTTTAAGTTAACAATGTTTACTTTTACCACGCCACTATACCACAAACTTGTTGGCTTGTCAACATCTTCCTGTAAAAGGCTAAAAATAATTGTGTGTTAACTTAATTATATTACCACAATTTGATCTGTTTGTCTATATTTTTACCTTTATATATACAAATTACTCCCGTCTTTTTAAAAACGGGAGTAAAAATCAATAAGGCTGTGTATTAAAATCCAAAAGTGCGGGGTAGACGTTTTCCGTAAAATCGAATTCGGTCTTTTTTCCGTCAATATCCCAAATACAGGGCGTGTTGTTGTACGTCCAATCCAGCGGAGCGATTTTGTTTTGCTGAACGGAATTTATTTCAAAGGCTTTTATAAGATCCTTTTTCATTTCCTCCGTTACGGCTTTCGGTTGTATGGAAACGAAAAGGGGCGTTCCGCTGTATGCAAGAAGATACAGCCACTTTTTGTTTAATGACCACGGGATATTTTTTTCAAGTATTCCCACACAGTCCGCATCCGCGGAATAAAAGGTGTTGTTTTGGCAAAGACGGAAAGCGAGGGAATTTATACCCAAAGCTCTTGTCCTGGACCAATGTCTTCCGCTGGTGTCGTCCCCCACACGGTTGACGGGATGTATTCCCGCACAAAGATGGGAAACCGTATTGCAGCCGATAACCACTCCGTCCTTCGCTTGCTGCTGTATAAGCAGGTACAGGTCTTTTACTATCTCGGCGTTGGTTTTTGTGTTATCATAAAACTGCCAGTCACCGTCGCTTGTTATCATACCGTTAAGGGAAAAACCGTATCTTCCGAACAGATCAAAGGTAGAGTAATCGTGCTTTATCAGCTTGTATCCCCACGAAACAAAGCGGCTTACCGTTTCTTTTATATATTCTTTAACTTCGGGGCGGGTAGGGTCGAGAAATCGGTTTTCCGTCCTGTTTATACATCTTTCCGGGTGGGCGGTTTCTTCTTCAATATCGTGAAGCGGTCTGAACCATATACCCGATTTTATATCCATCTGTGTAAACGTTTCTGCAATTTTTTGCATATCCCCGTATTTTTCGTTGGGATACCAAGGACCGCCGCAGCTGTTTACCGACCAACCGTCGTCAATAACCATATACGGGCGGTTTGCAAGCCCTTTTGTAAGGGATGCAACAAGCTCTCCGTCCTTAATAATATCCTCTTTGCTGCTTACTCCGTATGCGTAATACCAGTTGTTGCTTCCGTATACCGGCTCTTTCGGCAAAACGGGATCTTCGCACATAACGGCGCAAAACTGCTTCGCCGCCTCAAATTCGGAAATACCGCAGTATTTTTTGTATACTATCTCGCAGGCGGTAATAACACGTCCGTTAAGGCAAACTCCCTTTCCGCCGTTGCGCAGGTCAATATGGCAGGTTATCCCTTGGGCATCGTATTGAAAGCATACAAAACTGTTTGCCCCAGTCTTAACGCCGTATCCCGCCGTGGCGTTTCCGTCGGACGCAAGAAAATACCAGGGCATAAAAATTTCGCCGTTAAGAGAACCCCAGGTCATATCGCCGTAAGCCCGCTCCCACTTGTCGCCCATTATGCGCACAGGCGTGCGGGTAGAAAATTTCCACCGCAAAACAATACGTTTAATACGGGCGCTTTGCGCGCAGACCTGCACCAAAATACTGCTTTCGCTCACAGTGATCTCCGCCTTCGCATCGCTTGTCTGCTCTTCGCATATGATCCTCATATCGTCCGGTTTCCGAATAATATTTTCCATGTTTTTCCCGCCTTTCGGTTAAATTATATACCAATAACAGCCTGCTGTCAACAAAATAAGGGCAGAACCCAATCTATGATACTTTGCGGGGGTCTCTTTGCCGTCTTTACTAAAAAAGCACCTCTTACGAGGTGCTTTGTGCTTTTTTGTATAAAGTTTAATTACTTCTTAACTACAGCAGTAATGTGGGTGTTAACACCGTTGTACCAGTAGAGGAAGCCTTCCATATCAACAACGTCGCCCTGCTTAAGATCTGCAAATGCCTTATAAACGTCGGTATCTGCACCGGTGAGGTAAATTTCTACGCAGAAGTCATAAGAAGCGCCGTCCTTGGAAACGGTTACATAGATATCGTCGCCGGGTTCGCCGTTCTTGTACTCAACCTTTTCGATGGTGAGGCCGCTGAAGGAAACCAGCATATTCTGCTTTTCAACAAGCTCATCCTTGCCGAGAAGCGCGGTAACGTCGGTAGGCTCTGCTACGTAAGTGCCTTCGAGAATTTCGAACTTAGCGTCCATGATCTCAATTTCGCCGGACCATTCAGCCTTGTAGCCGGTAACCTTGATCTTGGTACCAACGGTAAGCTTGTTGTACTCTTCTTCGGTGCAAGCCATTTCGTATACGAAGTAGCCGCCGTCTTTATCCTGAAGATAGAAGGTACCCTTGTTGTCCCACCAGGACTGCTTGCCCTGAACGAAAGCTTCAATAACAACTTCAGCTTCGAGAGCTGCTGCTGCGTATTCGGAATAAGTCATAACGCCTTCGGACTTAGCGTGAATATCTTTGCCACAGCTTGCAAGACCGAGAACCATTACGAAAGCCATTGCCAAAACAATAATCTTTTTCATTTTTTCCACACCTTTTTAAAATATTTTTTGTTTGGGAAACTACTGCAATTATACACAGTTTTTGGTAATAAGTCAATACCCGCATCTATTTTTTGCGGTTTTTCACAACTGCCACCCCTTGGTATATTCCTATACATATCCATATTACCGAAATGGTCGCTATAAGGGATACAGCCATTACGGGCATCTTACCGAAATCCTGCTTTTGCACGGAACCTGCTGCGGTCTGGTCCAGTCTGTAAAGGGATGTAACGTCCTTATACAAATTGGCAATATACGCCTCGTCCACCGTTTCGTTACGTCTTGTGGATTTAGCTGTGTTTTCTATAAGCTGTCCCGCCGCGTTGCGCAGAGATGCGCTTCCGTTGAATACGGGGGTAATAAAGGTATTGTCGATATTATCTATAAGAAGCTTTGCCGCATCCAACTTTACGTAGTAATACATATCGTTATCCTCGCCTCTGCGAGAGAGATAATCCTTGTATTCCTCGCTTTGCTGTGCTTTTGAGGTTACGGGAACGTATCCTTCGGTTTGGGAATAGGAAATCTGCACTTCGTTGGTGAGCAGGAACTGGGTGAACAGCCAGGAAGCCAGCACCTCCTGCGGGTCTGCTTTGTTAAACACGCAAACAGAGGGTCCCTGGGATATCATTTGGGGATTTTCCGTGTCCACCTGGGGTATCTCCATAACCACTGTTTCGAAATCCGCTTTGTTTTCCTCCGCTATATCCGAAAGAGGCGAATCCGAACCGATCCAGGTAGCGCCTGCGGTGGAATCGATAGCGAATATGCACTGTCCCGCATTAAAATAGTTGCCGGGATAACTGGAAATTTTAAAGGTGGAAAAAGCGCCTGCCTTTACGTTTTCCGCGATATCAAACAAAAATTCCTTTGCGGTATCGTTGAATATAAGCACATCGCCTTCATCCGTGGAATAGCCTGCGCCGGCTTGCTTAAGATACTGTATCATCATATTATCCGTGGATTTGTATATGAAGGGTATAAGCACCTTTTGCCCGTTTATTTTATAGGTTCCGTCTTCGTTCTTTTCCATTGCCGCTTGGGAAACCTCCCAAAGGAATTCCCAGGTAAGCTTTTCGGGTATTTCGTAACCTAAAGCCTCCACGTAGGTCTTGTTAACGTAGCACGCCTCGGTAGAACGCATAAAAGGCAAAGCATAGGTCACTTCGTTTATCTTACCCTCTTGCAAAAACTTGGGGATCACCTCGCTTGCCGTGGGAGCATCGAAATTGACCCCGCTTCCTCCCAGCCCGTATTTTTCGTCATACAGCAATCCGTCCAAAGGAACCACAATGTTTGTGCCCGTAATATAGGTTGCTATATGGTCGGGGTAGGTAATACATACGTTGGGAGTGGTCTGGGTGGAAATATTTGTAATTACGTCGTTATAAATTCTGCCGTAATCGGTATACCACTTAACCTCCACTTTAATATTGGGGTAACATTTTTCAAAATCCTCAATGGCTTTTTTGTATATGGCAACCTGCGTATTATTGGTATCGTTTTTCGCCCAAAAGGATATGGTAAAGTTTCGGGAAGTATCAAATTCTTCGGGCAGAACGAACTCTGCAAGCCCCTTGGAGCCGTGACAGGCAGCCAGCAACGGCAGACAAAGGGTAAATAAAAGGAAAAACGCAAATATTTTTTTCATCCTTTTGTACCTCCTCTCGCCACGCCTTCCATTATCTTGTTTCTGAAAACAAGGAACAAAACTATAAGGGGAACGGATATGGCAACCACCGCCGCCATCATTGCGGGGATATTTTCTCTGCCGAAGCCGGATTCACGTATTGCCTGAATACCGTTGGATACAAGAAAATGGGTTTCCTTGTCCGTAACCAATCTGGGCCAAACGTAAGAGTTCCAGCATTCGATAACCTTAAGAATAGTGATCGTAACGATAGTGGGCTTGCATATAGGTATCATAACCTTAAACAAATACTTCAGATCTGTGGTTCCGTCCACCTTGGCGGCATAATACAGTTCGTCGGGCACCTGCGCAAAATTTTCTTTAAGCAGGTAGATATAAAATACCGACGCAACGGAGGGGAGTATAAGTCCCGCAAAAGTGTTGCGCATATCCATATTTGTCACAGTGGTGTAGTTGGTGATAACCACCAGCTCGCTTGGTATCATCATAAGAGATAAAAACAGAGTAAACACCAGGTTTTTTCCCTTGAAATTAAGACGGGAAAAGGCAAATGCGGAAGGAATGGTTATAAAAAGCATAAGTGCGGTGGTGACAAGGGTAAAGATAAGCGTGTTTAAAAAATATCTACCCAGAGATACCATGGTAAACGCATCTATATAGTTTTTAAACGTGGGCGCAAGGGTAAAGAATTTGGGTATGAATTCCGAACTGTAAGAGGCATAGCTTTTAACGGAGGTAAGAATCATCCAGTAAAAAGGGAACAGCACCACCACAGCCCACAGCGCCAAAAAGGTGTAGACTACCGTTTTTACCGCAATACGCTTAATATCGGTATTTTTCTCTATACGGGAGTATTTTGTGTTTTTATTTTCCATAAAACCGCCATCCTCCCTTAATAATGCACGTGCTTTTTGCTTACCAAAAGGTTAATGCAGGTAATGGTAAGCACTATAGAAAACAGTATTATCGCAGCGGCGGAAGCAAAAGAGGGGTATCCTCCGCTGTCCCCGTACAGCATATCGTATACGTAACCCACAATGGTGTTCATTTCCGCGGTGTTAAGGTTTGTGCCGAACAAAGCAACCGCGTCGCTGTACGCCTTGAAAGCACCGATAAAGCCGGTGATCACAAGATAAAACAGCATGGGAGATATCATTGGAATGGTTATACGGGTAAACATTCTGAACTTTGAAGTGCCGTCAACTTTTGCGGAATCATAGTAATCCTGCTTTACGGATGCCAACGCACTTGTAAGCACCAGTACCTTAAAGGGCATGACTATCCATATAGTGTATATGCAAAGCACCAGCATTTTCGCCCAGTAGGGACCTTCTATAAAATCCACCGAATTAAAACCGAAAAAGTTTATTACCAAATTCGCCAGACCTTCGGTGTATTCCGTCTTTTTAAACAGTATCATAAACACCAGCCCGACAGCAAGGGTGTTTGTAACGTAAGGGAGAAAATATATGGTCTGAAACGCCTTGCGCAACGCCTTTACGGAGCTTAACGCCACGGAAATAAGCAGAGAGATACCCGTGGAAACAGGCACGGTTATAAAAACCAGAATAAGAGTGTTTTGTACCGCCTGCAAAAAATAAGGGTCGTGCAAAACGTAGGAATAGTTGTAAAATCCTATCCCGAAAAATGTCTGGGAAGCGTAATTATACCCCTCTTCAAAGGAATATACGAAAACGTCAATAAGGGGGTATACCAAAAATACGCCCAAAAACAAAACCGCAGGCAGTAAATACAGCCACGCTTTAAAGCTTTTGTTCTCCATACGTTTCTCCTTTCTCCGCAAAAAAATGCAAAAAAATATATTCGGTTAATTATATCACAAGTATAAGAAGTTTTCAATATGATAATACTTTTGTATTTCAAAAACTTGACATTTATCGACAGATATGTGATAATTACACTGTTATAATAAATGTTTCCCCAAGAAAGAGAAACGGAGGCACAGTATGAACAAAGCAGTAAGAAGACGGGGATTTACCATAGTTGAATTGGTGATCGTCGTTGCGGTTATCGCCGTATTGGCAGCTGTGCTTATCCCCACGTTTTCGGGCATTATCGAAAAAGCGCGGGAAAGCGCCGCCATGCAGGAGGCGTTGGGCGCATACACCGAATATTTGATAGACCACGCCGCCGAGGGAAATGATGCGGAATATATTTTTTATAAAACAGAAAACAAAGTAGTCGTGCTCCATAACGGCGCGGCTGTGAACGTATATAAAACCGAGCAGGAAGCATTAAAGGGCACATTTGATAATCCGGAAACCCCGGAAGATGAATCCGAAGGAATTTCTTTGGGTACTGTTGAAATAAACGGCCTGTATTTTATGCAAAGCGGTGAACAAGAGTGCAATCATTCATACGTTTCCGTTGTTACCGCACCCACCTGCGTTAATGACGGATATACCACCCACACCTGCTCTCTTTGCGGCGATAATTATACGGATAGCGAAACTCCCGCCACCGGCGAACATATCTATAACAATGGGGTGTGTGGTTGCGGTGCAGAAGAGCCGATAATTGCAGACGTTCCGGTTGGGGATATCGGTGAACCCGGCGACGATTGTGGCGTGATTTATACTACGGATCAAGCCGGTGTGTACAAGCTTGAAATAATGAGTAATACGCACTACTCCGACTGTATTTTCTTTTACACACCCAGTCAATTCATTTCTGCAAATATACCAAAAATCATCGAACTTATTGAAGCTGATAATAATATTTCGGGTTTTGAACTGACAAACGATAATAAAATAAAACCAATAAAAAGAAATGCTGATACTGCTCTGGAATTTGCAATAGAACCGTATTGTGTATATGAACTCACACTTGATTTCAACAATATGACTTGGAGAGTTGAAGAGAAATAAACAGACTTCATAACGCAAAAATCACCTCTCGTGAGGTGATTTTTATTATTTGTGTTTTTATTTCTTGTCAAATGCAGGATTATATGCGTAAAAGTTTTTGTAGTCCAAAGCGTCCTGAACTATGCGCATACCGTCGCCGAAGCGCTGGAAGTGGACGACCTCGCGTTCACGCAAAAAGCGGATGGGGTCGGCAACGTCGCGGTCATCGCAAAAGCGCAGGATGTTGTCGTAAGTCAGCCTTGCTTTTTGCTCTGCCGCCAAGTCTTCGGAAAGATCGGCAATGGGATCGCCGGTGGACTGAGTGTACGCGGCGGTGAAGGGCTCGCCGCTGGCGGAAACGGGGTAGATTCCCGTGGTGTGGTCCACGAAATAGGGGGCGAAACCGCCGTCCTGAATTTGCTCGGGCGTGAGGTTACGGGTTAATTGGTGTATTATTGCCGAAACGATCTCCTGGTGCGCCAATTCCTCCGTGCCGATGTCGGTGAGTATGCCCACGACCTCGCTGTAGGGCATGCTGTAACGCTGGAACAAATATCTGGTGGATGCACCCATCTCACCGTCGGGGCCGCCGAGCTGTGTCATTATCAGCTTTGCCAAAGCGGGGTTGGGGGTCTTAATATTTACGGGGTACTGTAATTTTTTCTCGTATATCCACATATATTACACCTCATTCTGCCAGGGCCAGGGCTCATCGATCCAGGTCCAACGGTCGCACTTTACGTCGCGGTGGGTAGCGGGACCCACTTCCTTGCGGTAATCGTTTTTCATTTCGTCCCGCATAGCTATCAGTTTTTTATAATAATTAAGCGCCTGTTTGTTTTCGGGGTGTCCGTCAAGATACAACGCAGTTTCCCATATAGCGAAATCTATCTGCTGCATCCGTTTTAATACGTCCTTGTTTATGCGTGTCATCATCTGCTTTTCCTCCCGCCGAGAAAAGGAAGGTCAAGCGCGCGGAACAGAGTGCCCCGTTCCAGCGCCTCTTGCTCGGAATAAAGCTTATCCCAGCGCTGGTAAGGCACGTAAAGCATCGCCAGCGATACCTGCTGGGGAAACAAGTCTGCACTTGTCGCCGCCGCGGGATATATTTCAAAGTTTTCCAAGATCGTTTTCTCCTTTGTCAAAAATCTTAATACTAAGCTTCGCCAAATATAAGCTTCGCCGCAAGGCGAAACTTCACTCACGCAGTGAACTTCACTGCCGTAGGCAACTTCACTTGCCCCAAATGGGCGAACTTAGTTGTTTTTACAGAATGTAAAAACATGGCTTACAGTGTCAGTATATGTAAAATCGCGTCAAAGGTTACCTGTACACCAAAAACGCCCGCCGAAAAGGCGGGCGGGTTTGTATTTGATAACTGTTGGTTCTTTGTTTCTTTATCAAGTATGTTGAAATCTGTTAAGTGTTGTTTGCAATTTTGCTGTGTTTACACTTTTGTTCCACATTCACCGCAGAAATTGGCTTCAGACACTAATGAAGCTCCACACTTTATACAGAAAGATGGTTTCTTTGATTCAATTTTGTTTCCACATTCTGGACAGAATTTTGCTGTTGCCGACAGTTTTGCATGGCAGACAGTACACTCAACGTGTTCCGTGTCGGTAGTTGCAGATGTAGATACTACGTTGGTATTTTCCGTTGCAGAGGACTGCACTTCAAGCAAAGCCATTGCATTTTCAAAACTTGAAATTGCACCCGTTACGTCAGGAATTGTATATTCCTCAATTTTTTCTTTATGACGTTCTAGGTATTCCTCAAAATTAAAATACGAAGCGCTTTTCTTGGAGGAAACAAAGATAGCTCTAAACTCTTCGCGCACTTCATTAAGTTGTCCGAGTAATGAATCGTCTTCTTCACTTAATTTTAATACGGGCACGCCATCGAAGTAAGGGGAAAACTTGATGACTAACATAAGTTCTTCATTTCTTAATGCTACGCCGCTTGCGTTTTTTGACAAACATATAAAAAAGTCTTTTGACAAATACAAATATCGAAGACATTCGGTTGCTCTGTCCTTGACTTTTCTTAATTCGCTTTTTCCTCTAAACGATATTCTTATTCCTCTAGTAGATTTAATTTGACTGACGAGATTTTTTGTTTCGCCTTCTAATTCTTCCAATAATTTGCGTATGCTAGCAATATTGGTTTTCATATAATTACAGTATTGACTAGTTTGTTCGCGGTTTTGCTTCTTTGTTAGTTCATCTTCTACTTTTCCGATTATTTTTGAACCCGCCACTTTACCAATTATTCCGAGTATACCCATAGTTAATCTCCTTTTTATACTTTCACAGCACAATAGTATTTTTTCTATAATAGATATTGTTTTTTGCGTTGTGGATTTTATTAATGCAAAGGGAACATTTTTTGTTTTTCAATTTTATCCTCCATAAATCAAAAAATGCGCAGCCGAAGCTACGCACAAAAAACGCATCTCCGATTGCTGCGACACAATTTTTCACTGATACTACAAGTATGCGGAAAAGAGCATGCGTTTTTATCAAAGTAAAAACACACACTTATAGTATCCGGTGAATATAAAAATTATGTCGCAAGGCAATTATAACACAAAGCGTTTTCTTTGTCAAACATAAAACGGAGGCTTTTTCGCCTCCGTTTTTGTATTTGTATATATACTTTTACAGACTCTCGATAAACTCAACAGTTTTCGCTCTCAGCTGTTCTATATCGCCGTCGTTGTGGATATATTTATGAGCAAAGGCGATGGGGCCGCCTTTTTCAAGGTTTTCGATCTCCGCGATATCCCTTGCCATAGACTGCTCATAGGTAAAGGGGCGCACCTCGCGGACGGCAAGACGGTCGTATCTGTCGCCGGAATCGGTAACCACCGCAAGGAGAACTATATTTCCGATCTTTTCGGAAAGATATTTATATTCCGACCAGGAATAAAGCCCGTCCAGCACCACGTTGCCGTTTTCGGCAAGAGTGCGTATCTCGTCCTCCAGCTTAACGGCGTAAGCCGCCATGCCGTATTTGGCACGTAAGCCCTCACGGATGATCTTTTCGTTTTCGGGAGTTTTTTCCAAGCCCTCCTCGGCGATTATTTTCATTGTAACACCGCCGAAATATACGCTTTTCCAGCCTCTGTCAGTAAAAACCTCGGTTACAACGGATTTTCCGCTTCCGCACATGCCTACAACGGCTACGATATTACCCATATTACGCTCCTTCTGCACAAAATCAGTGCGCCTTTTTATTGATATTATTATACACCTATACTCCCGTGTTGTCAAACGGTGGAATAAAACTTTCCTTTGCGGTTTCCCCGTCCTGAACAAATGCCTTTTCCACCCCGATATGCCTTGCGAAATCCACCACCTCGTTATATTCCGCTTCCGTTACCCTGCGGTATATTTCGGGGTGGGTGTTTTTCACCTGATCCATAGGTGTGTATTGGTTCATTATGCTTATATGAATTCTGTTTCCGTAGCGGGAGTGGAGATATTTAATAATCTCTATGCTCTCCTCTGTGTGCCCGGGAAGCACCAGATGCCGCACGATAACTCCTCTGCGCATAGTCCCGCGGTGGATCACCTCGTTTCCGCATTGGCGCACCATTTCGTCAAGCGCTTTTGATGCCTGCTCAAAATAATCCGCAGCGCCGCTGTAACGCAAAGCGGTTTCGGAGCGGATATATTTAAAATCAGGCAGGTAAATATCCACCAGTCCGTCAAGTCTTTTTATGGTTTCCGCTTTTTCGTACCCGCCGCTGTTCCAGACTATGGGCAGGGGAAATTTCTCTGCTTTTGCTTTTTTCAGCACGGGAATTATCTGCTCTGTGTAGTGGGTGGGGGTAACGAGGTTTATGTTGTGCACGCCTTGCGATTTTAATTCAGAGAATATTTCATACAGTCTGTCTGCAGTAATTTCTTTTCCCGTTTCACATCTCGATATCTCTCTGTTCTGGCAAAATACGCATTTTAAATTACAGCCCGCAAAAAACACCGTTCCGCTTCCGTTTTTATATGATATGGGCGGTTCTTCCCAAAAATGAGGCGCCGCACGGGAAATACGCATATTTTCTCCGCAGCCGCATATTCCTTTTTCTGTTTTTCTGTCAATCCCGCATTCACGGGGACAAATGTTACAGATCATTGTTTTTCTCCATTGACATATACTTTTTTCTAATTTATAATATATCCGTAATAACTTAAAAAGTAAAGGGGTATCATATGAAAAAAGCATTTTTTATTATTATGGCACTTTTCCTTTCCCTTTCTCTGCCGCTTTCTCTTGCTTCCTGCGGCGGCGATGAAGTTTCCGATGGCGGTTCACAGCAGATGTCGGCGCCCGAAGGCTCCGTCCCCGAAGGCTCCGTTCCCGAAGGCTCCGTTCCCGAAGGCTCCGTTCCCGACGAGGACAGCGCAGAGGGATCCCGCCCCGAAGGGTCCGAAACCGTAAAGGTTGAAAACGGGCTGGCAGTCTATATGCCCGCGGACAGACCTTTGAGAATTGCCCAGTTTGCCGACGTGCATTTCGGCATCGAGGGCAACGCCTACCACAACAACAAGGTAGAACGCACCAAGAAATATCTGCAGTACATAGTGGATACCGAAAAGCCCGACCTTATCGTTTGCTCAGGCGATAACATACTTTCAACCGGTGTGGAAGCGCTTAAGGAATTCGTAGCTTTGATGGACAGCTATAAGATCCCCTGGACGTTTATATACGGCAACCACGATGCGGAGAGCAATTCCGCAGGCTACAGCAAAAAAGAGCTTTCCGCATATCTTGATTCCTGCGGTTCCGAATATCTGCTTTATAACAGCGGATACGTTGAATCTTCCGCCAACCGCTACGGCAATTTCTCCGTTTCCGTGCTTAATTCCGACGGAACGAAGCTTCTGGGCGCTGTTATCCTTTTAGACGCCGGCACCTACGACGGAGCGAAAAGCGACTATGAATCTATCACCAAAGGGCAGATAGATTGGTACAAGTCAGAGATCGAAAAGCTCGATTCT
Organism: Clostridia bacterium; assembly: GCA_017399965.1. GTDB lineage: Bacteria > Bacillota > Clostridia > Oscillospirales > CAG-382 > SFLA01. Next base: position 6,269 of record JAFQAP010000013.1, on the reverse strand, counting down.
CTTTACACCGGCGAAGGCGTTATGCCCTCCATAGTGTTCTCTCATATTCAAATCCCCGAATATTATACCGCGTACAAGGCGGCGCTTAAAGGCAGCGGCGCGGAATTCGTTATAAAGCAGGAGCTTTCTTCAGGTGCAGTCGAGGAGATCCGCACAGGCGGTCCCACCAAGGAAAATACGGGATTTTTTGATGCGATGAAGGAAAAGGCAAGCACCGTCGCCTTCTTCTGCGGACACGCTCATACTTTTGATTTTCAGGTAAAGATGGACGGTATCGTGCTGGGCTTCGGTCCCCAGACGGGATTTTCCACCCTTTTTGAAAATAACGATATGCCCCGCCGTACCTATATTTATAATTTCGATGAAGATTTTAATTTCACAACCGATTGCTGTACCGAAGAAGGCAGCGGATTGGGACTCAACTACTGCGGCACCTTCGATTCCGCCGCAGAGTATGACGAAGCAACGGGTACATACACCGTTTCCTGCAATTTCAATTACGGAAACGATATCATATTCTCCTATAACGGTGTAAGACTTACTACCGAAAACACCAAGTTTGAGGGCGAGGTAAGAATTTCCACTCAGGCGCAGTGGAAGGGCGGCTTTTACTGTCCCGACGGAAAGACTCTTATCTTTGACGGCGTAACGGGACTCACCTGCAATTTCACCTACGATCCTTCCTCAAAAACTCTTACCGTGGAAACCGAATCCGTGGCGGTAGACCCCAACGCGCCCAAGACGGTTGAGGTCAAATCCGTAAACAAGGATGCGGGAGCAGACGCTGTCGCCGTGTGGACGGAAGCGGGCACTAAGGTAAAATACGTTACCGATGCCTCCAAGGGAGAGGGCAACTGGATCGGCAACGGCTGGAGATATTATATCGTTATCGACAGCGAGGGCAGAATTGCCTACGCGGTTCTGTGGCCCCTTAACGGCTACGGCGGACCTACCGGCACCGGCTATTACACCCATATGGTATATTCTTCGGATTACAATAGCAATCCCGCCATCGTACTGCTGGACGGATTTGCAAACGACTGGGCTTCCGGCGGATTCGGATATACTCTGTTCGAGATCGTCGTTCCCGAGGGCGGCTTCGCCATCACCTCTCACGGCTCCACCAACTACGCGCTTGTGGATATGCTCTCTCAAGGCACGGTAGAGGATTACGGCGTGGCGAATATAAATACCCGTTCAATTTATAACAATAATATCCGCGTCCACTACGATGCGGCAACCGGCACTATCTCCGTTACCACCGTAGAAGAATAAAAGTAAATCACCCCAAGAAGCCTAACGGCTTCTCGGGGACCCCGACAATCACCCCAAGAAGCCTTGCGGCTTCTCGGGGACCCCGACAATCACCCCAAGAAGCCTAACGGCTTCTCGGGGACCCCGATAACAAAAATAACGCTGTCCGAAAAAAACGGACAGCGTTTTTCGTTTTCACTTACGCCTTCGGCGCAAACTTCACTCACGCAGTGAAGCTGTTCGCTTCGCTCGTAGTGGTTTTACCCTCTTTTTTCTATCAGACACACGCACTCGCGTTAATCGGAATACTCGATAAACAAAATCATACCGTTTTTATCGTGCGTGGCGGCAGTGTTTCCCATTCCGATAAAGAAGCTTTCGTCCTGACAGGAAATACTGAGCGGTGGCACTTCATAAACAAAATTAAAGAGTTCGTGGAAATTTGTTATTATTTTTCCGTCGTTTCGGTAAACCGATATCTTGTATTTTCCGTCATCTTGTTCATTGCCGCATAAAGCGTACAGGTATTTTTCGTCCTTGCAAATATCATATACCGTCTGGGAATCGGGAAAGGTGATACGGGTAAAATTGCGCATATCCTCGGTGGCATAAAGATAACCTGTCGTAAAAAACATATTATCTCCGAACTCGGCTTTACCGGCAATTATGTTGTTTGTGAATTTGATCTGATGAATTTTTCCGTACCACTGATTATCGTATGCAAACACGCCGTTTTCATATTTGTACAGATCGTAGGTTATTTCGGAATCGCCGTAAGTAAAAGCGGCGTACAGCGAATCTTTAAAGACAAACAGATCGTAAACTCTTACTTTTTGGCTGTCCGAGGTTTGTATGTTTTTACCGTCTTTTTGAAAGGGGACGGTGTCAAAGGTTTTACCGCTGTCTGCGGAACATACGATAGGATACGAACCGCTTGATACGCCCAGACCGGCAAATATCATATTATCGAATTCAATTATATCAAAAGTATGCAGTCCGCCATTAATGTTGCGGTACTTTATCCATTGGTCATTATCAAGAATATAGTAATTACCCAAAGACCAATCCTCTTGCGGATCTATGCCCGGGACGGCGAGTTTGTCGTCAATAAAACAAAAACGGTCGATCTCTTCTTCAAGCAAAGTGCCGCTGTTTGACCAAGTTTCGCTGTCCAAATTATAGCACCACATATCTACAGGACCCGAATTTGCGTCGTAATCACCGCTGCCGATATACAGTTTGTCATCAAAAATCGCCATATCCCAAGGATTTCTTGCAGATATGCCTTCTGTGTATCTTTTGGCAGTAGGTATTCCCAACTCTGCGTATGAAACATCGTCAACGGTTTTTTGTCCCGAACATGAAGCTAAATTAGCAATGGTGAAAATACAAAGTATTATTACCAAATAGCGAGAACACTTCATATTATCCGCTTCCTTTCTTTGTCCGCCTGCGGCGGAATAATGTGCCTTCGCTTGCGTTTCGGCGTGAAATACTGTTTGTTTTTAACTCAGAATACCGAAATGTACCAGGGTGAAAATTGTGATAATCGCCAAGCCGAAAACAGCGAAAATTATACCGACAAAAATATAGTCACGCTTTTCAGATTTAGTCCAGCCTCTGCTTGGATTGAAGTTTTTGAAAGGTATATGACGGGATGCCAACTGTAACGAAACGAATACGTGCTTAAACTCAAGCACCGTACCTATAATATTATAAACGCCGACGCAAAACATAGTTATTCCTGCTGACAAAAATGCAACAAACCCCTGCGTTTCGGTCTCTGTATTCAACAAACTGCAAATTCCGTAAGCGATAGCGGGAATCAGCAATATAAGCGCAATACTGCCCCAACGCCACAAATGCCCAAGCATAATTGCACGGCGTTCCTTTCTGTTAAAGGAAGAACGTTTTTTCATAGCGGATGTTCCTTTCCCTCGGAAAACACCTGAAACGATCTCACACATTCGGTATCTCCGTAGCAAATAAGGACAACCTTTGAATTCAAAAGCTTAGCTTTCAGCTTTTTCTTTTCGCTATCGGGAATTTCTTTTGTTACGTTATAATACTTTTTCCCGCTTTCGTCGGTAAAAATAACACATATGATCGAACCGGAATGTCTTCTTACGGGTTTGAATATAAAGGACACCTTTTTGCAGGTGATGATAACGTTCTTTTCCACGGATGACCTTATTTTGTTGAACCGCGCAAAAACCAGATAACGTCGCAATGCCATACACACAAAAAAGAGAACTATACACAACACCAGCAGCACGCCGTAAAATGCGTTTTCGGCGGAATAAGAAGCCTCGTTGTTGAAAATCGCTGCGATAAACACCGCCAATGCCAACACGGACAGAAAAATACCCGCCCACAAATAATCAATATACGCCTTTTTCATCGTTTCTTTTTGCATTTTCAAAACGTGAGATTGCTTTTCTGTTGCCATAAAAGGATGCTCCTTTCTTTATGTCGATATGTTGCTTCGCAACTCGATATGTTTTCGTTGCACTTAAACTCGATATTTGCTCGCATTGCGAGCAATCGATATATGCTCACTTTGTTCGCATTCGATATGGATATGTGCCACCTTCTCGCCCCGCAGGGCATATCGAGTTGCGAAGCAACATATCGAGCCGTAGGCTATATCGAGTGACACGAAGTGGCACATATCGATGTTGAAACTATTGTTTGTTAAGACAAACAATAGTTTCAACGTGTGCGGTATGCGGAAACATATCCACCGGCACGACCTTTTTCACCGTATATCCGTGTTTTACCAGAAACGCGCAGTCCCTCGCCAGAGTTTCGGGGTTGCAGGAAACGTAAACTATCCGCTTGGGTGCCAGAGTACAGCAGGAAACCAAAAACTCCTTGGAGCATCCTGCGCGGGGCGGGTCGGTTATAACCGTATCTATATGCTCGCCCGCATCTGCGATCTTGCGCATCATTTCGCCTGCGTCCTCGCAGTAAAACCGTATATTTTTAACTCCGTTTATCTTTGCGTTTGTTACCGCATCCTTCACCGCATCCTTGTTGGACTCCACGCCGATAACCGTTTTCGCCTTGTCTGCGGCAATAATTCCCATAGTGCCTATTCCGCAGTAAGCGTCCAAAAGCACGGTATCGGGGGTAGGGGATGCGAACTCTATCGCCTTGGAATACAAATATTCCGTCTGCACCGAATTTATCTGGTAAAATGATTTTGGGGATATCCTGAACTTTTTGCCGCAAAGGGTATCTTCGATATATCCTTTGCCGTAAAGCACCTTTTCTTTTTCCCCCATCCAGAGGAAGATATCCGTATCGTTAATGCATTGTACTATAGTGGTTATTTCGGGTATTTCTTTGATCAGCGCTTCCGTAAACCGCTTTGCCTGAGGGAAAACGGGAGAGCTTGTTACGGGAACCGCCATGATCTCGCCGCTGGTCTTGCCTCTGCGCACCAAAATATGGCGTATGGTTCCTCTGCCCGTGCGGGGATCGTATACGCTTATTTTTTGCTCCTTAATAATCTTTGCGGCGGCTTCCACCACCTTGCCGCACATCTCGTCTTCCAAAAGACAATCGCTTGTCTGTACAATATTGTGGGAGGAGGATTGGTACATACCGTTAATCTGCTTTCCTCTGTATACTCCGAAAGCGGACTGCACCTTATTGCGGTAATGAGTGGGGTCGGACATACCGTGAATTTCATCTACACGGCAGAATTTTCCCATAAGAGATATCATCTGCGCCATTTTCGCGCTCAACTGCTGCTTGTAGGAAAGGTTAAGCATCTGACATCCCCCGCACTTTTTCTGCACGGGGCAAATAAGCTTTTTATTGTTCATTTTAAACTCCGAAACTTGTGTTTGTAATATTGTATCAAAAAAACGAGGGTTTTTCAATACCCGTCGAAACTTTGCTGCGGGTATACGGCGATGATATTTGCGAATAATAATTTGTGATATAATTTTACAGCGGAGGTGTATCACAAATGAAAAGACAAATAACCGAAAAAAGACTGCTTTCCTTCAAAAACAGTCTGATAGAGAACGAAAAAAGCCAAAATACGGTAGAAAAGTATATGCGGGATATACGTTTTTTTACGTCGTTTGCGGCGGGAAGAGATTTAACCAAAAATTTAGCGGTGGATTACAAAGCGGCTCTTGCCCAAAAATATACGGCAACAAGCGCAAATTCCATGCTGGCGGCGCTTAACTGCTTTTTTAGATTTTGCGGCTGGGGAGATTTGTGCGTAAAACAGTTTCGCTTACAGCGTTCCCCTTACCGTGCGGAAGAAAAGGAACTTACGGAATCCGAATACCGGGCTCTCATACGCGCCGCAGAGCAAAAGAATAATGAAAGGCTTTCTCTTGTCATCCAGACAATATGCGGCACGGGTATCCGCGTGAGCGAGCTTTCGTATATCACCGTGGATGCAGTAAGAAGAGGCGAGGCGGTGGTTTCCTGCAAAGGCAAGACCCGCACGGTTTTCATAGTTTCCGCGTTAAAGAAAAAACTGTTTAAATATGCAAAAGAAAACGGTATATCCTCGGGCTGTGTGTTTGTGACCTCAAAGGGCAAACCGTTAAACAGAAGCAACATCTGGGCAGAGATGAAAAAACTGTGCGCAAGCGCGGGAGTAAACCCCAAAAAAGTGTTTCCCCACAACCTGCGCCATCTGTTTGCAAGGACCTTTTACGGTCTGGAAAAGGATATCGCCAAGCTTGCGGATATTCTCGGTCACAGCAATATAGCCACTACGCGGATATATATCGTAACCACCGGAACAGAGCACAAACGCAAGATGGAAAATATGCGCCTTATAATCTGAATCCCAATTTTGCGCACAAAAAAACGATACCCATTCGGATATCGTAAAACGTGCGACATAATCGGCATTATGTGATAACGCAGAACATTCTGTGTGCAATTTTAACACATCAACACCTCAATGTCAAGGGTAATAGATATATTGTTATTACATAATCGGCATTATGTTTTTTGTATTCAAAGGGCATTTGCCGTGT
>JAFQAP010000012.1 GCA_017399965.1 Clostridia bacterium | reverse complement strand
TGCATACAGATGCAAAGTATTTAAAGAAAATACCTCTTCCGTCAACTAATCAACAGAACATATATTTTGATTCAATACTGAGTTTAGTTAGCCGATTGGAAAGTAATGATTATATGAGCCAAGAATGGTTTGATTGTTTGGAAGAATTAAATCAAATTGTATACAAGGCATATGGCATTACCAAAAAAGAAGCTGATTACATTGATTGCGAAGTAAAGAGAATTCAATCTAAAAGGTGGATTTCCGATGGACAACTCTAAGAAATGTAATGATCTCTCCGGCAAAGAATGGCTTCAAAATTCTTTTAGTATTTGGCGAGATTTATCTAAAACAAAAGAAGAAAAAGATTTTAAGCACCCTGCATCCTACCCTGTATCTTTGTGCGAAAAATTAATACGTACTTTTTCAAAAGCAAATTCGTGCGTATTGGATCCATTTAACGGTATTGGATCTACAACTGTTGCCGCTCAGAAACTTGGATGTGATGCTGTGGGAATTGATTTATCCGAAGATTTTTGTAATATAGCAAAACAACGAGTTGGCGAAGATGATAAAATTCAGATAATTAACGGAGATAGTTTTGAAGTGTTGAAAACGCTCCCCGCAAATCATTTTGATATTTGTGTTACCTCCCCGCCATATTGGGATATTCTTAATATGAAACGTAGCGCAGATCAAAAGGATTCCGTAAATTATTCAGATAAAACCAATGATGTCGGAAACATTGCAAACTATGGCGAATTTATTGACACATTATCAAACCTTTTTTCTTCGGTTAATCGAGTCCTGAAAAAAGGTGGTTATTGCATCGTAAATGTAATGGACATTCGTAAAAAAAGTAACTTTTATCCTTTGCATAGCGATTTAGCTACAGCATTACAAAAAGTCGGATTTATTTATGATGACTTAATCATTTGGGATAGACAATCGGATTATAATAATATGCGTCCACTTGGATATCCATATAAATTCCGCATCAATAAGGTTCATGAATACCTTTTGATATTTATTAAGGAGTAGATTTTATGGCATTATTAGGACCAAGAGCTCTTGACATAGAGGTTAATACTGCAGACTTTTGCTTGATTTTAGGTTATTTATGCAGTCCGGGAAGAATCGGACTTATCGAAGCGCAAATTCCAGAAGAAAAAGCGTTTATGTTTGAAAGAGAATTTCCCGATGAAGAATATTACCCTATAACTCAAGGTGAAACGACTGGTGGATATTCGATGAAAAGAAGCCATCAACTTCGTATTTATTTTAATAATATAAGTAATTGTCCTGCTGTTCTTCTTCCTTTTTTAGGCGAGGGTAACACTAGTTATGTAAGAAGAATCAATAAGGGTAAATTTGTCGAGAAAATTGTTAGAGATTATGGCTTCCATTTTGGTGAATATCAAAATGTTCCAGCCATACGAGCCATAGTTTCACGATTGCACCCTACAAATCTTGCAGATTTTGATCGGGGATATAATTTGTAATGGAGAAAAGTATGATGGAAAGAATTTTGGATTTTTTAAATTATATTAAACAGAATGGTTATGACTTCTTTATAGAGGCAGAAGCAAAGCCGGGAACAATGAACACATTTATTAGCGATTATAATAGAACACACACTCCAGCTATCGCAACAAATAGCGAAGGAATAATTGTTTTGCAAGATGATGCTAACAAATGGGCTCTTGAATTAAGGCTTTATGTTCCAGTTGCTCCACCTACTGATATAGCACACTTGTTTGGAAGAAATAGAGTTTATAAGACTGAGTATTCATATCGTCTTAATGATAATGGAATTATTAGAGAATTATTCAACAACGGTTGTAAAATAGGCTTGAATTAAAAGGATTGTGATTTTATGAATCGAGAGATGTCTTACCTTTTAGGTATGATTTGTGGCAATGGAGAAGTGAGACGTGGTGCATCAGAAACCACTATCTCTATTGAAATTCCGCACAAAAAACTGGCAACAGAAAATAACAATGATGTAAGAATATATGTACGTGCAAGTATAACCGATATTCGTACAGTATTAGAACCTCTAATTGGCACAGGATTAAACTTTACTCAGCAGGATAATTACTCTATTATCTCCTTCACCAAGAGAAATGATGAGTATATGATGCGAGAAGTTTTACGATATATCGGCAATGCAGTATCTCACGAGAATATAAGAATTGATGAAGAGGTGTTCTCCTTTACTCGTGATGAAAAAATCTCTTTCCTGCAGGGATTTGCTGATGTAACAGGATATATTCGTAGGAGTAACTACTTCTTTAAAACCTATATGCACCGTGTTTACTTGGAAGTTCCCCATAATTGGTACTTGGTTAGTGATATTTGCCGTTTGCTTAAAGATGTAAACGTTCCTGTACAAGCAATAGATTGGGCTCACCCTAATATGCGTGATGGAAACCTTGTTAAATACGAAGAAGGAAAGCCTGATTTTTGGAAAAAGGAACATCAAATTAAAATATGGGCAAACGAATTTTTGCCCATAGGCTTTGCTGTTTTGCACAAAAGAGAGGCGCTCGCTCAGTTTGCAACCGAATTAGTTGACGGTCTTGAAGCAGAAGAAAAAATTCCTGAAGAAGTGACTCATAAGTTCTATTGGGAAGGCAGAGGGAAGAATAAAGTCAAACCGCATCATCCTGGCGAAAATGATGCTTTTATTCCTTCGGAAATCAGAGGTAAACATTATGATTCTTGGAAGCAAATAGCTAAAGATTTAGGTTATGAGGAGTAATACAATGAGGGAATTCGACTTATATCCACCAATGCAACAATGGCTTAAATCATACCTAGAGGATAAATACAAATCTGCCGATGAAATAATTGTAGTTGACGCACATAGCGAACGTTTGGACAGAGTTCTTAGAAAATATAATATTGTTCAAGAAGAAGCTATCGGAGTTGATATCCAAATTGATGTGCTCGGCATTGTGAAAAAGGCAGACAAGTTCAAACTGTTTTTTATTGAGGCAAAAAAGACAAGTTTAACGCTACGTGATTTGGGTCAGTTGTGGGCTTATTGTAAACTAATTGATCCTGAAGAGGCATTTCTAATGACTTCTGCGGACTTGGGTTCATTAAATAAGCTTTTGAATATATATAAAAGAGAAGATTTGCTTGATTTTGGTGATGGTAAACGTATCAAAAAGATGAAAATTGCTATTTGGAATATGCAAACAAATGCACCTGATGCTGCAAGTATGATCCCGAAGATTTAAGGTGAATAAACATGACTTTTTTAGAGTTAGTATACCAAACATTAGAAAAACACAATGGTCCTTTGACTATTTCTCAAATATGGGATAAATCCGAAGAATTTGGATTTAGATCAAAACTTGCATCAACCGGAAAAACTCCAATTAAAACACTTGCGGCAAGATTATATCTTGATATTAGAGATAATCCAAATACAAAATTTAGCCAAATCAGTAAGCGTCCCGCAACTTTTTATATTAAAGACAGGAAAGTAACCGTTAAAAGTGAACAGTTGCAGGTGGAAGAAAAAACTTCCTTTAACGAAAGAGATTTACATCCATTGCTTTCATCATTTGTTTATGTTGATTCCCACTTTAACTGTGTAACAAAAACTATTCATCACGAAAAATCAAGAAAGAAAAAGCGTGGAATGAACGAATGGTTGCATCCAGACTTGGTGGGACTATATTTTCCATATAAAAGTTTTGGTGATGATACAATCAAGTTGATAAATTCTTTTAACGATTGCCAGTATAGGTTGTTTTCTTTTGAAATGAAAATTAAAGTTAATTTTTCAAATCTTAGAGAATATTATTTTCAGGCAGTATCAAATTCAAGTTGGGCTAATGAAGGATATTTAGTCGCATTAAGCTATGCTGATGATCCTGAACTACAAGAGGAAATGCTTCGGTTAAATAATGCATTTGGCATCGGATTTATAAAACTCAACCCTGAAAGTATAGAGCAAAGCGAAATTTTATTTCCAGCCAAATATAATGAAGCTATAGATTGGGATACGGTTGACAAATTATCAGAAACCAACCCTGAATTTAATAAATTTATAAAATCCGTGGTTTCTGATATTGCGGGCGAAAAAATACATTTAGAAGAATATGATAAAGTACTTATTGACAATGACATAATAGAGTATATAAAAAGACACAACATATAATAAATCGGCAGGATTGTAAGTCCTGCCGATTTACTTTTATTTATTTATCTCTTGATTTAGTATTTCCCTAATCATTCCCATTACCGAATTAGAACGATTTATCCACTCCTGCTGATTTGTTGCTTTTAATTGCTCTGTAACCCCATATTTCTGCTTATACAAGGGAAATAAGCTTTCAAATAAACTTTCAGCATATTTATCTATTTCAAAAAGATAATCATTCAATTTACCACTTGTTAAAAGATTAGTGTAAAGGATTTTCCTATGTTGCTTTATGTATCTAAGATGTCGCTGTCCCCACAAGCCGATGGGCTTATCTTCTTGGTCGGGGAGTTTCAGATCAGGCAAGTAATAATCGCCTTGCAAAGTGTAACTGATACCCGTTTGTTCATTGTAAATACGCTTTTCCATAAATAAGACTCCTTATAAATCACTTTGAATTTCTTTTGTTTTGCGTTAATAATTTTGAGTAACACTTCATCAACTGCATCGGTGTATTTGCCGTCTGCAATAAGGTTGTTTCTCTTTTCGTTAAGGCAGTTGATAATGGTTCCTCGCTCGTAATCATCAAGAGCTATGTAATACTTCTTTGACATATCTTTCACTCCTTCAGCAAATCCTTAAACGGTGTTTCGGTTGATACGAAAGTATCATATGTAAAGTTGGCTCCTAATCGAAATCCCATAATAAAGCTATCAAGATTCGATTCTCCGTTGACGATACTCCAAGCATTAACGAAATCAAGAAACTTCTTTTTGTTTTCCCCCGTGAGAGCTTCGGTTAAAAACTCCTCATTAAGCATTAGAACTTCCATTTGCTTCTGAACTGTCTTGTTCTGCTTGGTGCTTCTTGCTTGGGGATCGATGTTACCGTAATAGAATTCTTCAATAAATTTTGACATAATCTTGTTTCCTCGTTTCTGTAATTTTATTTTACGAAGAAACTTTGAAATACACAAATGTGTGAGTGAAAAATATGTGTGTTTCTGCCGGTATTTCAATACTTTTTAATCAAGTCCGTTATGAACACCCGCACCAAAAAGAAAAGACCTCGTATGAGGTCTTTTCTTTTTGGTGCGAACGAAGCGTTCCTTGCGGAACATGAAGTCGGCTACGCCTATGAAGACGCTTCGCTAATGAAATGTTGCTTCGCAACGATACGGAACGCTTCGCTTCATGGGAGCGTAAGCGAGCGCTTCATATTGCGCCGAGGCGCAATGCTTCATTTCGACGAAGTCGATGCTTCGTTTCTATATACAAGGCTCCGCCTTGATTTCTTATTAGTTTTGTGCTATAATACACCCAAGGTGGTGAAAATATGAAAAACAAACCCAAAATCCATCAAGCCTTCAATTCTTTAATGCGCAGAAGTTTCTCCCTGTACCGCATTCCGCTTTATATTATCTTATCGCTTTTGTTTGTTATATCCAATTTATTTTTTGTTCCGTTTTTATTTGCCCGCGGGAATGATTACATTAATGCAGACGACTTATATATTATTTTTATCGGTTTGTCTTTGACAGGTGTTTTTATCCTGCTTTCCGTTATGACGCCGCTTTGTCTGATGAAAATTAACGGTGGTGAGTCGGACGGAGCCGAAAACCGTGTATCGGCGCAATTAAAAATACTTGCATTGTGGATTCCTCTTTGCTTATATGTGATAGCGCAAATGCTGGTATTCGCAATTTGCTCGTTAATTTCGCCCTGGTTTAACGTGCCGCTTACTTCCATTCTGCTCACCTGCGCCGCTTTATGCGTTTTGGTTTTTGTTTGGATAATAATCTGTTCCTGTCTGTATTTTGCCGCAAGGTCCGTGATTTGGTACTTTGCCGGTTTTTTAGCCTTTAATTTTGCCCCGATCATCATAAGCTGGGGATGCCACGGAGTTTACTATGTCAGCTCTTTTGAGCCTTATACTGATTGGAATCCCCTGCATTATAATCTGTTTATCATGTCGGGCGCATCGATCAATCGTCCGTGGGTTTTTCTTACTGTAGCAGGTGTTGTCATCGGACTTTTCGTGCTTACGTGGTTTCTGAAAAAGAAATGCGGCGCAATAAACTCATCTGCAGTTTCAACCGTTTATAAGATAATAGTAATCTTATCAATCTCTCTTTCCTGCGGATTCGTATTATCGCGTCCCTTTATGACCACAAACAAAATGTCGTTATTATACGTTTTTTGCTTTTCCGTTATTGTATTATCGGCAGCAGCATTACTTGCTTTTCTTGCTTTCCGCAAAAACAAGCTTAAATTACGTATGGGCTTAACTGCTTTATCCATAGTTATTTCTTGCACCTTGGTTTTGGGCGGTATTCCCGCAAAAGCCCGGTATGATGCGTATATCTTACCCGATGCAGAGGAAATTGAAAGCGTTTATTTCTTTTTGGATTCTATTGAGAGTTTCGAAACCGAGGAGGATTTCGAAAACTGTATTGAGCTGCACGAAACGCTGTTAGATCTGTTCAAAGAGGGATATCTGCCCGACAAACAGTCGCAGCCTTACAAAGAGCCCGAATGCCTTGCGGATTTATGGGATGTCATTCATTTTGGTTACAAATTAAAGGACGGCTCGTATTCATCACGATATTACAGCCATTTGAGCGATCCGGTGTTTGATGCGTTTTACATTGAATTTTTAAAAAGCGATACGTATTTGCACTCCCTGCAAAAAACAAAGCCGGATAATCCCGCAATACGATATTTTTATTCCGGCAGTGTTTACGGAAGGTGGTGCGAATTGCCCGAAGAATGTATGGAAGAGTTAATAAACACATATTGCAACGAGCTGAAAAACGCCGACAAATCCGCTTTTTATGAAGAGTTTGAAATGATTGAGCTTGACGGCGTGTATGAATCAAGCCGCAGAATTTACGTACCGCTTTCCTTCACCGATACACGTAATCTTGCTGAAGAGTATTTGAACACGTATAGGAAATCAAGTTAATACTGCGCTCCTTGAGCGCTAACCTAAACTTCTCCCAACACATCTTGCCATTTTAATTATTTGGTGGTATAATATTCCAGAACACCTATCAATTTTCACAGGAGGCACTTATGGAAAACATTAGAATACAAGACGATCTTTATAACTACGTCAACCGGGAGGCTTTGGATAAACTGGTTATCCCCGACGATAAGCCCACCGCAGGCGGTTTTACCGAGCTGGCGGACGGTGTTGAAAAGATAATGATGGACGAATTCGAGACTATGTCCGAGAGTAAATCATATCCCAACGATTATCTTAAGAGAGCATGTGAGCTGTACGCTGTTGCAAAGGACGCAGACAGAAAGGCACAGCACGGCATTACCCCCGCGCTCAAAAACCTCGCTGTACTTGAAGAGGTTAAAACCACCGAGGAGTTCTGCCGTCTTTACAAAACACTTTCTTTAAAGGGAATTCCTACCCCTATCAATATCGGCGTTGATACCGATATGAAAAACACCAAGCGCCGTCTGGTATACATTCAGGGCGCAAGCGTTATCCTGCCCGATGCTTCTTACTACAAGCCCGAAATGGCGGCGCAGAAGGCGCAGATAATCGGCATATGGACAAACGTAGCCAAGGCGGTTATGGCGCAGACCGACCTTACCCCCGAGCAGCAGGAACTGTATGTTAACGATGCTTTGGCGTTTGACGAAGTTATCGGTTCTCTTGCAAAGACCAGCGAAGAATGGTCCAGATACGTGGAAATGTACAACCCCATGGATACCGCCAAGGTTTCCGATATGCTTTCCACCCTTGATCTCGGCGTGATCCTTACCGATCTTTTCGGTCACGTTCCCGAAACGGTGGTTGTTACCGAGCCCAGATATTTTGAGGGATTCGCATCCCTGTTCAACGGCGAAAACCTTGAAAAATACAAGCATTGGGCATACGTAACGGGACTTATGAGAGCCTGCAACTTCCTTTCCGAGGAACTGCGCGAACTGGGCGGTGCATACAGCCGTGCGCTTATGGGCGTGGCAAAGATGCAGGATATAGAAAAGTTTGCATACAACCTTGCTTCCGGTCTGTATTCCGAGCCCGTGGGAATTTACTACGGTGTTAAATACTTCGGCGAAGAGGCGAAAAAGGATATTACCGAGATAGTTCTTCAGATCATCGACACCTACAAGACCCGCATCAAGACAAACGAAATTCTGGGTGAAGAGACCAGAGAAAAAGCCATTCTCAAGCTTTCCACAATGGGTGTTAAGATGGGTTATCCCGATAAGGTAAGAGCTGTATATGAAAAGCTCACCTTTAACCCCGAGGATTCTCTCTTTGATATAGTTCTTTCTCTTAAGGCAATTCGTGAAGAGGATTCCTTAAGCAAGCTGGATATGCCCACCGAGCCCGAAAACTGGGCAATGCCCGGCCATATGGTAAACGCCTGCTACGATCCGTTTGTAAACGATATCACCTTCCCTGCGGCTATTCTGCAGGCTCCCTTCTATTCTCTTAAGCAGACCAGAAGCGAAAATCTGGGCGGTATCGGCGGTGTTATCGGCCACGAGATATCCCACGCTTTTGACTCCAACGGTGCAAAGTGCGATGAAAACGGTAATATAAACGACTGGTGGACCGAAGAAGATTTCAAGAGATTTGAAGCAAAGGTACAGCAGATGATCGAACAGTTTGACGGTATCGAACTTCCCCAGGGCAAGGTAAACGGTGCGTTTATCGTAAGTGAAAATATGGCGGATAACGGCGGTATGTCCGTAACGCTGGATATTATGGGAAGAACCGAAGGCGTATCCTACGAGGAATATTTCAGCAACTGGGCAAGAGTATGGTGCCAGAAGGCGCGCCCCGAATACCTGCAGATGCTCCTTTCCGTGGACGTTCACGGTCCTTGCGTGCTCCGCGCAAATATGCCTCCCAGAAACTTTGAGGAATGGTACAAAACCTTTGACGTAAAGGAAACGGACGGAATGTACCTCGCACCCGAAAAGCGTATTGTAATTTGGTAAAATCACCCCACAAAAGGTTTTTTGGCAGGTAGGGGCGTTTCACGAAACGCCCACAACGGACGAAATATATCACGAAAAAACGCTTTTGCGGGGACCCCGAAAAAAACACCCCATAAAAAACATTGCACCCCGAGAAATCAACGGTTTCTCGGGGTGTTTGCTGTTTTTCTAATAAACTTTCCGTGAAGCTCTTTTTTCGCTCTGTGAAGTTTTTGCTAACGCAAAAGTGAAGTTGCTGCGCAGTGAAGTTTGGGCTTACACCCAAGTGAAGTAAAGTTTGCCCCACTTCGGGAACCCCCAAAACTCGCAATGCTCGTTTCTGGGAACCCCATCTGCTCGGCTCGATATATTTGCCTTTCGGCAAATTCGATATAACCGCCCTTTCGGTCGGTTCGGATATGATATAAATCCGCGCTCACGCAGTGAGCATATCGAGCGCGTCAGCGCATATCGAACACCGCAGGTGTATATCGAAAATCTGCGCAAGCAGATTTATATCGATTCTATTATATACTCGCGGAGGAGTTTTACAAAGGCTGCGGTATCGTTTTGTTCGCTGCACTGGGTAGCGACCACGGCGTTTTGCTCCGGCAAAACTATGGAATACTGGCAATAGGCGCCGTCTGCGCGGAAGGCGTTTTTATTTGCGGGTACCATCCAGAACTGATACCCGTAATCCGAGCTCCACACGTCCTCGATTCCCGTGGATATCTGCTTGCTTCCCGCCGCTTTTACCCATTCTTTTGAAAGGATGCGTTTTCCGTTCCACATACCCTCGTTAAGATAGAGTATGCCCAATTTCATCATATCGGAAATGGTGAGATACAGTCCCGTACCGCCGAAAACCGTTCCGTCCGGGTCGGTCTCCCAGCCGGGAAAACCTATTTCCAGAGGCATAAACAGCTTGCGTCCCAGATATTTTACAAGGGGCTCGCCTACGGCTCTCTGCACCATACAGCCTGCCATATGGGTATCCCCATTGGAATATGCGAACCTTTCACCGGGGGTATACTGCAAGGGCTTTGAAAGCATATACGCCATATAATCGGGGAAACCTTCCCCTTTTCTGCGGTTCGCGCCCATAAGATTATTTCCGCCCAAGCCCGAAGACATGGTGAGAAAATGTCTTAAGGTTATTTCCCGCACACCTTCGTCGGTAATAACGGGCAAATATTCGGGAAACAGGTCCAATATCTTATCGTCAAGGCTTAATTTTCCTTCGTCGATAGCCATTCCCGCCGCGGTGGAAACAAAGCTTTTTGTATGGGAATATATAAGGCGGGGTACGGAAGGCACGAAATGATGCTCTATAACCGTTTCGCCGTTTTGATACAAAGCCACCGCTTCGCATCCCGTATTATTTTCAGACAAAGCGTTTATAAACGCAAGTATTTTTTCTTTCATAACCGAAAACTCCCAAAAAAAAATAAAGATTCGTGTATTGTTATTATAATATTTATTCCAACCGATTTCAAGACTTTAAATGTTTTAACTTGAATTTTTATATGTGGTAAGTTATAATGGCCCCAAGAAAAGTCTGTCTGTATAAAAAAGGAATTTCTGCGATATGAAAAGAATAATCCTTGGAAAACCTGTGGTAGTGGCTCAAAGCACCAAAGAACCCGTACTGTTCGGCGGGTATCAGGACCCGACGATACGCTGTTCCGAGGACGGGACGCTTTACGTCCGTTTTAACGCCCGTCGGGACAGTTGGCTGACTTTCGGAGAAGAGGAGAAAAACCCCGTTTTCTGTTCAAAAGACGGCGGCGAAAGCTGGTCCCCCGTTAAAAACGGGCAGGACCAATGGCTGCGCGCAGCGACACGCTTACCCAACGGAGATATTTTTTGTTTCCGCGAACACGGAGTTTTGAAAAGAGATACACTTCCCGTTCTTCCGCCTTTGCCCGAAAAACGCAGACTGCGCACCGCGGGTATGGGTGTTTACACCGTTGATGAGCTAACCCCCGCCCTTGGCGACAGTGTGGCAAAGGAATTTAAGGCGTACCGTATAAAAGCGGGCACCGACACAGTTATCGAAGAAAACTGTCCCGTTATATGGAATAATATGCCCGTTGTTTTGCACCACGACGGTTTTTTGATACGTGTTTTCCCCCACATGAGCCTTTCTATGAAGATTGACAAAGAAGGGACTCTTTGGATGCCCGTAGATGCACCTGCCATAGATAATAACGGTAATTTGGAGTCTTTTCGCCGTTGTACCGCCATTTTACGCTCTGTTGATATGGGGCACACCTGGGAATACGTGAGCCATATTCTTTATGAGGAAAAATTCAATCCCCCTACCGCCATAGACGTAGAGGGATTTATGGAGTGTTCGTTGGAATTTGTTGAGGACGGTTCCTGCGTTGCCTTTTTGCGGTCGGGCTCGCTTTCCCCCTTTGTTGCCGGGGATGACGAGCATCCCGCACCCATTATGATGCAGACACGCTCTTACGACGGGTGCAAAACTTGGGAAACTCCTGAATATTTTTACGATTACGGTGTACTTCCCGTTACAAGAAAGCTTGCAGACGGCACTATTATTCTGGCATCGGGCAGACCGGGAGTTTATCTGCGGGTATCCCAAGATAGGCTCGGGAAGGAATGGTCGGATATCGTCCCTGTGGTAGAGGTCCCAAAAGAGCAGGTTTACACAAAGTATTATGAATATTCCTGCTGCAACACGGGACTTGCCGTTACCGGCCCCGACACGGCGGTGATTGCCTACAGCGATTTTACTCTTACCGCGCCCGACGGAAAGAGAGCAAAATCCATTATGGTGCGCAAAATTACCGTAACAGACATCGAATAAAACTATCTCGAAAAAAACACCCCGTAAAAAAAACACCCCTAAAATCCTGCGGATTTTTGGGGACCCCATAAACACTAAATGACCCTTGATCGACTTTCTTTACAATCGACCAAGGGTCATTTATGTTCTGTCTTATTATCCAACATCATTTTAACCTCTCTTTCGTAGGATGCGGGATCGTTTTAACCTTAACAGCAACTCAAAGCAGCTTGCACCGATTCTATATAAATTTCTCTTAAGCGAGATAGCTCTGTGTTTTTGTATCGGGCCGCTTGATTAAAGTTAAAACCGTTTGTTTTTTGCGAAAACAACAAAATAATAATTAGGAGTAAAAATTCCAATCGTATGTCTTTTTTCTTCTACCGTCGTTCTGAATACATTATCTGCCGTTTATCACAGCTTCATCTAAAAAGATCGTTCCTTTTTTCGGGATAGTTAATGCTATCCAAAGACTTTTAATAACGCAAAACCGAGAAAAATTATAGGAGAAAAATAAAAATGATTTGGAGATCTTCATGTTTTATACAATTCGATCTCTTACTGGTTGTACATTGGTATCACCCTCTCTGTGTCTATATAATACCATTGAAAAACCGTTTTTTCAATACGCAATATATACAAAATGCACGAAATATTTTTGTATATTTCGCAGAAGTTGGTTAAAACGCCTATAAAAGTATTGACTTTATTTGGGTTTTATGCTACTCTGTACGTGTTGGGGGTCTAAATTTGCCCCCAACTTTTTTATTGTGCTTTTACGGCTCTGTTTTTTTGGAAAATGAAGCATTGACAACGGGAAAACGAGGTATTATAATCTAAAACGTTATTATTTTAAATCAGTTGTATTTGGAGAAAACATGGCACTTAAAGCGGTTCTTTTTGATCTGGACGGAACCCTGCTCCCATTAAAGCAGGATGAATTTTTGCAGGCATACTTTACACGCCTTACGGCATATATGGCGCAAAGAGGCTTTGAACCCAAAAAGCTGTACGAAACGATCTATGCAGGCTGTGTGGATATGCTGAAAAATGACGGAAAAAATACCAACGAGCAGGTTTTCTGGGACAAATTGGTTTGCGTATACGGAGAAAGTGTGCTGAAAGAAAAACCGGTCTTTGAAAGCTTTTACAAAACGGATTTTTTGTATCTTAAAGAGTTTTCCCGCACAAATCCCGAAGCAAAAAAGCTTATTACTCTCTTAAAAGCTATGGGAATACGTGTAATTCTGGCAACCAATCCCGTGTTCCCCATAATCGCTACCCACGCCCGTATCGGCTGGGCAGGGCTCGAAAAAGAGGATTTTGAAATTATAACCGCATACGAAAACTCCCGTTTTTGCAAGCCGAGTGCCGAATATTATGCGGATATACTTGAAAAAGCCGCTCTTTTACCCGAAGAATGTCTTATGGTAGGCAACGACGTGGACGACGATATGCCTGCGCAAAACACGGGGATGAAGGTGTTTTTGCTTACGGATTGCCTTATAAACCGAAATAAAAAGGATATTTCCGCTTTTGAACACGGTAATTTTGAAAAACTAACCGAATTTATTAAAAAACTTGTGGAAAATCCGCAAAAAATGTGATATAATTAAAAAACTTATTTTTCTTTAAAAGGACGTTACGCTTATTATGCTTTACCCCGAAAATCTTTCCGTAAATAACCAGGGACATTTGTGCATCGCCGGTCACGATACGGTTTCGCTTGCCAAAGAGTTCGGCACGCCCCTTTACGTGCTTAACGAAGACAAAGTGAGAAGTAACTGCAAGGGATACAAAACCGCTATCGACACCTATTACGGCGGAAACGGTCTTGCTCTTTATGCCAGCAAGGCGCTGTGCACCATGTATACGGCGCGTATTGCCGCAGATGAAGGCTTGGGCGCAGACGTAGTCGGGGGCGGCGAGATATACACGCTTAAAAAAGCGGGATTTCCCATGGAAAAGGTGTTTTTCCACGGAAACAACAAAACGCCCGAGGAAATATCGCTTGCTCTGGACAGCGGTGTGGGACACATCGTTGTGGACAACGTATACGAGCTTGACATGCTTAACGAAATTGCCGCAAGTAAGGGTATGGTGCAAAAAATACTCTTCCGCATAAAGCCGGGTATTGATGCACACACCCACGATTTTGTCCGCACGGGGCAGATAGATTCCAAGTTCGGCGTTGCTTTGGAAAACGGAGAAGCTTTTGAAATACACAAATATGCATCTACACTCAAAAATGTGTGCGTGGACGGCGTGCATTGCCATATAGGCTCCCAGATATTTGAAGTGGAGCCCTTTAAGGAAGCAGCCAAGGTTATGATGAGCTTTATTTCAGACCTGCGTGATAAGCTGGGGATTGACCCTCATATACTTAATTTAGGCGGCGGATTCGGTATAAAATATGTGGAATCCGATGACCCTCTGGCGCCCTATGAATACGTAAAGGCGGCGATAGACGTGGTAAAAGAAGTGGCAGAGGAAAGAAACATACCCTTGCCCTATCTGGTTTTTGAACCGGGCAGATCTATTGTGGCGGAAGCAGGAATAACTCTTTACACAGTCGGCTGTGTTAAAGATATACAAAACGTGCGCACCTACGTTTCCGTTGACGGCGGTATGACGGATAACCCCCGTTATATTATGTACGGTGCAAAATATTCCGCCTGCATTGCAAACAAGGCAAATGCGGAAAACGTAAAAGAAGTAACTATTGCGGGAAAATGCTGTGAATCCGGCGATCTGATACAGGAAAACGTACCGCTTCCCTTGGCAGAGGTCGGCGATACTCTTGCAGTGCTGGCAACGGGCGCATATAATTACTCTATGTCCAGCAATTACAACCGTATTCCCCGCCCCGCTATGCTGGCTGTTAAGGAAAACGGAGAGAAAAAGATAATTATTAAACGAGAGACCTACGAGGATATTGTTAAAAACGATCTGCTTTAATACGCAAAAGGAGTTTTGGTATGAAAAAGGTGTTTTCGTATATACGCAAGGGCTCAACGGTGCTGCTTAATGCGCTTTTGCCTTTGCTTGTTTCCGTTATCTGCTACCAATTCATACGCTTTGGCAGAGTAACGGAAAATTCCGTAATGCCCTTGTGCGCGATCATTGTCGTTACTGCGTTTTTATCCTACTATTCTTTGTTTAAGCAGGGTGTGAAATACGACCTGCAGGCAAAGGCAAAGTATCTTGAAGCGGAAAACCAAAACCTTTTTACCGCTTTGAAAATAGCATTTACCAATCCCTATTTATGGATAGTTTCCTGCGTAACGGCACTTGAGTTTTTTGTTTTTGAAATAAGTTCGTTTGCAATAGTTTTTAACAACGGAAGCACGCACCTGCTTTCAAGGCTGAAGATCGCAGGTATTTGCATGCCCGTATTTGTGCTGTTGGGAATTATTGCGTCCCTTACCGCCTCCAAAGACTGGAAAAAAGACGGGGAGAGCAACAAAAAATACACCTCTGCCGCATATTACGAGCAGGCGGCGATAGCGGTGGTCGCATATATTATGGGCGGTACCGTGCTTGTGTACATTTCCCCTTATTTTATGGGTATAACGGGCATTTTAAAAGGACTTGGGGAAGCAATTACCGTAAACGGAATTATTACGGTAGTTTGCATCGTAGGCGCTTTGGTGATACTCCCTCCCCTTTTCCGTGCTGTCCGCGGAATAAGCAAGCGCAAAGCGTTTATAAAACAATTAAAAACCGCCTGCAGCAGAAAAGGATACGAATTATCCGAAATAAAAGTACCTTTTAAATCCCTTTTCCAGCCATATACGGGAGAATCCTTTACCGTAAAGACGGATAAAAAGACATATTCCTGCAAGCTGCTGTGCTGTCTTAAAAAGAGAATTCCTCTGGTGCTTCACGAGGACGGCAAGGGCGAGCATATACACGTAATAAGTATCGGCAAAAAGGGCGCAAGACTGGAAATTTTCAGATACGTAAAGACCTTTAATTTCGGATACGAAAGCGAACACGATAAGGTGCTTATAGTGGTTCCCGTTTCAAAGTTTATGCAGACAAACAGGGCGGGAAAGATATTTGACGTGGATAACGGCGAAGAGATCGGAAAATACAAAATGTTTGCCGGCACGGGATTTATAAACGCACTGGAGCGCGAATGTATTGACGGCGCGCGAAATAAGAATTTGTATAAATACATATAAATGCAAAAAGAGCCTTAGCGGCTCTTTTTTTATAGCTTTATCGATATGTGTTCTCCGTTCGGGGAGAGTATATCCACCACACGCCAATCCTTGTTTTTGCGGCGGCAACGGTTTATTTCCTTGAATATTTTACGGCACGCCCGTGACGATACCCCCGACTTTTTCCCGCTTTTTGTTTTGGCATTTATCCATCTTCCCGCAACGGAGGCGGTTACGGGATTAAAAACGAGAAACGACGGAACCCACAAAACGAAACGGCGGGACGGCGAATTTATATTTATTTTCATTTATTCCACGAACACCTCTACCGTATCCCCATCAGAGGATTCAACCTCCACCAGCTTGCCCATAACGCCTTGTTCTATAAGATTGAATATTTTTTCGAAATCTATCTTTTGCGCGGCATCGGCTTCTATGCCGAAATTGCCTATGGAAATTCCGTTTCCAACGATAACCTTTACCAGCGCCGCGGGCAGGTTTATGTTTACTTTATGTCCGTCCGAGGAGATGACCCGTACGCGGAGCATCATTTTTTCCATACTTTTACGTTCCGCTTGGGGAACGAAGACGGTGTCCTGCTCTTTTTCGCCGGAAAGGAGCAGGTCTGTGGTAACGCCCAGTATTTTTGCCAGCTTGGGTAAAAGCATAATATCGGGACAAGCCGCGTCGTTTTCCCATTTGCTTACCGCTTGAGCGGAAACTCCCAATAGTTCGGAAAGCTCTTCCTGAGTAAGTGATTTTTCTTTGCGTAGCGATGATATGCGATGTCCGAGTGTTTTTTTCATAATTTCAAAATTCCTTTCTGTTCGTTGTGCTGTGATTTTACACCGCAAACACCGAAAAATACAGCGACCAACGGTTGATACGGGTAAACCAAAGGTAGAGTTTTATATTAACCGTTGGTTGTATTTTAGCAAAAATTCTTTTAAAAAGCAATTATTATGGAATAATATTGTGGAAAGGACGGGATAATATGAAAAATTTACTTGAACAAGCCAATGCTTTGAAGGACGAGCTTATTGCACACAGAAGATATCTTCACCAAAACGCGGAAACAAGGTTTGATATTCCAAAGACAAAAAAGTATATAACCAAGTGTCTGGAGGAAATGGGATACACGCCCGAAGAATGCGGAAAGGCGGGCATAAAAGCAGAGGTCGGCGCGGGAGAAAAAACCGTGCTTCTGCGGGCGGATACCGACGCTTTGCCCATAAAAGAAGAAACTTCGCTTCCTTATGCCGCCTCCCAAAATATGCACGCCTGCGGGCACGATATGCACACGGCAATGCTTTTGGGTGCGGCAAAAATACTGAAAGAAAAGGAAAGCAAGTTAAAAAACAAGGTAGTATTTATGTTTCAGCCTGCGGAAGAAACGCTGGAAGGTGCCGTTGATATGATAAACAACGGCATTCTTGAAGGGGTTGACGAAGCGGTGATGATCCACGTGATCACCTCTATGGATATGCCGTCCGGTACGGTTATAATCGGTTCTCCCGGCGCAGGGGCGCCTGCCTGCGACCATTTTACCATAGAGATCCAAGGAAAAGCCTGCCACGGAAGTGCGCCGTGGAACGGAGTGGACAGTCTGCTCATCGCCGCACAAACGGTAAACGCTTTGCAGGTGCTTCAATCCCGCGAAATGGATGCGAGAAAAGAAACCACCCTCACCATAGGATATATGCAAAGCGGTCATAACGGAAACACCTTGGCGGACACCGCCGTTTTAAAAGGAACCGCACGTTCTTACGATGAAAAAACAAGAGAAGACCTTCAAAAGAGAATTACGGAAATAACCTGCGCCACCGCAAAAACCTACCGAGGAAGCGGAAAGGTGATATTCACCTCGGGAACGCCGGTGTTTGTAAACGAAAAAGAGCTTTCCGGCAGGGCGTTTGACAGTTTAAAAGAGCTTTTGGGAGCGGAAACGGTGTTTACCACCTCTATGATAAGTCCGGACGGACGTGTGGCGCGTGGCGGCGGAAGCGAGGATTTTGCATACGTGAGCCAAAAGGTGCCTACGCTGATGATTTCCGTAACTGCAGGGGAAAAAGAAAAAGGGTATATCTACCCCCAACACCACCCAAAAGCCGAGTTCGACGAAGACGTGCTTCCCATCGGCGCCGCGGTGTACGCGCAACTGGGAATGAGAAATGATAAATGATAAATGAGGAACCCACCCCACAAAACCTGCGGTTTTGCAGGGAACCCCGGGAATGAGGAATTATGGAAGTTTTTTGCGGAGCAAAAAACCGAAATAATTGTTTTTGAAATCTACCGTCTATAGTAGCGAAAAAGCAAGTTTTTGAAGTGAGCGATGGTAAAACGCTGTAGAAAACGTTCTTTACGAGCGTGCTGTAGTAATCTACAGCTAGCGAAGTAAAGACGTTTAAAAAACGCAAAATAAAAAGGAATTTGTTTTTACAAATTCCTACATAATAAAAAACAACAATGCGAGAGATTAACTAAACCTCTCGCATTTGTTATTACGTATCAAATCTTTTTGCGTTTTTGTTCTACAGTGCTTTTACCGAGCGATATTATCCGCCGAGGTAGGCACGTATAACCGCATCATCATTCAACAGCTCTTCTCCCGTACCCTCGCGGACGATAAGTCCCGTTTCCAGAACGTATGCGCGGTTGGCAACGGAAAGAGCTTTTTTTGCATTTTGCTCAACCAGCAGCACGGTGGTGCCTGCGCGGTTGATCTCGGTTATCATATCAAAAATAGTGTTAACGTACAAGGGGGAAAGTCCCATACTGGGTTCATCCAGCAAAATGAGGGACGGGCGGGACATAAGCGCACGGCTCATTGCCAGCATCTGCTGTTCACCGCCGGAAAGAGTGCCTGCGATCTGCTTTGAACGCTCTTTGAGAATGGGAAAACGTGTGTAAATTTCTTTTAAGGTATTCTCTTTTTCCGCCTTATCGCTTCTGGTATATGCGCCCATTTTAAGGTTTTCCGCCACGGTAAGCTCGCAAAAGATTCTGCGTCCTTCGGGAACCTGAGCCATGCCCATGGGCACAAGCTTGTGGGCGGGAATATTGGTTATATCCTTTCCGTCGTAAGTGACCTTTCCCTTTGCTTTGGGAATAAGGTTACAAAGAGAATGCATTATAGTGGTCTTTCCTGCGCCGTTTGCTCCGATAAGAGCAACTATTTCGCCCTTGTTGACCTCAAAGGAAACGCCGCGTATAGCCTTTATAAGACCGTAAGACACTTCAAGATCTTCAACTGTAAGTAAAGCCATAATATCTCGCTCCCTTCAAGATTATTCGCCCAGATAAGCTTTGATGACATCGGGGTGTCTGAGCACTTCTTCCGTCGCTCCGTGAGCAAGGGTGGTGCCGAAATTAAGCACGGTAAGCTCATCACACAAACCGGAAACCAAGCTCATATCGTGCTCGATAAGAAGGACGGTCATATCAAATTCATCTCTTATACGGCGTATGGTTGCGGTAAGCTCTGCCGTTTCCTGAGGGTTCATACCTGCGGCAGGCTCGTCTAGCAAAAGCAGCTTGGGATTTGTTGCCAAAGCACGTGCCATTTCCAGACGGCGCTGAGAACCGTAAGGCAGGTTGGAGGCAACGGTACGGCGTTCTTCATCCAAACCGAAAACGCGGAGCAGTTCTCTTGCCGCAGAGCGCATTTGCTTTTCTGTGGAAAAATGCTTGGGCAAGCGGAAAATGCTTTGCATTATATTGCACTTTGAGCTGTTGCCCATACCTACAAGCACGTTATCTATAACCGACATATTGGAAAACAGACGGATATTCTGGAAAGTACGTGCAATACCCTTTTTGTTTATTTCCGCAGGGGTCTTTCCCACAAGCTCCTCGCCGTCAAGCAAAAAGGTGCCGGTGGTGGGGCGGTACACACCGGTAAGCAGGTTGAAAACCGTGGTTTTTCCCGCGCCGTTGGGACCGATAAGACCGTAAAGCTGGTTTTTCTTTATTTTTAAATTAATATCCTGTGCAGCTTTAAGTCCGCCGAAGGAGATACCGAGAGAACGGGTCTCAAGCATATATTCGCTCATTTCTTATCCCCCTCCTCTTTAATACTTTGTTCGGGAATAACATCTGTGGAAAGCAGTGCATCCATAGGTATTTTGGTGGGAACCTTGGACCAGTCTGCGGTGGAAGGCGCTTCCATACCGCCTTCCTCTTTGATACGGTGACCGCGGATCTTGATGATAATATATTCGACAAGACGGCGGAGACCGAATCTTTCACGCACCTTGCTTAAAGCGGGAGCGTTGTTCCAGATAACCGCAACTATGAGAATGAGGGCGTAAATAAGATATTTAAGCGCGGCAAGGTCGCCGGAAAGCTTGGTGGTAAGCTGAATGTTTATAAAGGTGAGCACGGTTGCGGAAAGTATGGAGCCGGTAATGTTACCCATACCGCCCAAAACTACCATAACCAGAATTTCTACGGAATAGTTAAAGGAGAAAAAACCGTAATCAACGGGGGTAGTGTTGTGACCGTACAAAACGCCAGCGATACCTGCAAAGAAGGCGGCGATGACAAACACAGCCAGCTTGTAGTAGGTTACGTTTACGCCCATTGCACGGGCGGCAATCTCGTTATCACGGATAGCCTGAATAGCCCGTCCATGCTTACTCTTCATAAGGTTTTGCGTTACGAAAACAGTAAACAGCGCCATTACGAAAACAATAACGAACAAGGTCTTTCCGTATTTACGGGTGGTAAGTCCCAGCGCGCCGCCGAAAACTTCCTGGTTCATAAACACGGTACGGATGATCTCGCCGAAAGCAAGAGTTACGATAGCAAGATAGTCGCCTTTAAGACGGAGGGTGGGAAGACCGATTATAAATCCGAACAACGCCGCGGTAAGTCCGCCTACGATCATAGAAAGAATGAGGACTACCGTGGGATCGGGAATAACGGTGTGAAGATAATTTGCGGTAAAACAGCCGATATATGCGCCTGCGCACATAAATCCTGCGTGACCCAAGGAAAGCTCGCCCAAAAAACCTACCACAAGGTTAAGAGAAACGGCGAGTATTATGCTATAGCCTATCTGGGCAAGCATAAGAGACGTGGAGCCCTTTACGGAACCGGTAAACGCCATTACGGTAAAGGGAATTGCCAGAGCGAGAATAAGTATATAGTTTATCCAATGCTTAAGCTTGAACTTTTTCATATTATACCTTCTCCCTTCTGGTCTTGCCCATAAGTCCCGTAGGACGGACCATAAGTATGAGCACCAGCAGACCGAACTCTATGGCAGTGGTATAGGGCGCCAAAACAGGAATGCTGGAACAAACTTTTTCGATAATACCGAGCAAAATTCCGCCTACCATTGCTCCGGGAATAGAGCCGATACCGCCGATGACCGCCGCGGTAAACGCCTTAATACCGGGCATTGCGCCCAGCGTGGGGCTTACTGCGGGGATCTGCATAAGATAGAACACGGAAGCGCAAGCCGCCAGAGCAGAGCCGATAGCAAAAGTAAGGGTGATAATGCCGTTTACGTTTATACCCATAAGAGAAGCCGCCGCTCTGTCCTCCGAAACGGCAAGCATTGCCGTGCCTGCTTTTGTCTTGTTGATAAACAGGGTGAGCCCCACCATTATAACTATACAAAGGCCCAAAGTGAGCAAGGAAGAAATACTTATGGATATACCCATCACCTCAAGAGAACCCCAGTTGCCTATAGTAACGGGACGTGTACCTGCACCGTATATGAGCTGTGACACGCTTTGAAGCAGATAGCTTACGCCGATAGCCGTAATAAGCACCGCCAAAGGAGATGCGCCGCGCAGAGGACGGTATGCCACCCGTTCCGTGACGATACCCAGAACGGTACATATAATGACCGCGACTATAACCGCGGGAATGGGATGGTCCATAATGCTAAGCGTTGTAAAAACAGCGTAAGCACCCACCATGATAATATCACCGTGGGCAAAGTTAAGCATCTTTGCGATACCGTATACCATTGTGTAGCCAAGTGCTATGAGCGCATAAATTCCGCCCAGACAAAGGCCGTTGATGAGTGTATTCATAAATACTCCTAAAGCAAGAATTCGCAGAAAGGCAAAGCAGATGCCGCTTTGCCCTTCTGCAAAAATCAAGTTGATAAAATTAAGATCAGTCGCGCTCTACAACAACTACCTTAGGTGCCTTTTCGCAAGAGCCTGCGGTAGTCCAGGTCATACCGTCACCGGTAAGACCGTCATACTTAAAGGTGCCGCCGGTGAGAACGGGGCGGAGAAGATCTGCAAGGTCTGCAGCGGAGATGGTAACGTCATTTACGTTAGCTGCTTTCATTGCTTCGTAAATGATCATAACAGCATCATAACCGTCTGCTGCGAACTGGTTGGGAGCTTCGCCGTACTTCTTCTGGAAAGCATCTACGAAATCCTTAACATCTGCGCTGGTTACGTCAAAGGGAGTGATGTAGGAGATAACTGCGGTTACGGTGTCATCAAGCTGATCCTTGATACCGTCAAGACCGTCACAACCGAATACGGGAACGTTGAAATCAAGCTGAGCTGCCTTCTTGCAAACGAGAGCTGCTTCGGTGTAGTAGAAGGGGAGGAAGAGAACGTCGCATTCCTTAGCCTTGAGTTCGGAAACCTGAGTAGAGAAATCCTTGTTGGTTTCCTTGGTGAAGGTGTATACGAAGTAATCGGTATCCTTAACCTTGCCGAGTTCGGTCATCTGAGCTTCGAAAGCTTCGTAAAGACCTGCGGAATAAGGATCGCTGGTATCGTAGATAACGCCGATCTTGGAATAATCCTCAACCAGAGTGTTTGCTGCGATGGTACCCTGCTGAGCGTCGCCGAAGCATACACGGAATGCGTTTTCGCTTACGCCGATAACGTTTTCTGCGGAAGCGGAGGGAGTCATAAACAGAACGCCGTCGTTAGCTGCTTCTGCTGCGAAGGATGCGCAGGAGCCGGAGGTAACGCTGCCGATGGAAGCCTGCATACCCTTTTCAAAGAGAGAGGTATAGCCGGTAGCTGCCTTATCTGCAGCAGCCATATCGTCTACCATTTCGAAGGAGAAGAGCACGCCGTTGAGACCGCCTGCCGCATTGATCTCGTCTATAGCGAGAGATGCGCCGCGCTGTACTGCAACACCGTAAACGGAGGTATCACCGGTAAGAGGGCCGGTAGCGCCGATAACATAAGTTTCGTTGTTTGCGGTATAATTGGTATCTCCGCAAGCGGTAGCGCAAAGCAGGCAAAGAACCATTGCCAATGCAAAGCATACCAGTTTCATTGTTTTTTTCATGGTAAAATTCCTTTCTGAATTAAGTGCTTTAATGCCACACCAAATAAATTTTAGCCCATTGTATACCCGATGGTACGTTTTGTCAACCCCCTTTTGAATAAAAATCAAATTATTTTTACAAAAATATGCATAAAAAAGAAAAAATATAAATTCTTCCTTTTATTTTTTGCATAAATACTCTTTTGTCCTATGCATAAAACGCTCCTTGGCGGTAAAAAAGCGCTTTTGTCGAAATGGTAAAAGCCTATGCAAAAAAATGACGAATTTCTTTACAAAAAATTTTCAATGCTATTTACATTTTCTTCAATATATGTTATTATATATTCGAATTTGCACATCGCTTTGTAACTGACGGTTTTTGCGAATCAACGCAAGGGAGCAAGGCGAAATAAAAGCCGACCGTCTGGGCAGCCCTAAGCGTATTTACAACGGCATAGGACTGTCCTTTTTTGATTTTTGATTTGTTTATTTATTTTACCGGAGGATATGATCTTATGAAAAAAGTTGCAATTATTATGGGAAGCGACAGCGATCTGCCCGTAGTATCCAAAGCCGCAGACACTTTGGCGTCTCTCGGCATTCCTTATACTATGCGTGTGTTATCCGCGCACAGAACACCCGAGCAGGTGCGTACCTTTACCGCGGAAGCAAGACAAAACGGATACGGCGTAATGATATGCGCCGCAGGAATGGCGGCTCATCTTGCAGGTGCGGTTGCCGCGGCTACCACGCTCCCCGTTATCGGTATTCCCATAAGCGCAGGCAAGTTCAACGGTCTGGACGCACTTCTTTCCACCGTACAGATGCCCTCCGGTATTCCCGTTGCCACCGTAGCAGTGGACGGCGCGGTAAACGCAGCGCTTCTCGCTGCACAGATGATAGCTTTGTCCGACGATGAGCTGGCGGCAAAGCTTGACGCAAAACGTGTGTCCGATGCGGAAAAGGTTTTGGCAAAAGACGCAGCGATCAACGGTTAACAGACATTTATTCTCTTTTTCGGAAAGGCAGTTGAATATATATGGGCGGATTTTTTGGCGCCGCTTGCAATCACGACGCGGTAGAAGACGTGTTCTTCGGAACCGACTACCATTCTCATTTGGGCACTCGCCGCGGCGGTATGGCGGCATTTGATCAAGAAAAAGGTTTACAGAGAGAAATTCATAATATAGAAAATTCCCCCTTCAGAACAAAATTTGAGCATATATTCGAGGAAATGCACGGAACGTCCGCTATCGGCTGTATAAGCGACAGCGATCCGCAGCCTCTTCTTATACGCTCCGCTTTGGGAAAATTTGCGATATGCACGGTCGGCGCCATTAACAATGCCGACGAGCTGATAGACAAATACTTTGTTGAAGCAAACGGACATTTTAATGCCATGACAAGCGGTGCCGTAAACTCTACCGACCTTGCGGCGGCGCTTATAAGCAGAAAAGGAAATTTCGCAGAAGGTATCAAGTTTGTTCAGGACCAGATAAAAGGCAGTCTTTCCCTGCTTATATTAAAAGAAGACGGCGGAATTATCGCCGCCCGTGATAAGCTGGGCAGAACTCCCGTGATAATAGGCAAAAGCGAAGGCGGCTACTGCGCGTCCTTTGAATCCTTCGCATACCAGAAATTAGGCTATGAAACGGTGTGCGAGCTGGGCCCCGGCGAAATTGTTGAAATAACCAAGGACAGTATGACAAGACTTGCGGAGCCGGGTAAGGAAATGAAGATATGCGCATTTCTTTGGTCTTATTACGGCTACTCCTCCTCCAGCTACGAGGGGGTCAACGTAGAGCTTATGCGTTACCGCAACGGCGAGATAATGGCTGAATATGACAAAAAGTGCGGTGTGGCTCAGGATCTGGATTACGTAAGCGGAATGCCGGATTCCGGCATTCCCCACGCTATAGGCTATGCAAACAAAAACGCCGCGCCTTTTTCCCGTCCCTTTATTAAATATACTCCCACCTGGCAGAGAAGCTTTACCCCCGCAAAGCAGGTGGACAGAAACCGTATTGCGAAAATGAAGCAGATCCCCGTGCCCGAGCTTATTCGGGATAAAAAGCTGCTTTTTGTGGACGATTCCATTGTAAGAGGCACACAGCTTAAAGAAACCGTGGATTTTCTTTACGATAACGGCGCAAAGGAAGTTCATATGAGAAGCGCCTGCCCGCCTATAATGTTTAACTGCAAGTTCCTTAACTTTTCAAGAGGCAGAAGCGAAATGGAGCTTATTGCCAGACGCACCATTGCGGAATTAGAGGGGGACGAAGGATTAAAGCATATTGACGAATATCTGGATTCTTCTTCCGAAAGAGGCAGAAAGTTAAGAAACACCATTTGCGAGCAGTTTAAATTCTCTTCTCTCGATTTCCAGTCCCTTGAAGGTATTATAGAAGCTATCGGCTTGCCCGAGTGCAAACTATGCACATACTGCTGGAATGGCAAAGAGTAATCACCCCACAAAAGTTTTTTCAGATAAGGAAGGGTGTTTCACGAAACACCCCTGAAGCCAAAAGAATATACCGTGAAAAACGCTTTTGCGGGGACCCCGAGAAAATACACCCCTAAAATCCTGCGGATTTTTGGGGACCCCGGGAAAAAGCACCCCTGAAAAACACCCCTAAAATCCTGCGGATTTTTGGGGACCCCGAAAAAAATTGCCCCTAAAATGCTTGCGCATTTTTGGGGCCCCCGAGAAAAAACACCACACAACTTAAATTCAAAACACCCGCCGTTTTTACGGCAGAAGGAGATAAATTATGCATTCCAATTCCTTTTCCGAAAGTTACGCCGCAGCAGGCGTGGATATAACCGCAGGCTACAAAGCCGTTGAGCTTATGAAAAAGCACGTTGCCCGCACCCGTAACGAAGGCTGTCTTGACGACGTGGGCGGTTTCGGCGGATGCTTCGGTCTGAATATTGCGGGCATGGAAGAACCCGTACTTGTTTCCGGTACCGACGGTGTGGGAACCAAGCTCAAGCTGGCTATCCTCACCGATAAACACGATACTATCGGTATCGATTGCGTGGCTATGTGCGTTAACGACGTTATATGCGTTGGCGCAAAGCCTTTATTCTTCCTTGATTACATCGCTTGCGGTAAAAACGTGCCCGAGCGTATTGCGGAATTGGTTGCAGGCGTTGCAGAGGGCTGTGTGCAGTCCGGCTGTGCCCTTATCGGCGGCGAGACAGCAGAGCATCCCGGTATGATGCCCGAGGATGAATACGACCTTGCGGGATTTACCGTGGGCGTGGTAGACAAAAAGAAGATCATAGACAACACCAAAATGAAAGCAGGGGACGTTATTATCGCGCTTCCCTCCACCGGTATTCATTCCAACGGCTTTTCTCTTTGCCGCAAGGTGTTTGATATAGACAATAATAATCCCGATCTTTACGTACCCCGTGAAGAGCTTGGAGGAAAGACGGTAGCGGAAGCGCTCCTTGTTCCCACAAAGATATATGTTAAGCCCGTGCTTGCCCTTCTTGAAAAGGTGTCCGTTAAGGGTATATCCCACATTACCGGCGGCGGATTTTACGAAAACATTCCCCGCTCCATTCCCGACGGACTTTGCGCAAACGTAGACAGAAGCGCAGTAAAGGTACTTCCCATATTCGAGGTTATTGCAAAGGACGGCAACATTCCCGAAAGAGATATGTTCAACACCTATAATATGGGCGTTGGTATGAGCATAATAGTTGCTCCCGAAGACGTGGACACCGCTTTAGAAGTGCTTAAGGCAAACGGCGAGGACGCATACGTGATCGGAAACATTTCCGAAGGCGAAGAAAAGATAATCATTGCTTGAGGAAGATAATATATGGAAAAAACTAAAATTGCGGTTTTGGTATCCGGCGGCGGAACAAACCTTCAAGCCCTTATAGATGCACAAAACAGCGGTATTATAAACAGCGGCGAAATAGTTGCGGTAATATCCAACAAGCCCGATGTTTACGCGCTTACCCGTGCTTCAAACGCGGGAATTAAAGGTTACGTGGCAAACAAAAAGGAACTGGGAAAAGGCTTTGAGGATGAGCTGGTGCGCATTTTGACCGAAGTAAAGGCAGAGATAATAATTCTTGCCGGCTTTATGTGCATACTGAGCGAGAATTTCACAAAGCGGTATCCCAACCGTATAATAAACGTACACCCTGCGCTGATCCCCTCTTTTTGCGGAGAAGGCTTTTACGGACTTCACGTTCACGAGGCGGCTTTGGAAAAGGGCGTTAAGGTTACGGGCGCAACGGTACACTTTGTAAACGAAATTTGCGACGGCGGCGAGATTATCGCCCAGAGGGCTGTGGAGGTTTTGGAAGGCGATACTCCCGAAACCCTGCAAAGACGTGTTATGGAGCAGGCGGAATGGATAATACTTCCCCTTGCGGCGGAAAAGGTTTCCGCACGAATTATGAAAGAAAAAGGAGAATAAGAAAATGAGCGTATACGAGTCTTACACAATAAACGAACTGGTTGGCAACAACCCCTACCCCGGCAGAGGTATTATCGCAGGCCTTGACGAAAGCGGAAAATATGCTGTTACCGCATACTTTATTATGGGCAGAAGCGAAAACTCCCGTAACCGTGTTTTTGCCGAGCGTGAAGACGGTGCAATTATTACCAAGGCTTTTGATGAAAGCAAGGTAAAGGACCCTTCCCTTATTATATATGCCGCTTGCAGAAAGTTTGAAAACAAGCTGATAACCACCAACGGCGACCAGACCGATACCGTATACGAATTCCTTGCAAAAGGCGAAACCTTTGAAAAAGGACTTGAGACCCGCTGTTTTGAGCCCGATGCACCCAATCTCACCCCCAGAATTTCCATACTGCAGGATTTCGAAAAGGGATATTCCTATAAATTGAGCATACTTAAATCCGCAGACCCCGAAGGAACCGCCTGCAACAGATTTACCTATTCTTATGCTCCCACCGCAGGTCTTGGACACTTTATCCACACCTACAACGGCGACGGAAATCCCCTTCCCTCCTTTACCGGCGAGCCCAAGAGAGTAAAGATTTGCGGAGATATCGGTAAATTCACTCAGGAAATATGGGAATCTCTTAACGAAGAAAATAAAATATCTCTTTACGTAAGATATACCTGCCTTGCAGACGGTTCTGCAAGACAGTATATCATAAACAAAAACGGTAACGAATAATGGACAGACACGATAAATATATATCTCCCCTTTCCACCCGTTATGCAAGCGACGATATGCAGTATATTTTTTCCGATAACAACAAGTTCCGTACCTGGAGAAAGCTGTGGATATCCCTTGCAAAGGCGGAAAAGGCTTGCGGTCTTAATATAACCGACGAGCAGATAGCCCAGATGGAAGCGAACAAGGATAACGTGGATTACGAAAGAGCCGCCGAATGGGAAAGAAAGGTGCGCCACGACGTTATGGCACACATTCACACCTTTGGCGAGCAATGCCCCAAGGCAGAGCCTATTATCCATCTCGGTGCGACAAGCTGTTACGTAGGCGATAATACCGATATTATAATTTTAAAACAGGCGTCCGAAATTGTGCTTAAAAAAGCCGCCGCGGTTATGAAAAATCTTGCCGAATTTGCGGAGAAGTATAAATCCCTTCCCTGCCTGGCATACACCCATCTTCAGCCCGCACAGCTTACCACAGTAGGCAAACGCGCAACCTTGTGGATGTATGAGCTTTCTATGGATATTAAAGAGCTTGAACACAGAGTAAGCGAATTGAAAATGCTTGGCTCAAAGGGTACCACCGGCACTCAGGCAAGCTTTATGGAGCTTTTCGGAAACGACGAAGAAAAGGTTAAAAAGGTTGAAGAGCTTATTGCCGCAGATTACGGATTTGACGGAGTTGTGGCTGTTTCCGGACAGACCTATTCCAGAAAGGTAGACGCATACTTCCTTTCCGTGCTTTCGGGATTTGCCCAGAGCGCATACAAGTTCTCCAACGATATTAGATTGCTTCAGTCCTTCGAGGAGATAGAAGAGCCTTTCGGAAAGAGCCAGGTAGGTTCATCCGCAATGCCTTACAAGCGCAATCCTATGAGATGCGAGCGTATATCCGCATTGGCAAGATACGTTATTACGGATTCTCTCAACCCCGCCTTTACCGCAGGTACACAGTGGTTTGAGCGCACCTTGGACGATTCCGCAAACAGACGTATATCCACCTCCGAAGCCTTCCTTGCCATAGACGCAATACTCAATATTTATATTAACGTAACCTCCGGTATGGTGGTTTACGATAAAGTGATAAACCGCCGTGTAATGGAAAAGCTTCCCTTTATGGCGACGGAAAATATTATGATGCGCGCCGTTGAGGCGGGAGGCGACAGGCAGGAACTGCACGAAAGACTGCGTGTTCATTCTCACGCCGCCGCGGCAAACGTAAAGCTTGAGGGCAAGGAAAACGACCTTATAAAGCGTATTGCCGAGGACAGTGCCTTCGGTCTTACGGAAGAGGAGATAAACGCCCTGCTCCTGCCCGAAAAATATATCGGCAGAAGCGTGCATCAGACAGAAGAATTTATACAAGACGTGGCACAGCCCATAATCGATAAATATTTTGTGGGCGGAGAAAACAGCGAACTGAAAGTTTAAAAAGGAGTAAATGATAAATATGAAAGAATTTGCACTTAAATACGGATGTAACCCCAACCAGAAGAATTCCAAAATATATATGGAAGACGGAACCGACCTGCCCGTTGAGATACTTAACGGCAGACCCGGCTACATAAACTTTCTTGATGCGTTTAACTCCTGGCAGTTGGTAAAGGAGCTTGACGCCGCTTTGAATATGCCTGCGGCTACCTCCTTCAAGCACGTTTCCCCTACCTCTGCCGCTGTGGGCAACCCTCTTTCCGATGCACAGAAAAAGGCATTCTTTGTGGATGACATTGAAGGTCTTGACGAAAGCCCTCTCGCCTGCGCTTATGCAAGAGCAAGAGGAACGGACAGACAGTCCTCCTTCGGCGATTGGATCGCTCTTTCCAGAGAGTGCGACGCTACCACCGCTATGATAATCAAGCGCGAGGTTTCCGACGGAATTATCGCCCCCGGCTACACCAACGAAGCGTTGGAGATACTTAAGTCCAAGCGCAAGGGCAGTTATAATATAGTAAAGATCGACCCTACCTACGTTCCCGCAGAAGCGGAAAAGAAGCAGGTTTTCGGCATCACCTTTGAGCAGGGCAGAAACAATCTTAAAATAGACCCCGAATGTCTCAACAATATCGTTACCGAAAACAAATTCCTTTCCGATGAAGCAAAGAGAGATCTCGTTATCGCTCTTATTACCCTTAAATATACCCAGTCCAACTCCGTTTGCTACGCTTACGACGGACAGGCTATCGGTGTTGGCGCAGGTCAGCAGTCCCGTATCCTCTGCACCCGTCTTGCAGGCAGCAAAGCAGACCTGTGGCACTTAAGACAGCACGAAAAGTGTCTCTCCCTCCCCTTCAGAGCAGATATCGGCAGACCCGACAGAGATAACTGTATTGATATTTATCTTTCCGAAAATCCCGATGAAATTCTTGCGGACGGCGAGTGGCAGAAATTCTTTACCGAATGCCCTGCAGTATTCACCAAGGCAGAGCAGAGAGCGTATCTCGATACCATAACCGGTGTTTCCCTGGGAAGCGATGCATTCTTCCCCTTCGGCGATAATATTGAGCGCGGCAGAAGAAGCGGTGTTTCCTACGTGGCACAGCCCGGCGGAAGCGTGAGAGACGATCAGGTTATAGAGACCTGCAACAAGTACGGAATGGCAATGTGCTTTACCGGAACAAGACTGTTCCACCATTAATTTTTGGAGGAATAATATAATATGAAGGTAATGGTTGTAGGCGGCGGCGGACGCGAGCACGCCATAATCAAATCGCTTAAAAAGAGCGCGGAAATAACCGAGCTTTACGCACTCCCCGGTAACGGCGGTATTGCAAAGGACGCAATATGCGTCAATATCGGCGCAAAGGACCTGGACGGTATTGTAAACTTTGCTTTGGAAAATAACATAGACTACGCTGTTGTCGCACCCGATGATCCTCTGGTGCTGGGCGCATGCGACAGACTGCGCGAAAAGGGCATTCCCTGCTTCGGTCCCTCCAAGGCGGCGGCGCAGATAGAGGGAAGCAAGGTGTTTTCCAAAAATCTTATGAATAAATACGGTATTCCCACCGCCAAAGCAGAGTGCTTTTACGATGCGGACAAGGCGCTGGAATACGTTTCCTCCTGCCCTATCCCCACGGTTATTAAAGCGGACGGTCTGGCACTGGGTAAAGGCGTTGTTATTGCCCAGACCAGAGAAGAAGCTGTAGAAGCGGTTAAATCCATGATGCTGGACAACCGCTTCGGCGAAAGCGGCAAGAATATTATTGTGGAAGAGTTCCTCACCGGACCCGAGGTAAGCGTGCTTTCCTTTACGGACGGAAAAACCGTGGTTCCCATGATATCCTCTATGGACCACAAGAGAGCCCGCGACAACGACGAGGGACTTAACACCGGCGGTATGGGCACGGTTGCTCCCAACCCCTATTACACCCCCGAAATGGCAGACAGATGTATGAAGGAGATCTTCCTTCCCACTATCGACGCTATGAACAAAGAGGGCTGTCCCTTTACAGGATGTCTGTATTTCGGACTTATGCTTACTCCCAACGGCCCCAAGGTTATTGAATATAACTGCCGTTTCGGCGATCCCGAAACGCAGGTCGTGCTTCCCCTGCTGGAAAGCGATCTATTTACCGTAATGCAGGCTGTAAGCAACGGAACTCTTGATGAATGCGAAGTTAAATTTTCCCAAAAGCACGCCTGCTGTGTTATAGAAGCATCCGAAGGATACCCCGAAAAATACGAAAGCGGCTTTGAGATAGTACAAAACGGCGCGCTCGACGGCGAAGTTTATTACGCAGGCGCAAAGATCAAAGACGGAGTGCTTGTTACCGCAGGCGGACGTGTTTTAGGTATCACCTGCATTGCCGATACACTTGGCGAAGCGATAGAAAAATCCTACGCCGCAACACAAAAAATAGGCTTTAAAAACGCATATTTCCGCAAGGATATAGGCGCAAGAGCAATGAAAGCGAAGGTCTGATAAATGGTATACAGATTATTTGTTGAAAAAAAGCAGGGTCTTACCCTTGAAGCAGATGCTCTGAAGGCGGATATAAACGGTCTTTTGGGCATTGAAGGCGTTACAGACGTAAAGCTTCTTAACCGCTACGATGCGGAGAATATAAGCGAGGAAAACTTTAACAAAGCGGTATCTGCCGTTTTTTCCGAGCCTCAGCTTGATAACGTAACATACGAATTCCCCTATACGGACGCCCAAACCGTGTTCGCATCCGAATATCTGCCCGGTCAGTTCGATATGCGTGCAGACAGTGCAGCCCAGTGTATTCAGCTTATGTCCTGCGGCGAAAAGCCTTTGATAAGAAGCGCAAAGGTTTACGCTATTTACGGCAATATTACCGAAGCCCAGAAAAACGAGATAATTAAATACGTAATCAACCCTGTGGAAAGCCGCGTTGCTTGTATGGACAAGCCCGAAACGCTGGTTACCGAATATGAAATTCCCACCACCGTTCCCGTGCTGGAAGGCTTTATCAATATGTCCGATGAAGATGTTATAAAGCTGGTGGGCGAATACGGTCTTGCTATGGACGGGGACGACATACTCTTCTGCCGTAATTACTTCCGCAGCGAAGGAAAAGACCCCACTATGACCGAGCTGAGAGTTATAGACACATACTGGTCCGACCACTGCAGACACACCACCTTCCTTACGGAGATCGATTCCGTAAAGACAGACGACCCCATAATTCTCGCTTCCTACGAGGATTATAAAAATACCCGCAAGGAGCTTAACAGGGTCAAACCCGAAACGCTTATGGATATCGGCACCATCGGCGCAAGATATCTTAAGGCAAAGGGACTTCTTGCAAAGCTTGACGAAAGCGAAGAGATCAACGCCTGCACCGTAAAAATGCAGGTGGAGACCGAAAACGGTATGGAGGACTGGCTGCTTCTCTTTAAGAACGAGACACACAACCATCCTACCGAGATCGAGCCCTTCGGCGGCGCGGCTACCTGTATCGGCGGTGCGATCCGCGATCCCCTTTCCGGACGCTCCTACGTTTACGCAGCAATGCGCGTAACCGGTGCGGCAGACCCCACAAAGCCTCTTAACGAAACTCTTCCCGGCAAGCTTCCCCAAAGAAAGATAGTTACCACTGCGGCGGCAGGCTATTCCTCCTACGGTAACCAGATCGGTCTTGCTACCGGTCAGGTAGAAGAGATCTACCACCCCGGCTACGTGGCAAAGCGTATGGAGATAGGCGCGGTTTTGGGCGCGGCTCCCGCAGAAAACGTACGCAGAGAATGCCCCGCCCCCGGTGACAGAGTAATACTTATCGGCGGCAGAACGGGACGTGACGGATGCGGCGGCGCAACCGGATCCTCCAAATCCCACACCGCACAGTCTCTTACCGCTTGCGGTGCAGAGGTTCAGAAGGGTAATGCACCCGAAGAAAGAAAATTACAGCGTCTGTTCCGCAATAAAGAGGCTTCTCTTATGATCAAGCGATGCAACGATTTCGGCGCAGGCGGTGTATCCGTTGCTGTAGGCGAGCTTGCGGCAGGTCTTAAGATAAACCTTAACGCAGTTCCCAAAAAATACGAAGGTCTGGACGGCACAGAGCTTGCTATTTCCGAATCCCAGGAAAGAATGGCAGTTGTTGTTGCCGCAGAGGACGTAGAAAAGTTTGTTTCCCTTGCGGACACCGAAAACCTTGAAGCAACCGTTATTGCAGAGGTTACCGAAGAGCCCCGTCTGCGTATGGAATGGAACGGCGTTACCACGGTAGACCTTTCCAGAGAATTTCTTGATTCCAACGGCGCGGCAAAGCATATAACCGTTTCCCCCGCACCTGCAGTCTGCGAATACTGCAAGCCTATGCCCGTGGGAAGCTTTGAAGAAAATATGCTTTTCTACGCTACAGATCTTAATATATGCTCAAAGCGCGGTCTTTCCGAGCGTTTTGACTCTACCATAGGCACGGGCGCAGTACTTATGCCCTTCGGCGGTAAGAACCAGCTTACCCCTCCTCAGGCTATGGCAACACTTATTCCTCTTGAGCACGGCAGAACCGACAGCTGTTCCTTTATGGCATACGGTTACAACCCTTATATAAGCGAAATAAGCCCTTACCACGGCGCATATCTGGCAGTTACGGAATCCGTGGCAAAGCTTGTTGCTACCGGCGCTTCCTTTAAGGACGTATATCTTTCCTTCCAGGAATATTTTGAAAAGCCCCTT
This sequence comes from Clostridia bacterium, assembly GCA_017399965.1. GTDB lineage: Bacteria > Bacillota > Clostridia > Oscillospirales > CAG-382 > SFLA01. The sequence goes on along the minus strand of JAFQAP010000012.1, from coordinate 29,253 downwards.
AAGGACCCCGCACGCTGGGGCAAGCCCTTCTCCGCACTGCTCGGCGCGCTTCGCGCACAGAAGGAGCTGAAGGTGGCGTCTATCGGCGGCAAGGACTCTATGTCCGGCTCTTTTGAGGATATAAACGTACCTCCCACACTGGTTTCCTTCGCTGTTACCGACGGCAAGGCGCAGGAAGTAGTATCCCCCGAATTCAAGGGCGCAGGCCACAGAATAGTACATCTCGTACCTCCTTACGGCAAGGATAAGCTTCCCGTTGGCGAAGATATGGTTAATCTGTTCAATATGGTTACCGACCTTATAAGAAGCGGAAAGGCGCTTTCCGTATGGACCCCCGTTTCCGGCGGCGCTATGGAAGCGATCATTAAAATGTCCGCAGGTAACGGTATCGGCGTGGATATTGACGATAATTATCCCGATTCCCTCCTTTACGGTTATTCCTACGGCTCCTTTATTATCGAGCTTTCCGATGATGCAGAGGATATGGCTGTGCTTTTGGGTACCACCAACGATACCCGCACCTTTACCCGCAAGGGTGAAAAGGTTTGCCTTAACAAGGTTATAAACGCTTGGGAAGACAGACTTGAAGGCGTTTACTCCTGCAATATCAAGCAGGGCGAAAAGGATATTCCCGCATTCAGCTATGAAGCAAGTGAGCGTGTTGCTCCTCACGTTGCCCACGTAAGCCCCAAGGTGCTTATTCCCGTATTCCCCGGCACCAACTGTGAATACGATACCGCCCGCGCTCTTGAGGACGCAGGCGCAACACCCGAAATTTTCGTTATAAACAACCTTACCGGCAAGGGCGTTGAGAGAAGCGCGGAAAAATTCGCTTCGCTTATCGACCAAAGCCAGATAATATTCGTTCCCGGCGGATTTTCCGGCGGTGACGAGCCCGATGGATCCGGTAAATTTATTACCGCATTCTTCAGAGGCGAAAACGTAAAGCAGGCTGTTAACCGCTTGCTTAAGGAGAGAGACGGCCTTATGTGCGGTATCTGTAACGGATTCCAGGCGCTGGTTAAATTGGGCCTTGTTCCCTACGGCGAAATAAGAGATCCCGATGAAAACGCACCTACCCTTACCTTTAACACCATTTCCCGCCACCAGTCCAGACTGGTAAAGACCAGAGTTTGCTCCAATAAATCCCCCTGGCTTGCAGAAGCAAAGGTTGGGGATATATTCACCGTGCCCATTTCCCACGGCGAAGGCAGATTCTTTGCCGACGATGCTACCGTAAAGGCTCTTGCGCAGGCAGGTCAGATCGCAACCCAGTACGTAGACGAGTGCGGCAACCCCACTTCCGATATCCGCTTCAACCCCAACAACAGTACGTTTGCTATCGAGGGTATCACCTCTCCCGACGGACGTGTGCTTGGTAAGATGGGACATTCCGAGCGTGTATACAAAAACCTTTACCGCAACGTTCCCGGCGAATACGATATGGGATTGTTCAGATCCGCAGTAAAATACTTTAAAAAATAAAAGGAGCAGGAGAAAAATATGCTTACAGACATTGAAATAGCTCAATCCGTTAAACTCCGCCATATAAGCGAGATAGCCCAAAAGGCAGGCATACCCGAAGAATATCTGGAACTGTACGGACGGAACAAGGCAAAAATAGACCTTTCTCTGCTTAAGAATTCTTCCCGTGAAAACGGCAAGCTTATTCTTGTTACGGCAATGACTCCCACTCCCGCAGGCGAAGGCAAAACCACCACTACTATCGGTCTTGCCGACGGACTTGCACGTATCGGCAAAAACGTAATGGTTGCTCTGCGTGAGCCTTCCTTGGGTCCCGTTTTCGGGGTAAAGGGCGGCGCCGCAGGCGGCGGATGGGCGCAGGTAGTTCCCATGGAGGATATAAACCTTCATTTTACGGGAGATTTCCACGCTATCGGCGCGGCAAACAACCTTCTTGCCGCTATGCTGGATAACCACATTTACCAGGGCAACTCCCTTAATATCGACCCCCGCCGTATCACCTGGCACCGCTGTGTGGATATGAACGACAGACAGCTCCGCTTCGTTACCGACGGCTTGGGCGGCAGAGTAAACGGCGTTCCCCGTGAGGACAGCTACGATATTACCGTTGCATCCGAAATTATGGCGGTGCTTTGTCTGGCAAAGGATATTACCGACCTTAAAGAACGTATTTCCCGCATAGTTGTGGGCTATACCTATAAGGACGAGCCAGTTACCGCAGGTGACCTTAAAGCCGCAGGCGCAATGACAGCTTTGCTCAAAGACGCTTTGAAGCCCAATCTTGTTCAGACTCTGGAGGGAACTCCCGCCATCGTACACGGCGGTCCCTTTGCGAATATCGCCCACGGCTGTAACTCGGTTATCGCTACCAAAATGGCAATGAAGCTGGGTGATTACGCCGTTACCGAAGCAGGCTTCGGCGGCGACCTGGGCGCAGAAAAATTCCTTGATATCAAGTGCCGTTATGCGGGACTCAAGCCCGATGCTGTGGTTATCGTTGCAACCGTCCGCGCTCTTAAGATGCACGGCGGCAAGGCAAAGACCGAGCTTAACACCGAAGATCTTGAAGCCTTGGGCAAGGGACTTCCCAACCTGCTCCGCCACGTAAGCAATATAAAGAACGTATACGGTCTGCCCGCAGTTGTTGCGGTCAACCGCTTCCCCACCGACACGGATGCGGAGATCGACCTTGTTATAGCAAAGTGCAAAGAGCTGGGCGTTAACACCGTGCTTTCTACCGTATGGGCAGAGGGCGGCAAGGGCGGTACGGCACTGGCAGAAGAGGTCGTCCGTCTTTGCGAAGAGGAAAACAACTTCCGCTTCAGCTACGAGACCGATCTTACGATCGAAGAAAAGATAGAAGCCGTTGCAAAGAAGGTCTACGGCGGCGACGGTATATCCGTGCTTCCCGCCGCAAAGAAGCAGATAGACCGTCTTACCGAATTAGGCTACGGAAATCTTCCTATATGTATTGCAAAGACACAGTACAGCTTTTCCGATGACCCCACAAAATTGGGCGCGCCCGAAGGATTTAAGATAACCGTTAAAAACGTGCGCATTTCCGCAGGCGCAGGATTTATAGTTGTCCTCACCGGCGATATTATGACAATGCCCGGACTCCCCAAAGTCCCCGCCGCAGAAAGAATAGACGTGGACGAAAACGGAAAAATTTCCGGTCTTTTCTAAACCGATATATGTAAAAAACTCCCGAATAATCGGGAGTTTTTGATTTTATTTGATTACTTGTCAAGTGCGACGCCCAGCTTTGCAAGCTTTGTGCCGAGGAAGTCAACAGCCATCTTGATATCTGCTGCGGGGTCTTCGCCGCACTCGCGCTCGATAGTGAGGTAGCCGGTATAACCGATCTTATTGAGTGCTGCCAGGTAGTTATCCCAATCAACGCCGCCCTGTCCGAGAGGAACCTCGAGCCAGCCGTGAGGAGTCTTATCTGTAACGATACCGTCCTTTGCGTGGGTGTGAACGATATAATCCTTAAGTACGTCTACTGCTGCAACGGGGTCGTCGTGAGCAACCATAACCAGGTTTGCGGGGTCGAGGTTTACGCGCAAGCCCTTTGCGCCGAGAGAATCAAGGAATGCCTTGAGAACGGGAGCCTTTTCGGTGCCTGTCTCTGCTGCGAATACGGAGCCGATGCTGTCTGCATACTCTGCCAATTCACGAGCGTTCTTGCGGATAAGCTCCATACGTGCGTCCTCTTCAAGATAAAGGTGGCCGATATGGGTGGTAACGATGTTACAGCCCAGTTCCTTTGCGGAATAAAGCACCTTCTTGGATTTTTCCACTACTTCGGGGTGATCCAGATCAAGACCGAAATCGCCGCAGATAGCAGAGAAAACAAGACCGTTAGAGGACATGATATCCTTAATTTCGGCAATTCTTGCAGGGGTCATATTCTCTGCCACGAAATCGCCGAAGGTGAGGTACTTCTGGATACCGCTTGCGCCGAGAGAAGCCGCTCTCTGTACGGATGCGGGAAAATCCAGAAGAAGGGAATCGGAAATAATACCTATTTTCATTTGTTTTTCCTCCAAAAAGAGTTTTTTTATTTAAAATTGTTTATTACACGCTTTTACAAGGAATATAATAACATATTTTTTTGCAAATGTGAATACCGTTTTTAATTTTTATCTTGCCTTTTTTACGCTAAAGCATTATAATAAAGGTAATAAAACAAAGGGAGTTGTTTATAATGTTGCTTAACGAATTGCTTAACGGAATTGAATACACCTTTAAGGGCAATTTAAATGTGGAGATTGAGGATATTGTCTACGATTCCCGTATTGCGCGGGAAAACACCGCGTTTGTTTGTATCGTAGGCTTCCAGCTTGACGGGCATAATTACGCGGCGGACGCATACGCAAAGGGCACACGTGTATTTATCGCACAGAGAGATATCGAACTGCCCGAAGACGCCACGGTAGTTATTACAGCGGACAACAGAAAGACTCTGGCGCTTATGTCCGCAAACCTGTTCGGTCATCCCGATAAAGAGCTGTTCACCGTAGGCATTACCGGTACAAAGGGCAAGACCAGCATTAGCTATATGCTTAAATCCGTGCTTGAAAAAGCGGGAGAAAAGGTTGGTATTATCGGCACCACGGGAATTATTTACGGAGATAAGATAATAAAAACAAACAATTCCACACCCGAAAGCTATATTATACACAAATATTACCGCGAAATGCTGAATGCAGGCTGTACCGCCGCTATTATTGAAGCAACGTCCCAAGGCTTTATGCTGGACAGAACCTACGGTATTGAATTTGATTTAGGCTTGTTTGCAAACCTTTCCCCCGACCATATCGGCGCAAACGAACACAAGGATTTTGATGATTATCTCAACTGCAAAAAGATGATATTCGGTCAAGCAAAAAAGGTGTTCGTTAACCGCGACAGCGAATATTACGACAGAATAGTTAAAGATATACCCAGAGAAAAATACAGACGGTTCGGTTTCTTCGGTGATGCGGGTATTATGGCGGAAAACCTTAATTTTGTTTCCGGCGACCACAGACTTATTACCGAATTCGATTGCCGCGACAGCGAGGGATTGCATCATTTCAAAATTTCCCAGCCCGGTGAATTTTCCGTATACAACGCATTGGCGGTCATTGCCTGCGCAAGAGAAAGAGGAGTTCCTTACGAAGTTATCGAGGAAGGACTTAAAAACACCTATATCCGCGGCAGAATGGAGATCATCCCCGGCACTACCGATTACACGGTTATGATAGATTTCGCCCACAACGAGTTTTCCGTGCAAAATCTGTTTGAAACCATATTGAAATACTCGCCCAAGCGTATCGTTGCGGTGTTCGGCTGCGGCGGCAACAGAAGCAAGCTGCGCCGTTATTCCATGGGCGAGGTGATCGGCAAAAACGCAGACCTTTCCATTATAACCGAGGATAATAACAGATACGAAAAAATAGAGGATATCGTTTCCGATATCCTGGTTGGTATGAAAAAAGCAGACGGCAAATATATCGTCATCAACAAGCGCAAGGACGCTATCGAATACGCTCTTGAAAACGCGCAAAAAGGCGACGTTATTATGCTCATCGGCAAGGGACACGAGGATTATATAGAAGAAAACGGCACCCGCACCTACTTCAGCGAGCGTGAGGTTGTGGAAAACTACTTGAGCCGTGCTTCCAGATAATTTATTGTAAACCCTTTTTCCGAAAACTTTTCTTCGTATTCGGTCTGTATGTTGTTTGCGGATAAGACCGCATCGTTATGCAGGTCGTAGCACACGTTGGAAAGAGTGTAACCGCACTCTGTAAAGGTTTCCAAGGAATATTCAAAAAGTCCGATATTATCGGTTTTAAAGTATATCACGGCGTCGGGAGCCAGCAAACCCTTGTACATTTCCAAAAACAGGGGGCTGGTCAACCGGCGCTTTGCATTTCTCTTTTTGGGCCAAGGATCGGAAAAATTAAGATAAATAGTATTTACCGAATGAGGGGGCAAAAGATTGCAAAGCTCCTTTGCATCCCCGTTGTGAAAGCGGACGTTGGTGAGTCCGGCGGCAAAGGCTTTTTCCATTGCCATCATATTAACGTCGGTAACACGCTCAAAGGCGATAAAATTTTCATCGGGAAACTGCACAGCCTTTCCGCAGATAAATCTTCCCTTTCCGCAGCCTATCTCTATGGATATATTGCTCTCTTCCCCGAAGGATGCGGGAATATCTATTTTACCGTCTTCGGTAGTTACCGCAAAAAGCTCTTTTACGTTTTCAAGCCGTGTAGCACGGTTTTTCTTGGGACGCATTCTCATATATTTTTCCTCTTTTGCGTTAAAAAAATATTTACTATATTTTACATTTTAAAAAGTAAAATGTCAATGTATATCTTTTCTTTTAATGCACAAAATAAACACAAACCGAGAGGAGATATGAAAAATATGCTAATGGATAGAATCGCACTTATAATTTCAATTATCGGCTGTCTTAACTGGGGGTTGGTCGGTATTTTTAAATTCGACCTTATTTCCTGGATATTCGGCAGCCAGGGAGCGCTGGCAAGCCGTATTATATACACCGTGGTTGCCCTTGCGGGTCTTTGGTGTGTGAGCCTGCTTTTCCGCCCCAGAGAACACGAGGTGCCCGTTACCAGAGAAAACCGCAGTAACGTAGACTAAATCACCCCAAGAAGCCTTACGGCTTCTCGGGGCACCCGAAAAAAATCTCCCCGATATTTCGGGGAGATTTTTGTGTTTATTCAATTATGCCGTATCGCTTTAAAACCTCATCGGAAAAAGACCATTGTTCTTTTCGGAAACAATCGGAATCCTTGTGTTCCAGTACGTTTTCCGTATAGCTTCCGTCCGAGTTGATAGGGAAAGACAAAACCTCGCCGTAACACACCCCGTCAATTTGTTGGAGTTTTACAACATATTGCCGTTCCGTCTCGGCTATAGGGAAAGACATTGAATCATATTCCACACAACTTTTTTCGTTAGTCTGTTCCGTCCAGCGGTCGTTCACGCAAAACGTTACATCTTCCCCTGCAGTGAAATCGCAGGCATCGTTTTCAAATAAAACGCGGTCAATCCGCACGGTTACGGGGGTGGAACAATATGTTTCCGTGTACTCTTCGCTTCGCAATTCTTCTATGGCATTGTCAATATCAACATATGTCAGAGTAACCAAGGCTATACACCCGCTGATATCATTATGCTCAAGAAGATTATTCTCTTTTGCGGAAGCACCGCCCATAATAAAATCATATTGTATAACGAAACCGTGAAAATCAGCTGTAAGAAACGGGTCATAAGAGCTGTATTCAATTCTCCTCTCACTGATTACAGCGCTTGATTCATCGGGTGTTTCCGATGATACAGTGTCCGACACGTTGCCTTGCTCCCCAAAAAGAGAACAGGACGACAATGTCAAAACAAGGAAAAGGACGATTGAAAAGATTTTTTTCATAAACGCACCTCAAATTCAATGATTGCAATTTGCATGATATTCCCCATTTACTGATAAGCGAAATTATATCGTGCGCTTAACCAATGACATTTAAAAGCAAAACCTCTGAAATTTTTATAATATTTTAAAAAAATATTTCTTTGGTGCGGAAGGAACGATTCTTCTATCCACATTCTAACACACAAAAGACACCGTGTCAACACACAAAACAGTACAAAATGTTAAAAACCCGTGAAGAATTCACAGGTTTTACAATGTTATTTATCGATATACTTATTTATCAACAGACCGGAAAGTCCGGAAATGTCGCTTGGCAGTTTTAAAAGCTCCGTCCAAGCGTTTCTTTGCTCTTTATCGCCGATAGTTTTCTTGTTTATGGGAACGGTGAGGGCGGTAATCTCGTATTCACAGCCGTTTAAAAGTTCAATATATGCAGGGTCGTATGTAAGCTCTACAATATAATAGGAAGATTCGTCTGTAATGGGCAGTTGGTTGCGCCAATAAGCGGCTTCCGTGCCTTCTTCGGTAACGGTCCAGTTAACTCGGTCGTATACAAGAAGCTTATCCGAAACGGAAAATTCAAAAGCATCCGATGCGAGTATAACCGATATTATCTCGACGGTAAGGGAAGAAACGTACAGAACACCTCTGTCATCCAGACCAACAGACTTTTTGGGCATATTGTCTATCCGTACAAGACACACTGCATAGGGCGCGCCTTGTTCGTTTGCGCTTTTAACATGTTCCGTTAAGTGCTCGTATTCCCGCGGTAAACCGCAAGGGTCTGCGGTTATTTTGTAGGAATATTCCTTTGCATCCTCGTTTCCTTCGGGAAGCAGATCGTATTCGATAATAGGTTTTTCCTCTTCCGGCAAATCAAAAGATACGTCTGCGGAAATATCCTCGGAAACGTTTCCCGAAACGCTTTCTTCCTGCTTTGAAGTTTCGCTTTCTTGGGGAGAATATTCATGTACACAGCCGAAAAGAAGCAGAGAAACCGCAAGCAAAATGCACGTATTTCTTATTAAGCTACCAATGTTGACGTTAGTTTTCGCAATCATAATGACACTCCCATCTGCTTATTAATGTTAGTTTATCGTGGTACGATGGCTTTAACGTTGTAAGCCACTCTAAATACGGCAAAATGTCTATAAAAAGTTTGAAAAAATTTTCTCTGTCTACATATTATCATACGAGCACACGGTCTGTCAACAGGCAAATGTTAAAAACCCGTGAACGTATCACGGGTTTTGTGTAAACTTAATTATTTATTATCTTCTTTGCAAGGTTTACGAGCTCGGTTTCTTCGGACAGCTCGATCGTGCCTGCATCTGCGGAAGCGGCGAAGGTGGGGTCGATAGGCAGACGGCAAACGGTTTCTATACCGTGGCGCTTTGCTACCTCATCAATACGGCTTTCACCGAATATGGAATGGACCTTACCGCAATCGGGGCACTTGAAGGTGCTGAAGTTTTCAACAATGCCCAGCACGGGTACGTTCATAAGGGACGCCATATTGACAGCCTTTTCAACGATCATACCGACCAATTCCTGAGGAGAGGTTACTACCACGATACCGTCGATAGGCAAAGACTGGAACACAGTGAGAGGAACATCGCCCGTTCCGGGAGGCATATCAACGTACATAAAGTCAACGTCGTTCCAAACAACGTCTGTCCAGAACTGCTTTACCACCCCCGCAATAACGGGGCCGCGCCATACGACGGGAGCAGTCTCGCTCTCAAGCAGCAGGTTAAGGGACATTACCTGAATGCCCGTCTTGGTAACTGCGGGAAGCATACCCATTTCCGTGCCCATAGCTCTTTCGTGAAGACCGAAGGCATTGGGAATGGAAGGACCGGTTATATCCGCATCCAAAATAGCTGTATTGTATCCCAGACGGTTGGTGTATACGGAAAGCAGAGAGGTAACAAGGCTTTTGCCTACGCCGCCCTTACCGCTTACTACGCCGATAACCTTGCCGACACGGGAATAATCGTTTAATTTTTCTTTCATAGGTTCTGTACGGCTCGCACAGTTTTCGCCGCAGGAAGAACAATCGTGTGAACATTCACTCATATAAAACATCTCCTTTTCTTTTCGGTATATAATATACCCCTTTTTTGTTAAAATGTCAATTATATAAAGCAAAAGATTTGCACTCATTGACAAAAAGCGGTATTAGGTGGTATAATAAATAAAAATAACGGCAAAAGGGGGATAATAATATGAAGACCCAAGATTTTGTTATAACCGCATACGACCGCCCTTTTACAACAGACAGCCTTACTCTGTACCGAAATACCGATGTGCTGTACGCGGATACATACGGTCTGCGCAACGCATATATACTGGTGTTTGATAAGGACGGAAATCTTTACGAAGGTGGATGCAACCTTTACGAAGGAGAATACAGCGTGCAAAAAGCCGTTTTACTGCCCGAGGGCGGTTTTGCCGTTGCGTTTTCAAATACCCACCCTTTGTATAAATACTACCTTTTGGCAACGGAAGGCGCCGTTATACACAATTCCACCATTTCGCTTATTTACCCCTTGTACGCAAGGTACGATACCGAAAGCGGCGTTTTGACTGTGGTTGCGGATATTTCCGAAAACGAAACGGCAAACACGGTAAAATATCTGTTTGTGGGTAATTCCTGCACATATATAAACGGCAACCCCATAAAGTTCAAGGGCTTGTGCAAAGCCGCAGGGTTGGACGTTTCCGTGGATTACTGCACCTTCGGCAGTGCATATTTTTATGAATATGCGGACGAAAACCATCCCAGAGGGCAGGCGCTCAGAAAAATGCTGGAAGCAAAGAAATACGATTATATTGTTTTGCAGGACGGAACCCCCTGCACCTTCGGCAAACGGACGGAGGCTTTGGAAAAACTGCTCATATTGGTTGAACAAAACGGAGCAAAGCCCCTGCTTTATATGAGATACGGTTATGAGCCGGATAAAAACAAGCGGCTTGCCGCAAATGCGGATATGAGCAAGACCTTTACGGCAATGGGCGATCTTTACGATATACCCGTGTGCCCTGTGGCTACCGCTTTTTCCGAATGTATACTCAAATATCCCGAAATAAATCTGTATGCCGATGATGAAGCCCACCATTCCAAAGCGGGCAGTTATCTGGCGGCGTGCTGTTATCTTTATTCCTTCTGTAAAGTAAGCCCCGTGGGTAATACCTACACCGCGGGACTTGATAAGAATACCGCCGAAAAGCTGCAAAAGATTGCCCTTAACGCCTGCGGAGGATTGGACGAAAAGCAGATAAAGGAAACCGTGGAAGCGGTGGTTGAGAAAAAGAAAGCCGAAAAATGCAAAAAGTCCGATACAAGCAATCTTAAATGGGGTATTATCGGTGCGGCGCTGGGAACCGCGGTTACCGTGGCGGCAATGATACTGGTGAATAAAAAGGTTGATTCCTTTAAGAAAAACCGTAAAACCAAGAGAAATAAGGGTTGATTTTTGCTAATCCTTGTGCTATAATCTCTCTTGCGCGGAGGCTTAGCCCAGTTGGCTAGAGCACTTGCTTGACGTGCAAGGGGTCACAGGTTCGAGTCCTGTAGTCTCCACCAAAAAGAAAAGTCGCATCGGGCGGCTTTTTCTTTTTGTTCTCTTCACTCTTCTCTCTTCGTTCTTCTCTCTTCTCTGAAAACAGCGCGACTTTTCCGGATAAAAGATAAGAGAGAAAAGAGAAGAGAATCGGTAGCTTTGCTCCGCAAAGCATTGAATTAAAGAACTTATTGTGATATAGTATATTTTGAGGTGAGTTTTATGAGCAGTCCGTTACTTGAAAAATCTCTCGATTTTGCAACACAAATCGTTTTGTTTTATGAAGAGTTTTCCAAAGCGAAAAAAGATACGACCGTAGCAAAGCAATTGCTTCGTTCTGCTACCAGTGTCGGTGCGAATATAAACGAAGCAGTTTACGGCAACAGCAAAGCAGATTTCATTTCAAAATTGCACATCGCTTTGAAGGAAACCGGAGAAAGCGTTTATTGGCTCAAGTTGTTAAAACGAACAAATTTGATTGAATATAACTTTGATAAATTGCTCTCTCTTGCAGAAGAAATCAAACGAATGCTTATATCTTCCATCAACACCGCAAAGGAGAACGCAAAATGAAAAAATGGATTTTTGAAGATTGGGCTTTTGATGTAGAAGTAATTGAAGGCGAAGCAAAGAATTGCAGACTCGGATTAGAAAAGGGAGACGTTTTTCATTTTGAATACGAAACACCTCAGGGGTTTTGTCCTCGTGCTATGGCGGAAATTTTCACTTGGTGCGAAGTAATTCGTTGTGGCGGAGATTTTACATACAGAGGCGCACAAGACAAATATAGAATAGAACTTTCTTGTCCGTGTCATTGTTTGCGTTTTTGCCTTACCGCCGTTCCTATAAACAGGGATGGAAACGGAAATTATATTAATAACAGCAAAAAATGCAAATAGTAAATTACGAGAATTCTTAACACAAAAACCGATTTGATCTTCAGGTCAAATCGGTTTATTTATTGGTTATTTTATTATTCGTACGGTTTAAAATATAGTCTACCGACACGTTATGAAAATCTGCCAATTTAATGAGAATATCTGTGGGGATATCCAGCTCTCCCCGCTCGTAATCGCTGTAAACACGCTGGCTGCAGGACAATATTTCCCCCATTTGCTTTTGGGTAAGATCTTTATCCTCACGCATATCTCGAATTCTTTTGTAAAGCATATTTTCACCGCCCTTTACAGTATACCCCATTATACTTTAGCGGAAAATACACTATTGACTTTTAGCGGAAAATCCGCTATAATGGCAGGCAACAAATATTGGAGGAAAAACAATGAAAAAAATTATTATCTCTCTTATTCTCTCTGCACTTTTGGCTTGCACGCTTATTTCCTGTGTTGCCGGCGGCAACGATTCGTCCGCACCCGATGAACAGAGCGGAATTTCCCAAGAATCCCAACCTGCCGAAAACAGCGAGATTTCCCAAGAAAGCGAAAAGGAAGCGGAAGAAGTTAAAATAAGCGTGGAGTTTGCATCCGAAGCACTGCTTGCGGACAAAGATTCCTACGTAATGTTCGATGACCCCGAAACCGATTATTCTTTTGTAGCCTTTACCACCGATACGGCGGTAACCAACGTAAGATATTTCAGCATAATTTCAACCGACACTTGGTCGAATGACGGCGCCCCCAAGATCGACAAGGTGCTTTACACCATGGATGAGTTCACACCCGAGATGATCTTTGTGGCAGAAACCGTGTTTGGCGACGTTTATGCTTTAAGAGGTATATCTTTTGAAGATTCAAAGGGCGTTATCCACTATTATTCTCTGTGGGACAGCATGGTTGACGATAGTATCTGGTTGAGAAAAGTCGATATAGCGGAATAAGCAAACAGCCGTATTGCTTTTTTGTGCGCCTTATGTTATAATTATATTAAAGTGAGGTGCTTATATGACAAACCAAGAATTTATTCACTGCGAAGATAATAATACCAACCTTACCCTGCACGATTGCATTGCTGAGAAGGTATATTTGCGGGACGGAAAGCTGATATTTGAATTTCCCGACGGGTTTGAGATATTACCCGAGCATCCCGATAACCCTTACAACAAGCTTATGGTCACAGATGCTGCGAAAGTTGAGTTCACTTTGTTTGATGACTATAAATCTGTATGCGATGTTCAGGCTCGTGTTTTTGTACAGGAGCGTGAAAAGAACCGTAAGAGAACGGTAAAATGCTGGGACGCGGATTTATTTATAAAAACCATAAATTCCAAAAAATGCGCTTACGAGTTTATATACCACTATTTAAATACGCAAAACCCTTTTAATAACTTGATCTACGGTTATCTTCACGGCGAAGGAAAATACAGCTTTTGTGAATGCTGGTTGGAAATTTACGCTAAAAAGGTTAATTATTATTGGAATAACATTATTCCCTACTAAATCACCACAGATAAAAAAGGAACCGATTTCTCGGTTCCTTTTTTGTTGTTTTATTATTCGTACAAATTAAAATTACCGGTGATATGGCGTCTTACCATAAGGTAATCGGTGGCGGAAATTTTGCCGTCGCCGTTGCAATCCGCAGAAAGTTCGGACAGCCCTTCTATATCGTAAGTGCCGAGGAAATCACGGCGAACACGGATATAATCTCTCGCGTCCACAATGCCGTTTCCGTCCACATCGCCCAAGACAACAAAGCCGTAGGTCACGCCTTGGTTTGTTACCGTACTGCCCGTTCCCACGTATTCGTGTTCAGCGGTTACGGTTGCGTTAAACACAAACATATCTTCACACTTTTTGGGAGTGACACCTGCTTTAAGGCCGTAGATAATACCGCCGTCCGCCTCCATACCCGAATCTTTTTTGGGCACAACGTAGTTGCGCTGGGTAAGACCCCAGTTGGTGAGCAGCCATTCGTTGCGCTCTTTAAGCCAGGTGCGGAGGTAATTCAGATTGCCTTCGTAAGTCTTTTCGGGAATACGCTCCAGCGTGCTGTAAACAATATCCATCTTCCAGCCTGCTTCTTTATAGTTGCGGGCAAAGGAAGCGCTGTTTTCCGCCGTAACGGTATCAATATAGCTTACGCCCTTTACGGTGCGGGTATACAGATTAACTATACTATCCTGCAGTTCCAAAAAGCGATCGTTACGGAGCTTTTGGAATTCGGAAACCTTGTTAAAATACCTGAACCAATCCACGTTGCAGTATATGCCTTCGCAGGATTTGCCGCTTCCCCCCACGTTGTTGTACGCGGTGTAATAGGAAGAAAGGCAGTTGCCCATGGTAAGGTCGAAATCCCAAACGGGACCGCCGTAGATCTTGCCGTCCTTAATATAAAAACGGGTGCTTCCCACGGAAATATCCACCTGCTTGAAATATTCAAGGATAATATAAAAGTCCACGATCGAGGGAATATCGAAATACTTTTCGATCTCCGACATTTTTCCGGAAGAAAGGGCGGTTTCTGCCTTTTTAAGAAATGCTTTTAAGGAATCCAACTGCGCTGCGGTAGGCTCTTCCGGCTCATTGAGAGCAAAGCGGATGCCCAGCACGGGAGAATTGAGATATACCGTTCCCTCTTCCTCGCGCACGTCCCTTTCCAAAAGAAACTCACCGTTATCAATATCGATATCCACACGGCTGCTGCCTGCCTCCACCGCTTCGCAGAGGATGTAATTTCCCTTCAGAACGCCGTTAAGATAAACGTCTACAAAACGGCTGTCGGGAGTATACTCAAGGCAGGTAAAGTTACGGGCGAAATCAAACACCATTTCATTTCTTATAAGCGTTTTTTCATAGCAGTTTGCAAGCAAACACCATTTTTTCGCCTTGCCCATCCCCAAAAGCTCGGTTTTGGAGCTTAACTTAAAGTTATAGGGCTTTTTCGCTCCGGAGGAGGTGGAGTTGCCGCGCACCTTTATTTTGCTTTCGGCATCCTCCACGGTATTTCCGTAAATATCAACGATTTTTATACTGCAGGCTCTGTACTCTTCCACTACGATATTCTTGTCCGTTTCTATATAAACTGCAGCGATATCGCGTACGGGAGCAGGTGCTTTTTGTGCTTCGCCTGCGGCAAAAACATCATTTGAATAATCATTGGCGGGCAGTACACATGCGGTAGTGAATACACAGACTGCCGCCAGAAGAAAACATATTATTTTTTTCATTATACGCCCTCCCGATCATTCGTTTTATTTCATATTGTCGTAAGCTTCAAGGGTTGCGTCCATTTCGGATTCAACGGAGCCCTGAATGGATTCCCAGTAGGAAGCAAGACCTGCGTTGTTGCGCAAGCAGTGAGAATATACACCGATAAGTCCGCCCCAGTTGTAGATACCGCCGAGGTCGTACAGACGGTTGCCGAATACGATATCAAGCATACGAGCGTCGTCATCGGATTCAACGGACTGAAGCTTGAGAACGGTTTCGTAATATGCTTCCTTAAGGCTCTTGCCGGATGCGGGAGAATGGCTGTAGTATGCCAATGCTTCAAGAGCGTATACGGTTACATCAAGATTTGCTTTGTTGGTGGAGGGAATGGTGATAACTTCGGACTGGTATGCGTTGATGCCGGAATAGTACTCTTCCTGATTTTCATCAAACTTGGGAATGGGAACAACACCGAAGTTTACAGCTTCTTCTTCTGTAACAGACTGTCTGAGAGTTACGATACCGTTTGCAACGGTGAGGTAATAAAGACCTCTGTTGTTCTTGAAGATGGAGCTGATACCGGACCAGGATTCGGGAATCTGTTCAACATAGCAGGTTGCGGCGGGGTCGCCCATTATCTGCTGTACCTTCTGGAAAACATCGATAGACTTCTGAGAACCTACAACGAGATTGAATCCGTCATCGGTAAGTTCAACGGTGGAAACGCCTGCGCCTGCTACCATCATGGTAGAACCGTATGCATCACCGAGGAAACCGTAAGTACAGTTTACGTTGGTCCACTTTCCGTCGGGGTCGGGACGGGAAACTTCTTTAGCTATGGCGTAAAGACGGTCGTAGGTCCATTCGCCTGCATCTACCATTTCGTACATAGTGCCGTACTTATCTACAAGGCCCTGATCTTCGTACATATCCTTGTTGAAGAGCACGAGATAGGTGAATATATCGTCGCAGATAAGAGCGTCGCTTGCTACCATATAAGTATCGCCCGCGGGAGAAAGGAACTTGATAGAGTTCTGATCCCACCATTCGTTTTCAAGCAGAAGGAGATCGTTAAGCTTGTGGAATGCACCGGAGGTTACCTTGGGCATCATATTAAATACGTCGCCGACGATAACATCATATGTATCGAGACCGGTTGCAAGCATATCATCGATCTTTTCGTTGGGATAGCTTTCCGGAATAAGTTCGATAGTTATGCCGTACTGCTGTTCGATATAATTGTTTCTTTCCGCAACGACGTCGTTAATAACGTTGCCGTCCTGCTCGTCATTGGGAACGAACTGCATTTCACCATAAGTGTGTCTGCTTGAAGCAACAGCGAGAATGGTTACTTTAGCATTGTCGAATTTCTGATATTCAAGAGGGAATCCTGCTGCTTCAGAAACTTCGGAATTGTTTTTGCCTGTGTCGTCTGCAGGGTCGTTACATGCGGCAAAGCAGGGAACGATAACCAGAAGCGCAAGCAAAAGAAATGCTGTGATTTTCTTCATTGTTTTTGTCCTTTCGCGGTTATATATTTATTTTTGGTTTTCTGTGTAGTTACGTAGAAGACAACTTCACTCGCCGGAGGCGAACTTAGTTAGCAGCGGTATCGCACAGGTGCTTAAGCGGGCAAATTTCGCACGACGGGTTTCTGGCAGTGCAGTATTCTCTTCCGAACAAGACCATACGGTGGCAAAAGCCGGATTGCATTTGGGTGGGGATAAGCGGAGTAAGCTCTTTTTCAACGGTTACGGGGTCTTTTTTGGAGCACAGCCCCAACCTTACAGATATTCTTATGCAGTGAGTATCCGCCACGATGCCGCCCAAACCGAAAATATCACCTCTGAGCAGGTTTGCAACCTTTCTGCCCACTCCGCGGAGTGAAAGCAGATCCTCCATTCCCGAAGGTATCTTTCCTCCGTACACGTCCACGATACGGCGGCAGGCTTCCCGCAGGGACTTGGCTTTAGAATTGTACAGTCCTACGGTATATATGTATTTTTCCAATTCTCCCTCCTCGCTTTCCGCCATGGAAAGAGGGGTGGGAAACCTTTTGAACAGTTCTACCGAAACAGCGTTCACCCGTTCATCCGTACACTGGGCGGAAAGCACCGCCATAACAAAAAGACGGTACGGGTCGTCTCCCGCATGCAGACCGCAGGGCGCTTCGGGATATAGGGTATATAAAGCGTTGGTTATATCAAGTGCTTTACTCATTGAAAATATAATTAACGTCGCCGGAAAGCAGCGCCATTATCCCCTTGTATACGTGTTCCGCATTATCCTCGAAATTGCCGATAAGCTGGTGTGCGTAACGCTCTTCAGTAACATACAGCTCCACGTTGAGTACGGTTTTTGTGCTGTTGGCGATAGTACAGGTAATGCTGTACCCCTCTCCGCAGGGCTTGATATCGGACGAAACACGGGTACCGTCCCTGCGCAAAGCAAGAAGACGCTGGGCAGATCTTAACGCTTGATCGCGCACAGTGTTATAAAGGCGTGTTTCTACGTTGCTTACGGCTTCTCTGCCCGTGGAGGAGATAAGATACGTGGGCACGTCCCCTTCAAAAA
Source organism: Clostridia bacterium (assembly GCA_017399965.1). Taxonomy (GTDB): domain Bacteria; phylum Bacillota; class Clostridia; order Oscillospirales; family CAG-382; genus SFLA01. The sequence goes on along the minus strand of JAFQAP010000012.1, from coordinate 11,569 downwards.
ACGCATCTATCTGCCCTGCCCCGACAAGATCCGCAAAGCAATCCGCAAAATCGAAAAAGTTTACAAAACCGTCCTGCACGACGATCTCGCTTATAGTATCATAATCCAGAGGTTCGTCCAGATTTTTAAGCAAATACAGGATAAAAACCTTTATTTCAAACTTTTCTGTAAGGTTCAAAGATACCACCTCAAAGATATATTACAATATTTTAATAAAAATTTCAATAGTTAAACTAATACTTGCAATATCTTTTTTTTAATGTTAAGATAGTATATTGAGATATAATATATATCGAGAGGTTATGAAATATGGCAAACAGCTTTTACGGCGGAATAAAAATAAATAAAACGGGACTTTCCCACGGGCTGTCACCAAAGGTTTTTACACCTGCGGCGGTAGCTATAAACGTGGCACAGCAGGCGGGAGGCGATACCACGCCCTGCATAAAAGAAGGAGAGTATGTTAAAAAAGGTCAGACTATTGCCGTAAGCGAAAGGCTGGCTTATCTCCACGCGCCCGTTTCCGGAACCGTTGTGCGTTTGCTTCTGAAGGATAATTCCCATTATATCGTTATCAAATCCGATAAGACCGAAACCTGCGCCCCCGCGCAGCCTTTTACAAAACCTGTTTCCGAAATAACCCCCGAAGAGATAACCGAAAAAATACGCACCATGGGAGTTGTGGGAACCTACAGCAACTTCCCTGCTCATATAAAGATAATCGCTTCCCGCGGGAAAGCCTTTTGTCTGGTAATAAACTGCGTTCAATCCGACCCTTACGGAAGCTTTGTCCGTGAAATTGTTAAAGAGCACCCCAAGGAATTGGTATACGGCGCCCGAATTCTTGCAAAAGCCATTGGGGTGAAGCAGGTAATTTTCGCTTTGGAAAACAACGAGCGCAAAGCATTTTCCGCTTTAAAAAGCGTTATCGGCGAAAAGGATAAGCTTATATCCGTTGTAAGACTCGCTCCCAAATATCCTTTGGGAGAGGAAAGAAACCTGCTTTGTGCAATAATAAAAAAAGAAGTTCCCGCAGGCAGAGCCACTCACGATATAGGATACACCGTATTTTCCGCAGAAACAGTACTGAGAGTATACAGCGCCTGCGCGGAAGGTGTGCCCGTAACCGATAAATATCTTACCGTAAGCGGTGAAAAATGCGCTTCCCCCGCAAATCTTTTGGTGCCTTTGGGCACTTCCTTGCACGCCATTACGGAACAATGCGGCGGCGTGCCCGAAAACGCCGTTTGTATTTGCGGAAGCGTTTTAAACGGAGCGCCGGCGGATCTGGAAAACGGATGTGTTACAAAATCCACATCCCAGCTCGTAATAACTCAGCCCTTAAACAAAAAATCACTTTCCTGCATTATGTGCGGAAAGTGTATTACCCACTGCCCTATGCGTATTGCGCCCCACACCTTTATTGACGGAAGCCACAGACCCGCCTGGGCAAAGCTTTGCGATATGTGCGGATGCTGTGAGTATATATGTCCTTCCGAAATAAAGCTTCTTGATATTATAGAAAACCGTAAAAAGGAGGCAAGCAAATGACATACACCCCCACTCTGCGGGATAAAACAAAAGCTTTATCCTTTGCCGCAGACAGATGCGTAATACTTTTGCTTCCCATTGTCTGGAGCGTATACGCATACGGTGTCCGCGCCCTTTTTATAACATTAATATCCGTAATCTTCGCCACCGCCTTTGCTTTCGGCGTTAAAGCCGTGTTAAAGCAAAAAGCAGACTTGTTTACTTTGCTGGATACAGCCGTTTCCGGCGCGGTATTCGCCTTTACCCTGCCCGTATCCGTGCCCTATTATATTCCCATGCTGGGCGGCATCTTGTCCGCTGTGCCTTCATTGTGGCTCTCCGAGGGCAGAAAGCCCTTCTTTGGCGGTTTTTTCGCTGCGGCGGCAGTACGGACGGTGTTTCCGAAACTCCTCTCCCGAGCCACTCAGGCGTTTATGTATATATCCCCTTGGTTGTTCAATCCCTCGGAGGCAGACATAAACTCCTTCAGAACCTACACCCCGTTACAGCTTTTGGCGCAGGGTAAGGTTTCTTCGGGTACGCTATGGGACCAGTTCTACGGAACCGTTTCCGGCAACATAGGAGAAATAAGCTTTATGCTTTTGCTCTTTGGCTGTATATTCCTTTTGGTGCGCAAAAAGATGCGTTGGCACGCCCCCGTCTCCTTTTTGTTTGTTTTGTGTCTGGTTACCCTTATCTTCCCCAAAGGAGATAACGAAGCCATATTCTATATGCTGGTATCCCTGCTTTCCGGCGGCGCTATGCTTACGGCGGTGTTTGCTTTTTCCGATACTTATTCTATGCCCGTGACCGATATAGGAAAGGTAGTTTTCGGCATAGGATGCGCGGCTTTGACCTTACTTGTACGTTATCTCGGCATTGCCGAAGAAGGCGTTTATGCCGCGGTAGTGATAATGAGCGCAGTCACCCCCGTTATTGACAGATACACCCTCCCCGTTGCATACGGAAGAACAAAGGTAAAGGGAGGCAAAAAATGAGAATCTATATTATTTCCGCAATTTGTCTTTTGGCGGTTTTGCGTGTGTTTTGCGCCCTTCTTTTACGGGACAAGACCTTTTTGCAGGGTGACAGCAGATCCGTATTCGTAACCGCTGTCTGCACCGCTCTGTGCGGCGTGGGCGGAAATGCCGCAGGAGGATATTTGTGTATGACATTTTTCGGCGGTTTTGCAAACAGCACTATGCTTACCGTGTTTTCCGCTGTCTGCGCCGCTGTTTTGGGTGTTGCCGCCATATTCGCTTCCAAAAAGTTATTTGGCACCGAAGCTTCATATATGCCCGCCATACTGCTTTTGCCCGTGCTTTCCGCTATAATGACGGCTGTAGGCTTTACGGGTGAGAGCCTTGAAGCCCTTATAACAGTTTCCGCCGTTTCCTGCGTTTGTTTTGGCATAATGACAATTATCTGGCACGGAATAATACTGGGCGCGCAAAAGGTAAAAATGCCTTATCTTTTTGAAGGAACAAGCGTTTTTGCGGTTTTGATAACTCTGCTGGGCGCAGTTTAAAACAAAAAAGGAGATCCGCAAAAAATGAAAGAAAAAAACCGGGTCTATAAACTGAATATAACCTCCGTTACCACAGAGGGCGACGGAATTTCCCGCACCGAAGAGGGCAAGGTGGTATTCACCCCCATGTGCTGTGCGGGCGACGAAATGACGGTTAAAATTATAAAAGAAACCTCGGGGTATCTTGTTGGAAAGACCGAGGAATTGATCACCCCCTCTCCCGACCGTATTCAGCCCGATTGCCCTGTGTTCAGGCAATGCGGCGGCTGTGCTTTACGGCATATGAACTATGAAGCGGAGAAGAGATTAAAATACGACCACGTGCGGGATTGCCTTACCCGTATCGGCAAATGCGATATTACCCCCGAATACATAGTGAGCCCCGTTACGGAAAGATACCGCAACAAGGCTCAATACCCCGTAACACAAACGGAAAAGGGCTTGACGGCAGGATATTTCGCCCGCCATTCCCACAGAGTTATTCCCCACGGGGACTGTATGCTTCAGCCTCAAAAAACTACCGAGATCATCGGAGATATTTTAAAAGAGCTTAACGGCGTTTCCGTTTACGACAGCGAAACGGGCAAGGGTGTTTTGCGCCATCTTTACCTGCGCAACACGGGAAACGGCGAATACTGCGTTATGCCCGTGGTGAATACCGAGGACGTGTCATTTCTCTGCCCGGTAAGCGAAAAGATAACCGCACTTCATCCCGAGATAAAAAGCTTTTATGCAAATATAAACACCCAAAACACCAACGTGATATTGGGTAAAAAATGCGTACTGTTAAAGGGAGAAGCATATCTTACGGACATTTTGTGCGGAAAGCGTTTTTTGGTATCTCCCCTCTCCTTCTGGCAGGTAAATACCAAGGCGGCCCAGCTGCTTCTTTATAAAGCCAAAGAATATGCGGACCTTAAAAAGGGCGATATAGTGTGCGATCTTTATTGCGGTACGGGCACCGTGGGAATATGCTGTACGGATACGGACACAAAGCTGTTTGGTATAGAAATTATCCCCGAAGCGGTGGAGGATGCCTCCCGCAACGCAAAAGCAAACGGATATACGGATTTCCGCTTCGTGTGTGCGGACAGCGAAAAAGGCATTGAGGAGTGCAAAAACACCTTCGGCACTCCCCGTGTGGTGTTTACCGACCCGCCCCGAAAGGGAATGACGGAAAAAGTGATAAACGATATAGCTCTGTCCGGCGCGGAAAAAGTGGTGTATATCTCCTGCAACCCCGCAACTCTGGCAAGAGATGTAAAGATATTTGAAGAAAAAGGGTTTAAAGCGCAAAAAGCCGCGGTTTTTGATCTGTTTCCAAGGACAAGCCATGTCGAGTCGGTCGTGTGTCTGACACGACGACTCGACAATGAATTGCGCAAGCGCATGAATTGAGTGCGTCGCACTCATGAATTGGCTTCGCCATGAATTGCGCCTGCGGGCGCATAAGGTAGGTGCACAATTCATTCAATGACGCGTAGCGTCAAATCATGGAGCGAAGCGAGAAATCATGATGCGGGCTTGCGAGCATCAATTCATGACGGAAACGCCGTCAAATCATTCAAGAAACGAGGGTTTACGATGAAAGAAAATTTTCTTGTTGATTTATCAAAGCAGTTTGCTGTTGATATCGTTACTCTTTGCACAGACATAAAGGAAAACCGCAAAAGCAACGTATTGTTAAATCAAGTATTGCGAAGTGGTACAAGTATTGGAGCAAATATTCACGAAGCTAACTATGCCGCAAGTAAAGCCGACTTTATCAATAAATTTCAAATTGCTTTGAAAGAATGTTATGAAACAGATTATTGGCTTGGTTTGTTCAAGGATACGCACATGATAACCGAGGAAGAGTATAAGGATATGTTTGCGAAGTGCAGTAAGATACGCAAACTGCTCATAGCCTCCATCACCACCGCAAAAGAAAACAGTTAAAATCTCACTCCGTGTAAGCGGACACGTTGAAGCTCTCATACGATTGACCACACAAGGAGGAACACCAATGGAAGTACTTATTGAAGCATTGGGCGCAATATTATTTGATCTTTTTATTCCGCTCCCTTGGTCGGCAAAACAAACAAAATCAGAACAAGCCGAAACCGAGAATACCAACAGAACAAAATATCCCCGCAGGCATTATCGGGGGTATGTTATCGTTTTTATAGTTGCATTTATACTGTTTGTTATCGGAGCTGTTCTGTTAGGCATTTTTGAAAAAGACTGTCCGTATTATGCATGGATAGCATATATATTTTCCGCTTTATTATTCACTTCACTTCCTTTACTCGGCATTATTCTTGCGTTTTGCACCTACGAGGTTGTTTGTGATGACGGAATTCTTGTGGTGCGACCGTTCAAGAAAAAACTTGTAAAATATACCGATATGGAGTCATACGCTCACAATAAAGCTCAGCTTACGGTTTTTGACAAAAACCGAAAATTGCTTTTTACGGTTGAACACAACGTGGTTGGATTGGAAGCATTGGTTAAGCAACTTGACCGTATCGGGGTTCCGAAAGAATAAAATATTGTTTCAACAACTAAGTTCACTGCGTGAGTGAAGTTTGCGCCGCACGCGGCGCAAGTGTACAAAAAGGAGTTTACCTGGTATGGAACAGGATTGGAGACTTAACGGTCAGGAAGAATACCTGCAAGATGCAATTCTTTATAAAGTGGTTTTTCCTGCATTCTGGGAAAATGCGTATAACGAAAAGAATATGTTTTTTCAAAAAATTTCTGAATATGCCCAAAACCATGTTGCTCATTTCCCCGATAAAAAAGAGTGCCTTGAAGGAGAAAAGATACAGCTGTTTTGGCACGAGCATTGCGAATTTTGCTGGGAAAAAGCAATGACCAACATTGAGTGCGAATTTTATTGCACAAAGGATATGAGATGGTGGATCTGCAAAGATTGCTTTGAAGATTTTAAGGACAAATTCGGGTGGACGGTAAAATCTGCCGACGAACTGTTGGATTAAAAACATACCGGATATCGTCCTTCTCACACGCACATAGTACGCTTACTATGACGAATTGTTCGTCTGAATATACGGTGATAAATTTATGAAAGCGATAATTTTTGATGCGTTCGGTACGCTTTTCGACGTTGAACAAGGCGGTTCCTCAAAGGCAATTATGGCGAATATAATCGCGCACAAAATCCCTGTTGACAAAAACGAATTCATAAAAGAGTGGAAAGCTTTTTATAAAACATATACTGCGCAAAACTGCAAATTTATGACCGAGCGCGAAATTTTTATTTTGCGAATACAAATGTTTTATGATAAATACGGCGTAAAACGAAATGCTCAAAGCGATGCGGAATACTTGATTAAAAAAGCATTTATGCGCAAAGCCTTTCCCGAAACAAAAACCGTAATTGAAAAATTAATGAGATACTTCAAGGTGTTTATCGGTTCAAATACGGATAATGACGTGCTGGAAGCTGTTATGAAAAACAACGGTATTTCCGTGCACAAGGCATATACCTCCGAAGATTTAAAGTGCTATAAACCCTCGCCGGATTTCTATTACCGCATACTTAAAGAAAACAATTTGAACCCATAGGACGTTTTGTTTGTCGGCGACTCATTGACAGATGATGTGATCGGACCTAAATCTGTCGGAATGAAAACCGCCCTTGTTGACAGAGCAAAACGCAGTTCTTTTGCGGAACAAGACTATACCTTCACCGAGCTTGCCGACCTGCTGAAAATAACCGAACTTTAGTGATATACCGCCAACGGCGGACAAAAGGATATCTGATGAACAAAATTATAGAATACGCCCTAAATATGCTGCCGTATATGCTTGTGGCTGTGCCGATATACGCCGCCGCAAGACTTATTTACATAAAGGTGAAAAAGCGCAAAATAAATTGGTACAGAGAAATTTTGCTTTTTTGCTTTGTTATATTCTGCACGGGGCTTGCTTCCCAGACCGTTATTCCAAAGCTTGAGTTTGGCGCAGGCGGGTTGGGAATTATAAACACGGGTATTCACAAAACCAACCTCATACCTTTTAAGGTGTTTTACGAAACCTTTAACGAGGTATTTTACGCAGGGAACATAAACTATTTTTTAATAAATTTTTTGGGGAATATTATTTTGTTTGTGCCTTTTGGTATATTCCTTCCCCTGCTGTGGAACATTTCCCCTGCAAAGGCGGTGGGGATAACATTTTGCATTTCTCTGTTTATAGAAACCGCCCAGCTTTTTTTGCCCCGCGGCACGGATATTGACGATCTTATATTAAACACCTTAGGAGCGCTTTTGGGCGTGTTCGTATATGTGTTGATGAAAAAAATATTAAAAGGATCTGCTTTTAAAATAAAACAAACCGACACAAACTCAGTTTAAGGAGGAGCGATATGTCAGATATAAAAGTTGCTCACGGCTACTGCGCAAACAACAGAGAGAACCTTAAAAATGGCACAAAATGCGGTTGTTTTTACTGCACTCAAATATTCTCTGCGGAAGAAATAACAGATTTTACCGACAACGGAAAAACTGCCTTGTGCCCTTATTGCGGAGTTGATGCCGTGATAGGTGAAAGCTCGGGTTTTCCCATAACAAAAGAATTTTTAAATAAAATGAAAGATTATTGGTTTTAAAGAGAGGAACACGAAATGCAATCTCTTAAATATTTATACCGTATAGGAAGCGGGCCTTCCTCTTCCCACACCATGGGTCCTATTGCGGCGGCAAAGCGGTTTATCAAAGAAAATCCCGATGCGGAGGAATACAAGGTAATGTTGTTCGGCTCCTTGGCGAAGACCGGAACGGGACATATGACAGACACCGCCTTAATGCGTGTTTTTGAAGGTAAGAAGTTTACAATTGAATTTGATAAAGATACCCCTACCGATTACCACCCCAACACAATGGATTTTTATGCCGTAAAGGGCGATAAAACCGTAAAAACACGGTTTTACAGCATCGGAGGCGGAGAGATAATCGCCCGGGGTGAACAGGCAAGCGAGCACGCCGAAATATATCCGCTCAACTCCTTTACCGAAATTTCCAAATACTGCCGTGAAAAGGAAATTCGTCTGTGGCAGTACGTGGAAGAGCAGGAAGGCGAGGAGATATGGGATTATCTTGCGGAAGTATGGACGGTAATGCAAGATGCCGTAAAACGCGGCATTCAAGCCGAGGGCACCTTACACGGCGGTTTGGGATTACAGAGAAAAGCCAGATACCTGTTCCGCCAAAAGCACATTGACGAAAGCGAAGAAACCAAGACGAACCGTCTTATCTGCGCATACGCTTATGCGGTAAGCGAAGAAAATGCAGACGGCGGGCTGATAGTAACCGCCCCCACCTGCGGCGCCTGCGGAGTTTTGCCTGCGGTGCTTAAATATCTGCAGGTAAAGCGCAACTTTACGGACGAACAGATACTGCACGGTCTTGCGGCGGCAAGTATTGTGGGAAACCTGATCAAAACCAACGCATCCATAAGCGGTGCTGAATGCGGATGCCAGGCAGAGATAGGCACTGCCTGCGCCATGGCTGCTGCCGCGGCGGCTGAATTGTATGAGCTTGATCTTGACCAGATAGAATACGCGGCGGAAATGTCTATCGAGCATCACTTGGGGCTCACCTGCGACCCTATCGGCGGTCTTGTTCAGATTCCCTGTATCGAGCGAAACGCTATTGCGGCGATGCGCGCCTTAAACGCAGTAAATCTGGCGGATTTCCTTGCTGATTCAAGAAAAATAAGCTTTGATATGATAGTAGACACTATGTACGAAACGGGAAAAGACCTTAAGGTGATCTACCGCGAAACCGCCGAGGGCGGAATGGCTAAAAAATATTTGACAAAGTAAACGGGAGATCAAAGGTTTGAATATATTATTTATCGGAAACAGCTACACATACGTACACAAGGTACCCGAGCTTTTTGAAAGCCTGGCAAAGGAAAACGGGAAAGAAGTAACCGTGGATTCGGTTACCAAAGGTTCCCGAAAGCTGTATGAAAATCTCGACCCTGCCGATGAAAAACACGGTGAGATACTCGCGCTTCTTTCCCAAAAGGAGTACGACGTACTTATTCTGCAGGAGCAAAGCTACCTGGGTATAACCGATTACCAAAGCTTTGAAAAAGGCGTTTTGGGTTTAAACAAACTCATTTCCCCAAAAAAGACGGTGCTTTACGCCACCTGGGGCAGAAAAGAAGGCTGCCCGTTGCTTCAAACACTTGGGCTTAGCTCGGAAGAAATGTTTCTGGCTTTGGAAAGAGCATATCTGCAAGCCGCAAAGACTGTTCAGGCGGACGTTTCCCCCGTGGGAAGATGCTTTAACGAAATAACCAAAAAGCACGGTGATATAGACCTTTACAGTCCCGATCTTTCACATCAGTCTTATATCGGTAGTTGTGTGGCTGCTATGTGCCATTACAATGCAGTTTTCGGCGAAATGCCCGTAGCCTATGCAAGTCTTAAAATCGAAGCGGGCGTTATCCAAAAAATATTCCCCATTATAAAGGACGTTATATGAAAAAAAGCGGTGTAAAACAAGTTATTTTTGATCTGCTCTGCGTGCTCTTCGCAGGAGTTATCGTAGGCAGCGCATATCACTTTTTTCAAAACAGCAACGGGTTTGCTCCCGGCGGTGTCGGCGGTCTTGCCACTATGACATATCATTTGCTCGAAAGCAAGATAAGTTGGTCTTTGCTTATGGTGGCGTTTAATCTGCCTATATTTGTTCTCGTAAGCTTTATTATAGATAAAAAGCTGGGCGGAATGCTTACTTTATATCTGCTGGTGCAATCTGTGACACCGCAGATATATGAGCTTTTGGGTGCCACACCCTATTCCCTTGCCACAAGCGGAGAGGATTTTAATATAATTTTCGCAAGTATTGCCACCGGCGTTATATCAGGCTTCGGCTTTTCTATAATGCTTCGCCGTTTCGGCGCCAGCGGCGGCACATACGGGATTTCCGCTTTGATAAAGCATTTTAAACCGGAGCAGAATATCGCATACGTTTCCTTTGTTATGGATGCATCCGTGGTGGCGATCGCCTTTTTCGTCTACGGTATGAAGGTTACGCCCGTAATCTGTACCCTGCTCAACCTGTTTATTGCAAACATTATCGTTGACCGGGGACTGAGCGGTATAAAAAACGGCTACAGATTTGAGATCGTTACAGCTTACCCCGAAGAATTGGCGCAGGAGCTTATAACAAAACTGCACCGCGGCGTTACCAAGGTGCAGGTGCACGGAATGTACTCGGATACGGATAAATATATGCTTGTCTGCATAGTTAATAAACGCCAGATCGGCGAAGTTATGCGCATTATCAAAAACCACCCCGAAACCTTCGCAAGCTTTTCAAAAGCAAACGAAGTCTTCGGTAATTTTAAGAATCACCCTTAAAAACACTCAAAAACAAGAATCACCCCTAAAACGAGAATCACCCCGAGAAGATAACGGCTTCTTGGGGTGACTTTTTTATTTGGTTATTTCACGAGCGACTACGACGAGTCTGCCGTTGGTGACGTGGTAAGAGCAAGTAACTAATGTAAGTAATCTCTCGCCGTATTCGGGAGTTATGCCTGTATCGTATACGGAGTGAGATTTGAAGTAGCGTATTCCTTCGTCAAAACGCTCTTGGGTGTCTGCTTCGGTAAATTCATAAAATTTAAAGCAGGTATCGGTTTTGTAATAAACCTTGTCGTAGAAAACGGCAAACACTTCGTATTCACGGACCTCGTTTCCGATATACAGTTTGATTATGGGATGCTCATCTCTGTACGTTTTTTTGGGATAACTATGAAGCAGACGGAACATGGAGCCGTCTGTCATATTATGTCCGTGTACGATAAGGTTTTCGCTTTCAGGATCAAGAATGCAACGCTTGTCCATTATCAACGAACCTTGTCTGCTGTAGTTGCCGTAAAAATCCGCACGGAGATATTTGTTAGGATTATTCGGCGTGTACATTACCGGATAATCAACAACAGTACCGTCTATTTTCATCCACGCACACATGTCGGGATTTTCACTATACAGCGGCGCGATTTCCTGAAGCTTGAGTTCGTCTTCTGTGGGAGCAAGACTTTCCTCCTCCGAAACCTCCTCGCTTATCTCTTCCGAAATTTCTTCGCTTACTTCTTCGGACACTTCCACGGACATTTCCTCGGAAACATCCTCAGAAACCACGCTCTCCTCCGGTTCTTCGGAAGAGCACATAGATAAGCACAGCACCAATATGAGTACAACGACAGCAACAATGACGGCAGTTCCTATGTATATGAATTTCCGGTTTTCATTCTTAGTAAAAAATTCAATTATTTTACCAAATATGGTTTTAATTTCCATAAATCCTCAATTATAATCACCCCAAGAAGCGTTGGAGCCTCTTGGGGGCAATGATAAGCATAAGCGGTGGAGGACCACCGCTTATGAAACTATTCAATATATTACTTATTGAATTTCTTGGTAGTGTAGTAAACACCGGCAAGAGAAACGAGAGCTACGAGAGCGAAGATAACGTAGATAGTGGT